>NZ_JBVKCA010000002.1:758637-1026050 GCF_055656965.1 Streptomyces sp. NPDC111656
CCTCCGTCAACGCCACCGAGTGCTCCCAGTGCGAGGACCACGTGCCGTCCGTCGTGATGACGGTCCAGTCGTCCTCCAGCACCTCGGTCCGCGGCGTGCCCAGGGACACCATCGGCTCGATGGCCAGGCAGAAGCCGGGGACCAGCTTCGGACCCTTGCCGCGCCGCTTCTCGACGTAGTTCAGCAGGTGCGGGTCCATGTGCATCTCGGTGCCGATGCCGTGACCGCCGTAGTCCTCGATGATTCCGTACTTGCCGCCGCCGGGCTTCGGCTGGCGGCGGATGTACGTCTCGATCGCACGCGAGACGTCGATGAGCCGGTTCCCCTGCTTCATCGCGGCGATGCCCGCCCACATCGACTCCTCGGTCACCCGGGAGAGCTCCAGCAGCTCCGGGGCGTGACCTGAACCCACGAACGCGGTGAACGCGGCGTCGCCATGCCAGCCGTCGATGATCGCGCCGGCGTCGATGGAGATGACGTCGCCGTCCTTGAGGACGACCTCATCGGACGGGATGCCGTGGACCACGACCTCGTTCACCGAGGTGCAGATCGTCGCGGGGAAGCCGCCGTAGCCGAGGAAGTTCGGCTTCGCGTCGTGCTCAGCGAGCACCTTGCGCGCGGCCTGGTCCAGATCCATGGTCGTGGCCCCGGGCACCGCTGCCTCACGCGTCGCCGCGTGGATGGCGGCGACGACCAGCCCCGCCTCACGCATCTTGGCGATCTGCTCGGGGGTCTTGATCTGCACCATCAGCTCTGCCTTCTTACGGGTGCCGGTCCGGTTTTGTACACCACAACAGTACGGCCCCCGGCGGTGTGGCAACACGTGGTCCCGCCGGTCACGACCGCACCCCGGTCAACGCCGGGTGAATACCGGGAACCAGCGGCTCTCGTCCTGCACCTTCGCCGTCCGGAAGCCGGAAAGCGGAGTGACCTTGCCGTCCAGGCCGACCAGGAGCAGCTGGTTGCGGAACTCCCCCGTACCGGGGTCACAGCGCTCGGGATCGCACCGCCAGGCGATGAGGTGACTGTTGTCGGCCCACGCGAGCAGCTGCTGGCCGGGGACTACCGCGGCCCGCTTGCCGGTCTTCGCATTCCGTACCTCGGAGACGATCTTGTCGCCCTCCCCGACGAAGGCGCCGGTCACCAGGTTCCCGTCGGGGGACCAGACCGCTCCCGGGTTGGACTGACGCGCCTCCTGATCCGGGGCAGGCATCGTCTTGCCGGTCACGTCGTAGTAGCTCACGCCCGCCTTGTCGTCGCCGGGTCCCCACACCAGCTTCCCGTCACGGCTCCACTGGACGTCCTGACGCCCACCGGCGGGGATCCCCTGCTCGCTCTTCTTGGTCGGCAGCTCGGCGAAGTCCGCCTTGCCGGAGGCGACATCGATCACGTAGAAGCCGGTGCGGCTCTGCTTCGGCCCCGGCACGGTCTTGTCGTTCCACCGGTAGGACGCGTCCTTGAACAGACCGTCCGGGTCGAGGCCGTATGCCGTCGCCAGCAGGCGTTTGCCGTCCGGCGAGAACTGCACACCGCCGACGCTCCTGTCGACCTTGATCCAGCGCTGCACCTTGCCCGTGGCCAGGTTCAGCAGCCCTATCCGGTCGACGGGCAGATCACGCTCGAGCACCGCCGCGGTCCGCGTCCCGGGGGCGACGTCCAGCCAGGCCCAGTCGGTCTTCTCGTACCGCTCGGTGGTCGTGTTGAGCAACCGCCACTCGTAGGTGCCGATCGCGTTCCCGTTCGGCTGCTTCACGAGTTTCATCGTGTAGTACGCCGAGACGGCGGCCCTCCCCGCCGCGATCAGCTCTCGAGGCGGCGACTGATCCGGGTGCGCCGCCACGCCCGTGACATCGGGCGCGCTCGCGGGCCGCCCCCGCGCTTCACCGCCGCGCAGGGCGAGCGACACCGCGATCCCCGCGGCGGCGACCGCCGCGACGACGGCGGCCACCACGAGGCGTCGAGCCTTGCGACGGCGCAGCGGCGGTTGTGGCCGTTCGGCGGAGTCCGCGGCCGGTCGCGCCTCTGGAGAGGACGTTTTGAGCGCCGCGCGGGCATGCGGGTCGGGAGCCATGCTCGTACCTCCACGGGAGAGACGACTGGGACAGGAATCTGGCCGGTCGGTGTGAAAGACAACGAAGGAGTTCACCGCGCACGGGGCCCCTGTGCCACGGACAACGACCCCTGCGCCACGGACGACGAAGGGGCTGCTCCCGCAACACCGGAGCAGCCCCTCAGCAGTTGATCTCAGCCCACGAGCAGGTCACGCATCATGGGGCGAGAACGAACTCGTCCGCGGTTTACTCGTTGAACCAGTCCGGCGACCAGACAGCAGCGCCACCACCGTGCCACCAGACCTCCATCTTGTAGACGGAGAGCTGGCCGATGTTCTCGCCCTTCTTGTCGCAGCCGGAGTCGCCGCCGTCGTCAAGGGTCCACAGTCGCGACGTGATGCCGGCGGAGTTCCGGACCCACAGAGCACCGGTCACGCCGTAGCCGTCGGCCTTGGTGTCACAGACCGAGAACACATCGCCGTCGTCGTGGAAGTGCATGTATCCACGGCCCGACGGAAGGTTGATCTGCTTGTCGCTGTCGGCCTGCGCCGAAGCGCTCACCCCGACGACCAGGGCAGCGGACGCGCCGACGACTGCGGCGGCTCGAGCGAGCTTTGACTTGATCATGATCCCTCTTTCCCCAATGAGGTTGCACAACACCGGTGTTGCCGGTGTGATTGCAGTGATCCGAACGCTAGTTCACCCGCAGGCGGCATGTCCACATCAAATTTACCCGCCGTTCATGACAAAGGCTGCTCCGGACCAGCCGGAACAGCCTTGTCGTCGTACTCGCAACCCTGCTCAGGGCCGCGGCAGCGCCCCCATGGCGCGCCCCGTGACCTCTTCCACCTTGCCGAGGGCCGAGATCGTGACCACCAAGCCCTGGGACTTGTAGTAGTCGATGATCGGCTCGGTCTGGCTGTGGTAGACCTCCAGGCGCTTGCGCACCGTGTCCTCGGAGTCGTCGTCACGCTGGTACAGCTCGCCGCCGCAGACGTCGCAGACGCCTTCGGTCTTCGGCTGCTTGTACGTCACGTGGAAGACGTGCGACGAGTCGTTGCGGCAGATGCGGCGGCCCGCGATGCGCTTGACCACCTCGTCCTCGGGGACCTCCAGGTCCAGCACCGCGTCCAGCTTCATGCCCTCGGTCTTGAGCATCTCGTCGAGCGCCTCGGCCTGCGAGACGTTACGAGGGAAGCCGTCCAGCAGGAAGCCGTTCGCGGCGTCCGGCTGCTCCATGCGGTCCTTGGCCATCCCGATGGTGACCTCGTCGGGCACCAGGTTGCCGGCGTCCATGTACGCCTTGGCCTGCTTGCCCAGCTCCGTGCCCTGGCTGATGTTGGCGCGGAACAGGTCGCCCGTGGAGATGTGCGGAATCCCCAGGTTCTTGGCGAGGAACGCGGCCTGCGTTCCCTTCCCGGCACCGGGCGGCCCGACGAGGACGATTCGCATCAGCGGAGGAACCCTTCGTAATTGCGCTGCTGAAGCTGGCTCTCGATCTGCTTCACCGTCTCGAGACCGACACCCACGATGATCAGGATGCTGGTACCACCGAACGGGAAGTTCTGGCTTGCCCCGAAGCCGACCAACGCCACCGTCGGTACGAGAGCGATCAGACCCAGATACAGCGAACCCGGCCAGGTGATCCTGTTGAGCACGTAACTCAGGTACTCAGCGGTCGGTCGGCCAGCCCGGATGCCCGGGATGAAGCCACCATACTTCTTCATGTTGTCGGCGACTTCTTCGGGGTTGAAGGAGATCGCCACGTAGAAGAACGCGAAGAACACGATCAGCAAAAAGTACATGGTGATGTAAATCGGGTGGTTGCCCTTGGTCAGATTCTGCTCAACCCAGGTTTTCCAGCCGGAAGTGTCCTTGGAGAACTGGGCGATCAGCGCCGGGATGTAGAGCAGCGACGACGCGAAGATGACGGGAATCACACCCGCCTGATTCACCTTCAACGGGATGTAGGTGGACGTACCGCCGTAGGACCGGCGGCCGATCATGCGCTTCGCGTACTGGACCGGAACGCGGCGCTGGGCCTGCTCGACGAAGACCACCAGGCCGACCATGACGAGGCCCACGAGGATGACC
The DNA here is from genome assembly GCF_055656965.1 of Streptomyces sp. NPDC111656. NCBI lineage: Bacteria > Bacillati > Actinomycetota > Actinomycetes > Kitasatosporales > Streptomycetaceae > Streptomyces > Streptomyces sp. NPDC111656. The sequence continues at coordinate 762,783 of NZ_JBVKCA010000002.1, forward strand.
GTGCCGAACTCGATCCAGCCGCCGGCCAGCGTGCCCTGCGTCTTGATCGCCCACAGAGCGGACGGGAAGGTCGCGGCGATCGAGATGAACATGAGGATCGACATGCCGTTGCCGATGCCGCGGTCGGTGATGAGCTCGCCCAGCCACATGACGACGCCCGTACCGGCGGTCATGGTGACGACCATCACGATGGTCTGGAAGATCGACTGGTCAGGAACGATCTGGTTGGCCACCTGGCAGCCACTGAACAGGGCGCCGCTGCGGGCGGTCGCGACAAGGCCGGTGCCCTGCAGGATCGCCAGCGCCACCGTCAGGTATCGGGTGTACTGCGTGATCTTCGCGGTGCCGGCCGAACCCTCCTTCTTGAGGGCTTCGAGGCGCGGAATCACCACCGTCAGCAGCTGCAGAATGATGCTCGCCGTGATGTACGGCATGATGCCGAGCGCGAAGATCGTGATCTGCAGCAGTGCGCCACCACTGAACATGTTGACCAGCCCGAACAGACCCTGGTTGCCCTTGGCCACGTCGATGCAGGTCTGGACGTTCTTGTAGTCGACACCCGGGATCGGTACGTGGGTACCGACCCGGTAGACCACGATGATGGCGAGCGTGAAGAGCAGCTTCTTGCGCAGGTCGGGCGTCTTGAACGCCCGGGCGAACGCGGTGAGCACGGTGCCTCCTGCGACCCCCGCGCAACTGCGTCAGAGGTGACGGTCTTGAGGTTCGACGAATAGGTAGGTATCGGTCGACTGCCGCCCGATGGAACGCTGGACGAAAGTCGGCAGTGCAAGTCACCTTACCGGCGAGACTGCCCCCCTAGGAACGACCAACCGGGGATACCCCTTTTATAGGGGCACCCCCGGTCGGGATCGCTCATGTCATCGAGACGCCTGAAAAGGTCAGACGAGCTCGGTGACGGTACCGCCGGCGGCGGTGATCTTCTCCTTGGCGGAGCCGGAAACGGCGTCAACCGAAACCTGCAGCGCGACGGAGATCTCGCCCTGGCCGAGGACCTTGACGAGGCTGTTCTTGCGAACGGCACCCTTGGCGACGAGACCCTCGACGGTGACCTCGCCACCCTCCGGGTACAGCGCGGCCAGCTTGTCGAGGTTCACGACCTGGAACTCGGTCTTGAACGGGTTCTTGAAGCCCTTCAGCTTCGGGAGGCGCATGTGGAGGGGCATCTGCCCGCCCTCGAAGCGCTCCGGAACCTGGTAGCGGGCCTTCGTGCCCTTGGTACCACGACCGGCCGTCTTACCCTTCGACGCCTCACCACGACCCACACGGGTCTTGGCGGTCTTGGCGCCCGGGGCGGGACGGAGGTTGTGGATCTTGAGCGGGTTGTTCTCCGCCATGATCAGTCGACCTCCTCAACCGTCACGAGGTGGCGGACGGTGTGCACCATTCCGCGGAACTCGGGGCGGTCCTCCTTGACGACCACGTCGTTCAGGCGCTTGAGCCCGAGCGAACGCAGGGTGTCGCGGTGGTTCTGCTTGCTGCCGATGTACGACTTCGTCTGCGTGATCCTGAGCTGAGCCATGATTACGCACCCGCTCCCGCACGCGCACGAAGCAGAGCCGCGGGGGCGACGTCCTCGAGGGGCAGACCACGGCGGGCCGCGATCTCCTCGGGACGCTGCAGGCCCTTGAGGGCCGCCACGGTCGCGTGCACGATGTTGATCGCGTTGGACGAGCCGAGCGACTTCGACAGGATGTCGTGAACGCCGGCGCACTCGAGCACCGCACGCACCGGGCCACCGGCGATAACGCCGGTACCGGGGGAAGCAGGCTTGAGCAGGACGACGCCCGCGGCCTTCTCGCCCGTGATCGGGTGCGGGATGGTGCCCTGGATACGGGGGACCTTGAAGAAGTGCTTCTTGGCCTCCTCAACACCCTTGGCGATGGCGGCCGGCACCTCCTTGGCCTTGCCGTAACCAACACCGACGGTGCCGTCACCATCGCCCACCACGACCAGCGCGGTGAAGCTGAAGCGACGACCACCCTTCACAACCTTGGCGACGCGGTTGATCGCGACAACGCGCTCAACGTACGCGGTCTTCTCGGCAGCAGCGCCGCCGTCACGGCCCTTCCGGTCCCGCCGCTCGCCGCCACCGGCACCGCTTCCGCGGCGCTGGGGTCCAGCCATTGGAATTACCTCTCTCTGTTTCCGCTAGCTACGGAACCGACTCAGAACTTGAGTCCGGCTTCGCGGGCGGCGTCCGCCAGAGCGGCAATGCGCCCGGCGTACTGGTTACCACCACGGTCGAATACGACAGCCTCGACACCGGCGGCCTTGGCGCGCTCGGCGACCAGGGCGCCGACCGACTTGGCCTGCGCGGACTTGTCGCCCTCGCCACCACGGACCGTGGTGTCCAGGGTCGACGCCGACGCGAGGGTGTGACCCTTAACGTCGTCGATGACCTGGGCCACGATGTGGCGGTTGGAGCGCGTCACGACCAGGCGCGGACGCTCAGCCGTACCGGAGATGTGCTTCCGGATGCGGATGTGACGACGCTTGATGGCAGCACGCTTGTAAGCGTCGCCCTTAGCAATCTTGACACCGTATGCCATGGCTTACTTACCCGCCTTTCCGACCTTGCGGCGGATGACTTCGCCTTCGTACTTGACGCCCTTGGCCTTGTACGGGTCGGGCTTGCGCAGCTTGCGGATGTTGGCCGCAACCTCTCCGACCTTCTGCTTGTCGATGCCCTCGACCGAGAACCGCGTCGGGTTCTCGACCTTGAAGGTGATGCCTTCGGGGGCCTCGACGGTGATCGAGTGGCTGTAGCCGAGCGAGAACTCCAGGTTGGAGCCCTTGGCCAGGACGCGGTAACCGACACCGCTGATTTCGAGCTTCTTCACGTAACCCGTGGTCACGCCGGTGATCATGTTCGCCACCAGCGTGCGGGACAGGCCGTGCAGGGCCTTGTTCTGACGCTCGTCGTTCGGGCGGGTGACATTGAGAATGCCGTCCTCACCCTTGGCGACCTCGATCGGCGCCGCGACGGTGTGGGAGAGGGTGCCCTTGGGGCCCTTCACCTGGACCGTACGGCCGTCGATGGTGACGTCCACGCCGGCGGGAACCGTGATGGGGAGCTTGCCAATACGCGACATAGCTGTTTCCTCCGTTCCCTTCCGTTACCAGACGTAGGCGAGAACTTCTCCGCCTACGCCCTTCTTGCCGGCCTGCTTGTCGGTGAGGAGACCGTGCGACGTGGAGATGATCGCCACGCCGAGGCCACCGAGCACCTTGGGCAGGGAGGTGGACTTCGCGTACACACGCAGACCCGGCTTCGAAATCCGCTTGATGCCCGCGATGGAGCGCTCACGGTTCGGGCCGAACTTCAGCTCGAGGACGAGCTTCTTGCCGACCTCGGCGTCCTCGACCTTCCAGCCGGTGATGAAGCCCTCCTGCTGGAGGATCTCTGCGATGTGCGACTTGATCTTGCTGTGCGGCATCGCGACATCGTCGTGGTACGCCGAGTTCGCGTTACGCAGACGGGTAAGCATGTCTGCGATGGGATCAGTCATGGTCATGAATTGGCCTTCGGCCTCTCTCGCCGGGGTTTCCTGTATGCGCCATCCCTCTCCCCACTCAGTGGCGGGACGGGTGCGGTGCGGGGACCTACGGCGTAGTAAGTCGTACGGGCGTCAGGCGCCCAACCCTCCTAGCCTAAGCCATGGAGGGCAGGGCACCTGACCGAACCCTTTACTTACCGAGAGCCCTGGAATCCCTTGTTGGGGGGACTACCAGGAGCTCTTGGTCACGCCCGGCAGCTCGCCACGGTGAGCCATCTCACGAAGGCAGACGCGGCACAGGCCGAACTTGCGGTACACGGAGTGCGGACGGCCGCAGCGCTGGCAGCGCGTGTAGCCACGTACGCCGAACTTGGGCTTACGAGCAGCCTTGGCAATCAGAGCCTTCTTCGCCATCTCGCTTACGCCTCCTTGAAGGGGAAGCCGAGGTGACGGAGAAGGGCACGGCCCTCAGCGTCGTTGGTCGCCGTGGTCACCACGGTGATGTCCATGCCCCGGGTACGGTCGATCTTGTCCTGGTCGATCTCGTGGAACATGACCTGCTCCGTGAGACCGAAGGTGTAGTTGCCACGGCCGTCGAACTGCTTGGGGGACAGACCACGGAAGTCACGGATGCGCGGCAGCGCGAGCGACAGGGTGCGGTCCAGGAACTCCCACATGCGGTCGCCACGGAGCGTGACGTGGGCACCGATCGGCTGACCCTCACGCAGCTTGAACTGCGCGATGGACTTGCGGGCCTTGGTGACGGCCGGCTTCTGACCGGTGATCGTGGTCAGGTCACGGACGGCACCGTCCATGAGCTTCGAGTCACGGGCGGCGTCGCCGACACCCATGTTGACCACAATCTTGACGAGGCCGGGAACCTGCATGACGTTCTCGTAGGAGAACTCCTCACGCAGCTTGCCCGCGATCTCCTCGCGGTACTTCGTCTTGAGACGCGGAGTCGTGGTGGTAGCCATCAGATGTCCTCACCCGTCCGCTTGGCAACGCGAACCTTGTTGCCCTCATCGTCGAAGCGGTAACCGACACGCGTGACGACCTTGTTGCCGTCCTTCTCCACGACGAGCTGAACGTTGCTCACGTGGATCGGGGCCTCGGTCGTGACGATGCCGCCGGCCTGGGAACCGCTGGCGGTCGGGCCGGCCTTGGTGTGCTTCTTGACCCGGTTGACACCCTCGACCAGGACGCGCTCGTCGCGCGGGTAAGCGGCAATGACCTTGCCCTGCTTGCCCTTGTCCTTGCCGGTGATGACCTGAACCGTGTCACCCTTCTTGATCTTCATGCTTACAGCACCTCCGGCGCGAGCGAGATGATCTTCATGAACTTCTTCTCGCGCAGCTCACGGCCGACGGGGCCGAAGATACGGGTGCCGCGAGGGTCGCCGTCGTTCTTCAGAATGACGGCGGCGTTCTCGTCGAAGCGGATGTACGAGCCGTCCGGACGGCGGCGCTCCTTGACGGTGCGAACGATGACGGCCTTGACGACGTCACCCTTCTTCACGTTGCCGCCGGGGATCGCGTCCTTGACGGTGGCGACGATGACGTCACCGATGCCCGCGTAGCGGCGACCGGAGCCACCGAGCACACGGATGCAAAGGATTTCCTTCGCCCCCGTGTTGTCGGCGACACGCAGTCGCGACTCCTGCTGGATCACGTCTATCTCCTGATTGTCTGCCGGTTCCCGCGGGGATCCCTTTCGGGTCGCCCCGCGAGCCTGGCGGAACCGTCCTGCGGGTAAGCCCCGCAGGAATTACTTGGCCTGTTGAGGGAGAAAACCTCCGCCGGGGGCCGGGCACCTGACGGTGCGGCAGGCCCCCGGCGGGGGGCAACGGGGGGACCGAGCCCCCCGTTTGATTACTTCGCCTTCTCGAGGATCTCCACGATGCGCCAGCGCTTCGTCGCGGACAGCGGACGCGTCTCCATGAGGAGGACGCGGTCGCCGATACCCGCGGCGTTCTGCTCGTCGTGGGCCTTCAGCTTGCTCGTACGGCGGATGACCTTGCCGTACAGGGCGTGCTTGACGCGGTCCTCGACGGCGACGACGACGGTCTTGTCCATCTTGTCGCTGACGACGAGACCCTCACGGGTCTTGCGGAATCCGCGCGCCTCAGTCGTTTCAGTCACGTTGCTCTCGCTCATCAGGCGCTCTCCACCGTTTCGATGCCCAGCTCGCGCTCACGCATCAGGGTGTAGATCCGCGCGATGTCCTTGCGGACGGCCTTGAGCCGACCGTGGTTCTCGAGCTGACCGGTCGCCGCCTGGAAGCGGAGGTTGAACAGCTCTTCCTTGGCTTCGCGAAGCTTCGCGAGAAGCTCCTCGTCACCCAGTTCGCGCAGCTCGGACGCCTTGGTACCGGCCGACATCACGCTTCACCTGCCTCGCGCTTGACGATCCGGCACTTCATCGGCAGCTTGTGGGCTGCGCGAGTGAGGGCCTCACGGGCGATCTTCTCGTTGGGGTAGGACAGTTCGAACATGACCCGGCCCGGGTGCACGTTCGCGATCCACCACTCCGGCGAACCCTTACCGGAACCCATGCGGGTCTCGGCAGGCTTCTTCGTGAGCGGGCGGTCCGGGTAGATGTTGATCCAGACCTTGCCGCCACGCTTGATGTGGCGGGTCATCGCGATACGCGCGGCCTCGATCTGGCGGTTCGTCACGTACGCCGGCGTGAGGGCCTGAATGCCGTACTCGCCGAACGAAACCTGCGTACCGCCCTTGGCCTGACCACGGCGCTTGGGGTGGTGCTGCTTGCGGTGCTTGACCCTACGGGGGATCAGCATGTCGGTCAGGCCTCCGTTCCGGTGCTCTCAGCCGGAGCGGCAGCCGCCGGAGCCTCGGCCTTGGGGGCCTCGGCAGCGGGCGCGGACTGCTGCTGCGGCTTGCGGCCGCGGCCGCCACGCTCGCCACCACGGCCACCGCCGCGGGCCGGGCGGTCGCCGCCCGCACCGCCACCACGGGCCGGGCGGTTACCCGCACGGGCCGCGGCGTTCTCGGCGCGGACCTCGGCGATGTTCTTGACGTCGCCCTTGTAGATCCAGACCTTCACACCGATACGGCCGAAGGTCGTCTTGGCCTCGAAGAAGCCGTAGTCGACGTTCGCGCGGAGCGTGTGCAGGGGCACACGGCCCTCGCGGTAGAACTCCGAGCGGGACATCTCGGCGCCGCCGAGACGGCCACCACACTGGATCTTGATGCCCTTGGCGCCGGCCTTCATCGTGCCCTGCATGCTCTTACGCATGGCACGACGGAAGGAGACGCGGGAGGACAGCTGCTCGGCAACGGCCTGAGCAACCAGCTGAGCGTCGGTCTCGGGGTTCTTGACCTCGAGGATGTTCAGCTGGACCTGCTTGCCCGTGAGCTTCTCGAGGTCACCGCGGATGCGGTCGGCCTCGGCGCCACGGCGGCCGATGACGATGCCGGGACGCGCGGTGTGGATGTCCACCCGCACGCGGTCACGGGTGCGCTCGATCTCAACCTTCGAGATACCGGCGCGCTCCATGCCGGACGTCATCATCCGACGGATGGCGACGTCTTCCTTGACGTAGTCCTTGTACAGCTTGTCGGCGTACCAACGGGACTTGAAGTCCGTGGTGATGCCGAGCCGGAACCCATGCGGGTTAACCTTCTGGCCCATTACCGGGTTCCTTCCTTGCTGCTGACGACCACGGTGATGTGGCTGGTCCGCTTGCGGATCCGGTAGGCGCGGCCCTGGGCACGCGGACGGAACCGCTTCAGGGTCGGACCCTCGTCGACGTACGCCTCGGAGATGACGAGGCTGTCGGCGTCGGTGTGGTCGTAGTTGTGTGCGGCGTTGGCAATGGCGCTGTCAAGCACCTTGCCGACCGGCACGCTCGCGGCCTGCGGGGCGAAACGCAGGACCGCCTGAGCCTCCGTGGCATCCATGCCACGGATAAGGTCCACCACGCGGCGGGCCTTCATGGGCGTAACGCGGATGTACCGCGCCTGGGCCCTGGCTTCCATGGTTGTCCTTCCAGTGTCTGTCATGGTCGATTTCCACCCCGCGTTAGCGGCGCTTCGACTTCCGGTCGTCCTTGACGTGACCCCGGAAGGTGCGCGTCGGCGAGAACTCGCCGAGCTTGTGGCCGACCATCGACTCGGTGACAAACACCGGAATGTGGGTCTTGCCGTTGTGCACCGCGATCGTGTGGCCGAGCATGGCCGGGATGATCATCGAGCGACGGGACCAGGTCTTGATGACGTTCTTGGTACCGGCTTCGTTCTGTACGTCCACCTTCTTTACAAGGTGTCCGTCGACGAAGGGTCCCTTCTTGAGACTGCGCGGCATCTAAACCCGCTCCTAGCGCTTCTTGTTCGTCTTGCGGCGGCGGACGATGTACTTGTTCGAAGCCTTCTTCGGCGAACGAGTACGACCCTCCTTCTGACCCCACGGGGAGACCGGGTGGCGACCACCGGAGGTCTTACCCTCACCACCACCGTGCGGGTGGTCAACCGGGTTCATCGCCACACCGCGGACGGACGGGCGAACGCCCAGCCAGCGCTTACGGCCGGCCTTACCCCAGTTGATGTTGCTCTGCTCGGCGTTGCCGACCTCGCCGACCGTGGCGCGGCAGCGCTGGTCGACCAGGCGGATCTCACCGGAAGGCATACGAAGGTGGGCCATCGTGCCCTCCTTCGCGAGCAGCTGCACCGAGGCACCGGCGGAGCGGGCGAACTTGGCGCCGCCACCGGGACGGATCTCGATCGCGTGGATCGTGGTACCGACCGGGATGTTGCGGAGCGCCAGGTTGTTGCCCGGCTTGATGTCGGCCCCGGGACCGTTCTCGACGCGGTCACCCTGCGACAGGTTGCGGGGGGCGAGGATGTAGCGCTTCTCGCCGTCCGCGTAGTGCAGCAGCGCGATGCGCGCGGTGCGGTTGGGGTCGTACTCGATGTGCGCGACCTTCGCCGGCACGCCGTCCTTGTCGTGACGACGGAAGTCGATCACTCGGTAGGCGCGCTTGTGTCCGCCACCCTGGTGGCGAACGGTCACACGACCGGAATTGTTACGGCCGCCCTTGCTGTGCAGGGGGCGAACCAGCGACTTCTCCGGCGTGGACCGCGTGACCTCGACGAAGTCGGCGACGCTGGAGCCACGACGGCCCGGCGTCGTCGGCTTGTACTTGCGGATTCCCATTTCTCAGTCCTCGTCCGATATCGGACCAGGGCGCTCCGTTAGGAGGCCTGGCCGAAGATGTCGATACGGTCGCCCTCAGCGAGGGTCACGATGGCGCGCTTGGTGTCAGCACGCTTACCGAAACCGCTCTTGGTGCGCTTGCGCTTGCCCTGGCGGTTGATCGTGTTGACCCCGGTGACCTTGACCGAGAAGACCGCCTGGACGGCCTGCTTGATCTGGGTCTTGTTGGCGCCCGGCGCGACGACGAAGGTGTACTTGCCCTCGTCGAGCAGCGCGTAGCTCTTCTCGGAGACGACCGGCTTGAGAAGGACGTCACGGGGGTCCGTGAAGCTCTTGCTCATCGGCGTCTCGACGGTGTTCTTACCCTCGGCCTCGTGGCGCTTCGCCTTGGCGACGCGCGCGGCCTTGGCGGCCTTGGCCGCCTTGGAGGCAATGCTCGGGTGACGCGTAGCCATCAGGCTTCGCTCCCTTCGGTGTCAGCGGCCTTGGGGCCAGACACGAAGGACTCGAAAGCGGCCTGGGTGAAGACCACGTCGTCCGAGACGAGAACGTCGTACGTGTTCAGCTGGCCCGGCTCCAGGATGTGGACCTGGGGCAGGTTGCGCGCGGAGAGCAGCGCGGCCTCGTCGGAGCGCTCGATGACCAGGAGCACGTTCTTGCGCTCGCTGACCTTGCCGAGGAAGCTCTTGGCGGCCTTGGTGGAGGGGGTCTCGCCCTCGATCACGCCGGTGATGACGTGGATGCGAGCGTTGCGGGCCCGGTCGGTGAGGGCGTGGCGCAGGGCCGCGGCCTTCATCTTCTTCGGGGTCCGCTGCGAGTAGTCACGCGGCGTGGGGCCGTGAACGACGCCACCGCCGGCGAACTGCGGCGCGCGGGTCGAACCCTGGCGCGCGCGGCCGGTGCCCTTCTGGCGGTAAGGCTTCCGGCCACCACCGCGGACCTCGCCACGACGCTTGACCTTGTGCGTGCCCTGACGGGCGGCGGCCAGCTGTGCGACGACGACCTGGTGAAGCAGCGGGATGCTGATCTTCTCTACGTCGAAGATCTCGGCCGGGAGCTCAACGGTCCCGGCGTTGTCGCCGGAGGGCGACAGAATGTCAATGGTGCTCATAGTCCTCAGGCCCCCTTGGCCGCGGTACGGACCAGGACGAGGCCGCCGTTCGGACCCGGGATGGCTCCCTTGATGAGGAGCAGGCCCTTCTCCGCGTCAACGGCGTGAACGGTCAGGTTCTGGGTGGTGACCCGCTCGTTGCCCATGCGGCCCGCCATGCGGACGCCCTTGAACACACGGCCCGGGGTGGCACAGCCACCGATGGAGCCGGGAGAGCGGTGCTTGCGCTGGACACCGTGGCCGGCGCCGAGGCCCTTGAAGTTGTGACGCTTCATGACACCGGCGAAGCCCTTGCCCTTGCTCTTGCCGGTGACGTCGACCTTCACGCCCGCCTCGAAGACCTCGGCGGAGATCTCCTGGCCGAGGGTGTACTCGGAGGCATCCGCGGTGCGGATCTCGACGAGGTGACGACGGGGGGTGACGTCGGCCTTGGCGAAGTGACCCTTGAGGGGCTTGTTCACCTTGCGCGGGTCGATCTCGCCGAAGGCGATCTGGACCGACTCGTAGCCGTCGCTGTCGTTGGTACGCACCTGGGTGACGACGTTGGGGCCGGCCTTGACGACGGTGACCGGAACAACACGGTTGTTCTCGTCCCACACCTGCGTCATGCCGAGCTTCTCGCCCAGGATGCCCTTGATCTGCTTAGCCATTCTCAGATCACCGATCCCTAGAGCTTGATCTCGATGTCGACACCGGCCGGGAGGTCGAGTCGCATCAGAGAGTCAACGGTCTTGGGCGTCGGGTCGAGAATGTCGATCAGGCGCTTGTGCGTGCGCATCTCGAAGTGCTCGCGCGAGTCCTTGTACTTGTGCGGCGACTTGATGACGCAGTACACGTTCTTCTCAGTGGGCAGCGGCACCGGGCCCGCGACCGACGCACCAGTGCGGGTCACCGTCTCGACGATCTTCTTCGCCGAGCTGTCGATGACCTCGTGGTCGTAGGCCTTGAGCCGGATGCGGATCTTCTGTCCCGCCATGGCTACTCAGTAGTCCTTTGTCTCGTGAAACGCTCTGGAACCCGGGGGTTCGCGTCCCGTATCTCCGACCCACGCGGTCGGGTGTGTCGCGCTCCTGCCGCAGAAATATCCGTAACGGATTTCCCTACGAGGGACGCGGCCCGCCCGAAAGCAACCGCAGGACCGGAGGCTGGAACACCCACCGGGCGCCTGGCCCGCACCCCGCTGACACTTCCCGAAAGATTCCCGTACGTCCGCCCCAGCGCTGCCTTACGGCAGTTGAGGCGACGAGTACTGTGGGACTCGCTTCCGGTCCTCCCGACGGGAGGCGCGCAGCATCGGCACTCGACCGAGCAACCCCGTTAGTCTGCCATACGGGGCGGGGGCCTGGCCAATCGAGCCGAGGATCGTACCCCTTGAGTGACGCAGGTCAAACCCTGGGCGCGTGCGCGCCCCGGCGAGGGCCGCTCTGGCCGACCTCGGGGTGATCAACTCGGGCGCCGACTGACGATGAGTGGTCGACCACGCGCAGTACGTGACTCCCATGAAGCTCGGTAGCGGTCCTACTCGGCACCGGTACTGAAGGAAGTACCCCGTGCTCGGGGTCCCGCCGACCTCACAGTTTGCCGGTGACGACTCCGCGCCAAATCCACCCCGCACCGAGGACGGCGTCCTGCAGGGGGTTCTTGAGTTCAGAGCTGTCGAAGTTGAACGTCTCGGTCGCTTCGAGGCCGCCGTCCCTTCCCCCGCCCAGCGTCCATTGCTTCGAGACCGTCTGCACCTGTCCGCGTTGGGCCTCGGCAGAGAGGGACAGCCTGGGGGTGTCGCCGACCCAGGTGACCTCGTACTGCTGATCCAGGGAGCGGACCTCGTTCTTCTCCGGGACCAGGCGCATACGGACCTGGAACACCCGACTCACCCGGGTGCGGGCGAAGAAGCGCTGCCAGGCCGGCTCCAGCATCCGCCACTCCCCCACCAGGTCGGCGCCCTCCGCGCGGCCGTCCCGGATGACGTACGGGACGTCGGAGCGGTTGAGGCCGAGCAGCGCCGCGCGGACCTCAGCGGCGGGCCGCGGGGCGACACCGTCAGCCGGGCGCTTGGTTCCGGTCAGCTTGTCGAAGAGTCCCATGAGATCAACCTATGAGGGGTCGGATTGTCGGTGCAAAGGTCTGCCGCTGCGTCGGGGCGCGCTTGCGCGCGGGTGCGCTCCCGCGGGACGCGCTATGAAGCCGTGCCCGTGCCCGTGCCCGTGTCCGTGTCCGTGTCCGTGTCCGTGTCCGTGTCCGGACGGACCGTGCGCACGAAGTCCCGGAAGTCGTCGAGGACGGTGGGGTGTTGGGACGCGGTGGCGGTCAGGACCAGTCGGATCACCGACCGCTTGCGCGGATCGGCGACGTCCAGCGTGGACAGGTAGACCTGCGCGCCGTCCCCACATCGGCCCACGTCGCTCGCGGTCTGGTGGCCATCTGTCCTCCCGTCGACAGTCAGACCTTCAGCTGGGGCCCTCTGCTCGACGAGCGGTGGCGCAGGATCGTCGCCGTACAGCGGGAACCGGTGAAGAGCCGACATCCCACGCGCCGAGGAGGCTCAGCCTCGTAGTGGGGCCGGCGCCTGTTGAGCCGGGAGTTCCGGATCGCCCCACTCGGTCATGGGCGTACCCGACGGATATCGGGCGCACTCGGAGTAGGCGACGACACCCAGACGGTCACAGGGGAAAGCCTCAACCTGGACGACGTCGTCGGTACCCGGGGGCTGCACGCTCAGTACGGTCCAGTGGTCGCTGATCTCGTACCTGGTGACGTTCCATCCGCGCCGCGTCAATTCCTTCCGTGCCCGTCGCAGCGCCGACGCCGCCTGAGACGGGGTGACACCCTTCAGCCCCCATTCACTGCTCACCGCGACTACACCCGGCACACTGGGCGGTGAGTCGCTCACCTGCTTGGCCAGGTCCTTGAGCCCGGTGTAGTAGCACCCGGAGCCGTCGGCCTCCTGACCGCCGCTGGGCCATTTGGGGTCCAGCGTGGCCTGTGGCAGGTCGAGTGTGTCGTAGACCTGTTGCGTGAGGCCGTCGAGGCGTTGCGAGGTGACGGCTGGATCCGCGACGGGGTAGGGATCGCCGTTCCAGAGCCGTCCGACCCCACGAGCGACCCACACCCCTCCGGCAGCCGTCACCGCCATGGCCAACGCGGCGGCGGTGGCGAGAAGGATTTTCCGGTGCGTTCCGAGGGGACGGCGTAGCTGTGTCATGCGGAGATCGTGCGACGGACACGACAAGGGGGTCATGAGCACCCGTACTCAACTGCCGTCTGGTCCAGCGGCCGTGGAGTCCTTCGCCCAACCTCGTGTCTCACCGGCCGGACCGTCACACCTTGAACAGCACCCCGCGCCAGGTCCAACCCGCGTCAAGGACCACTTGCTGGAGGGGGTTCCTCATCTCCCGCGTGTCGAAACGGAACGTCTCGACCTTGCGTCGGCGGCCGTCGGTTCCCCGCTCGTACGTCCACCGCCGGTACGTCGCGGTCCCGTGCCCACGCGAGTACTGCCTACCGGAGGATTCGGGTGACGAGGGTTCCCACCGCTCGTCGAGGGCACGCACCTCGCGCTGTGCCGGGACCAGCCGCAGCCGGGTCCTCAGGGCCACGCGCACCTCCCGGATCCGGCATTCCGTCACCAGATCGGCCTTCTCCTTGGGCAGTGCGTTGCGCACGCGGAACGGTACGTCCGGCCCGTTGAGCGCGAGCAGCGCGTCCCGGAGTTCCGTGGCCGGCAGTGGTACGACACCGCTGTCGGGGTACTTGGTGCCGGTCAGCTTGTCGAAGAAGCCCATCGGATCAACCTGCCTGAGTATGCGCGCACGGACGGGATGAGTAGGCCGCCCGATGCCTCGGACTGCCGGCGTTGCTGAGATGGAACCCATGACAACGCGGAACGACGGCGTGACGCAGCTCCCTATCATCCACAAGACGTGGTGGAAGGCGCCTCTCGTAGCCTCCCTGCCCGGTCTGCCGCTCCTCGCCTGGGAGTACAGCCTGTGCCAGGCCCACGACGAGATCTGGAGCTTGCTCTATTGGGCCATGGGCCTGTTCGCGATCGCCTGGGCCCTGCCCCACCGCCGGTCCATGAGGACGCTCCGCGTGGTGACCGCCGCCATCGCGCTCGGGTGCACGCTTCTTCCCGCGCTGCCGTTGGTGCTGCTGGGGGCGGCGTCGGCCTGACGAGACCTCCCACCGCTCATCGACGGACCGCAACTTCGGATGCGCCGGGACCATGCGCATCCGGATCTTTTCAGTCAGACAGGGTCGGTGGATGTGGAGTACTGAGGCCCTGTCAGCGGCTGGTAGCTTGGCGATCAACCTGCCTCCGGGCGGGCCACGGGAGGGGGCACGCGCATGGCGTGGGACGAGTGGGAGCAGTTGAAGGCAGAGGCCGCGAAGGGGCAGTCGACCCACATGCGGCTCAATCAACTGCCTGCCGACAGCGGAGGCGGTGGAAACTCGCGCGGTGACCTCACTGTCCGACAGAAGGACCTCGCCGCGATCGGCTCAGCGGCTCACGAACTGTTCGAGGGCTTCGACCAGTACAGCGACCATGCCCGGCTCTCCTCCATGAAGGCGGCCGGTGGGCTGAAGAGCGAGGGCTTCGCCCTCGGGGCAGCCCTCGATCACGTCGCCGAGCACTGGGTCGACCAGGTGCAGACACTGCTCGACGCCTGCGCCCACATCTCCAACCACCTGCGCTACACCAAGAACCAGCACGCGGCCGACGAGTCCTACATCGCAGGCACCCTCAGCAGCATCTCCCAGCTGGACGAGGGCTTCGACGAGCGGAAGGACCGCTGACGGCGATGGATCTCGACGCACTGCGCCACGGCAACTTCTCGCAGCTCGGTGAGGCCATCACCGATTGGGAGGAGATGACCAAGAAGCTCGCGACGCTGAAAGAGGACGCCCAGAACAACCTCAAGGCCAAGGCGGACAAAGCAAGCTGGGCCGGCGTCAACGCCCAGGTGAGCCGCGAGTTCATCGACAAGACCGCGCGGGAGTTTACGGACGCCTACACGCAGGCGGACTCCATCACGAAGATTCTCAAGGACACCCACGGTGAACTGGTCGACTACCGGACCCAGCTGACCGAGGCCATCGGACGGGGCGAGAAGAAGAACCTCACCGTCATAGATACCCGCCACGGCACCTTCACCGTCACCGGCAACACCCGCCCCGATTGGTCCTCCGACCCCAGCGGCAAGCAGAGCGCCAACAGCCAGAAGGACGCCGACGACCTCCGCAACGAGATCCAGCGCATCCTCAGCAAGGCCACCGAGAGCGACAACAGTGCAGCAAGGGTCCTCAAGCTCCTTGTGGACCAAGCCAAGTACGGCTTCTCCGATGGCCGCTACACGGACCGCGACAGCGCAGCCGACGCCGTCGAGGCCGCCGACAAGCTGACGAAGATGGCCAAGCACCCGGACAAGATGTCCTCCAAGGACATCGCCGAGTTCAACCGGTACCTAGGGAAGTACCACAACGACCCTCTGTTCTCGGAGCGGTTCGCAAAGGGACTGGGTGGCAAGGGCACGCTGCAGTTCTGGACAGACATGGTGAACGCCCATGCCGGCGCCAGGGGCACGGAACTCGAAAGTTTGAAGAACCTGCAGACGAACCTGAGCATGACGCTGGCCACGGCGTCGTTCTCCGATTCGGACGACATGCGGGCCTGGAAGACGGACCTCCTCAAGGAGACGAACACAAGTTTCCTGTCCGACTCCAAGACCCCGTTCCAGAATCCCGTCGGTGCACTCGGTTCCCAGGTACTCAGCAGCCTCATGCGGCAGGGCGAGTTCGACACCGAGTTCCTTGACGACTATCGGACCAAGCTCTTCAAGCAGGACAAGGGCGCGGGCGACTCGAACACCGACTCGCTCTGGGTGAAGGGCTACGACCACATCGACCTGGTCTTCGGCAAGGAGAACGGTCGCGATCCGCTGGAGGGGCTCTTCGACGCCCTCTCCCACAACCCCGAGGCTGCGACCCACGCCTTCGAGTCCAAGTCGGACCTGAACCACATGCTCGGCACCACCATGTACACGGACCGGGGAGAGTCTCTCGGGCGCGCCCTGGAGAGTGCCGTCACCGGAGTCGCCGCCGGTGACACCACCACGATGGCCCTGCCGCACAGCACGGCCCAGGTCGAAATCATGGCCAACATCATGCATGCGGTGGCCCAGCCAGGCGGAGGCGCGGCCCTGGTGGCCAAAGGCATGGGTGAGAGCTTCGGGGACATGGCGGCTGCTTATATGCCGGAGATCAGCCAGGCGTTCGCAGGCGCTGACCCGGGAGCTGTCTTTATTACGAACAGTGATGCCCCTAAAGAGCTTGGCCTTCCGGATGTCACCCGGTTTCTTTCGGCGACGTCGGCAGATCCCGCAGGAAGAGCTGGGATCATCTACGGAGAAAGCATCTATACTGGCAATCTCCTCGAGGTACACCTTTCGAATCCTTCCTTGTTCCACGGAGACCGCGATCAACTCTTTGGCGATATCGGCAGGAATGCAGGAATCATCGAGGGCATCGTCGGACATTCTGCCGCAAATGCAGAGGTTAGCGGTGCAGTCAATGGCGAGAAGGACTACAACGACGCCTTGAAGGCGAAGGGGGATTTCGCCAAAACCTGGGTTGCAGTCGGTTTGACCTTCGCCCAGGTACCCGAAAGGCTTGGAGGACCGGCAATGGGGGCCGTGGTTGGCGGAGGCGCCGGAGCTGTCGCCTCAGCGGCCGTTGATCGCCTGCTCGAAGGTCAGCAACTTGAGGGCGCCAAGGACGAGGCGTTGTACCACTCCAGCCAAGACCTGTTCAGGATGCGGGATTCGGTCAGTCAACAGACACAGTGGTCGGTGGAAGACGCCCTGGCGCGGCATCACGTAGACCTGCCAGAGGACGGAATGAAAGACACCGTGCGGCAGGCCGTTAATGACGGCTGGGAAGACAGCGATTACTACTTGAATCGCTCAAAGGAGCACTATGAGTAAAGAGATTCCAGAAAGGGTCGCGCCGCAATATACCGCAAAAGGCTTTTTCGTTGGCCTGACGATCGTCGGACTCATAAGCGGCGCCTTCTTCCTGTATTTTATAAAGGGTCTATACCTGCTCCCGGACAAGGTGTGCGACGGTGCCGTGCAGCGGGACATTGCGATCCGGACTCTGCCACGTGCGCGAGCAGCAGAAGAGTGGGCGGGTCAAGGGGGTACGGGACGTAACTTTTCTTTCGGTTGCCGCGTTTCCACCAGCGGTGACTCGATCATGTCGGGGCAGGTGGATCTTCGAGAATCATCCAAAGCCGCATGGATGGATTCTTACGGAAGTCTTGCTGGCAACCATGTCATACGGATCTCTAAGGACGGCGTCGAAGCACTGGCACAGACGGATAGCGACACTGAATCCGGTTCCATCTATGTCCCTTGTGTACCGGCGAGCATAAAAGAAAGTGATGCGTCACACACCTATGCCTTGATAGCGAATGCCAGTGTGATCGGCAAGAGCAGGGCCACCGGTACGGAGCTGCGCCAAGCCCTGACCGACTTTGCCTATCAACTCACCAAGCACGCCTACAAACTGGCCGAGTGCAAGGATCCCCGCCGCTTTCCCGAGAAACTGCCCCGCTACGAGCACGCCCGATGAAGGACGAGAAGACCGTCGCGTACTCCGATCGCCGCGGCCGGGTCGAGCTGCGTACCGGCCGCATCGGCGCGTCCCTGGTGCGTGCGCGCCCCTCCGAAGGTCGTTCTGACCGACCTTGAGGTGATCGACCGGGATACACACACGGTGAGTACGCATCCACACACCATGTGACGCTTCCCGCATCGCCCGCTCACATCTTTGACGTAGCGCTCTCACGAGCCGTAGACGTCCTTCTGGGCCCCCCGGTCAAGCAGTCGGCATCCTCACCAATGCTGTTCTGGCCGCCCGCCTCTCCGGCGCCTTGTCGATGCCCTCACTGAGTGAACCGACGTCTTCCCCGCCTTGGCCCAGGCGCGCCTTTTCGACACCAGCGTGCCGCCGGCACCACCCGGGTCATCGGTACGTGGTTCAGCTGCATCTGGGCAGAATGCCGACCTGCCGCCGCAGAATTGAGCTGTTCCCATTCGTCCCACGCCATGCGTGGCCCCTCACCCGTGTCTCGCCGTACGCCGCCTCGCCCATGTGAATGTGCGACCGCGACGCTTTGATGATCGAGAAGTGCGGTAGCGCCGCCTCATTACATGCCCCATCCCTATCGGCCATCACGGCGCTTGAGTATCCGTACTCAGACGGCGCCAGGGCCTCGGCTGGAAGAGGCATTGCCGTCCGGAGCGCTGGGAGGCGAATACGGCGGAGGCGCGAACCCCGGTGGCGTATACGAGAGTTGCCCTGGTGTGGTCGCTGCTGCCGAGCTCAGGCTCTCGGTGACCCGGCGTTTGCGGATGACCAGGAAAGCCCCGACCGCCGCGCCGATGAGTGCAACGGCGCCGATGCCCAGCGTGATCCAGAGGGTGTTGCTGCCGTGGTCCTTCGAGGAGGCTTCGGCTGCCGCGTCCTTTGCCGGAGCAGCGGGGTCCTTGCCGGCAGCAGTTCCAGGCGACGGTGACGCCGAGGTCCCGCCAGGGAAGTCCGCGAGCGGGTAGACGTCGGCCGGGCCCGGGTCGCCCGGGGTCTGCAAGGCGATGCGGGGGCGGACGATGCCGTAGCCGATGGAGTCGTTGCGCTTCGAGCCGTCTGTGGGCCCGCCGGCGGTGTTGAGCATGACCCGTAGGACCTGGTTGTTGGTCCACTTCGGGTGTTTGGACCAGATCAAGGCGGCGCTGGCTGAAGCCAGGGCGGTGGCGTCGCTGGTGCCGTGGGAGCGACAGAGGTCGATGCCGTTCAGACACGTGTGGTAGATCTCGTCGCCGGGGGCAGCGATGTCCACCTGGGGGCCGTACTGGGATTCGCTGGTCTTGCGGAGGTTGCGGCCGACAGCACCGACGGCCACCACACCCGGAGTTGCCGCTGGGTACTCCAGGCCCGAAGTGCCGTCGTTTCCCGTACCGGCGAAGATCAACGCCCCCTTGTCCAAGGCGTACCTCACAGCAGCAGTGAGTTGGTTCGATCCTTCGAACGTCCGCATCGAAATGTTGATGACCCGTGCACCGGAATCGACGGCGTAGCGAATTCCGGCGCTAACCGTGTCCTTGAACTCCTTGCTGTACAGGTTGGAGTCCAATCCACGGTCTGGTACTCGGATGGGGAGCACCTTTGCGTCAGGCGCGAGGCCGAAAGTTCCCGTGCCCCCATTTGCCTTGCCGGTGCCGGCAATCGCAAGGGCCATCGCAGTTCCGTGGCCGTCGTAGTCCGTGTGTTCATCCCCAGGCGACAGCGGTGCCTCGTCCTTGCCAGGGAGTACCTGCCCCTTCAAGTCAGCGAGGTCGTTCTTCACTCCTGTGTCGATGACGGCGACAGTCACCCCTTTGCCCGTGCTGGTCTGCCACATCTGCTCGGCCTTCATGGCCGTGAGGTGCCACTCCCTCTCACGGATGGACTCCGCATGGGCGGGAGTGGCCGCGATGCCGACCAACAGCAGGCCCACGGCTCCGGAGACAACACTCCCGTAGCGGGCATTCCTCATCGTGGTGGCAGGCATCTGCTTCCTCTTGGTGTGTGCAGGGTCAGTCGATAGCTGGTGACTAGGTGGTCGAGCGGCCGTTCTGCTGCTTGGCGTCCTGCTCCTCGCTTCGCTCGGCGGCCCTTCTGCCCTGCTTGTTGTTCTGTCGCGAATTCGATGGCCGAGCGCCGTTCGGCGGCGCACCCGTACGTCCAGCTGCGCCCGATGTGGGCGTTCCGTCACCAGGGTCCTGGCCCCGTACCAAGCCCGAGCCGCCAGGGGTGAACAGCCGGGTTCCCGGGCGTCTCTGCGGCTGCGGACGGCCGCCGACGACTCCCCGGTCCGCGCCTGCACCCATGGACCGGCGGTCGGCCGGTGTCGCGCTGTGCCCGACGCCCGCGCGCCCTGTACTGGCGGGGGCCCTCTGAGTAGTCGAACCACGCCGACCAGCCGAGCTGTGCGTTTCACCGCCGACGACATTGCCCCGCGGCAATCCGCTGGCGGGCCGACCAGCGGGTGATGGCGTGGGGCGGCCCCCGACGATGCCAGAGCTGCCACCGGGCGCACGCCCGGGACTTGCGCCCGTGGTTTCTCGGCCCGGAGTCGCTGCGGGGCGACCGCCGACCACTGGCCGCGCCGTGCCTGTCGGGCCCGCCGGCGCGGTCGTACCACCGATACCCGGCACGCCTCTGGAGACCGGGCCTGCCGGTCCGCGCCCGGGTTGGGCCGATGGGCGGCCGCCGATCGCCGTGCGGCCCAGCCTCGGGGGATTCGCGGATGGGCTTGGTACGCCGCTTGCCATCGGCGGGATCGGCCCCGTGGGCAGTGCCCCGCCGCCGTCAGCCCTGCCTCCGTTCGACGGCCCGACTGGGCTCGTCGAAGGTGCCGATGGCGTTTGCGGAAGCACCTCCGTCCCGTCGACCTTCATACGCACACGGTCCGAGAGATCGGGCAACGACTGCTGGAGTGTGCCACGCGAGTGGGATTCGACGTTGGCTGCTCCGCCGCCCCCAGTTGCCTGGGTCATGACTCGATGTGATCCGCTGGTCGGATTATCTTCCGCCGCTCCTCCGGCCGAGGATGTGCGAGCGCCGCCATCTCCGCCGGACACGACCGCATCGCCAGAAACTTTGCCTGGTGTCGGCTGAATCGCCTCCGGCGGCGGCGGAAACTTAGGCCTCTCCAGCCCGTCCAACTGCGTAGCCGACAACTGGTACGCCTGTCCCAGCTTTGTCATCTGGGCGGCTGCCTCCTGGCGGACCTTCTCCTTGTTCGCCGCCAGTGCCGCGAGCTCGGTCGTGGACTTGCTGCTCACCGCTGCCGCGTCAGGGTCGTTGTGGGCCGCTGTCGCCGCGTCCAGGTTCGCCTGGGCGCCGGCCTTGTCGCGGGGGATCGACGCCTGAGCCGTGGCGATCGCGTCGGAGGCGTGTCCCAGCCAGGTCGCCGAGTCGTCGCTGAAGTCGCCCAGACGCAAGGTCGAGTTGGCGAGGTCGCCCGTCCAGGCTCGGAACGCGTCCGCTCCCTCGCCCTTCCGTTCCACCCACTGGGGGCGGATCTTGAGCTCTTCGGCGATCTTGCGAATCTCCTTGGCCGCCGCGGTCAGCCGGGTGGCGGCGGCCTGCACCGTGCCGGCGTTCGCCTGGTCGAGCCACGCCAGCATCTGCTCGTGGCTCATGTCCTCGAAGGACGTGCTGCCGGTCCCCTTGCCGGACATCAGAACTCCTCCATCGGATCCATCAGATGCTGCCACCCGAGTCGCCGCCCACCGCCGCCTGGTCCGGCTTCGCGTCGCTGCCGCCGTCGTGGCTTTTCTTCGGGAGGCCGGGGTCGTATTCCCCGCCGTAGTGCTTCGCGGTCTCCACGCTGATCGCCTTCATGCGGTCGCGCACGTCCAGATCGATGTTCTGGTAGCCCTTGTGCGAGGCCAGCACCGCGATGTTCATGCCCTCCATGGAGTCGGACAGCAGCTTCGACAGGCTCTCCAGCTCCGTGATCACCGTCTCGTACGAGGTGAAAAGGCCGGACGCCTCTGCCCACGCCCCGCTCCCACCGCCGAACTGGTGCCGCGCGAGCTGCTCCTGCCCCACCTCGCCCGGTCCCGCCGCCGAACCCTTGAGGTCGCGGATCAGGTCATCCACACGCTTCTGGAACTTCGTGAACGACGACAACTCGGTGACCACATCACCGATCGCGTTCTGCGCCGCGTCGAAGACACCCGCCGCCCACGACGACGGTCCAGGCGCCGCCCCACTATCGCTCGGCAACACAATCTCTCCCCCGTACAGCCAAAACAGCCGAAGCTTCACCTGCAACTCTAGCTATCGGCTGTGACAGTCCACAGGCAGCCTCTGGCAGAGAGTGACCGGAATCGGGCCATTCTGAGTAGCGGCTCGGCCAGTCGCCGAGGCTGGTGAGCAAGAGCATGGCTCCACTCAACCCCGCTGCAGGAGAAGGCACATGAGTGCCCGTACTCATATGAAAGAGCGGGAGTATCCAGGAGCCCCAGTGGGTCAGCCTTCGGAGGCGTACGGCACGAAGGCCGCCCACGCGTCCGGTGTGAGCGCGAGCCGGGGGCCGTCGATGTTCTTGGAGTCGCGGACGCGGACAGTACCGGGGACGGTGGCGATCTCGACGCAGCTGTCTCCCTCAGTACCGTCGCTGTAGCTGCTCTTGAACCACTTGAGCTCAGAGGCGTCCCCGACGGTGGCCTTGCGGATCATGTTTCTCCCAGCACTTGCTCGACGAAAGCGAGTGACTCCCCCGGCGTGAGAGCCTGGGCCCGGATGATGCCATACCGCATTTCAAGGATCCGGAGCTGCTTCGGGTCCGAGGTCGGGCGACCGCCGAACGCACCGTCGGAGCGCCCCACCGCCGTGCCGTCCGCGAACTTCAGTACCTCGATCTTGCCGTCCACACCAGGGTGAGCATCAGTCTCCGTCGGCATCACCTGAAACGTCACGTTGCGCAACTGCGCTACCTCCAGCAGGTGTTCAAGCTGTCGGCGTCGCACCATTGTCCCTCCGATGCGACGACACAGCGCCGCCTCTTCCTGAACAAAACTGAGCACGGGAGCGGGCGACCGCTCGAAGACGGACTTCCGCTCCATACGGGCGGCCGCCAAACGCTCCACCTCCTCCTCCGAGTACGGCGGTTGCCGTGCCTCGAACAAGGCCCGCGCATGCTCCGGCGTCTGCAATAAGCCGTGGATGCTGAGCCCGACGTAGACCCCGATCTCGACCGCCTGGGCCTCCAACTTGGCCAGATCCCGCACCTTCTTCGGATACCGAACCCTGGCCACGTCCTCCTTCATCGCCGAGATCAGTCCACCGGCCTGCAGCACCTCGTCCGCCTTGTCCAGGTACTCAAGCCGAGGAATCCGCTTCCCACCCTCGATCTTGTAGACCAAGTCCTCCCCGTACCCCACCGCCATCCCGAACTCGGCGGCCCGCATCCCCTTCGCCTCCCGCCGCAGCTTCAGCTGCCGCCCCACGGTCGCGACCACCGCCACACCCCAGTCGTCGTCCGGGTCCACCTCCCAGCACGGCTCGTCCGCCTCGCCCTTGAGCCGTCCCGCTTCACCGTCCACCTGCTGCATCGCGCGCCCCTCCGTCGTACCGCAGTGCCGCAACACCCCGTACCCGTACGCCCCCTGCCGACAGCCCCGACACCACTGGACAACATGCCGACAGTCACCGTACGTACCGGCGTCGTCACTTTTCACGGTAAGCGTGCACGGCCACGCTGAGTGACGTGAACCAGGAAAAGTCCACCCAACTCCACTCCCTCACCCGTCACTTCAGCGTCCTCCTGTCCCCCACCCCACGCGGCGCCCGCCTCGCCCGCCTCCTCGCCACCGAGTGGCTGCGCACCTGGGACCTGCCGCACGGCGTCACAGAGGCTGCGGAACACGTCGTCGCCGAACTCGCTACGAACGCTGCCACCCACGGCAGGCTTCCTGGCAGGGACTTCCGCCTTGCCCTCCACGCCACCGCCGACGTACTCCGCATCGAAGTGACGGACACCCGCGGTGAGGACCTCCCGTGCTGCCAGCCCCCGTCCACTGACGCTGTATCGGGGCGCGGTCTTCTCCTCGTCGAGGCGCTCGCCGACCGCTGGGGTGTCGAAGTCGGCCCCGTCCCGCGCAAGACCGTCTGGGCCGAACTCGACCTCCTCCCACCGGAGCACAGCGGGCCGTACTCCGGTGCGGCCGACGCTCTTCCCCAAGAAACACGGGGAGAAAGAACCCCCACCAAGCCCCACCCCTCCCGCCCGCCGAAACGGTGACCACCGCGCAAACTCACTCCCGCGAGTGAATATGCCCAACTCGGGTGGATTCGGGCCCGGTTGCCTGCCTTACGCTCAGCGCGGCACAACACAACCGCAGACATGCGACGGCCCCCGCCGGGACTGGCATCCCGAAGCGAGGGCCTGACCACCGAGGAAGAACGGCTTCCCGATGGACACCGAAAACCCTAGCGTGCCCACGCGCGCCCAGTCCCGTATCGCGGGCAAAAACCACCCCCACCAACACCCGCGGCAGCCACACGCCCGTCCCGGCGGCGTCATCCACGACAACACCCGCCACACCACCCGCTTCACGGTGATCGGCAACCACCTCGCCCAGCACCCAGAGCTTTCAGGACTCGCGATCGGGCTGGCCGTCTACATCCAGTCACTCCCCACCGGCGCCCGCGTCGACATCAAGACCCTCGCCGCCCGCTTCCCCGAAGGCCCGACCCGTATCGCCGCCGCCCTGCGCGAACTCGAAACCCACGGCTACCTCCGCCGCACCCGTGAACGCACCCCCGGCGGCCGCATCGTCACCCGCACGATCTCCTGCAACCAGCCCGGACACCACGGGACGGCGGCCGACACCCCCAGGACTCCCACCCGACGGCCCGCCCCGGACAAGCGCCCTCCCCGCAAGCTTCTTCCCGCCGTACCCCGACCCGCCTACTCCTCCCCCACCCTCCTCCAGACCTCCACTGACCTCCTCGCCGGCCTCCGCCGCCACGACCCCCGCCTCCTCCTCTCCACCACCGACGCCGAGCACCTCGCCCCCGGCGTCGCCGCCTGGCTGGAACGAGACCTCACCCCCACCGCCGTACAACACGCACTGACCACGGACCTCCCACCCGACGACCTGCGCCGCCCAGCCGCCCTCCTGGCCCACCGGCTCACAGCCCAGCTCCCACCCCTGCCTCCGTACCGCCCGTCCGAGCCACCCGCGGCAATGGCTGTCAGGCACCCTCTCCGAAACTGCGACGGCTGCGACCGCGCCTTCAGGTCCCCGGAGCCGGGCAAATGCGGCGACTGCCGGACACTCACGCACCACTGAGACCAAGGAACCGCATGGCCAGCTCACCCCACGAAGCGATGCATCGCATCTTCCAGCACGACGCCCAGCTCTTCAGCCGCGTCACGAAGGTCCTCGGATTCGACCTACCCGCCCCCGACAGCGTCACGATCCTGCCCACCGACCTCACCGAAACCGGCCCCGTCGAACGACGGGTGGACACCCTCCTGCGCCTCGACAGCGCGGAACACGGCGACTTCCTCCTCGCCATCGAGGCCCAGGGCAAGAAGGACACTGCCAAATCGGCGAGCTGGGCGTACTACACCGCGTTCCTGTGGACCAAGTACCAACTGCCGACGGCCCTCATGGTCGTGTGCCAGGACCACGCCACCGCCGAGTGGGCCCAGCGACCTGTGGCCAGCGGGCCACCCCAGCTGCCCACACTCACTCTCAGGCCTCTCGTGGCGGGCCCGCACAACATGCCACTGATCACCGACCCGGCCGAGGCACACGCGGACCTCGTGCTGGCCGCCCTCTCCGCCATCACGCACGCGGGCGATCCGGACATCGGTGCCATACTGAAAGCCCTGTCCACCGCTCTGCGGGATGAGCACGAAGACATCGCCGACCCCATCATCGAATTCACCGCACAGGGTCTGGGCAACCGCCCGGCCAAGGAGCTCTGGAGGAACCTGGTGGCCGTGGACCTCTCTTTCTACAAGTCGTACATCGCGGAGGAGATCCGGGACGAAGGCCGCGTCAGCGCCTATGCCAAGGCCATACTGACCGTCCTGGAACAGCGCGGCATCAATGTGCCTGCCGACACGCGCCAGCGGATCACGGATTGCGACGCCCCCGAGACCCTCCACACGTGGCTCGCCCGCGCCGCCACCGCCTCGTCCGCTGCTGCGATCTTCGAAGACGAGTAACCGCCGTCCGCGAAAGATCCCCACCTGGACCGCTCCTCGCACACGGCGCGGAGCGGCGCCCCGTCACTCCTGCCGGACGGCGGGAAGCCCTGCGCGAGTCGAGCGCCGTCCTGGACTAAAGCAATGCAGGCGGTCCAGGCGTGAGCTGGAAGCGGGCGCACGCCTTCGATGCGGAGGAGCCGCCCACCATGAACGCCCGTCTGTACCAGGCCATGCGGGACTTCGTTCAGTCCATGGACGACACCCTTCCCGGCAAGTTCGAGATCACCAGGGAAGGGATCGTCCACGACCTGACAGCACCCAACGGCCCCCATGAACTGACCAGAGCCTGCCTGCGGAGACGCCTGGAGAGGGTCATGCCGGAGAACCTCGTGGCCCACACCGGTACCCCGGACGTGGAAAGCGAGCCCGAGGGCGTCATGCGCCACCCCGACATCATGCTGATCGCCGAGGCGGACATGGAGGGAGACGGCTCCTTCGACCCTCGTACGATCATCGCCGCCATCGAGATCGTTTCCCGCTCGAACCCGGACAACGACTGGGTGAGCAAGGTGCGGGACTATCCGTTGCTGGGCATTCCGTTGTACGTGATCTTCGACCCGCGCGTGGGAGAGGGTGCCGTCCTCTGCGACATCCACCCCACCCCCAGCGGCCCCCGCTACGCCACCCGCAAGGACTTCATGTACGGCGAAGACGTCACCATCGCCGAGTGGACGATCTCGACCTCGGACCTGCCGCGGTATCCGAACCAGTAAGCCGGACCGCGGCGACGAAGGCACGACGAAGGCTTTCCGCTGCTCCGCCCGGAGCACTCCCGCGCGACACCTCACCCCCGCCCGATGATGCTGAACGCATGGCAGAAGAGACCAGCACACTCGCCGGGCGGCCCGAGCGGCCCCTTCCCCCTGTTCGGGACTGGCCCGCCGGTGAGCTGAACGCCACCGAGTTCGAGCCGGTGCTCGCGGAGCTGATGCGAGAGGGGCCGCTGACGCGGATCCGGCTTCCGTACGGGGAGGGCTGGGCGTGGCTGGCGACGCGCTACGACGACGTGAAGATGATCACGAACGATCCCCGGTTCAGCCGGCGGGAGGCCTCCGTCCGGCAGGTCACGCGACTGGCGCCGCACTTCGCGCCGCGCCCCGGAGCCCTGGCCTGGGCCGATCAGCCCGACCACAACCGGCTCCGGAACGCCGTCTCGGCCGCCTACACCGTGAGCGCCGTGAAGCGCCTGCGCCCCCGTGCCCAGGAGATGCTCGACGCCCTGGTGGACAGGACGGTGGCGGACGGCCCCCCGGCGGACCTGGTCGAGCGGGTCCTCGAACCCTTCCCGATCAACGTCGTCTGCGAGGTCATGGGCGTACCCGTCGACGAGCGGCAGAAGTTGCACGACTGGACGCGGGAGATCATCAGCACGGCGGGCGGCGCCGAGGCCTCCGAGCAGGCCAAGAAGGGGCTCTTCGGGTGGATCGGGGAGGCCGTCCGCGAGCGCCGCGACAGCGAGAGCAACGGTGACAGCGAGGACGTGCTGTCCCTGCTCGGTGGTGCCGTGCGGCGGGGCGAGCTCGGCCTGGAGGAGGCGATCAGTGTCGCCGGGCCGCTCCAGATCGGCGGCGAGGCCGTCACCAACAACAGCGGCCAGATGTTCTACCTCCTCCTCACCCGGCCCGACCTGCTGGCACGCTTCCGCGACGACCCCGCCTCCCGCCCGGCGGGCATCGAGGAACTCCTGCGCCACATCCCGCACCGCGCCGCCGTCGGTCTGCCCCGCATCGCCACGCAGGACGTCGACATCCACGGCACCCTCGTCAGCGCGGGCGACGCCGTCTACGTCTCCTACCTGGCCGCCAACCGCGACCCGGACGTCTTCCCCGACCCCGACCGGATCGACTTCGACCGGGACGCGGGCACCCATGTGTCGTTCGGCAACGGGCCGCACTTCTGCACGGGCGCCGTCTTCTCCCGTATGCAGATCGAGCTGCTGATCGACACCCTGCTCGAACGCCTGCCCGGGCTGCGCCTCGCCGTGCCCGCCGATCAGGTCCCCTTCCGGCAGCGCACGATGATCCGCGGCCCGGTGGCACTGCCGGTCACCTG
This sequence comes from Streptomyces sp. NPDC111656, assembly GCF_055656965.1. Lineage (NCBI taxonomy): Bacteria > Bacillati > Actinomycetota > Actinomycetes > Kitasatosporales > Streptomycetaceae > Streptomyces > Streptomyces sp. NPDC111656. The sequence continues at coordinate 790,473 of NZ_JBVKCA010000002.1, forward strand.
GTGACACCCCGGTCCACGCGACGGCTCTCCGGCGGGCCCAGGTACGTCGGCCCGAGCCCGCCCGTGTCGATCACCAACCGTTGCAGCACCACCGTCGGGTCGACCATCCAGAACTTCAGGCGGTGCACCCCGGGAGCGGCAACCTCATGCCTCGTCGACGTCACGTTCACGTTGTCCGAGGTGTTGCGGGCCCACTGGCTGTTCATCAGGCCGTCGTCGGCTCCCGTGGCCGCGTGGATGTCGACCGTCCGCGGCGGCGCGTCGTCGAAGGAGAGCGCGTAGCGCAGGCCTCCCGTCGGGAGGGCCGGGTTGCGCGGGGACAGGTACGCCCACACGGTCACCGTGCCGGCGCTCAACAGGCTCACCTCGTACTCCAGGCGGGGGGAGGCCGTGCCGCCCGGCGTCCGGCGCGGGGCCGTCACGGGGTACGGCGTCATGCCCGCCCCGGTGCGGCCGATCCGGTCGATCCGCCGCCAGGTGCCCACCGCCCGTACGCAGTGCTCCGCGTCCATCGCCACATACCCGCCCGCCTCGACGAATCCCCGCAGCCCGCGGGCGGCCGGGTGCTCAGCGATCACCGGCACGACCACCGAGGCTCCCGCGCCGCTCACCGTGATCCGGGCCTGCGTACGGCCGTGCGGCGCCCGCGACCAGTCCGCCTTCACCACCACCCGCGCCTGGTCCCGGACTCTCCCGCGCGGACGGTCCACGGTGATCCACGGCTCCGACGCCTCGATCCGGTAGTCGAAGGCGTCCCGGCCCCGGTTGAACACCTCGATGTACGGTGCCGGGCCCGTCCGGTACGGGCTCAGCGCCACCTCCGCGCCCGGAGAACCGTCGACCGCCACCCCCAGCTCGGCGCCCGACTGCAGTTCGATGCGGCGCACCGCGGGGAACAGGACGTCGGGCAGTGCCACGTTGTTCAGCTCCGGCTGCTGCCAGCTCGCGTTCGGGCCGTAGCGGGCCACATCGCCGTAGTCGATGTGCGGCTGCGTCTGGAAGCCCGCCCATTTGCCGCCCGCGACGCCGTGGTTGAAGCGTTCGGCGAGCGCGAAGTCCCGCTCCAGGCCCGCCTCCGCCGCCGCGGCCAGGTCGTTCGTCGCCGCCCGGCCCTGGGCGGCGTAGCGCAGGTTCGTGAACTCGGCCTCCCGCAGCTCGTACAGGTTGGCCGTCGCCTCGACCTCGTAGCCGACCAGCTCGAACCACGCGTCCCGCGCCGAGTCCGGCAGCCGTCGCGCGATGTGCCCGGCCCGTGCCGCGAGCGTCCGCCACTCCTGCGTGACCTGCTCGAGTTCGCGGCCGTAGAAGGGGGTTGCCCGGTCGTCGTACACCACCGCGCCCGATGCCGGGTCGAGGGTGATCCGGCGGTTGAGGAGTTCCGGCTTGCGGCGCGACTGGAGTTGTCCGTACGTCGCCAGTACGTCCGCGATCGCCGTCGCCTGCTCCGCGCCGAAGTTCTGCCGCGCGTACCGCCTCTCCCACTCGCCGAGCGCGGCGGGCTCGTCCCAACGGCCGGGATTCCAGGCGTAGTCGAGGAAGAACTCGGTCGGCAGCTCGTTGCCCTTGAGGTCGCCGGCGTTCGTCACCCACAGCCCGTGGTTGCCGTACGCGTGCGCCTGGTGGAGCTGGTCCCAGAGGTTGGGCAGGTTGGCCGTGTCGACCCACTTGTAGTTGCGGCCCGCGCCCACGTAGTCGAAGTGGTAGTAGAGGCCGTAGCCACCGGACCGCGCGGGCTCGGCCGGGTCGGGGTGCTTGCGGATGTTGCCCCAGTTGTCGTCCGTCAGGACGGTGACGTCGTCCGGGGCCCGCAGCCCGCGGTCCCAGTACCGCTGGACCTCCTTGTAGAGCGTCCACACCTGGGGGACCGAGGCCGGGTCGCGGCCCGTCACCTCGGCGATGATCGTCCGCTGCGCGTCGATGATCTCCCGCATCAACTCGACGCCGTCACCGTCCGGCAGGCTGGTGTCGCCGTTCCCGCGCATCCCGAGGGTCACGACGCCCTCGAAGTCCTGGTCGGCCATCCGGCGGATGCCGTCGCGCCAGTACGCCTTGAGCGCGTCGGCGTTGCGGCGGAACGACCACTCCCCCGTACCGCCGTACGGGTCATGGCCGGGCGTGACGACGGTTCCGGCGCTGTCGCGCACGGCGGGTACCGCGTGCCGGTTCCACTCCTCGATGCCCCGCATCATAGGCGCCTCGTGAGACGTGCCCATGACAATCCCATACTCCTTGGCGCGGGCATGGTTGCGCGGATCGTCCTCGGCGAAGGCACGGCCCCACACCGCCGGCCACAGGTAGTTCGCCTTCAGGCGCAGCAGTACCTCGAAGACCTTCGCGTAGAAGTCGGCGTTGAAGCCGCCGTCGTACCCGGGCGCCCTACCGGGCCCGAAGCAGGCGGGGGCCCAGGTGCCGAGGGCCGGGTTCTCGTCGTTGATGAAGATCCCGCGGTACTTCACCGCGGGGGTGCCCTGTGTGTGCCGTCCCGGCAGCACATGGAGCGCGTCGCGGTGGACCGGGTGTACGTCGTCCCACCAGTACCAGGGCGAGACGCCGATGCCGTACGAGACGTCGTACGCGCCGAAGATCGTGCCACGGGGGTCGCTGCCCGCGATGACGAAGGCCCGGTCGACGCCGGGCATCGGCCGCTCCACCACGGTCTGCAGGGAGGTCTCCCACCGTCCCCGCACCCCCGTGACATCCAGCTTCCCGGTGGCGATGAGGCCGTCGATCAGCGGGCTGCGCCCGATCGTGCCGACGAGCACGACCTCCCGGGCCATCCCGTCACCGGGGCGCCCGTCCGTCACCCGTTCGAGGTCGTCACGGAGGTCACCCGCCACCCGTACGACTCCGGGGTGGTCCTCCGGGGAGACCACGACCGGCGCGCCCACCAGCGAGAACGCTCCGCCGGTGAAGGAGATGTACGCGCCGGGGTCGGTGGGCCGCGGCCGCCCACCGTCCGCCCACGCCACTCCCGACAGCCCCGGCCACGCCGCGAGCCCGGCACCGAGCCCGGCACCGAGAACGGTTCTGCGACTGACGTCTCCAGACATGCCTCACCCCTCGCCCCGACGGCGTACGAATTTGCTCAGCGGCATGACAAATAGTGGAGGGAGGGTCACGCGGGGGGAATGGGTCGTCGGCGTCGAATACTTTCGGAGGCCCCCGTCATCACGCTTACGGAGGCCGTCATCGCCTTACAGAGGGGCGAGATTGCTTACGGAGGCCGCCATTGGCCCAGGGACGCCGTCATTTCGCTTACAGAGACGTCATCGGCTGACGGAGACCGTCATCGGCAAAGATCGTCGGCGGTGCCGGCCACGGCCGGGCCGAGTCCCGCCGGAAGGTGGGCCACGACCAGGGCGACGGCCGCTTCCGCCGTGTCGGTCTCGCCGAGGATGGTCCCGACGCGTGGCACGAAGACCTGGAAGCGCCCGTCGTGCCGAGGCAGGACGCTCGGCACCCGCAGCACGTACGGGTACTGGGTACAGCTGCTCAGATGCAGGGCGAAGTGGCTGTTGTACGGATACAGCTGCCGCAGTGTCCGTTCCGCGCCGGCCACCTCGATGAGGCGCACGATGCCCGGGTAGCCCGCCCCCGGCCGGAGCACCTCCTGCCGCTCACGACGCCACCGCCACACCAGCGCCAACCGCCGCCACCGCGCCTCCACGGCATCGGCGGGGTCACGCCGATCCGCCCCCGCGTCCGAAAGATCTGGCTTCGCCGGCAGCGGCCGACGTCCCACCGCGCCCAGGTCATGAGAATCCACGTACGCAGTGTGCGCGACGGGCATGGCAAAGGGGCCCGTACGACCGAAGTCGTACGGGCCCCTTCAAGGAGCTCGCGAGGAGCTACCAGGCTGTCAAGCCAACAAGGACTTACTTGTTGATCTTGATGACCTGGCCGGCGCCCACGGTCCGGCCACCCTCACGGATGGCGAACTTCAGGCCCTCCTCCATGGCGACGGGCTGGATGAGCGAAACGGTCATCTCAGTGTTGTCGCCCGGCATGACCATCTCGGTGCCCTCGGGGAGGGTCACCACGCCGGTCACGTCCGTCGTACGGAAGTAGAACTGCGGACGGTAGTTGTTGAAGAACGGCGTGTGGCGGCCACCCTCGTCCTTGGACAGGATGTAGGCCTGGGCCTCGAACTCGGTGTGCGGCGTGACCGAACCGGGCTTGATGATGACCTGGCCGCGCTCGACGTCCTCGCGCTTGATGCCACGGAGGAGCAGACCGACGTTCTCACCGGCCTGGCCCTCGTCGAGCAGCTTGCGGAACATCTCGATGCCGGTGACCGTGGTGGTGGTCTTCTCCTGCTTGATGCCCACGATGTCGACGGTCTCGTTGACCTTGAGGACACCACGCTCGATACGACCGGTGACGACGGTGCCACGACCGGTGATCGTGAAGACGTCCTCGATCGGCATCAGGAACGGCTTGTCGACGTCACGCTCGGGCTGCGGGATGTTCTCGTCGACGGCCTTCATCAGGTCGAGGACGGTCTGGCCCCACTCCTTGTCGCCCTCGAGGGCCTTGAGCGCCGAGACCTTGACGACCGGAAGGTCGTCGCCCGGGAACTCGTACTCGGAGAGCAGCTCGCGGACCTCGAGCTCGACGAGCTCCAGGATCTCCTCGTCGTCCACCATGTCGGCCTTGTTCAGGGCGACGACGATGTAGGGAACGCCGACCTGGCGGGCCAGGAGCACGTGCTCCTTGGTCTGCGGCATCGGGCCGTCGGTGGCGGCGACCACGAGGATGGCGCCGTCCATCTGCGCCGCACCCGTGATCATGTTCTTGATGTAGTCCGCGTGACCGGGGCAGTCGACGTGGGCGTAGTGACGCGTCTCGGTCTGGTACTCGACGTGCGCGATGGAGATGGTGATACCGCGCTGGCGCTCCTCGGGAGCCTTGTCGATCTGGTCGAAGGCCGAGGCCTCGTTCAGGTCCGGGAACGCGTCATGCAGCACCTTGGTAATGGCGGCCGTGAGGGTCGTCTTACCGTGGTCGATGTGACCGATGGTGCCGATGTTGACGTGCGGCTTAGTCCGCTCGAACTTCGCCTTCGCCACTGGGTCCTCCTGTGGAGTGGTTCTGGTACGCCTTACTCATCGGCGCCAGGTGATCTTTGCTGGGATGCCGCCCGCCGGGGTTCCCCCCGGGGGACGATCTCTCGTCCCCTTGCCGGTTCGAAGCCCCGGCGGTCGGTGTCAAGCCTAAAGCGTGCAAACGGGGTGCGTTACTCGCCCTTGGCCTTCGCGATGATCTCCTCGGCGACGTTCCGGGGAACCTCGGCGTAGGAGTCGAACTGCATCGAGTAGCTTGCGCGACCCGAGGTCTTGCTGCGGAGGTCGCCGACGTAGCCGAACATCTCCGAGAGGGGCACGAGACCCTTCACGACGCGGGCGCCGCTGCGCTCCTCCATGGCCTGGATCTGGCCACGGCGGGAGTTGAGGTCGCCGATGACATCGCCCATCGACTCCTCGGGTGTGGTGACCTCGACGGCCATCATCGGTTCGAGCAGCACGGGGCTGGCCTTGCGCGCGGCCTCCTTGAAGGCCTGCGAACCGGCGATCTTGAACGCGAGCTCGGAGGAGTCGACCTCGTGGTAGCCACCGTCGAGAAGAATGACGCGGACGCCCGTCATCTCGTAGCCGGCCAGGATGCCGAACTGCATGGCCTCCTGCGCACCGGCGTCCACCGACGGGATGTACTCCCGCGGGATACGGCCACCGGTGACCTTGTTCACGAACTCGTACGCCGGACCATCGGTCTCGGTGATGGGCTCGATCGCGATCTGCACCTTGGCGAACTGACCGGTACCACCGGTCTGCTTCTTGTGGGTGTAGTCGTGACGCTCGACGGTCTTGCGGATCGTCTCACGGTAGGCGACCTGCGGCTTGCCGACGTTGGCCTCGACCTTGAACTCGCGCTTCATACGGTCGACGAGCACCTCAAGGTGCAACTCGCCCATACCGCCGAGGATGGTCTGGCCCGTCTCCTCGTCCGAGTGAACGTGGAAGGAGGGGTCCTCCTCCGCGAGACGCTGGATGGCAATACCCAGCTTCTCCTGGTCACCCTTGGACTTGGGCTCGATGGCGACCTGAATGACCGGCGCCGGGAAGTCCATGGACTCCAGGATCACCGGGTTCTTGTCATCACAGAGCGTCTCACCGGTCGTGGTCTGCTTCAGACCCATCACGGCGACGATGTCGCCCGCGCCCACCGCCTCGATCTCCTCACGCTTGTTCGCGTGCATACGGTAGATCTTGCCGATGCGCTCCTTCTTGCCCTTGACGGAGTTCAGCACCGCGGTGCCAGTCTCCAGGCGGCCCGAGTAGACCCGGACGAAGGTGAGCTTGCCCAGGTGCGGGTCGCTCATGATCTTGAACGCGAGCGCGGACAGCGGCTCGTCCACGGACGGCTTGCGCTTGACCACGACCTCGGGGTCCTTCACGTCGTGGCCCTCGATGGCCTCGACGTCAAGCGGGGTCGGGAGGTAGCGCACGACCGCGTCGAGCAGGGGCTGAACGCCCTTGTTCTTGAACGCGGTGCCACAGAACACCGGGGTGACCGTGACGTCGCTGGACTTGCCGGACGCGATGGTGACGCGACGGATCGCGGCGTACAGCTGCTCCTCGGTGGGCTCCTGGCCCTCCAGGAACAGCTCCATGATCTCGTCGTCGTGCTCCGCGACCGTCTCGACCAGCTGGCCGCGGTACAGCTCGGCGGCCTCGACGTGCGTGGCCGGGATGTCGACGACGTCGTACATCTCGCCCTTCGCCGCCTCGGCGGACCACACGAGCGCCTTCATGCGGACCAGGTCCACAACGCCCTTGAAGTCCATCTCGGCACCGATCGGCAGCTGCATGATGATCGGAACGGCGCCGAGGCGGTCCTTGATCATGTCCACGCAGCGGTGGAACTCGGCGCCGGTACGGTCCAGCTTGTTCACGAAGCAGATGCGCGGCACGCCGTAACGGTCGGCCTGACGCCACACCGTCTCGGACTGCGGCTCGACACCGGCGACACCGTCGAACACCGTGACGGCACCGTCGAGGACGCGGAGCGAACGCTCCACCTCGACCGTGAAGTCGACGTGCCCCGGGGTGTCGATGATGTTGATCGTGTAGTCGTCGTCCTCGAGCGGCCAGTGACAGGTGGTGGCAGCAGAGGTGATCGTGATGCCACGCTCCTGCTCCTGCTCCATCCAGTCCATGGTGGCGGCGCCGTCGTGGACCTCACCGATCTTGTAGCTGACGCCGGTGTAGAAGAGGATCCGCTCAGTGGTGGTCGTCTTGCCCGCGTCGATGTGGGCCATGATCCCGATATTGCGGACCTTGGCCAGGTCAAGTGAAGTGGTAGCCATAAGGCTTCGGTCTTCTCTCGGTCTCGATGGGGTCTGCGACTACCAGCGGTAGTGCGCGAAGGCCTTGTTGGACTCGGCCATCTTGTGGGTGTCCTCGCGCTTCTTCACAGCGGCACCAAGGCCGTTGGAGGCGTCGAGAAGCTCGTTGAGCAGACGCTCGGTCATGGTCTTCTCGCGACGGGCGCGGGAGTAACCGACGAGCCAGCGCAGCGCGAGCGTGTTGGCACGACCGGGCTTGACCTCGATCGGAACCTGGTACGTCGCACCACCGACACGGCGGGACTTGACCTCGAGGGTCGGCTTGATGTTCTCCAGCGCGCGCTTCAGCGTGATGATCGGGTCGTTGCCCGTCTTCTCACGCAGACCCTCCATGGCGCCGTAGACGATGCGCTCGGCGGTGGAGCGCTTGCCGTTCAGCAGCACCTTGTTGATGAGGGAGGTCACCAGAGGGGAACCGTAGACCGGGTCGATGATGACCGGGCGCTTCGGGGCGGGGCCCTTACGAGGCATTTCTACTTCTCCTTCTTGGCGCCGTAGCGGCTGCGGGCCTGCTTGCGGTTCTTGACACCCTGGGTGTCAAGCGAACCACGGATGATCTTGTAGCGAACACCCGGCAGGTCCTTCACACGGCCGCCGCGCACGAGCACGATGGAGTGCTCCTGCAGGTTGTGTCCCTCACCCGGAATGTAAGCGGTGACCTCGATCCCGCTGGTCAGACGCACACGCGCGACCTTACGCAGGGCCGAGTTCGGCTTCTTCGGGGTGGTCGTGAACACACGCGTGCAGACGCCGCGACGCTGGGGCGAACCCTCGAGTGCGGGCGTCTTGTTCTTCTCGACCTTGTCCTGCCGGCCCTTCCGGACCAGCTGCTGGATCGTAGGCACTACTTCTCCGGTTTCTGTGTGCCGAATGGTGAAGCTAACCTGGAACATCTCCGACCCACGCGGTCGGGTGTGTCGAATGCTGCAGACTCCCGCCGCGAGGCGAAAAGGGCGCAGATTACGGTGGCCGGTTACGGCTCGCCTTGCGGTTTGAAGGCACGCACGCGAGCCAGGGCACACCCCAGGCACAAGGTCTGAGCGTACCTACCTCAAGGACTTCGGTCAAAACAAATGCTGTCCAGGGCGACACGCCGGACTTCTTGCCACGTCAGCGCGGTGCTCCCGCAGGTCGGACGCGAGTCCGGGACGGGGCGGTCGTGAGGCGGTCGTGGGGCCGTTGCGGTGCCGTTGCGGGGTGATCGTTGGGCCGGCCTTAGCGCATTCCCGGGGCGCTCGTCCCCAAAAGTTTCCGATCCCCGACGGTACCGCGCAATCTCTGTCCACCGCCGTGTGCCCTTCAGTACCTTGATCGGTCGGCTGCGGCGATCGGGGGGACCATGACGGCAGCACACGCACCGGACTCATCCGGGTCATCCGAGCCATCCGGGTCATCGGACTTACCGGGTTCGTGGGATTCGTCGGGCTTACCCGGCGACGGGGGGCTCGACGACCGGGTGCCGTTCCTGGCCCGGTTGGAGAGCGAGGACCGCTCGGCGCTGCTCGATCTCGGGCACGAGCTCTCGTTCACGCCCCGGATGGTGCTTCTGCACCAGAGCGAGCCGTCCTCGCACGTCCTGTTCGTGACGCACGGCTGGACGAAGGTGACCGCGGCCGCCTCCAACGGCTACGAGGCGCTGCTCGCGCTGCGCGGCCCCGGCGACATCATCGGGGAGTCCGCGGCGCTCACCGGGCGCCCGCGGTCGGCCACCGTGACGGCCCTGGAGCCGGTCCGTACGGTCGCGGTCGAGCGCGGCCGGTTCACCGAGTTCCTCGCCCGCTTCCCCGCCGTCTCCTTCGCCCTCCTCGGCCTCACCTCCGATCGCACCCGGGCGGCCGATCGGCGCCGCCTGGAATTCGCCTCCCTCAGCGTGCGGGAGCGCTTCGCGATCCTGCTGCTGGACCTCGCGCGCACCCACGGGCGGCGCACCGATCAGGGCATCGAACTCTCCGTCCCCCTGAGCAAACAGGAACTCGCCGGGTCGGTGGGGGCCTCCCGCGAGATGGTCCAACGCCTGCTGAAGGACCTGCGGGAACGGGGGGTCGTGATGACGGGACGCCGGGCGCTGGTGATCGTGCGGCCGGATGTGCTGCGGCGAATCGCGCGGGGGTGACGTGCGTCTTGTGGATCACTTCGGCTGCGGGCCGGTGGGGGCTGGTCGCACAGTTCCCCGCGCCCCTGGGGGGCCGGGGCTGCGCCCCGGGTCCCCCGGCCGCCCGCAGTTCTCCGGCCGCCGGCCGGTGGGGGTCGGTCGCGCAGTTCCCCGCGCCCCTAAGAGCCTCGGGGGTCCGGCGTTCGAGGGCGGAGGCCTTGGGCCGGTTCCCACCCCGCCCCACCCCGCACCTCCAGCCCACCCGCCGGTCGAGCACGAGGTCGAGGGTCGCCCCCGCCCACCCCGGCCCGCGTTTTCAGCCCGTCCGGCGTTTGAGGACGAGGTCGTTCAGGCCGAAGCGGGGTCCGGGGGCGGAGCCCCTGGTGGGGTGCGGGGCGGAGCCCTGCCGGGGTCGAAGGGGCGGAGCCCCTGGGGATGGGACGGGTAGGGGCGGCGGGGGCGAGGGACCGGGCGTTCTGTGTACGCCGTCACACTCCGACTGCGTCATCCGCCCTCACGCCACCACAACCCCGCCCGCCACTCTGCTGCCACTGCCGCACCACCTGCGAAAGGCGACCATGACCGACCCCGTGAGCCGGACGATCCTGTTGCTCGACATCGAGAAGTACAGCGACCGGGACGACATCGAGCAGGCGTACCTGCGGCGCATGCTGTACGACGTCGCCGACCGCACCCTGGAGCGCGCCGGCATCGACGAACGCCTGCGCCTGCGCGCCGACCGCGGCGACTCCGTGATGGAGCTGATCGACGCCAACGCCTCCGTCACCGCACTGCTGCGCGCCCTGCTCACCGAGGTCCCCACCCAGCTGCACGCGGTCAACCGGATGGCGTCCAGCTCGGCACAGATCCGGCTGCGCGGCGTCGTCGCCACGGGCTACGTCGCCGTGGACGAGCACGACGGCTGGGTCGGCTCCGACCTCAACCACGCCTGCCGCCTCCTCGACGCCCAGCTGCTGCGCGCGGCCCTGCGGGAGCGGAGAGACGACTTCGCCCTGTGCGTCTCGGAGAGCGTGCACACGGGGATCGTGCGGCACGGTCACGCGGGCATCCCCGCGGAGGACTTCCACGCGGTGACCGTGGACAGCAAGAACGGCCCGCTGCGCGCCTGGCTGCACGGCCCGGTGCCGGGGGCCGACGACGACCACAGTGAGAAGGGGGGAACCTCGGTGCCGGGCGCCAGCTCGGGGGAGCGTCCGGCACCGAGGCGGGACCAGCCCGGGGCCCAGGCGCCCGAGGCCCGCGCGGCCCGGCCCTCCGCCCCTCCCGCGGGCGCCGTCTTCCACTTCGACGGAGGCGCCCCCACCTTCGGCGGCAGCCTCGTCGGCGGCGACCAGCACGGCGTGTCGGGCGGGCAGGTCACCGGAGACGTCCACCTCGGCGGGTCCGGGAGTGAGTCGGCGTGACGGTGCCTCCCCCCACGTCGCCGGCCCCCGACGACGTACCCCCGAAGGACGTACACCCGGCCCCCGAACCGGACACCCGGCGCCAGGACGCAGAGGCGGAAGGAGAGGGGGAACAGGAGCGGACGCAGGAGGCACGCGCGGCTCAGCGCGAGCTCTTCGCGCACACCCCGGGGTTCATCCTCGGCTCGGCCGCGTCCTTCGGCGGGAGTCTGGTCGGCGGCGCCCAGCACGGCGTGTCCGGCGGCGAGGTCGCCGGTGACGTGTTCATGGGCGGCAAGACGGAGATCCACCACCACGGCTCGGCGGCTTCGGCGACGTACGCCTCCGGAGAGATCCCACGGCGCCACCTCGAAGACCTGGACGCCGTCTTCGTCGAGAGCCCCGCCTTCGCCACCGCCCTGGACCGGCTCCGCGAAGAACGCGTCCTCGTCCTCGCCGGCGCCCACGCCACCGGCCGCCACGCCGCCGCGCTGATGCTCCTGCACCGTCTGGGCGTGCCCGCCGTGCACGCCCTCTCGCCGGAGACGAGCCCGGCGACCCTGAGCGCCCCGCTCACCGCACCCGGCGGGCACGTCCTGCGCGATCTGCCCCTGAGCCGCAACCGGCCGCTGCGCGACACCCATCTCCACGCGGCCCGCGACCAGCTCAAGAAGGTCGACGGGTATCTGGTGGTGACGGTCGAGAACTCGCCCTTCCTGCTGGGTGCCACCGCCTCCGTCTGGCAGCCGCCGGAGGCGTCGGCCGTCGTCCGCGCGTATGTGAGCAGGCACCGCGCGCAGGACACCGACGGCCTCCTCGCCCTCGCCCCGGTGCGGGACTTCCTCACCCGGGGGCACCATCAGCCCGCCGAGGCGGCCGAGTTCGCGAAGGAGGTGGCGGGTTACGACGGCGGCGAGGCGGCCGCGGCCCGGCTCGCGGAGTTCGGGCAGGCGGCCGTGGAGCAGCAATGCCGGGAGTGGCTGAGCGACCCCGAGTCCACGCTGCGCGACAAGGCCTTCCTCATCTCGCTCGCCGTCTTCGACCGAGCGCCGTACGTCCTCGCCGCCGAGCTCGCGGACAAGCTGTTCGTGCACTTCCAGCGCTTGCAGCACCCCGAGGAGCCGCCGGAGATCCCGGTGTTCGGGCTCGCCGCCGAGACCCGGCTCGCGCGGGCCCGCGCCGAGGGGGAAGTGCGGGACGAGGCGACCGAATGGGGCCCGGTACCGCAGTTCACCGCGTTCTTCCGGAAGGAGAACACCCCGCGCGCCCTGCTCACCGAGGTGTGGACGGGACATCCCTCGGCCCGGCCCGCGCTGATCGCCTGGCTGAGGGAGCTGGCCCGCGACGGGCGTCCCGTCGTGCGGACCCGGGCCGCCGCGGCCACCGCCATGCTCACGCTCGCCGACCTGCCCTCCGCGGTCGCGCTGCTGATCGACGGCTGGGCGGTGTCGAAGACGTTCGGCCCCCGCGTCACCGCCGCGAACACCCTCACGCTCGCCCAGCTCCTCGACGCGCCCATCGTCCTGCGCCTGCTCACCCAGTGGTGCACGGACTCCCACCCGGCCCGCCGCTGGACCGCGATCCGCGCCTTCGGACTGCTCGCGCCGCTGCGCCCGGACCTGGTGGCCCCGGCCCTGAGCGCCCTCGCGACCCTGGCCCGCGCCGACAACAGCAGCCCGGCCGAGGCGGCCAACCTGATCGAGTCCACGGCCCTGCTGCTCTCGGTGGGCCTCAGGCGCGGCGAGATGCTCTCCGAGCTGGTGCGGCTGCTCCACCACGACACCCCCGCGGTCCGCTCCCTGGCGCTCGGCGCCTTCGTACTGGCATGCGACAACGCCGAGGAGGGCGCGCTCGTCGAGTGGTACGCCGGCGACGGCATGTACCAGGCGGACTCGGCCCGTGACCTCGCCACCCTCTGGCGCACCGCCCTCGGCGACCGCGCCCACACCCGGGGCGCCCTGAACGCCCTGCACACCTGGGTGTACGTGGCCGAGCGCCGCCCTGACGCGGCCCAGGCCCTGGAGCTGCTGCTGCCCGCGCTGGTCGTCACCGCGGACGACCACAAACGCCTCAGCCACGAACTGCGCACCCTGCGCGGCCGGGACGGCGGCCCGCGCCCGCCCCTCGCCGACCGCCTGCTCGCCGCACTGCGTCCCCCCGTCCCGACAGCCTGACACAGAGTTACGAGGAGTTGACCCATGGCGGAATTCCGCCGCCCGCCGGAGTGGCAGCAACAGGCCGACCGGCACACCATGCTGATCGACCCGGTGCTCACCGTGCGGCCGATCTCCCGTTTCGACTACACGGCCCGGCGGCCGGTCTCCGCGATCGACCACGCACTGGTGTTCGCCACCGCGGGCGGCGGCTACGACGCGTACATGCCCCCGCACCGGCCGAGCCGCACGGACGCCGCGACCCGCCGCTACACCTCGGTCTACGAGGTCGACATGGGCAGCCACCCGGTCCAGCTGGAACTCGAACTGCCCAGCGACGACGACGCGTTCTCCTTCGGCGCCACCGCCGATCTGACCTGGCGCGTCTCGGACCCGATCGCATACGTGGCCGGCGGCGAACGCGATGTGCCCACGCGGCTCGCCCGTGAACTCCACCAGCTGGCGCGGCCGGTCAGCCGCCGGTTCTCCATCGAGGACAGCCGGGACGCCGAGGCCGAGGTCCAGTACGCGGTCGAGAGCGGCGTCTTCGCCGACGGCATCGGGCTCGCGGTCACGTGCGCGGTGCGGCTGCGCCTGGACGACGACGCGATCGCGCACAGACGGCGCAAACGGGCGCTGCGCTACGAGGCCGACATGCTCGACCCCGAGCACGAGTACCGGCTGCGCCAGGCCCAGCAGCTGCACGAGCTGGAGGTGCTGCGCCAGTACCAGTCGCAGGAGCTGATGGCCCAGAAGATCGCCTTCTACCAGCACCACCTGCAACACGGGGGTGTCGCCCAGTGGGCCTTCCACCTCGCCGCGCACCCCGAGGACACCCGGATGGTCATCAGCGCCCTCCAGAAGGACCAGCTCTCCGCCATCGAGAGCCAGCTGGAACTGATCGCCGGAGACACCCTGGAGGACTACCAGAAGGCCGAGTCGGCCCGCTCCACCCTGCGCGTCGTCAAGGAACTCAACAGCCGCCAGGAGCCCCCGCCACAGCCCCCGGTTCCCGGCCGACCGGCGCCGCCGCCCGGGGGCGTACCGCAGCAGCCGTACGACCCCTCGCAGCCGCAGCCGTACACCCCCTCGCCACCGTACGGGGCCGCCGCCCAGCCCTATGGCGGCGCTCCGGCCCCCGGCGGCCTACCGGGCGCCCCCTACACCCCGCCGGGGCCGCCCGTGTCCCACCAGCCGTACGTCCCGCCCGCGCCCGGAACCGTGCCGCCGGGGCCGTACCAGGCGCCCCCGGCCGCGTCCGCCGCCGGCAACCCGTACGACCAGGCCCCGCCGCCCCCGGCCGTCGCCCCCACGCCCGTCATTCCGCCCGCACCCTCCGCCTATCCCCCGCCCCCGGCCCCGGAGCCGTCCGGGACGGGACCGGAGTGACCACCACCGCTCCCGGCACCAGAACCGCCGAACGGCTGCTGGACGAGCTGCGGGGCGAGATCGCCCGGGCCGACAGCAAGGCATCCGTGCTCGTGGCGGCGCTCGGGATGACGGCGGGGGTGTTCAGCGGACTGCTGGCCGGGCGGAACTGGTCACCGAGTTCGCTCTCCGCACCCGGTACGGCCGTCTGGTGGAGCGGCGCCCTGGCCCTCGCCTTCGCCCTGTTCGCGCTGCTGCTCGCGGTGCTCCCCCGGTACCGCGCCAGTTCATGGGCCCCGGGCCGGCCCCTCTGTTTCTTCGGCGACATCCAACAAGCCGTACGTGAAGGTCAGTTGGCGACCGCTCTCGCCGACACCGACCGCGACCCCGCCGCCGGACTCACCGCGGCGCTCACCGAGACCAGCCGTATCGCCGCCCGCAAGCACCAGTGGATCCGCACCGGCCTGATCGCCTTCTGCGCGGGCACGGTGCTGCTTCCCGCCGGGCTGCTCATCGGCTGACGTCCCCATCCTGAAGGAGCCCCACCTTGTCCTACCCACCAGACCCGGCCGCCCCGGAGCCAGGCCCCGTCTACCCGGACCCCCCGTACCCGGGCACACCCGCGCCCCCGTACCCCGGAGCCGCCGCACCCTCACCCCCGTACCCCGGAGCCGCCGCACCCTCACCCCCGTACCCCGGAGCCGCCACACCCCCGCCCCCGTACCCCGGAGCCGCCACACCCCCGCCCCCGTACCCCGGAGCCGCCACACCCCCGCCCCCGTACCCCGGAGCCGCCACACCCCCGCCCCCGTACCCCGGGGCCTCCGTTCCGCCCGCGTACCCGGAGACCCCCGCGCCCCCGTCCTATCCGGGCGGCGCACCCCAGTACCCGGGGGTCGGGGCCGCACCTTCGTACCCCGCGGCGCCGCCCGCCTACCCGGGCGGCCCGCAGCCCACCGTCACCACACCGCCGTACATCCCGCAGCAGACGCCCCCCGCCGCCACACCCGCAACACCGCCGGAGGCCCCCGCACCCGACGACCTCGACTACCGTCACGCGGGCTCCCGCATCCACGTGGCCGCGCACCAGCGCGGTGCCGACGCCACCGCGATCGGGCAGCTGGCGGTCCAGGTGCCGGGCTTCCTGGTGAGCCTCGCCGTGGTCGCCGCGTTCGCCGTGGGAATCCTCGGCACTGCCATCGGCTGGCTGGTCATCCTCGCCTGGCTGGCCTCCGGGGCGCTCGTCTTCCACCGGCCCACCGAGCTGGCCTTCGCCCGGCACGTGATGAAGCTCAGGGCGCCGCTCGCCGAGGAGCGGGCCCGTCTGGAGCCGATCTGGCGCGAGGTCACCGCCCGAGCGGGCATCGAGGCGCACACGTACGAGCTGATGGTGGAGAACAGCACGGACCTGAACGCCGTGGCGGCCGCCGGCCACGTCGTCGGCGTCACGACGTACGCGCTGAACGAGATCCCCAGCAGCAACCTCGCCGCCGTACTCGCCCATGAACTCGGCCACCACACCGGCGGTCACGCCTGGACGGGCCTGCTCGGATACTGGTACTCGCTGCCCGGCCGGATCGCCTGGGCCTTCATGCGGGGCATCGCCAGGATCGCGATCCGGGTCGCGAGCGTCTTCTCGCTCGCCGCGACCGGGATGGTCTACCTCTTCATCGGGATGTTCGTGATCGGCGGATTCGTCGCCGCCTGGTACATCACCGTGCCGCTCGTCGTCGCCCCCTATCTGCTCGCCTACGTGGGTCGCCAGGGCGAGCTGCGTGCCGACCGGCAGGCGGCGGACCTCGGCTTCGCGCCCCAGCTGGCGCAGGTCCTGTACCACTTCCAGGCCCAGGAGGACGCCGTGCAGGCGCAGGCCGCTGCGCAGGGCAGACAGCTCAAGGAACCGGGCGGCCTGGCCAGGCTGCTGACCACCCACCCGGACAACCACACCCGGCTCCAGGCCCTGGAGCCCTACCTCCAGCTCGGCCGCTGACCACGGACGACGACCGGCACCGGACAACGCCGAAGGGCGGCCACCCCGTACGAAACGGAGTGGCCGCCCTTCAGTACTTCAGACGTACGCCTTACTGGTTGTACGGACCGTAGTCGTAGTCCTCCAGCGGGACGGCCTGGCCGGAGCCGGTGCCGAACGGCGAGTAGTCGATGTCGTCGTAGCCGACGGCCGAGTACATCGCGGCCTTGGCCTCCTCGGTCGGCTCGACCCGGATGTTGCGGTAGCGGGACAGACCCGTACCGGCCGGGATGAGCTTACCGATGATGACGTTCTCCTTGAGGCCGATCAGGGAGTCGGACTTGGCGTTGATCGCCGCGTCCGTCAGAACCCTGGTCGTCTCCTGGAAGGACGCCGCCGACAGCCACGACTCGGTCGCCAGCGAGGCCTTGGTGATACCCATCAGCTGCGGACGGCCGGAGGCCGGGTGGCCGCCTTCCTGGACCACACGACGGTTCTCGGTCTCGAACTTCGAGCGCTCGACCAGCTCGCCGGGCAGCAGCTCCGCGTCGCCCGACTCGATGATCGTCACACGGCGCAGCATCTGCCGGATGATGATCTCGATGTGCTTGTCGTGGATCGACACACCCTGCGAGTTGTAGACCTTCTGGACCTCGCCGACCAGGTGGACCTGGACGGCACGCTGACCCAGGATGCGCAGCACGTCGTGCGGGTTGGTGGCACCCACGGTGAGCTTCTGGCCCACCTCGACGTGCTCGCCCTCGGACACCAGGAGCCGGGCACGCTTCGAGATCGGGAACGCCGTCTCGTCGCTGCCGTCGTCCGGGGTGACCACGAGCTTCTTGGTCTTCTCGGTCTCCTCGATCCGCACGCGGCCGGAGGCCTCGGAGATCGGGGCGACACCCTTGGGCGTACGAGCCTCGAAGAGCTCGACGACACGGGGCAGACCCTGGGTGATGTCGTCACCGGCCACACCACCGGTGTGGAAGGTACGCATCGTCAGCTGGGTACCGGGCTCACCGATGGACTGGGCGGCGATGATGCCGACCGCCTCACCGATGTCGACCAGCTTGCCGGTGGCCAGCGAACGGCCGTAGCACATGGCGCAGGTGCCGACGGCGGACTCGCAGGTCAGGACCGAACGGGTCTTGACCTCCTCGATGCCGTGCTTGACCAGCTCGTCGATGAGGACGTCGCCGAGGTCGGTGTTGGCCGGGGCCAGCACCCTGCCGTCGACGGTGATGTCCTCGGCCAGCGCACGTGCGTACACGCTGGTCTCGACGTTCTCCGTCTTGCGCAGCACGCCGTCCTCGCCGCGCTCGGCGATGGCCAGACGCAGACCACGGTCGGTGCCGCAGTCCTCCTCGCGGATGATGACGTCCTGCGAGACGTCCACCAGACGACGGGTGAGGTAACCCGAGTCGGCGGTACGCAGGGCGGTGTCCGCCAGACCCTTACGGGCACCGTGCGTGGAGATGAAGTACTCCAGCACGGACAGACCCTCACGGAACGACGCCTTGATCGGACGCGGGATCGTCTCGTTCTTGGCGTTCGACACCAGACCGCGCATACCGGCGATCTGACGCATCTGCATCATGTTTCCTCGGGCACCCGAGTCGACCATCATGAAGATGGGGTTCGTCTTCGGGAAGTTCGCGTTCATCGCCTCGGCGACCTCGTTGGTCGCCTTGGTCCAGATCGCGATGAGCTCCTGAGTGCGCTCTTCCTTGGTGATCAGACCGCGCTCGTACTGCTTCTGGACCTTCTCGTCCTGCGCCTCGTAGCCCTTGACGATCTCCTTCTTCGCCTCGGGAACGACGATGTCGGAGATGGCCACGGTGACGCCGGAGCGGGTGCCCCAGTAGAAGCCCGCCGCCTTCAGGTTGTCGAGCGTCGCCGCCACGATGACCTTGGGGTAGCGCTCGGCCAGGTCGTTGACGATCTCGCCGAGCTGCTTCTTGCCCACCGAGTAGTCGACGAACGGGTAGTCCTCGGGCAGCAGCTCGTTGAAGAGCGCACGGCCCAGAGTCGTACGGAGGCGGAAGGTGTCACCCTGCTGCCACTCGGGCTCGCCCTCCTCCTGCGCCGGCGGGGTCCAGCCGCGCGGCGGGATGGTGCCCACCGGGAAGCGGATGTCGACGGCCGACTGGAGCGCGAGCTCCCCGGCGTCGAACGCCATCGTCGCCTCGGCGGTCGAGCCGAAGGCACGGCCCTCGCCCTTGACGTCGCGCAGCTCGCCGTCCGTGGTCAGGAAGAACAGACCGAGGACCATGTCCTGGGTCGGCATCGTGACCGGGCGGCCGTCGGCGGGCTTGAGGATGTTGTTCGAGGACAGCATCAGGATGCGGGCCTCGGCCTGCGCCTCCGCGGAGAGCGGCAGGTGGACGGCCATCTGGTCACCGTCGAAGTCCGCGTTGAACGCGGTGCAGACGAGCGGGTGGATCTGGATGGCCTTGCCCTCGACCAGCTGCGGCTCGAAGGCCTGGATGCCGAGGCGGTGCAGCGTGGGCGCACGGTTCAGCAGAACCGGGTGCTCAGCGATGACCTCTTCCAGGACGTCGTACACGACCGTGCGGCCGCGCTCGACCATCCGCTTGGCGCTCTTGATGTTCTGCGCGTGGTTCAGGTCGACCAGGCGCTTCATCACGAACGGCTTGAAGAGCTCCAGCGCCATGGCCTTGGGCAGACCACACTGGTGCAGCTTCAGCTGCGGACCGACGACGATCACGGAACGCGCGGAGTAGTCCACACGCTTGCCGAGCAGGTTCTGACGGAATCGACCCTGCTTACCCTTCAGCATGTCGCTGAGGGACTTCAGCGGACGGTTGCCGGGGCCCGTGACGGGGCGACCACGACGGCCGTTGTCGAAGAGCGCGTCGACGGCCTCCTGAAGCATGCGCTTCTCGTTGTTCACGATGATCTCGGGGGCACCGAGGTCAAGGAGTCGCTTCAGACGGTTGTTGCGGTTGATCACGCGGCGGTACAGGTCGTTCAGGTCGGAGGTCGCGAAGCGGCCACCGTCCAGCTGCACCATCGGACGCAGGTCCGGCGGGATGACCGGCACGCAGTCGAGCACCATGCCCTTGGGGCTGTTGCTGGTCTGCAGGAACGCGGAGACGACCTTGAGGCGCTTGAGCGCACGGGTCTTCTTCTGGCCCTTGCCGGTGCGGATGATCTCGCGGAGGCGCTCGGCCTCCTCGTCGAGGTCGAAGGACTCCAGGCGCTTCTGCAGCGCCGCGGCACCCATCGAACCGTCGAAGTACGTGCCGAAGCGGTCACGCAGCTCGCGGTAGAGGAGCTCGTCACCCTCGAGGTCCTGGACCTTCAGGTTCTTGAAGCGGGTCCACACCTCGTCGAGACGGTCGATCTCGCGCTGCGAACGGTCACGCAGCTGCTTCATCTCACGCTCGGCACCCTCGCGCACCTTGCGGCGCACATCGGCCTTGGCACCCTCGGCCTCGAGCTCGGCCAGGTCGGTCTCGAGCTTCTTGGCACGGGCCTCGAGGTCGGCGTCGCGACGGTTCTCGACCTGCTGACGCTCGACGGAGACGTGCGCCTCCAGCGAGGGCAGGTCGCGGGTGCGGCGCTCCTCGTCGACGAACGTGATCATGTACGCCGCGAAGTAGATGACCTTCTCGAGGTCCTTCGGGGCGAGGTCGAGCAGGTAGCCCAGACGCGACGGAACGCCCTTGAAGTACCAGATGTGGGTGACGGGAGCGGCCAGCTCGATGTGGCCCATCCGCTCACGACGCACCTTGGCGCGAGTGACCTCGACGCCGCAGCGCTCACAGATGATGCCCTTGAAGCGGACACGCTTGTACTTACCGCAGTAGCACTCCCAGTCCCGGGTCGGACCGAAGATCTTCTCGCAGAAGAGTCCGTCCTTTTCGGGCTTGAGGGTGCGGTAGTTGATGGTCTCGGGCTTCTTGACCTCGCCGTGGCTCCACTGACGGATGTCGTCAGCGGTGGCCAGACCGATCCGGAGCTCATCGAAGAAGTTGACGTCGAGCACTATGCGTCAATCCCTCTCAGGGTTGTAAGTCTTGGGGTCTGAAACGGGGGTCCTGGGGCCGGCGGGCCTTATGCACCTTTTCCAAGGGCGTTCAAAGGCCCGCCGAACTCCCGTCAGACCTCTTCGACGCTGCTCGGCTCGCGCCGGGACAGGTCGATGCCGAGCTCCTCCGCCGCGCGGAAGACGTCCTCGTCGGTGTCACGCATTTCGATGGACATACCGTCGCTGGACAGCACCTCCACGTTGAGGCAGAGAGACTGCATCTCCTTGATGAGCACCTTGAAGGACTCGGGGATGCCGGGCTCGGGGATGTTCTCGCCCTTGACGATGGCCTCGTAGACCTTCACGCGGCCGGTCACGTCGTCGGACTTGATGGTCAGCAGCTCCTGGAGGGCGTAAGCGGCGCCGTACGCCTCCAGCGCCCACACCTCCATCTCACCGAAGCGCTGGCCACCGAACTGGGCCTTACCACCCAGCGGCTGCTGGGTGATCATCGAGTACGGACCGGTCGAGCGGGCGTGCAGCTTGTCGTCGACCAGGTGGTGGAGCTTGAGGATGTACATGTAGCCGACCGAGATCGGCTCCGGGAACGGCTCGCCGGAGCGGCCGTCGAACAGCGGCGCCTTGCCGGTCGGGAGCACCATGCGCTCACCGTCGCGGTTCGGGATCGTGTGCTGCAGCAGACCCGCGAGCTCGTCCTCACGCGCACCGTCGAAGACGGGGGTGGCGACGTTGGTGCCCGGGGCGACCACGTCGGCCTCGATGGCCTGCAGTCGCTGCGCCCAGTCGTCGGCGAGACCGGAGACGTCCCAGCCGCGGCTGGCGAGCCAGCCGAGGTGGATCTCCAGGACCTGTCCCGGGTTCATTCGGGACGGGACACCGAGCGGGTTGAGGATGATGTCGACCGGGGTGCCGTCCTCCAGGAACGGCATGTCCTCGATCGGCAGGATCTTCGAGATGACACCCTTGTTGCCGTGACGGCCGGCGAGCTTGTCACCGTCCGTGATCTTGCGCTTCTGCGCCACGTAGACACGAACCAGCTGGTTCACGCCCGGCGGCAGCTCGTCGCCCTCTTCACGGTCGAAGACGCGGACGCCGATGACCTTGCCGATCTCGCCGTGCGGCACCTTCAGCGAGGTGTCGCGCACCTCGCGCGCCTTCTCACCGAAGATCGCGCGGAGCAGGCGCTCCTCCGGGGTCAGCTCGGTCTCACCCTTGGGCGTGACCTTGCCGACCAGGATGTCGCCGGCGACGACCTCGGCACCGATGCGGATGATGCCGCGCTCGTCGAGGTCGGCGAGGACCTCCTCGGAGACGTTCGGGATGTCCCGGGTGATCTCCTCGGGGCCGAGCTTGGTGTCACGGGCGTCGACCTCGTGCTCCTCGATGTGGATCGAGGAGAGGACGTCGTCCTGCACGAGGCGCTGCGACAGGATGATCGCGTCCTCGTAGTTGTGACCCTCCCACGGCATGAACGCCACGAGCAGGTTCTTGCCGAGGGCCATCTCGCCGAACTCGGTCGCCGGGCCGTCGGCCAGAACCTGACCGGCGACGACCCGGGCGCCCTCGTCCACGACAACCTTCTGGTTGACGGAGGTGCCCTGGTTCGAGCGGGAGAACTTGTGCAGGCGGTACGTGGTGTACGTGCCGTCGTCGTTGGCGGTGGTGACGTAGTCCGCGGAGACCTCCTGGACCACACCGTCCTTCTCCGACTTCAGTACGTCACCGGCGTCGACCGCACAGCGGTACTCCATGCCGGTGCCGACCAGCGGCGCCTCGGACTTGATCAGCGGCACGGCCTGACGCATCATGTTCGCGCCCATGAGGGCACGGTTGGCGTCGTCGTGCTCGAGGAACGGGATCATGGCGGTCGCGACCGACACCATCTGGCGCGGCGAGACGTCCATGTAGTCGACGTCCTCACCGGGGACGTAGTCGACCTCTCCGCCACGACGGCGGACCAAGACGCGGGACTCCTCGAAGCGGAGCTCGTCCGTCAGCGGCGCGTTGGCCTGCGCGATGACGAACCGGTCCTCTTCGTCGGCCGTGAGGTAGTCGACCTCGTCGGTGACGACACCGCCGGTGACCTTGCGGTACGGCGTCTCGACGAAACCGAACGCGTTGACCCGGCCGTAGGAGGCGAGCGAGCCGATCAGACCGATGTTCGGGCCTTCAGGGGTCTCGATCGGGCACATGCGGCCGTAGTGCGAGGGGTGCACGTCACGGACCTCGAAGCCGGCCCGCTCACGGGAGAGACCACCCGGGCCAAGAGCCGACAGACGGCGCTTGTGGGTGAGACCCGACAGCGGGTTGTTCTGGTCCATGAACTGCGACAGCTGGCTGGTGCCGAAGAACTCCTTGATGGAGGCGACGACCGGCCGGATGTTGATCAGGGTCTGCGGCGTGATCGCCTCGACGTCCTGGGTCGTCATGCGCTCGCGGACGACGCGCTCCATGCGAGCCAGACCCGTGCGGACCTGGTTCTGGATGAGCTCGCCGACGTTGCGCAGACGACGGTTGCCGAAGTGGTCGATGTCGTCCGTCTCGACGACGATCTGCGTGCCGTTGTCGCCGACGGTCTCGGTCTCACCGGCGTGCAGCTTCACCAGGTACTTGATCGACGAGATGATGTCCTCGACGGTCAGGATGCCGGCGTCCAGCGGGGCCTCGCCGCCCAGCTTCTTGTTGACCTTGTAACGGCCGACCTTCGCGAGGTCGTAGCGCTTCGGGTTGAAGTAGAGGTTCTCCAGAAGCGTCTGCGCGGCCTCGCGGGTCGGGGGCTCGCCCGGACGCAGCTTGCGGTAGATGTCGAGCAGCGCGTCGTCCTGGCCCTGGGTGTGGTCCTTCTCCAGGGTGGCGCGCATGGACTCGTACTCGCCGAACTCCTCGAGGATCTGCTCGGTCGTCCAACCGAGAGCCTTCAGGAGAACGGTGACGGACTGCTTGCGCTTGCGGTCGATGCGGACACCGACCATGTCGCGCTTGTCGATCTCCATCTCCAGCCAGGCACCCCGGGACGGGATGACCTTCGCGGAGAAGATGTCCTTGTCGGACGTCTTGTCGATGGAGGAGTCGAAGTAGACGCCCGGCGAGCGGACGAGCTGCGACACCACGACACGCTCGGTGCCGTTGATGACGAAGGTGCCCTTGTTGGTCATGAGCGGGAAGTCGCCCATGAAGACCGTCTGGGACTTGATCTCGCCGGTCTCGTTGTTGGTGAACTCGGCGGTGACGAAGAGCGGGGCCGCGTACGTGAAGTCGCGGTCCTTGCACTCGTCGATGGAATTCTTCGGAGGCTCGAAGCGGTGGTCCCGGAACGTCAGGGACATCGACCCGGAGAAGTCCTCGATCGGAGAGATCTCCTCGAAGATCTCCTCCAGACCGGACTTGGTGGGGACGTCCTGTCCGTTGTCCAGAGCCGCCTCGACACGAGCCTTCCACGCGTCGTTGCCGAGCAGCCAGTCGAAGCTCTCGGTTTGCAGCGCAAGAAGGTTCGGAACCTCGAGGGGCTCCTTGATCTTTGCAAAGGAGATGCGCAGCGGGGCGGTGCTGGCGCCGTTGTTCGTATTCGCGGTCGAGGCAGTGCGCGAGGCGGCCAAGAGGGGGTCCTTCCGAGGGCTCGGACTCACTACGCGCGTACCGGCCCCCCACTGTGGGCACAGAGACAGTCCGTTCCCGATTCAGCCAAAGGGCCAGGTCAGGGATGATCTAGTCATCAATGCTCACGCGAGGGCATGCCCCTGGTGACGGGCAGGAGGCAGCTAACAGGCAGCGCAAAGGGTCAGTGTAGCCACTAGGCCCACTGATGTCCAGTCCCGGTTTTTTGAGACCATCGTTGTTCTCAACACCTGCGGCAAGCCACGCCCTCAATGCACATCGATACTGCCCTCTTCGCCACCGATCCATGCCTCGGATCCGGATCGTTGTGACGACGCGTCCTGAGAATTGCGCGCTGCGTGCGGTTCGTCAAGGCCCCCCATGCCCTCAGCAAGTGCCGCGATCGTCACGTGCAACCTGTCTTGCAGCCCGTCTTGCAGCCCGTCACGGGCTCGGCCGGAGGCAACAACGAAGATCACCATACTCGTCGCCACCGACAGTGCAAGGCAGCCGCCACCGGACCCCAGGAACGCCGAAGAGCGACCACCCAGTTGGGTGATCGCTCTTCAGTGCGTCAGCGTTACAGGCGCACTAGTGGACCTGTATCAGCTCGCGAGGGGCCCTCAGCGGGCCCGTGGGACTACTTGACCTCGACGGAGGCGCCGGCGCCCTTGAGGGACTCGGCAGCCTTCTCGGCGGCCTCCTTGGCGACCTTCTCGAGAACGGGCTTCGGGGCGCCGTCCACGAGGTCCTTGGCCTCCTTCAGGCCCAGGGAGGTCAGCTCACGCACGACCTTGATGACCTGGATCTTCTTCTCGCCGGCACCCGTGAGGATGACGTCGAACTCGTCCTGCTCCTCGACGGCCTCGACGGCGGCGGGGCCGGCCGGACCGGCAACGGCGACCGCGGCGGCGGCGGTGACGTCGAACTTGTCCTCGAACGCCTTCACGAACTCGGAGAGCTCGATGAGGGTCATGTCCTCGAACTGCGCGAGCAGGTCTTCCTGGCTGAGCTTCGCCATGATGGGCGATCCTTCCACTTATTCGGCTGGTGCCGGATGTACATGTGAGGCGGGCGTACTTTCGGCCCGCTGCGACCACTGCCTAGGCGGAACTGCTCAGGCGGCGGTCAATGCGCGAGCCGAATTACTCGGCACCGCCCTGCTCGGCCTGCTTGGCACGAAGAGCGTCCACGGTGCGGACGAGCTTCGAGGGGAGCGCCTGGAAGAGCTGGGCAGCCTGAGTCTGCTTGCCCTTGAAGGCACCCGCCAGCTTGGCGAGCAGAACCTCGCGGGACTCGAGGTCCGCAAGCTTCTTGATCTCGTCGGCGGACAGCGCCTTGCCGTCAAGGACACCGCCCTTGATGACGAGGTTGGGGTTGTCCTTGGCGAAGTCACGAAGACCCTTCGCGGACACCACCGGGTCACCGGTGATGAACGCGACCGCCGTCGGACCGTTGAACAGGTCGTCGAGCGTGGAGATCCCGGCCTCGTTGGCCGCAATCTTGGTCAGCGTGTTCTTCACCACGGCGTACTGGGCGTCTTCACCGAGCGAACGACGCAGCGTCTTGAGCTGCGCCACGGTGAGACCCCGGTACTCGGTCAGCACGGCGGCGTTCGAGCTGCGGAACTGGTCCGCGAGCTCGGCTACCGCGGCAGCCTTGTCGGGCCTTGCCATAGAGCGTCGGCCTCCTTCCGGGTGATGAGGACCGCTCAGAAGGGGCTGGGCAAAACGAAACGCCCCGGCGCAGGCGCACGGGGCGTAGCTCGACCGGTAGGTCCGCAAGCTGGGCAAGCGAACTCCGGGAGCACATCCACGGTCACCTACGCGGGTCGTCCGCAGTTTCAGCGGATCCTTCGGCCGCCCTGCCCTCTTGCGAGCGCAAGGCAACGACCAGCGGTCTTTGGCTTCTGGGGAAGAGTACGTGACGGGGTCACTGTCAAGCAAATCCGCTCGACAGCGCCTCGTCCCGGCACTCGGCGGCGCCTCGGCTCAGTGCCATACGGCGCCTCGTCTCAGCGGCGGTTCAGTGCCGGATCAGCCCTTCTGGGCGTCCTTCATCAGCTGCGCGAGGTCGACGGTGTCCTTGGCGGGCGGGGCCTTCACCGTCACCGGCTTGTTGTAGTCGAGGAAGACCATGGTCATGTCGAGCGGGCCCTTGTCGGAGGCGGCACGCACCCGGACCTGCTTGGTGTGGTCGTCCGGCCCGACCCACATGTCCATCGTGAGCTTGTCGGCGCCCAGCTCCTCGTACTGCTTCAGGCTCTTCTCGCGCTTGTCCCGCGTCGCCTTGTCCTTCTTCTTGAGCTCGGCGCGGAGTTCGTCGAGGGTGACCGTGCCGTTGTAGTGAGTGGTCTGCACGCCGTCGATCTTCTCGGTGCCGACCTTCTTCACGTCCTTTGAGCCGGTCAGGTAGGTCGACTCCTGGGACGGGTCCTGCTTGGCCTGATCGGAGAGCTTGCTCGCGTCGACGCCCCCGGAGTCGTTGGCGCCCTTCGCCATCCCGGAGATGTCGAACTTCATCCAGCTCTTGCCGTCCATCCCCTTGGCGGCGGCCGCGCCCCCGCCCAGGTACATCGCCCCGTCGACGACCCGGATCTCCACCTTGCCGTCGGCGCCCTGGTCGAGAGCGGTCATCTTCATGCTCATGGCCAGCGGCTTCATGCTCATCGACGCCTGGGCCTCGACGCGGCCCGACTCCGGGACCTTGCCGGTCATCCGGTAGCTGAGCGAGGTGATGGCCTCGCTGTTCTTCGCCGCCTTGGCCACGGCCGCCGCGGGCGTCATCTTCGGCGACTCGTCGCCCTTCGCACAGGCGACGGCGCCCCCTCCGAGGATCAGGGCCGCGAGCGCGGCCCCCGCCGCTCCATGACGTACGGAGTCACGCACAGAAAACATCAGGATCCCCCCAGGGAACACATGAGCGATACACAGACTGCGCCAGCAGCGTAGCCCAGGGAGGTTCGAGCGTCTCCTGAATTCTTTTGAGTTTCTTGGTACTTGAGTTTCTTGGTACCGGGCCTATGGGCACCTGGGCCTCCAGGCGCCCGGAGCCTCAGCTCGTGGTGCCCGACCCGCTCGAAGTGTCGCCGCTGCCCGGCGTCAGGCCCTGTGTCTTCAGCAGGTCCTTGAAATCGGTCGTGTCGCTCGCCGGGGGCGCCACGGCGGCGACCTTCACTCCGTAGTCGCTGTAGTACGTCGTGGAGGACATCGTGCCGCTCGACAACTCGCCCTTGGAGACCGCCTTGACGAGCAGGTCCTTGCCGTTGACCCAGATGTCGACGTCCTCCGTCGTGATGCCGGCCTGGGTGAACTGCTTCTTGAGGTCGGTGAGTTGGCTCGCGGTGAGGTGGGAGCTCTTGGCCGCGAGGTCCGAGACGTTCACCGTGCCCGCGTAGTGCGTGGTCTTCTCGCCGCGGACCGTCTCGTCGCCGACCTTCTTCACATCGCCGGAGGCCAGCAGGAGCTTCACCGACTGGTTCGGCGAGCTGTTCTGCATCTGGTCCTTCAGGAACGCGCCGGAGCCGCCCGCGATCTTCGCCAGGTCCTCGTACGCGTACCTGACCCAGTGCTTGCCGCCCGTCTGCTGGGCGAACGCCTCGCCCATCTTGGCGTAGTAGGCGTCCGACAGATAGCGGGCCTGCATGGAGGTGCTGCCCGTCTTGCGCATCGCCTCGGCCAGCGTGCCACCGGTGTACGTGATCGTCATGTCACCGGTGAGGCCGCCGCCCCAGCCCATGGAGCCGTTCGACTTCATGGACATCAGCGTGCCCAGGCTCGTCGTGGACTCGATCCTGGCGGAGTCGGCGCCGTCGGTGGACTTCTCGGCCGACTGCAGGGCCGCTATGGGGCTGACGTGAGTCGTGTCCTGGGCCGCCTTGTCGTCCTTGCCGGAGCCTCCGGAGGAGCCCGAGGAACAGGCGGCCACCCCCGCCAGCGCGCTCACCAGCGCGATCGAAAGGGTCACTCGGCGCACGCTCGTGCTCTTCATTCGTCCCACCCCTATGCGAATCCTGAGAGCTGCACGTTAACGCAGCCCGCTGACACACGTATCCGGGAATGGGGACGGGCCCCGCACCTCGAAAGGTTGCGGGGCCCGTGCCAAGAACGCGTATGCGACGCGGTCACCGTGGTGAGCGGAAGGCTCAGACGGCGGCCGGGTCCTCCTCGACGAGGAGGTTGCGGGTGCGGTTCGGGTCGAGCGGAACGCCGGGGCCGATCGTGGTGCTGATCGCGGCCTTCTTGATGTAGCGACCCTTGGCGGCGGAC
Source organism: Streptomyces sp. NPDC111656 (assembly GCF_055656965.1). Classification (NCBI taxonomy): domain Bacteria; kingdom Bacillati; phylum Actinomycetota; class Actinomycetes; order Kitasatosporales; family Streptomycetaceae; genus Streptomyces; species Streptomyces sp. NPDC111656. The sequence continues at coordinate 818,740 of NZ_JBVKCA010000002.1, forward strand.
GGCTTCAGACGAAGGATCTCGTCCAGCGCGGCGCCGTAGTTCTCCACCAGCTTGGTGTCGTCGAAGGACACCTTGCCGATGATGAAGTGCAGGTTCGAGTGCTTGTCGACGCGGAACTCGATCTTGCCGCCCTTGATCTCGGTCACGGCCTTGGCCACGTCCGGGGTCACGGTGCCGGTCTTCGGGTTCGGCATCAGACCACGCGGGCCGAGGACACGGCCCAGACGGCCGACCTTGCCCATGAGGTCCGGGGTGGCGACGACGGCGTCGAAGTCCAGACGACCCTTCGCCACCTCGTCGATGAGCTCGTCGGAGCCGACGATGTCGGCGCCCGCGGCGAGTGCGGCCTCGGCACGGTCACCGGTCGCGAAGACCAGGACCCGGGCGGTCTTACCGGTGCCGTGCGGGAGGTTCACGGTGCCGCGGACCATCTGGTCGGCCTTGCGCGGGTCTACACCCAGGCGGAAGGCGACCTCGACGGTGCCGTCGTACTTGCTCGTGGAGGTCTCCTTGGCGAGACGGACGGCCTCGAGCGGGGCGTAGAGCTTCTCCCGGTCGATCTTGGCGTCCGCAGCGCGGAGAGACTTGCTGCGCTTGCTCACTACTGCTCCTGATGTGTTCTGAGGAGTCGTGGTACGGACCGAGCAGGCCCTGCCACGTGCGGCTCGCGCCGCATGATTCCTACGAAGGTGGGTGTCAGCCCTCGACCGTGATGCCCATGGAACGGGCGGTGCCGGCGATGATCTTCGACGCGGCGTCCAGGTCGTTGGCGTTGAGGTCGGGCATCTTCGTGGTGGCGATCTCGCGGACCTGCGCCTGGGTGATCTTGGCGACCTTGGTCTTGTGCGGCTCGCCGGAGCCCTTCTCGACACCCGCGGCCTTGAGGATCATCTTCGCGGCCGGCGGAGTCTTGGTGATGAAGGTGAAGGAGCGGTCTTCGTAGACCGTGATCTCCACCGGGATGACCCAACCGCGCTGCGACTCGGTCGCGGCGTTGTAGGCCTTGCAGAACTCCATGATGTTGACGCCGTGCTGGCCCAGCGCCGGGCCGACCGGCGGAGCCGGGTTGGCCGCGCCGGCCTGGATCTGGAGCTTGATAAGCCCCGTGACCTTCTTCTTCTTGGGAGGCATGTGCTCTCTCCGGGTCCTAGTGAGAGTTTTCAGCTTCCGCCCGGTTCATCCGGATGGAGGCATACCGCACAACGATAACGGGTATCCATGCGCGGCCAAAAACCGAGCAGGTCAGACGGGCTGCGTGAGCCCGTCTGACCTGTTCGGAAGACGTACGTCCAGAAGCTGCTAGTTCTTCTGGATCTGGTCGAACGAAAGCTCGACCGGGGTCTCGCGACCGAAGATCTCCACCAGGCCCTTGACCTTCTTGGAGTCGGCGTTGATCTCGTTGATGGTCGCCTGCAGCGTGGCGAACGGGCCGTCCGTGACGGTGACCGAGTCGCCGACCTCGAAGTCCAGCACCTGGACCTCGACCTTGCGCTGCGGAGCGGGCTTGCCCTCGGCCTCGGCGGCCTCACGGGCGGCCTTCTCCTCGGCCTCCGGGGCGAGCATCTTGACGATCTCGTCCAGCGTCAGCGGGTACGGGTCGTAGGCGTTGCCCACGAAGCCGGTGACACCGGGAGTGTTGCGAACGACACCCCAGGACTCGTTCGTCAGGTCCATGCGGACCAGGACGTAGCCCGGGAGCTTGTTCTGCTTGATCGTCTTGCGCTCGCCGTTCTTGATCTGCGCGACCTCTTCCTGCGGCACCTCGGCCTGGAAGATGAAGTCCTCGACGTTCAGCGAGACGGCGCGCTGCTCGAGGTTGGTCTTCACGCGGTTCTCGTAACCGGCGTAGGTGTGGATGACATACCACTCGCCGGGGAGCGTGCGCAGCTCCTCGCGCAGTGCGGTGACGGGGTCGACGGGCTCGGCCTCTTCTTCGGCCTCTTCCTCGTCGCCCTCTTCGGCGTCTTCAGCGAGGGCCTCGTCGGGAACGTCCTCGTCCTCGACGTCCTCACCGGACTCGTCCTCGACGTGCAGGGCCGCTTCCTCGGCGGGCTCGCCGGTGGCGGCATCGGCAGCCTCGAACTCGTCCACGACGTCCGCGCCCTCGACGATGTCGAGCTCGTCGTCAACGGACTCGACCGACTCGCTGGCATCGTTCAGGTTCGGGTCAGACACGGTGGCTGCTTCTTCCTGGATACATGGGGGTGGAACGCGCGAAAGGGGCGCCGGTGACGGCGCCCTTCGCTCTCGGCTCAGCCGAAGACGTACTTGGCGGCGTGGTTGAGCCCATAGTCAATCACGGTCACCAGGCCAATCATGATGACGACGAAGACAATCACCACTGTGGTGTACGTCGTCAGCTGATTGCGAGTCGGCCAGACGACCTTGCGGAGTTCCGCGACGATCTGGCGGTAGAAAGTGGCAAGGCGCTTCAGCGGGCCCTTCTTGGCACGCTTACCGCCCTTGCGGGCCTTCTTCTGAGACTCTGGCGCCTCGGCATCAGGCATGTCGATGGAGCCCACGGCGTCCGTCACTCGTCCTCACCTGATTCCGGGTCGTGGCCGCGCCGCGCCCGGTTGAGCCGCACGGCGGTGCATTGCAGTACGTACATGCGCACACATCCTGGCGAAGGTGTGTGTAGCAGGGCCGGAGGGACTTGAACCCCCAACCGCTGGTTTTGGAGACCAGTGCTCTACCAATTGAGCTACGACCCTTTGTTTCCCCCAACGTACCGCATCCACCCGGATGCTCGGTGTGCATCGGATGAGTGCGGCCGGTGAAGGCCAACGAGGTGAGAGTGTACGTGGTCCGGAGCCGGTCGTCGAACAGAAAGTGTCCGTACGGGCTTTGGCCGCCGAAGATCGACCGGTGAGGGATCCGGATCCGGACGGTTGTTCTCTTGCTGTTCAGTCTGTGAAACCCGCGTGCCGGGGGAGTTTCCGGTCTGAAACGATGGGTGCCATGAGCCCTGCAACCCCTCCCACCGAGCGCCGGGTCTCCGCCCGAGTCGGCGCGATCTCCGAGTCCGCCACCCTCGCCGTGGACGCCAAGGCCAAGGCACTCAAGGCCGCTGGACGTCCGGTGATCGGTTTCGGCGCCGGTGAGCCCGACTTCCCGACCCCGGACTACATCGTCCAGGCCGCCATCGAGGCCTGCTCGAACCCCAAGTACCACCGCTACACGCCGGCCGGCGGGCTCCCCGAGCTGAAGGCCGCGATCGCCGCGAAGACCCTGCGCGACTCCGGCTACGAGGTGGAGGCCGCCCAGGTCCTGGTCACCAACGGTGGCAAGCAGGCCATCTACGAGGCCTTCGCCGCGATCCTCGACCCGGGCGACGAGGTCATCGTCCCGGCGCCCTACTGGACGACGTACCCGGAGTCGATCCGTCTCGCCGGCGGTGTCCCGGTCGAGGTCGTCGCCGACGAGACCACCGGCTACCGCGTCTCGGTCGAGCAGTTGGAGGCCGCCCGCACCGAGAACACCAAGGTGCTGCTCTTCGTCTCCCCGTCCAACCCGACGGGCGCGGTCTACAGCCGCGAGCAGATCGAGGAGATCGGCCGCTGGGCCGCCGAGAAGGGCCTGTGGGTCCTGACGGACGAGATCTACGAGCACCTGGTCTACGGGGACGCGGAATTCCACTCCCTCCCGGTGGTCGTCCCCGAGCTCGCCGACAAGTGCATCGTCGTGAACGGCGTCGCGAAGACGTACGCCATGACGGGCTGGCGCGTGGGCTGGGTCATCGGCCCGAAGGACGTCGTCAAGGCCGCGACCAACCTCCAGTCGCACGCCACCTCGAACGTGTCCAACGTCGCCCAGGTCGCCGCCCTCGCCGCCGTCTCCGGCGATCTGACGGCCGTCGCCGAGATGCGCGAGGCCTTCGACCGCCGCCGCAAGACCATCGTGCGGATGCTCAACGAGATCGACGGCGTGCTCTGCCCCGAGCCCGAGGGCGCCTTCTACGCGTACCCCTCGGTCAAGGCCCTCGTCGGCAAGGAGATCCGCGGCAAGCGCCCCCAGGACACGGTCGAGCTGGCCGCGCTCATCCTGGAGGAGGCCGAGGTCGCGGTCGTCCCGGGTGAGGCCTTCGGCACCCCGGGGTACCTGCGCCTGTCGTACGCCCTGGGTGACGAGGATCTCATCGAGGGCGTCAGCCGGATCCAGAAGCTCCTGGCCGAGGCACGGGACTGACGTTTTCGCGCTCCACGCGTGTGTGCGGGCCGTTTCCCCCCGGGGGAAACGGCCCGCTTCTTCGTGCGAGCAAGACCACTAACGAGGAAAGCGCTACCGACACGGCGGGAACGTACGGCAGGATTTTGGAATGGAGCGCGTACGTGATCTGTCTGAACTGCCGAAAGCCCATCTGCACCTGCACTTCACCGGTTCGATGCGGCCCACCACCGTGCTGGAGCTGGCCGACAAGTACGGCGTCCGGCTGCCCGAAGCCCTCACCGACGCCCTGACCAGCGGCGAACCGCCCAGGCTGCGGGCGACCGACGAGCGCGGCTGGTTCCGCTTCCAGCGGCTGTACGACGCGGCCCGGTCCTGCCTCAGAGAGCCCGAGGACATCCAGCGGCTGGTGCGCGAGGCCGCCGAGGAAGACCTGAAGGACGGCTCCGGCTGGCTGGAGATCCAGGTCGACCCGACCTCGTACGCGCCCCGCCTGGGCGGGCTCATCCCGGCCCTGGAGATCATCCTGGACGCGGTGGACTCGGCCGTGCGGGAGACCGGGCTCGGGATGCGCGTCCTGGTGGCCGCGAACCGCATGAAGCACCCGCTGGACGCCCGCACCCTGGCCCGGCTCGCCGTGCGCTACGCGGACCGTGGCGTCGTCGGCTTCGGACTCTCCAACGACGAGCGGCGGGGCATGGCGCGGGACTTCGACCGGGCCTTCGCCATCGCGCGGGACGGCGGCCTGCTGTCCGCGCCGCACGGCGGCGAGCTGACCGGCCCGGCGTCGGTCCGCGACTGCCTGGACGACCTGCACGCCACCCGCATCGGGCACGGTGTGCGCGCCGCCGAGGACCCGCGGCTGCTGAAGCGGCTCGCGGACCGCGGCATCACCTGCGAGGTGTGCCCGGCGTCGAACGTCGCCCTGGGGGTCTACGAGAAGGCCGAGGACGTCCCCCTGCGCACCCTCTTCGAAGCCGGAGTCCCGATGGCCCTCGGCGCCGACGACCCCCTGCTGTTCGGCTCCCGGCTGGCCGCCCAGTACGAGCTGGCACGCCACCACCACGGCTTCACGGACGCGGAACTGGCCGAGCTCGCACGCCAGTCGGTGCGGGCCACGGCGGCCCCCAAGGACGTCAAGGAGAAGCTGCTGTCGGGCATCGACGACTGGCTGGCCGCCCCGGTCGCCTGAAGTGGGTGTACGGCGGATACGCCTGGAAGCCGATGTCCAGCTCGACGTGACGGCCTCGGGACGGCGGCAGGTGCCGGGTGAGGGAGGCGACGAGCACGTCCTGCCCCTTGACGGCCCGCTTCCCACGCGGCCCGAACCCGGCCGCCGCCTCCAGGTGCGTGGCGGCCGAGGCGAAGGTGTCGCGGGCACCGAGGAGGAAGAGCGTCCCCGCGTGTACGGCCGGATGGATCCGGTCCCGCGCGTCGAGGCGGTCCCAGCCCTGCTCCCAGCGCGCCTCCCAGCCGGCCGCGTGGGCCGCGGTGCGCTCCTCGTCCGTGCGCACGGTGAGCGGGGTGCCCGCACGCAGCCGACGGCGCAGTTCGGGCCAGGCGGAGGCCCGCAGGCCCGGCGACCGGTGGGCGAGGACGAGGTCGACCGGCACCCCGGGCGCAAAGGCCCTGGTGATGCTCCGCCGCAACGGGACGTACACGATCGTGTGCCGGGAGAACGCCGCGAACGAGAAGAGCGCGGCGAGGCGGGCGAGTCCGTCGTGGTCGCCCACGAGGTAGCCCCAGCCTTCGAAGGGGTCGCTGAGCGTGGTGTGCCGCAGCAGCGGACGCGGCTGGACGACCCGGTAGGCGCGGGGGCCGACGCGGGGCGTGAACTCCGTGACGCTCAGCCGCACAGGGAGCGTCGCACGGCCGTGGGGGCTTGTCTCATCGGGCCAGGTTGACCGTCACGAGGGCTCGTCCGCAACGGAGATTCCGCCCAGCAGCGTGCGGGCGATCGACAGGGCGAACTCGTCCACGGGCGGCGGCTTGCCCTCCTGCGTGGAGTCGTAGGCGAAGGCGCGCTGGGCGCAGGCGCCCAGCAGGAGTGAGGCGGCCGCGTAGGTGTCGACCCCGGCGCGGACCCGGCCCGCGTCCTGTTCGGCGCGGAGATAGGCGTCGAGACCTCGGATGGGCATGTGGGGGCCGGACCCCATGGAGCGCAGCGACTCCTCGTGCCGACGTTTGAGCTGCGTTTCCGCGTACAAGGAGGCGGCGATCGGAAAACTCTGCTCGTAGAAGAGGGCCGCCTGGCGGGCGATCCCGGTGAGGTTCTCCAGAAGGGTGCCCTGGCCCGGCTCGGCCGCGAGGTCGGCCAGCAGCGGGGTCAGCTGGGGCAAGCGCTCTTTGAGTACGTTGACGAACAGTTCCTCCTTGCTCGGGAAGTACTTGTAGAGCGCCGCCTCCGAGCAGCCCGCGGCCTTGGCGATCTCCTTGGTCGTGGCGCGGGCGAGGCCGATGGTGAGCATGAGCTCGTGCGCCGCCTCGAGGATGCGGATCCGGGCCGGTTTCTGCTGCATGGGCCCCAAGGATTCCATGTTCACCCCTGTTCGGCCTTGACGGGTGGGTGAGTGCTTACCCACTCTAGGAGCAAGCAGAGGTGAGTGAATACTCACCCACCCGATCATCCAGGGGGATCACGTCATGAAACTCACCGTCTTCGGGGCAACCGGCGGCATCGGCCAGGAGATCGTCCGGCAGGCGCTGGACTCCGGCCACCAGGTCACGGCCGTCGTACGGGACCCGGCGCGGCTGACCGTCACGGGTGCGGGCCTGGAGGTGTTCCGCGCGGACCTCACGGACCCGCAGGCGCTGCGCCCCGCGGTCGCGGGCCGGGACGCCGTCCTCTCCGGGCTCGGCGCCCGCACCCGCAACGACGCCGGGATCGCGACCCGGCTGACCCGTACGGTGCTGGGCGCCATGGAGGCCGAGGGGGTGCGCCGGCTGCTGGTGGTGAGCGCGGGGCCGGTCGGTCCCGACCCCGAGGGCGCGGCGTTCGCCGACCGCGCCGCGCGGGGCCTGGTCTCGCTGATCCTGAAGGACGTCTACGCCGACCTGGCGGCCATGGAGGGCGAACTGGCCCGGAGCGCGACCGACTGGACGGTCGTACGCCCGCCGCGCCTTCAGAACAAGCCGGTGACCGGCTCGTACCGGACGGTCGTCGGAGGCTTCCCGCTCAAGGGTCGGTTCATCGGGCGCGCCGACGTGGCGCACGCGATGCTGGCGATGATCAACGATCCCGGGACGGTGAAGCAGGGCGTCGGAGTCGCGTATTAGGAGGCGCGTACCAGAACCGGAGCCCTGCCTAGAGCTCCACGCCCACCGTCACCGGCTCGTTGACGAGGGTGATCCCGAAGGCATCGCGGACGCCCGCGACGACCTCGCGGGCCAGCGCGAGGAGGTCCTCGGTGGTGGCCCGGCCCCGGTTGGTGAGGGCCAGCGTGTGCTTGGTGGAGATCCGGGCGGGTCCGGAGCCGTAGCCCTTGGTGAAGCCGGACTTGTCGATCAGCCAGGCCGCGGAGGTCTTGGTGTGGCCCTCGCCCGCCGGGTACGCGGGCGGCACGACATCGGTGCCCAGCCGCTCGGCCACGCGCGCGTGGAACGCGGCGAACTCCTCGTCCGTGAGGATCGGGTTGGTGAAGAACGACCCGGCCGACCAGGTGTCGTGGTCCTCGGGGTCGAGCACCATGCCCTTGCCGGAGCGCAGCTTCAGGACGGTCTCGCGGGCGGTGGCGAGCGGCACCCTGTCGCCGGGCTCGACCCCGAGGGAGCGTGCCGTCTCGGCGTACTTGACCGGCGCCGACAGCCCGTCCGCGTCCTCCAGCTCGAACCTGACGCGCAGCACGACGTACCGCTCGGGGTCGGCCTTGAAGCGGCTGTGGCGGTACGAGAAGGCGCAGTCGGCGTTGGCCAGGGTGACCGTCTCGCGCGCCCCACGGTCGTACGCGATCACTTCGGTGATGGTGGACGACACTTCCTGGCCGTACGCGCCCACGTTCTGGATCGGGGTCGCGCCGGCGGAGCCGGGGATCCCGGCGAGGCACTCGACGCCGGCGAGCCCGGCCTCGACGGTCCGGGCGACCGCGTCGGTCCACACCTCGCCCGCCGCCAGCTCCAGCCTCGTACCGTCGAGGGCGAAGCCGGTGGTCGCGATGCGCAGGGCGGTCCCGGCGAAGCCCTTGTCGCCGATGACCAGGTTCGATCCGCCGCCGATGACCAGCAGCGGCGTACCGGTGTCGTCGGCCTCTCGGACGGCGGCGATCACCTCGGCGTCGGTCGTGGCGGTGAGCAGCCGGGTCGCGGGACCCCCCAGCCGGAAGGTGGTCAGCGGGGCGAGCGGGGCGTCATGGAGTTCCTGCACGGGCTCAAGAGTACGAGAAGGGCCCCGCCGGTCGAGGCGGGGCCGCTTCTGGGTACGTACGGGATGGACCAATCAAGGGTTTGGATCCTGGACCCTCTACCGGCGAGCGGTTGCCCTCCCACTCACCGCGAAGCGGTTTCCCTTGCCTCAGCGTGAGGCGGTTTCCAGAACCGGCGCCTGGGCCAGATCCTGCCCCTGGGGCGACTCGGAGGCGACGACCCGGGTCCGAGCCGCACGCCGCGCCGTCGGAATGAACAGCGCCGCGACGCCCGCCAGGGCGACCACCGCCGCGCCCACCACGAGCGCGGGCCGCAGACCGTCCACGAAGGTCTGCGCGGTCCCGTAGCCGCCCTGCGCGGAGAAGATCGAGGACATCACCGCGATGCCGAGCGCGCCGCCCACCTCACGCAGCGCGTTGTTGGCGCCGGAGGCGATGCCCTGCTCCTGCGGACGGACGCTGGACATGACCAGGTTGGAGGCCGGGGCAAAGTACAGGGACATTCCGATGCCGCTGACGATCAGGGCGGGCAACTGGGCGGCATACGAGGCGTGGGCGGCGACCACGGAGGCGTAGTACGCGAGCCCGGCGGCCTGCAGGAAGAGTCCGGTGGCGACCACGGGACGCCCGCCGACGCGGTCGGAGAGGTACCCGGCGATCGGCGCGACGAGCATCGGCATCCCGGTCCAGGGCAGCATCCGCAGGCCGGCCTGGGTGGGCGAGTAGCCGAGGACGCCCTGCATGTACTGGCTGAGCAGGAAGATCGAGCCGAACATCCCGAGGAACATCAGCAGGCTCGCGGCGTTGATCCCGGCGAAGGCACGGGAGCGGAAGAGCCGCATCGGCAGCATCGGGTTCTTGGCGCGGATGCCGTGGAGGATGAAGCCGGCGAGCAGCGCGGCACCGGCGAGCAGACCGGTCAGGACGATCGGGCTGGTCCAGCCCTCGGCGGGCCCGCGGACCAGGCCGTACACGATCCCGAACAGACCGCCGCTGACCAGCAGGGTGCCGGTGATGTCGAGCGGGGCGCCGGTGCCGTGGGACTCGGCCAGCCGCAGTCGGGCGAGGGGCAGCAGGGCGAGGCCCAGCGGAACGTTCAGCCAAAAGATCCAGTGCCAGGAGACGTGTTCGGTGAGACTGCCGCCGATGAGGGGCCCGGAGGCGACCGCGAGTCCGTTCACGGCGCCCCAGATCCCGTACGCCATGCCTCGCTTGGCGGCCGGCACCGCGGCCGTCAGCAGGGTGAGCGTGAGCGGCATCATGATCGCCGCGCCGACGCCCTGGACCGCGCGGGCGGCGATCAGCGAGTCGAGGCCGGGCGCCATGGCGGCGGCCGCCGAGGCACCGGTGAAGACGGAGAGACCGACGAGGAAGAGCCGACGACGGCCGAACCGGTCGCCGAGCGCCGCGCCGAACATCAGCAGGACTGCGAAGGTGAGCGTGTAGGCGCTCACGGTCCATTCCAGGTCGTCCAGCGCTCCGCCGAGATCCCTACGGATGGAGGGCAGTGCGGTGGTGACGACGAGATTGTCGAGAGCCGCCATGAATCCGGCGACGCTGGTGATGATGAGGGCCCAGGTTGCTCCCCCGCGACGTGCGGTCTGCTGTGACATCGCTCCCCCTAAGGGCGATCGTTCCCTATAATTAGTTATCACTGACTAACTTTCGCGGGCAAAAAAGGGCGCCGACATCCGCCTCCCCCGCCCGTTTCCCGCTTTCCCTACCTACTGCTCCACTCGACCCTTCGGCCGCGCCGACGGATAGACCGTTTCCCAGACCTTGTGCTCGGGCGGAAAGCCCATGGTCACCAGGCAGTTGATGAGCATTCCGTACGCCATGAAGCCGGTCGTCTCGTTCGGGTCGGCACCGAGCGGCAGATGGGCCGTCTCCCACAGTCGCATCCAGTCGGCCCGTACGACCTCACCGAGCTCGCGGTCACCGGCCTGCTCGGCGGCAGCGGTCGCGACGTACATCTGCATCTGCATCAGCAGTTGCTCCGGGTGCTCCGCGATGCTCTTCATGTACGCGTCCGCCATGGAATGCAGGGCGTCTTCGCCCTCCAGTCCCTTGGCGGCCTCCTCGAAGGTGCGGTTGGTGTCCTCCATGCAGCGTTGCGCCGCCGCAAGGAAGATCGCCCGCTTGTCGGGGAAGAGCCGGAAGAGATACGGCTGCGAGACACCCACACGCTTGGCGATCGACTCGGTGGAGGTCCCGTAGTAACCACCCCGGGCGAACTCCGCGATCGCCGCGCGGATGACGCTCTCGCGCCTCTCGTCTGCGCTCATCCTGACCATGCGACTAAGTTAGTGCCCAATCACTAACTAAGTCAAGCGGTAGACGAGAGCGGCTTCGAGTGACCCCGCGGCCACCGACCACCCGCAGCCGCCATGCGACGTGAGGGGCCGTGGCGGTGCGTCGCAAGCCCGTCGCTCACGTTCGGATCGAGCGGCGGCTCCCTTGCCCGGCCCACGTCTGATCCGGCGGCGACGGGCTCGACGTACCGCCACGGCCCCGACCCACCCCTCGGCGGACAGCCGGACCGCAGACGACAGACCACGGACAGACAGCCGGACCCCGGACAACAGAACACGGGACCCCGCAGACAGCCGGACCCCGGACAACAGACCACGGGACCCCGGAGACAACCGGACCCCGGACAACAGACCACGGGACCCGGAGACAACCGGACCACGACCAACAGACCACGGGAACCCGCAGACAACCGGACCGCGGACGGACGAACCAGGTACAGCCAGGTACGGCCTGGCGCGACCAAACACAACCAGACGCACGTAAGGGGCGCCAACCATGGCCGACGCCCCTTACCCGCTCCTACCCATCGCTTCTCGTGCCGGCCATCAGGCCAGCCGAACGACCGCTCGCGACATGCCCAGGACCTTCTGCCCCGCGCTCATCGCGGTGAGGTCGACGCGGACGGTGTTGTCGTCCAGCTTGGCCGCGACCTTGCCGCTGACCTCGATGGTCGCCCCCTTGTCGTCGTTGGGGACGACGACGGGCTTGGTGAAACGGACGCCGTACTCCACGACCGCACCCGGGTCACCGACCCAGTCGGTGACGACACGGATCGCCTCGGCCATGGTGAACATGCCGTGCGCGATGACGTCGGGGAGACCGACCTCGACCGCGAACTTCTCGTTCCAGTGGATGGGGTTGAAGTCGCCGGAGGCGCCCGCGTACTGCACGAGTGTGGCGCGTGTCACGGGGAAGGTCCGGGCCGGCAGCTCGGCACCGACCTCGACGTCGTCATACGCGATCTTCGCCGTCATGGTCAGCCCTCCTCCGCCGCTCGTGCCACGAGTTTGGTGACGGCCGTCACCACGTGCTCGCCCGCCTCGTCGTGGACCTCACCACGGATGTCCACGATGTCGTTGCCCGCCATGGACTTGATCGCCTCGATGGTCGAGGTGACCGTGAGCCGGTCGCCCGCGCGCACCGGACGGGTGTAGGCGAACTTCTGGTCACCATGCACCACGCGGCTGTAGTCGAGACCCAGTTGGGGGTCCTGGACGACCTGCCCCGCGGCCTTGAAGGTGATCGCGAACACAAAGGTCGGCGGGGCGATCACATCGGAGTACCCGAGCGCCTTGGCGGCCTCGGGGTCCGTGTACGCCGGGTTGGTGTCCCCCACGGCCTCCGCGAACTCGCGGATCTTCTCCCGACCGACCTCATAGGGATCGGTGGGCGGGTAGGACCGCCCCACGAAGGACTGGTCGAGCGCCATGGGCTCGGTACCTCCTGGTTTTCAGCCGGTGCAGCGATTCTCGGACCGATGCCCGTACGAGGACTGTCGGCGACTGCTCGACGACCACTCGCACGTCGGCACTCGGCCGGTGAACGACGCGAGGCCGCCCCCGTTACTGGGGACGGCCTCGTGTACGAGCCTGATTTATCGCGTTTCGCGGTGCGCGGTGTGCGCGTTGCAACGCGGGCAGTGCTTCTTCATCTCCAGTCGGTCCGGGTCGTTACGCCGGTTCTTCTTGGTGATGTAGTTCCGCTCCTTGCACTCCACGCAGGCCAGCGTGATCTTCGGGCGGACGTCGGTGGCAGCCACAGGAGTGCTCCTTGACGAACGGATGGGACATTAATGCATAGAAGAGTAGCCGATCGAAGGACCGACCCCACAATCGGCTACTGTCTGTAGCGGTGACCGGACTTGAACCGGTGACACAGCGATTATGAGCCGCTTGCTCTACCGACTGAGCTACACCGCTGTGATGCGATTGGCCCCCGTCTTGCGACGGGAGCCCCTCACACCAGAGCCCCAATACGGAATCGAACCGTAGACCTTCTCCTTACCATGGAGACGCTCTACCGACTGAGCTATTGGGGCGAGCGATGAAGACATTACACGCTCGCCCGCCGATCGCCCAAATCCGTTTCGCGGCACCCGCCCCGGCCTGTTACCAGCCGTTCCCCGCCGCTCCTTCGGCCCCTCACGAACGGTGCGTCACGGCCGCGACTCCGGCCGCTCCCGCCCCACGGATCACGGGCACACAGCCCGGTCGACAGCCCCGGTCCCAGCCTCTCCGCCCGGCCGACCAGCGGCTCCGTCCCGCCGACCAGCGACTCCGCCCGGCTGCCCCGACTCGCGTGTCCGGCTCTCGTTTCCCGCTTTCTGTCCGTGCACGGACCACACCGGTACGACTATTGCGCTCCTCCCGGACGAGGAGGGCTCGCCACCCTAGGCTCGACTCACGCTGCGTGATCATGCCCCTCACCACCCACGACCTCGCCCCACTCCTCCACCCGGCCACCTCCCACTCCTCCCCCCAGCCACCCCACACCCCCACCACCGAAGCGCCCGCCTCCTCGGTCGCCCCTCCCCACCGAAGCACCCACCTCCACAGTCGCCCCTCGCCCGCAGCCGCCCCCGAGCCCCAGGAGCGCGATGCCCGACAGTCAGCCGCAGCCACCCCACTCCTCGTCGGGACAGACCGACACCGCCACCCTGCTGCTGCGCGGAGCGCGGCTCACCGACGGCCGGACTGTGGACGTGCGGCTGGGCGGCGGGCGCATCGAGGCGGTCGGCACCGCCGGGAGCCTGGCGACACCCGCCTCCGGCTCGCGCGCCGCGAAGGTGGACCTCAACGGCTACCTGCTCCTGCCGGCCCCCGCCGAGCCCCACGCACACGGCGACATGGCCCTGACGGCCGACGGCGACGGTCCCCTCTCGTACGACACCCAGGAGGTCCAGCGCCGGGCCACCGAGGCCGCGTTGCTGCAACTCGGGCACGGGGCGACGGCGTTGCGCTCGCACGTGCGCGTCGGCGACGTACAGGGTCTCGACGCGCTGGTGGCGGTGCTCCAGGCGCGGCGGGCACTGCGCGGGCTGGCCGAGCTGACGACGGTGGCGATGCCGCGGGTGCTCACCGGGGTCGCCGGTGCCGACGGGCTCGCGATACTGCGGGACGCGGTGAAGATGGGCGCTTCGGTGGTGGGCGGCTGCCCGGACGCCGACCCGGATCCGACGGGGTACGTGGAGGCGGTCCTGGAACTCGCCTCGGAACACGGCTGCCCGGTCGACCTGCACACGGACGCCTCCGACCCCGCCCGGCTCGCCCGGCTCGCGGCGATGTCGGGCGGCCTGCGGTCCGGCGTGACGCTCGGCCCGTGCGGCGGCCTCGGCCGGCTGCCGTCCGAGGTGGCCTCCCGGGCGGCCGATCAACTCGCCGCGGCGGGCGTGACCGTGGTGTGCCTGCCGCAGGGCGGCTGCGGGGGCGTGGACCGGCGCGGAACGGCTCCGGTACGGATGCTGCGGGCGGCCGGGGTACGGATCGCCGCGGGCAGCGGCGCCCTCCGGGACGTATCGAACCCGGTGGGCCGCGGTGACCCCCTGGAGGCCGCGTACCTACTGGCCTCACGGCACGGTCTGCGCCCCGAGGACGCGTACGACGCCGTGAGCTCCGACGCGCGGGCCGCCCTCGGGCTGCCCGAGGTGCGCGTGGAAGCGGGTTTCCCGGCCGAGTTGCTCGCGGTACGCGGGAACCGGCTGGCAGGGGCGCTGTCGCTCGCGTACAGCCGGATCGTGGTGCACCGGGGGCGCGTGGTGGCACGGACCAGCGCGGTGCGGGAGTACTGCAACTCGGCGGCAGCGACGGGTCTGGACCTGCCCCGACAGGGACGCGGAGAGCCTTCCTGACCACAACCGCCGTCCACCACGCCACACGTTGTACGCGCACAGCCGCAACCAGCGTCCGAACGCCCCCTGTTCACCACGCGGGCCGAGGGCACGACGACCTCCGCTGCCGCGCGTCCTTGTGGACAACTCAAGAGACCCCTGAGTTGTCCCCAGGGTCGTGCGGCGAACGGGTCCATCCGGGCGTACGGTCGGAAACATGCGCATTGTCATCGCTGGAGGTCATGGTCAGATCGCGCTGCGGCTGGAGCGACTGCTCGCCGCGCGCGGTGACGAGGTCGCGGGGATCATCCGCCGCGCCGAGCAGGGCGACGATCTGCGGGCGGCCGGTGCCGAGCCGGTCCTCTGCGATCTGGAGTCGGCTTCGGTGGAGGAGGTCGCCGCCCATCTGCACGGCGCGGACGCGGCCGTCTTCGCGGCGGGCGCGGGCCCGGGCAGCGGTCCGGCCCGCAAGGAGACGGTGGACAGGGGCGCCGCCGTCCTGTTCGCCGACGCCGCGGAACGAGCGGGCGTACGACGCCATGTCGTCGTGTCGTCCATGGGCGCGGACCCGGCGCACCCGGGCGATGACGTCTTCGACCTGTATCTGCGCGCCAAGGGCGAGGCCGACGAGTACGTACGCGGTCGTACGTCCCTGGAGTGGACGATCCTGCGCCCCGGATCGCTGATCGACGACGCCGGCACCGGCCTCGTACGCCTGGAGGCCTCGACCGGCCGCGGAGCGGTCCCACGGGACGATGTCGCGGCGGTCCTGGCGGAGCTGGTGGAGACTCCTGCGACGGCCGGGCTGACCCTGGAGTTGATCAGCGGCTCTACGCCGATTTCGGTGGCGCTCAAATCGGTCGCGGGGAACTAGACACCGACCGGGCCAGGCCATTCGCCGACCCGCTCAGAACACAGGCCATCCGCCGACCCGCTCAGAACAACGGAAGCTGCCCGGGAAAGTCGGGCACGGAGTACCCGTCCAGCGTCGGCTGGGCCGCCCCCAGCTGCGCCGGCCGACGCGACCCAGGACACGAGACCAGCTCCCCGCTCCCCCGCGCACCAGGCGGATCATGCCGGGCGAACCGTCCCGCGACGACGGCGATCTCTCGACGGCACTCGGGGCAGTTCCTACGACGCGATGACATGAGTTCAGTCTGCCCGGCGGGCAGCAGCCGCACCGACAGCACCCGACCCCAACCCCGGCCGCCATCCACCGAGACCTGCCACGGCGAGAAGGACGACGCCTGGGTGGGCACCTTGGTCGCCATCGCCCGCGCCAAGGGTGTCTCCGGCTACATCGGCGACGGCGCCAATCGCTGGCCCGCAGTACACCGCCTCGATATCGCACGGCTGTCGACCGGCAAGCCGTCCCACCCCGGCCTCCTCGAAGACCTCGAAAAGGGCCACTACCCCGACACACGTCGAGTCGCACGCAAGGAATGGGCAGAGGGGCCCAGTTGGGCTGAGGCCGATGCCTCCAGCCATACGGCTGATCCGGCAGAGGCTCGGGAGAAGTCGCCCACCGAGGCTGAGTGACAGCCCACCCGCCCCTCGGGGGACGCATGGGGGCACCGGCTGATCAGGAGCGGAATCCGGGTGGGACACGGCGAGACAAGTCACCTTGTTTCGATTCCACTCACTAGATCATGTTCGATAACGCAGAAACCCCCTCTGATCTACGTTCTCGCAGATCAGAGGGGGTTTCCCTCAGCGTGGCGGCGCCAGGATTCGAACCTGGGAAGGTAGAACCGGCAGATTTACAGTCTGCTCCCTTTGGCCGCTCGGGCACACCGCCGGGGTTGCTGCCCTGAGGACCGCTTTTCGGCGGTGCTCCCTGGCAACGACGTAAACGATACCTGATGCTCGGGGGTGCTTCGCCACCCGATTGATCTGCGCTTGGAGGGGAGGGGGTGGCTAGGCTTATGCGGATGCGGCCGGGGACCTACGCCGGGCTCGACGGCCGCCCCTACGCACCCCGATACAAGGAGCCACAGGACATGGCCGACTCCAGTTTCGACATCGTCTCGAAGGTCGAGCGGCAGGAGGTCGACAACGCCCTCAACCAGGCCGCCAAGGAGATCTCGCAGCGCTACGACTTCAAGAACGTGGGCGCCTCCATCTCCTGGTCCGGCGAGAAGATCCTGATGGAGGCGAACTCCGAGGAGCGGGTCAAGGCCGTCCTCGATGTGTTCGAGACCAAGCTGGTCAAGCGCGGTATCTCGCTGAAGGCGCTGGACGCGGGCGAGCCCCAGCTCTCCGGCAAGGAGTACAAGATCTTCGCGTCCATCGAGGAGGGCATCTCCCAGGACAACGCGAAGAAGGTGGCGAAGATCATTCGCGACGAGGGCCCGAAGGGCGTGAAGGCACAGGTGCAGGGCGACGAGCTGCGCGTCAGCTCGAAGAGCCGTGACGACCTGCAGGCCGTGCAGGCACTGCTCAAGGGCAAGGACTTCGACTTCGCGCTGCAGTTCGTGAACTACCGGTAGCCATCGGCCGCCAACGGCTTCGGCCGGTGGTTCATTACGCGTACGAGGAAAGTTTCGCGTACGAGGAAGGGTGGGCCCCCGGGGGTGCCCACCCTTCTCGCCTGCTGGCTGCGGCCTAGGGGGCGCGCTCAACGGCGCGAGTCGCCGAACAGGATGCGGTAGAGAATGAGCAGGACGAGCGAGCCCCCGATCGCGGCGGCCCACGTGGCACCGTCGTAGAACTGCTTGGCGATCGGGTGGTCCAGCCAGCGCGCGGAGATCCAGCCGCCGATGAAGGCGCCCGCGATGCCGATGACGGTCGTTCCGATGAAGCCGCCCGGGTCACGGCCCGGCAGCAGGAATTTGGCGATGGCTCCGGCCAACAGTCCCAGAATGATCCAGCTGATGATGCCCATGCCCTGAACCTGCCTCTCCGCGCTGTGCCTGTGCTGTGATCCTGCTCCGGACCTGCTGTCTCATGCCTTCGAGTTCGAGCAGCCGGTGGTCGTGCTGGTGTTCGTGGCGCGTTGTCGGGAAGGACGCCTGGTCGGCGGCGGTCGGTTGCAGCGATCAGTAGGGTGCCGCCCATGGCACAGTCCGGATCCGAGTTGCGGCGCACCCTGGGCGTCGGGGACGCCGTGGTCATCGGCCTCGGGTCGATGGTGGGTGCCGGGATCTTCGCGGCGTTGGGCCCGGCCGCACGGGCGGCCGGGTCCGGTCTGCTCCTCGGGCTCGCGATCGCGGCCGTGGTCGCGTACTGCAATGCGATGTCCTCGGCACGGCTGGCCGCTCTGTATCCCGCCTCCGGTGGCACCTATGTGTACGGGCGTGAGCGTCTCGGCGCCTTCTGGGGGTATCTGGCGGGCTGGTCGTTCATCGTCGGGAAGACGGCCTCCTGTGCGGCGATGGCGCTCACCGTGGGCGCGTACGTCTGGCCGGGGCAGGCGCACGCGGTGGCGGTCGGGGCCGTGGTGGCCCTCACCGCGGTGAACTACGGCGGCATGCACAAGTCCGCCCGGCTGACCCGGTTGATCGTTTCGGTGGTCCTCGCGGTCCTCGCTTCCGTGGTGGTCGTGTGTCTCGGATCGGACGCCTCCGACGCCGGGCGGCTGGACGTCGGGGTCTCCGGTGGCGCGGGCGGGGTGCTTCAGGCGGCGGGGCTGCTGTTCTTCGCGTTCGCCGGATACGCGCGGATCGCGACGCTCGGTGAGGAGGTACGGGATCCGGCGCGCACCATTCCGCGCGCGATCCCGACGGCTCTGGGTATCGCGCTCGTGGTGTACGCGGCGGTCGCGGTGGCGGTCCTTTCAGTGCTGGGGCCGGAGGGGCTCGGGCGTGCGTCGGCGCCGCTGGCCGACGCGGTGCGGACGGCCGGTGTGCCGGGGCTCGTGCCGGTGGTACGGGTGGGTGCGGCCGTGGCCGCGCTCGGCTCGCTCCTCGCCCTGATCCTGGGCGTCTCACGGACGACGCTGGCCATGGCCCGCGACGGTCATCTGCCGGGCACCCTGGCCGACGTGCATCCGCGTTTCCAGGTGCCGCACCGGGCGGAGCTGGCCGTGGGCGCGGTGGTCGCCGCGCTGGCCGCGACGGTGGACGTGCGGGGCGCGATCGGGTTCTCCTCCTTCGGTGTACTGGCGTACTACGCCGTGGCCAACGCGTCGGCGTGGACCCTGAGCCCCGCTCCGGCGGCGCGGCTGGTGCCGGTGGTGGGACTCGTCGGGTGCGTGACCCTGGCGTTCGCGCTTCCGGCGCTTTCGGTGGTCGTGGGCGCGGCTGTGCTGGGTGTGGGGATGGCGGCGTACGGCGTGAGGCGGTGGCGGCGTACGGCGTGAGGGGGTGGGCGGCGTATGGCGTGAGGCGGTGGGCGGCCTCGCGGTAGCCATCGGCGGCCGTCGATGGCGGGCAGGTCGCTACGAGGCCTGTGCCGCCGCCGTACGTATGCGGAAGTCGGGCCAAGGGGCCAAGTCCGTGTCGTCGTTGGACTCCTCGTACCAGCCGGAGCCCTCCAGCCAGGTGTCCAGCCACGCCTGTAGGCCGGGTGCGTCCACGTACCAGGCGTGGTCGGCCTCGTCGGCGTTCGGCTCGAAGAGCAGGACCGTGCCCCGGGGACTGCGGCAGTCCACGCACGCGTACATCCCGCAGCCCCAGTGGGATATCGGCAGAACGCCCTCCGGCCAGGGCCAGTCGGGGTCCTGGCGGCCGCTCTCCCGGTGGGCGAGATACTGCGGGACGGCGGCCGGCTCGCCGGACGGGGAGCCGTCGAGCAGCGGCAACAGGCCGTACTCCGGACCAAAGCCGCCGTCCCCTATCTGTAGGTAGAGCGCGGCGAGCAGTGGCGGCAGGGTGAAGCCCAGCACGGCTTCGGCGCGGGTGACCGTCGCCGCGTCCACGGGCGCGGGGAGCGAAGGCCAGCCCCACGGGCGGGTGTTGCGGGCCTCCGTACCGACCCGTGCCAGCAACTGCTCGATTTCGGTCATGGCTTCATGATGCAGCGCGCCACTGACAATCGGGCGGCCTGTGGATAACCCATCAGGCGATGCGTACGTCGACGCCGTTATCGGTGAGGAAGGTGAGCAGTTCCTCGAATGTCGGGGGTCTGCGGTCGCGGTACGGCGTCACGCCGAGGCAGGTGCGGGCGACGTCGGCGTCGTGCCAGACGAGGGTGAAGGGCGGCTCGGCGCCGTAGCCGCCTCGCAGGCAGTCGGCGACGGCGCTCAGGTCGTGGCCGAAGTAGCCGCCGGGACCGTTCACCGCCTCGCCCAGCGCGCAGTGGAAGGCCGGCGCGTCGGTGACGTGGCGGCCGTCGAGGTGGTAGGTGGAGCCTGGCTCTGGGTCGGGCTCGTACGGATTCGCTGCTTCCCGTGCCCGGTCGAGCCAGAACTCGCGCCCCTGCGAGCTGCATCGGGCCCAGCTGTTCGGCTCGGACTGGCGTTCGCGCCACCACACGTCCCACGCCTCGCGGGCTGCTCTGGGAAGCCGCCGCGACCAGGGGTCGAGCGTGAGATCGACCAGGCCCCGGCCGTGCGCGGAGGGGATCCACGCAATGATCTCGCCTTCGAGTACGGAGCCGACCGTCCGGCCGACCCAGTTGAGGCGCAACACGCGGGCGTGTCCCAGGTCCTCGTCGCCCGCTTCGAGCGCCTCGCGCAGGGATCCGCGCGGGGAGCAGCCGAGCAGGCGCACCGGCGGGTCCACCGGTGCGATGAATTCGCCCGGGACTTGGCTGAGGTCCCTGCAGTGGCCCCACGGCTCGCCGTCCGCGCCCAGGAGTCGATGTCCCGCGGAGAGTAACGGCCGTTGGGGGTGTTCGGACTGGGTGTCCGGGACCTCCGATGCCTCGACGGTGATGTCGCGCAGCGTCGGGTCGAGCGCGCACGGGCGGTCACCGAGAACCCGTGCGTACTCCAGTGGCCATTCCTCCCCGACCGGGGTGTGTGTGGCGTCGAGGGTCCGCACCAATAGGCTGCCCAACGGAGCGGAGCCCGTGGTGCGGGCCCGCTCCACGGCCCCGGCCAGCTCGCCCCGGGGTGCGCAGCCGAGCAGGTCGTACCGGACGCGCGAGGGAGGGAGCGGATCGGCGTAGAGCTCGTCAGTGGCGTCCTTGCACAGCGCCCATATCGACTCGCCGACGCCCCTGTTGCTGTACGCCGCTACGGCGTACTTCGGATTCTGCACCCCCGCGCCGCCCCGTCAGCGCGTGGCGAACGGCTCGTCCGTGCGGACGATTTCGCGGCCCAGCGGGAGCAACGAGACCGGGATGAGCTTGAAGTTGGCGATGCCGAACGGGATGCCGATGATCGTGATGCACAGCAGGATGCCGGTGACGATGTGGGCGAGGGCGAGCCACCAGCCCGCGAGGATCAGCCACAGGACATTGCCGATGCAGGAGGGGGCGCCCGCGTCGCGGCGCTCCACCGTCGTATAGCCGAAGGGCCACAGGGCGTAGACGCCGATACGGAAGGCCGCGATGCCGAACGGGATGCCGATGATGGTGATACACAGCAGCACGCCGGCGGCCAAGTAGCCGAGGAACAGCCAGAAGCCGCTCAGGACGAGCCAAATGACGTTCAGGATTGTCTTCATTGCTGGCGACCTGCCATCTGCTCGAGCCGGGCGATGCGCTCCGCCATCGGCGGGTGCGTGGAGAACATCTTCGACATTCCCTGGCCCGGGCGGAAGGGGTTGGCGATCATCATGTGGCTCGCGGTCTCGATGCGCGGCTCGGGAGGCAGCGGCAGTTGTTTGGTGCCCGCGTCGAGCTTGCGCAGGGCACTGGCGAGGGCGAGGGGGTCGCCGGTGAGCTGGGCGCCGGACGCGTCCGCCTCGTACTCCCTGGAGCGGCTGATGGCCAGCTGGATGAGGGACGCGGCGAGCGGACCCAGGATCATGATCAGCAACATGCCGAGGATGCCGGGGCCCTCGTCGTCGTTCGAACGGCCGACCGGGATCAGCCAGGCGAAATTCACCAGGAACATGATCACGGAGGCGAGGGCGCCCGCGACCGACGAGATCAGGATGTCGCGGTTGTAGACATGGCTGAGCTCGTGGCCGATGACGCCGCGCAGCTCGCGTTCGTCCAGGATGCGCAGGATTCCGTCGGTGCAGCACACCGCCGCGTTGCGCGGGTTGCGCCCCGTCGCGAACGCGTTCGGCGCTTCGGTCGGTGAGATGTACAGGCGCGGCATGGGCTGCCGGGCCTGGGTCGAGAGCTCCCGAACGATGCGATACAGGGCCGGGGCCTCGAATTCGCTCACCGGGCGTGCGCGCATCGCGCGTAGAGCCAGTTTGTCGCTGTTCCAGTACGCGTACGCGTTCGTCCCGATCGCGATGAACAGCGCGACGACGAGGCCGGTACGCCCGAAGAAGCTGCCGATGACGATGATGAGTGCGGACAGTCCCCCGAGGAGTACGGCGGTCCTGAGCCCATTGTGCCGGCGGTGCACGGTACGCCCTCCAAGTGGTGCGGCAGGGGAACCCTTTGCTTGCTGATACCTTGCTTCCACTTTTCAGTGGAACCTCCCGCACTGGTCAACGCCAGGCGAGGAGCACTAGTTCCCTTGTGCGCGCGACAGCGCACGTGGACCGTCCGGGTGACGGTCCGGGTGACGCTCTCAGAACAGGCCGGTCGCGGAGAAGCGCAGGGCCAGCTGGGGTGCTCCGGAGAGGGCGATGCCCAGGACGGCCGTCAGGGCGATCGCGGCGGTCAGTGAGGCAGGGACGCGGTGCTTTACGGGCTCCCCCTCGGGGGCTCGGAAGAGCAGGGTCGTCCACTGGAGGTAGTAGAAGAGCGCGATCACGACGTTGACGGCCATGACCACGGCCAGCCAGCCGAGCCCCGCGTCGACGGCCGCCGCGAAGACGGTGACCTTGGCGAAGAGCCCGATGATGCCCGGCGGCAGTCCCGCGAGGCAGAGCAGGAAGAAGCCGAGGATCAGCGCGGACAGGGGGCTCCTCGCGTACAGGCCCCGGTAGTCGCTGATGCGGTTCAGGGGGCTCGTACGGGCGACGAGGGCGGCCACGGCGAAGGCGCCGAGGTTCACCACCGCGTACATCAGGGCGTACGCGACGGTGGAGCCGATGGCCCTGTCGGCGTCCTTGGAGTAGGCGGCGGACGCGATCGGGACCAGGAGGTAGCCGGCCTGGCCGACGGAGGACCAGGCGAGCAGGCGGACCGCGCTGTACGCGCGTGTGGCCTGCTGGCGCAGGGCGCCGACGTTGCCGACGGTCATGGTGAGGGCGGCCAGCGCGGCGAGCGCCGGGCCCCAGACGTCCCCGTACGAAGGGAGGGCGACGACGGTGACGAGGATCAGGCCGGAGAAGCCGACCGCCTTGCCGACGACCGACAAGTAGGCGGCGACCGGCAAAGGCGCCCCTACGTAGGTGTCGGGCACCCAGAAGTGGAAGGGCACGGCGGCCGTCTTGAAGGCGAAGCCGACCAGGGTGAGGACGACGCCCGCCTGGGCGAGGGTGTGGAACTGTCCGTCGACGTGCTGGATCTTGTCCGCGATCTGGGTCAGGTAGAGGCTGCCGGTCGTCGCGTAGACGAAGCTGACGCCCATGAGGCTGACGGCGGTCGCGGTGACGGAGGACAGGAAGAACTTCAGGGCCGCCTCGGAGGACTTCTTGTCGCCGCGTTTGATGCCGACGAGTGCGAAGGCGGGCAGTGAGGCGACTTCGAGAGCGACGATGAGTGTCGCGAGGTCGCGGGAGGCGGGCAGCAGGGCGGCGCCCGCGGCCGAAGAGAGCAACAGGAACCAGAACTCCCCTTCGGGGAGGTCTTTGTTGGCGTCCTTCAGGGCCGTGACCGACAGCAGTGCTGCCAGGAGCGCGCCGCCGAGGACCAGGAACTGGATGACGAGGGTGAAGCGGTCCGCCGTGTAGCTACAGGCGTGCGCGTCGCCCGTCAGGCAGAAGGTGGCGCGGTCGCCGTCCCGGAGGGGCAGCAACAGGAGTGCGGACGCGGCGAGCCCCGCCACCGACACCCAGCCGAGTACCGCCTTCTTCTCCTCTCCGATGAAGAGGTCGGCGACGAGCACGACGAGTCCGACGACCGCGGCGAGGGTGGGCGGCGCGATCGCGAGCCAGTCGACGGACTGGACCAGGGAGCTCATCGGGTGCCTCCTGCGAGGAGCTGCTGTACGGCCGGGTCGGTCAGGCCGAGGAGGGCCTTGGGCCACAGACCGGCGACGACGGTGAGGGCGACGAGCGGCGTCCAGGCCGCGAACTCGTAGCTCTGGACGTCGGCGAGCTTCGGCGCCTCCTGCCGCGGGGTCTCGCCCATGCACACACGGCGTACGACGACCAGCATGTACGCGGCCGTGAGCAGCGTGCCGAAGGCGGCGATCGCCATGAACGTCAGATACGCGGGACGGCTGAGGTCGGCGGCGGGTTTGAACGCGCCGAACAGAGCCAGCATCTCGCCCCAGAATCCGGCGAGGCCCGGAAGCCCGAGGGAGGCGACGGCGGCGAAGGCGAGGAGTCCGCCGAGACGCGGGGCCTTGCCGTAGAGCGCGGCGCCGGTCCCCTCGGCGAGGGTGTCGAGGTCGGTGGTGCCGGTGCGGTCCTTCAGCGCCCCGACGAGGAAGAAGAGGAGTCCGGTGATGAGACCGTGGGCGATGTTGGCGAACAGTGCGCCGTTCACCCCGGTCGGGGTCATCGTCGCGATGCCGAGCAGGACGAATCCCATGTGGCCGACGGACGAGTACGCGATGAGCCGCTTGAGATCGCCCTTCGCGCCCTGTTTCGCGAGGGCCAGGCAGGCCAGGGATCCGTAGATGATCCCGACCACGGCGAAGGCGGCGAGGTAGGGGGCGAAGGTGTGCATCCCGTCCGGCGCGATCGGCAGCAGAATCCGGACGAAACCGTACGTACCCATCTTCAGCAGTACGCCGGCCAGTAGGACCGAGCCGACGGTCGGCGCGGCGGTGTGGGCGTCCGGCAGCCAGCTGTGCAGCGGCCACATCGGCGTCTTGACCGCGAGCCCGATTCCGATCGCCAAAACGGCGATGACCTGCACGGATGTGGTCAGCGACCGGCCGTTGTCAGTGGCGAGTGCCACCATGTCGAATGTGCCCGCCTTGATTCCGATCAGGAGCAGGCCCAGCAGCATGACGACCGAACCGAGCAGTGTGAAGAGGATGAACTTCCAGGCCGCGGCCTGGCGCTGCGCACCGCCCCACCGGGCGATGAGGAAGTACATCGGGATGAGCACCATCTCGAACGCGAGGAAGAACAGCAGCAGATCGAGGACGGCGAAGGTCGCGAGGGTGCCGGACTCGAGGACGAGCAGCAGCGCGACGAAGGCCTTCGGGGTCGGCCCCGCGGGCATCTTGAAGTAGCTGTAGAGCGCGCAGAGGAAGGTCAGCAGCGCGGTCAGGACCAGAAGGGGGAGGGAAATGCCGTCGATGCCGAGGTGGATCCGCACGTCGAGTGCGGGGATCCAACTGATGTCCGTCGTGGCCTGCATCTGCTGTGCCTTGGCCGGGGTGTCGTGGTCGAAGCCGAGCGCGAGGACGATCGCGGCGATGAGCACCACGCCGGTGACGATCACGCCGTGCCGCAGCACGGCCTGGTCCGGTGACTTCCCCTTCAGTCCGGGCGGCGCGGGCAGGAGAGCGGCGGCGGCGCCGATGAGCGGCCCGACGACGATCAATGCGAGAAGAATCTGCATCACGGATTCACTGATATCGATCACGCCTGCTCACGCTCCCGTGGCGACGAGGAGGGCGGCGACCACCAGGACGACGGTGCCGGCGAGCAGCGCGCTCACATAGGTCTGCACATTGCCGGTCTGCGCGCGCCGTACGGCGGCGCCGAGCAGGCGGGGTAGGGCGGCCGCACCGCGTACGTAGGTGTCGACGACCTCACGGTCGAGGAACCGGACGAGTGCGGCTCCGGCCTGGACGGGGCGGACGAACAGCACGTTGTACACGGCGTCGAGGTGGAATCCGACGGCCGCGTGCCGGTGCAGCGGGCCGAGCAGCAGCCGTCCGGGATCCGCCGGGTCGGGAGCGTAGGCCACGTCTCCGAACGCGGGCGCGTGACTGGCGATCGCCTCTGCCTCGACCACCCCGGCGTCGGCGTCGGGGTGGGCCGCGACCGCACCCAGTGGGATGTGGGGAGCCGGCGCGGTGGTGTGCCGCCAGGCACCGTAGGTGACGATCCCGCCGACCAGGGCGAGCCCCGTGCCGAGGACGGAGGTGGTGAGGACCGGTGTCAGGTCACGGCCGTCGAACCAGTCGGGCAGTGGGCCGTACGCGAGCCCGAAAGCGAGGGAAGGGACGGCGAGCACCCACAGCACGACGGTCATGCTGCGCGGCTCCTTGCCGTGGTCGGGGGCCTCGACGCCCCAGCCGTGGAAGGCCAGCAGCCACAGCCGGATCGCGTACGCGGCGGTGAGTACGGCGGTGACCAGACCTGCGACGAGGACGATCCAGCCCGCGGAGCCGGGGGCGTGCTCGGTGTGGCCGGTGGCGACGTGCTCGGCCGCGCCGAGTACGGCCTCCTTGGAGAAGAAGCCGCTGAACGGCGGGATCGCGGCGAGCGCGAACAGCGCCACCGTCATCGTCCAGTAGGCGTCGGGGACGCGGGATCGCAGGCCCGTCATGCGGGACATGACGGCCAGCGAGTTGGTGCCGGAGGCGTGGATGATCACGCCGGCGGCGAGGAACAGCAGCGCCTTGAAGGCGCCGTGGGACAGGAGGTGGAAGACGGCGGCACCGCGGTCGCCGACGGCGAGGGCGCCGGCCATGTAGCCGAGCTGGCCGATCGTCGAGTACGCGAGGACCCGCTTGATGTCGTCCTGGGCGAGTGCGGCGAGAGCCGAGCCCGCCATCGTGACGGCTGCCATGACGGCGAGGACCACCATCGCGGCCGAGGAGGCCTGGAAGACGGGGAGGAGCCGGGCGACGAAGTAGATACCGGCGGCGACCATCGTCGCGGCGTGGATCAGGGCGGAGACGGGTGTCGGGCCCGCCATCGCGTCGGGCAGCCAGGTGTGGAGCGGGAACAGCGCCGACTTGCCCGCCACGCCGGCGAGGAGCAGCAGGGCGATCAGCGTCGGATGGTGCAGTCCGCCGCTCGCGACGGTGCCGAGGACCGTGGTGATGCGGAAGGACCCGGCGTCGGTGCCCAGGGCGAACAGACCGATGAGGAAGGGGACGTCGCCGAGTTTGGTGACCAGGAAGGCCTTGATCGAGGCTGCGCGGGCCTCGGGGGTCTCCCAGTAGTGGCCGACCAGGAAGTACGAGCAGATGCCCATGACCTCCCAGCCGACCAGGAGCACGATCAGGTCGCCGGAGTAGACGACGAGCAGCATCGCGGAGGTGAAGAGGGAGACGAGAGCGGCGTACGAGGGGTAGCGCGGGTCGTCGCGCAGGTAGCCCGTCGAGTAGATCTGCACGCAGGAGGCGACGACGCCGACGAGTACGGCGACGAGGGCGGCGAAGCCGTCGATGTGCAGGGCGAGTTCGATCGGGACCGAGCCGGTGGGCGTCAGTTCGGTGGCCGCGCTGATGGCCTGGCCGCCGCCCTGGCGCACGGCGACCAGTACGGCGAGGACGAGCGAGGTGAGGGACGGGAGTACCGCGAGGGGGCGGACATAGCCGGGGGCCGTGCGGCCGAGGAGGAGTCCGGCCGCGGCGCCCAGGAACGGAAGGAGGGGGACGAGGACGGCGAGGGTGGTCGTGGTCACGCGGTGGCCTCAGCCTTCTCGTCTCCCGTGACGGGGGCTTCTTCGGTGCCGTCGCCGTGGGAGCCGTCCGGGGCGGGGCCCTCGGCGGTCTCGCGGAGCTTGTCGATGTCCGAGGTGCCGCGGCCCCGGTAGACGGCGAGGACGATCGCCAGGCCGATACCGATCTCGGCGGCCGCGATGGCGATGGTGAACAGGGTCAGGGCCTGGCCGGAGTGGAGCGTGTCGCGGGCGGTCCTGGAGAGCCAGACGTCGAAGGCGACGAGGTTCAGGTTGACGGCGTTGAGCATGAGCTCGACGGACATCAGGACCAGGATCGCGTTGCGGCGCGCGAGGACTCCGTACAGGCCCGTGCAGAAGAGGAGGGCGGAGAGCACGGCGGGATAGGCGAGGTGCATCAGCGGGTCCCTTCCTTCTCGCTCCGGCGGCTCTGGGCACCCGAGGGGGTGGCGGTGCCCGCGGGGGTGGTCGCGTTCGCGGGGGTCGTCGGGTCCCCCTTCGCCTTGCGGGAGAGGACGATCGCGCCGACCAGGGCGGCGAGGAGGAGGACGGAGAGTGCCTCGAAGGGGAGGACCCAGTTCTGGAAGAGGCTCGCTCCGGTGACCTCGGTGGAGCCGGCGGCGGGGCCCTTCAGGTCGACCCAAGTGGTGCGGAAGGCGTCCACGACCACCCAGACGAGGGCGACGGCCGCGGCGACGGCCACGGTGAGGGCGGCCCAGCGATTGCCCGAGTCGGCGTCCGGGGAGCGGCCGATCGGCGCCTTGGTGAGCATCAGACCGAACAGAAGGAGGACGACGACGGAACCGACGTAGATGAGGACCTGCACCCAGGCGATGAACTCGGCGGTGAGCAGGAGGTACTCGACGGCGAGGCCGCCGAGCGCCATCACCAGCCACAGGGCGGCGTGCACCAGCTGCTTGGTGGTGACGGTGACGATGGCGGCGCCGAAGGTGACCAGGCCGACGAGGAGGAAGGCGATCTCGACGCCCGTCGGGGAGAGGAAGCCGTGGCTTTGGGCGGCGGTGGTCGTGGCCCGCGCCGCGGCGGCCGTGGCTGCTGCGAGGCTCACGACGCACCGTCCTGCGGGTCGGAGGGCTTGGAGGGCTCGGGCGTGCCCGTGGTCGGGTCCGTGTTCGTGCCCGTGGTCGTAGTCGTGCCGCCGGCCGGGGGTTCGGGCTGGGGAGCCTGTTCGGCTGTCTGCGCCGCGAGTTCGGCTGCCTCGGCTGCCGTGGCTGCCTCGGCGGCGAGCTTGTCGGCGGTCTTGCGGGCGGCGGCCAGTTCCTTCGGTTCCTCCGCGCCGAGGTCGAGGGCGGGCGGGGCCGGAACCGTCCACATCCACTCGCGGAGCTTGTCTCGCTCGTGGGTGAGTTCGTGGATGTCGGTCTCCGCGTACTCGAACTCCGGGGACCAGAACAGCGCGTCGAAAGGACAGACCTCGATGCAGATACCGCAGTACATGCACAGGGAGAAGTCGATGGCGAAGCGGTCGAGGACGTTGCGGCTGCGCTCGCGGCCACCGGGGGCGGACGGCGGGACCGTCTCCTTGTGGGAGTCGATGTAGATGCACCAGTCCGGGCACTCGCGGGCGCACAGCATGCAGACCGTGCAGTTCTCCTCGAACAGGCCGATGACGCCGCGGGAGCGGGGCGGGAGTTCGGGCTGGGCGTCCGGGTACTGCGCGGTGACGGTCTTCTTCGTCATCGTGCGGAGGGTGACGGCCAGGCCCTTGGCGAGTCCGGAGCCTGGAATGCGGGGACGGGTGGGCGGAAGAGGCTCAGCCATGGTTACGAGATCACCACCTTGACGATGCCGGTGAGGGCGATCTGGGCGAGAGAGAGGGGGACGAGGAGGGTCCAGGAGAGTTTCTGGAGCTGGTCCTCGCGCAGGCGGGGGTAGGTGACGCGCAGCCAGATCACGACGAAGGCGAGGAGGGCCGTCTTCAGAAGGGTCCAGACCCAGCCGAGGCCGTCGGCACCCCACGGGCCGTGCCAGCCGCCCAGGAAGAGGACGGTGGTCAGACCGCACAGGACGACGATTCCGGCGTACTCGGCGAGGAGGAAGAGGGCGAAGCGCAGACCGGTGTACTCGGTGTACGCGCCGAAGATGATCTCCGAGTCGGCGACGGGCATGTCGAAGGGCGGACGCTGGAGTTCGGCGAGGCCCGCCACGAAGAAGACGACCGCGCCGACGATCTGCCAGGGCACCCACCACCACTCGAAGGCGGCGACGATGCCGGGCAGCGAGACCGTGCCGGCCGCCATCGCGACGGAGGCGGCGGTCAGCAGCATCGGGAGTTCGTACGCGAGGAGCTGCGCGGCGGTGCGCAGGCCGCCGAGAAGGGAGAACTTGTTGGCCGAGGCCCAGCCCGCCATGAGCGAGCCGAGGACACCCACGCCCATCACGGCGAGAACGAAGAAGATGCCCGCGTCGACGACCTGGCCGACGGCGCCCTCACCCGGGCCGATCGGGATGGCGAGGAGGACGAGGAGGTACGGGAGAAGGGCGACGGCGGGGGCGAGCTGGAAGATGCGGCGGTCCGCACCCGCGGGGACGATGTCTTCCTTCTGCGCGAACTTGACACCGTCCGCGACGAGTTGGGCCCAGCCGTGGAAGCCGCCGGCGTACATCGGGCCGAGGCGGCCCTGCATGTGGGCCATCACCTTGTGCTCGGTCTGACCGACGATCAAGGGGAACGTCAGGAACACGACGAAGACGACGAGGAGGCGTAGGGCGACGTCGAGAGCGTCGTTCACTGCGTGCCTCCGGCTGGGTTTCTGGGGGTGGGGTCTTCGGGAGCGGGGTCTTCGGGAGCGGGGGTGGAGTCGGAGTCCGGCTCAGAGTCCGGCTCGGGGGATGCCGGGGGTTTCGTGGTGGCCTCGGGGTCCGGACTCGGGGCAGCCGCGGGCTCCGGGGTGGCCCCCGGCTTCGACTCCGACCTGGACTCCGGCTCCTGCTCCTGCTCCGGCTTCGACTCCCGCGCCCGCTCCGGCTTCGGCTCCTGCTTCGGCTCCTGCTTCGGCTCCTGCTTCGGCTCGTCGAACGCGGGGCGGGCGTGGTGCCAAGGGGCGTCGGAGCTGCGCGGCGCCGCGGCAGCGGGCGGCTGCTCGGTGGCCTGTGCCCTTTGTGTCGCCGAGCCCTGGCTCGCGCTGCGCGTGCGGCGGGGCCCTGCGGGAGGCGTCGGCTCGGCGGTCCCCGGGGCCGCGGGGGCGGCCGTCGAAGGCGCCTGTTCGTCGGCGGCCGGGGCCCCGGCCTGCTGGCTGGCCGAGCCCTGGCCGGCGCTGCGCGCCCGGCGAGGGGACGTGGGGGCCTGCGCGCCGGCGGCGGCAGCGGTGGTGGTGGCACCGGCGGCGGGACCGGTTCCCGGGTCGCCGGTGGTGGTGGTCTGGCTCGCCGAGCCCTCGCCCGCGGTGCGGGCCCGCCGTACCGGGCGGTCGCCCGCGGCTCGGGCCGCTCCGCGCGCCGGGCGGGCGGGGGCCGGGGGGAGTTGGCCCTTCAGGGGACCCCATTCGTTGGGGTCGGGTACGCCGGGCGGAAGCATCTGGCGACGCTTGGGGCCACCGTGCTCGGACTCCCCCGGCTCCTTCGCCCCGGGCCAGGCCTTGGCGACGCGGGCGGCGAGGACGAAGTCCTTGCGGAGAGGGTGGCCTTCGAAGCCCTCGGGGAGAAGAAGGGGGTCGAGGCCCGGGTGGCCCTCGAAGGTGACGCCGAACATCTCGTGGGTCTCGCGCTCGTGCCAGCCGGCGCCGGCGTACACGGAGACCGCCGTGGCCAGGACGGGTGCCGAGTGCGGGACGGTCGTACGGACGAGGAGGCGGCGTACGGGAGACAGGGCCACCACGTGCGCGGCGACGCGGAAGCCCATGCCGGGTTCGTCGACGGCGCTCAGCCAGTCGAAATAGGTGCAGCCCAGCGAGTCGCGCGCGGTCTCCAGGGCGGGGAGCCAGGCGGTCGGCGGTACGTCGACCGTCAGGACCTCGTACGACTCCTCGGCCGTGGCCTCCGGGCCGAAGAGCTCCTCTACGGGGGCGGGAAGCCAGCCGACGGTCATCGGTCCTCCCCCACGGCGGGCGGACGCACCAGGTCGCTCTGGAGGGCGGCGGCCGACGGACGCGGCGAGGAGCTGTAGCGCTCCCCCAGCGACTCCCGGGCGATCTTCTCCTGGAGCTTGAGGATGCCCTGCAGCAGCGCTTCGGGGCGGGGCGGGCACCCCGGGACGTAGACGTCCACCGGGATGATCTGGTCGACGCCCTTGGTGACGGAGTAGGAGTCCCAGTACGGGCCGCCGCAGTTGGAGCACGCGCCGAAGGAGATGACGTACTTCGGCTCGGGCATCTGCTCGTAGAGGCGCTTGACGGCCGGGGCCATCTTGTCCGTGACCGTGCCGGAGACGACCATCAGGTCGGCCTGGCGCGGACCCGGTGCGAACGGGATCACGCCGAGCCGGATGAAGTCGTGGCGGGCCATCGACGCGGCGATGAACTCGATGGCGCAACAGGCGAGGCCGAAGTTGAAGACCCAGAGCGAGTAGCGGCGGCCCCAGTTCAGGACCACCTTCATCGGCTCCGGGGCCAGCCGGGAGAGCACACCGAGCCGCTTCGGCTCGGGAAGCAGCACGGGCTCGGAATGCACCACCGGTTCGGGCAGCACCTGCTCGGGCAGCGGCGCCGGCTCGGAGGGCGTCGAGGGGGTCACGTCCGAGGGGGTCACGTCCATGTCAGGACGCCCTTCTTGTATGCGTACAGCAGGCCCACGGCCAGAAAGCCGAGGAAGATGAACATCTCCACGAGGGTGGCCGCGCCGTAGCCGGGCGCGGCGAAGACGGTCGCCCAGGGGAAGAGGAAGATCGAGTCGACGGCGAAGATGACGTAGAGGAAGGCGTAGACGTAGTAGCGGACCTGGGTGTGGGCCCAGCCCTCGCCGACGGGGTCGACGCCGCACTCGTACGTCAGGAGTTTCTCGGGGGTCGGGACCACCGGCCGCAGCAGGCGGCCCGCCCCGAAGGCGACGGCGACGAAGAGCACGCCGACGACGACGAGCAGTCCGACGACCGAGTACGACTGGAAGTAGCTCGCCGCGACGACGGCCCCGGTTGCCGTGACAACGGTCGGTTCCGGCACGTCAGCCCCTCACTCCCTGACCTCGTTGCGCCCGGCGCACGCCCCGTCGCGCACGCTGTGATGCGCCCCGTTCGACGATCTGTACGGACGGGAGTCTAGGGCCTGCTAAAGAGACGGTAAGCAGCCCGTCACGCATTGGCTATCGGGGACATGTCAGAGACTCGTCCGCCTCGCCCGTCGCCGGGTTCACGCACTCGCCCGGCTCAGGTGTCACCAGGTTCCCGTCCGCACCTCGCGGTCACTTCCCATTTCACCTCGCGAGCACATCCAGGTACACCGCGCGGCGGCCTTCGCTTTTACCTCAAGGGGTGGGGTTTTCCCCAGTGGATCGTGGCGGTCGACCTCATGGCGCGGCGGCTCGCCGCCAGGCAGGCTAGCGAATATGACCGAACGCATCATCCCTGTCGGCCCCCTCGGCCCCCTCGGCCCGTCGGACACGCCGCAAGCCCCGGGCATACCGGGTGTACCGGATGTACCAGATGCACGCGATGTACCGGACGAGTCGGCCGACAGCGACCGGTTGCCTCCCCCACGCTTCGCACTCGGCCGGCAGACGTGGAAGGAGATCGCGCACCTCCTCGCCAATCTGCCGGTCTCGATCTTCGGCTTCGTGTACGTCGTGACGCTGGTCTCCACGGGCACGGGGCTGGCCGTGACGGCGATCGGGCTGCCGCTGCTCGCGGGCGGGCTGCGGGGCACACGGCTGCTGGGCCGGATGGAGCGGGCGCGGGCGCGCAAGCTGCTCGGCGTGCGGATCGACGAGCCGAGCCCTATGCCGGTGCGCGGGACGGGCTTCTTCCCCTGGTTGTGGTCGAGCCTGCGGGACCCGGTGGCCTGGCGGACGGTGCTGTACGACTTCATCCGGCTGCCGTGGGGCATCGTCACGTTCACGATCACGCTGACGTCGTTGTTCCTGCTGTGGCCGGTGCTGCCGTTCCTCGCGCGGGGACTGACGAACGTGGACCGGGCCATGGTGCGCGGGCTGCTCTCGCCCTCGGACGAGTTGGAGCGGCGCATCGCCGAGCTGGAGTCGGACCGGGGGGTCGTGGTCGACACGGCCGCGGCGGACCTGCGGCGCATCGAACGGGACCTGCACGACGGGGCGCAGGCGCGGCTCGTCAACCTCGCGATGGGGCTCGGTCTGGCCAAGGAGAAGATCCTCGAGGGGCAGGCCGACGAGACCGTCGCGGCCATGGTCGACGAGGCGCACGGCGAGGTGAAGCTGGCCCTGCAGGAGCTGCGCGATCTGGCTCGCGGCATCCATCCCGCGGTCCTCACCGACCGGGGCCTCGACGCGGCGCTGTCGTCGGTCGCCTCGCGCTGCACCGTGCCGGTGAAGGTGACGGCCGACCTCCCGACGAGACCGGCCGCCGCCATCGAGGGCATCGCCTACTTCACCGTGTCCGAGCTGTTGCAGAACGTCAGCAAGCACAGCGGGGCGCGCTCCGCGTCCGTCGACGTGTGGCGGACGGACGAGCGGCTGCTCATCCAGGTCCAGGACGACGGGCGCGGTGGGGCCGCCCTCGACGGCGGTACGGGGATGGCGGGGCTCGCGGACCGGCTGGGCGCGGTGGACGGACTGTTCATCATCGACTCACCGCCCGGCGGCCCGACCACCATCACGGCGGAGCTGCCTTGGCGGGACCGGGGGGACGGGCGGGGCTGACGGGGCTGACGGGGCTGACGGGGCTGACGGAGCCGGCCTACGGAGTGACCTGTGCGGGTCCGCCTTGGCGCGTCCGCCTTGGCCGGGGCCGTCGGTATTCGGCTTCCGTCCGGCTTCGAGGTAGGGAAAACCCCCGCCCCAAGACGCCGACCCGCTCCATGGTCGGCAAGAGCCGAGAACAGCAAGGTGGAGGTACGAACCGACGAGCAGGACGAGCAGAACGGACGAGACCGATGGCGACGGAGTACGGACAGGGGTACGGGTACCCGAGCGGGCCCGGATTCCACGAGGCGGGTGCCGAGGAGCGGCGGCACCGTCTCCCGACACCGCTGCGAGCGCCGATCGAGGCGCGCAGCTGGCGCGAGTTCGGTTACGTGATGTCGGGCCTGCCGGTCGGCATCCTCATGTTCACGTTCGCCGTCACGATGTTCTCGCTCGGCATGGGCCTGCTGATCACCTTCCTGGGGATCCCGGTGCTCGCCGCGGCCCTCACCGGCGTCCTCGGGTTCGGCTCGCTGGAGCGGGCGCGGGCGCGCGGGTTGCTCGGGATCGAGGTGGCCGCGCCGAAGCCCCTGCGGGTGCGCAAGCACGGGGCGATGGCGTGGATGGGGGCGATCCTCAAGAACGGTTCGGCGTGGCGGCATCTGCTGTACTCGGTGGTGCAGTTCCCGTGGTCGGTGTTCTCGTTCGTGGTGGCGCTGACCTTCTGGGCGTACGGCTGGGCGATGCTGACGTATCCGCTGTGGTTCTGGCTCTTCCCGGTGTACGGCGGGCAGGGCGGCCTCCAGCTCTACGGCGACGGCGCGCACCGCGTCTACCTGGACAACCCCTTCGAGATCACCGTCACCGCGCTGCTGGGGCTGCTGATCACGATGGCCACGCCGTGGATCGTGCGGGCGCTGACCACGGTGGACCGGGTGATGGTGGCGGGGCTGCTCGGGCCGTCGCGGCTGGCGAGCAGGGTGGTCGAGCTGGAGTCGGACCGGGGGGTCGTGGTCGACACGGCCGCGGCGGACCTGCGGCGCATCGAACGGGACCTGCACGACGGGGCGCAGGCGCGGCTCGTCAATCTCGCGATGGGGCTCGGGCTTGCCAAGGAGAAGCTCACCGAGGATCCGCGGGCCGCGGCGCGGATGGTGGACGAGGCGCACGGTGAGGTGAAGACGGCGTTGCAGGAGCTGCGGGATCTGGCGCGTGGGATTCATCCGGCCGTGCTGACCGATCGTGGGCTGGATGCGGCGCTGTCTTCCGTGGCCTCGCGGTGCACCGTGCCGGTGCAGGTGGATGTGGATCTTCCGTCTCG
This sequence comes from Streptomyces sp. NPDC111656, assembly GCF_055656965.1. Lineage (NCBI taxonomy): Bacteria > Bacillati > Actinomycetota > Actinomycetes > Kitasatosporales > Streptomycetaceae > Streptomyces > Streptomyces sp. NPDC111656. The sequence goes on from NZ_JBVKCA010000002.1 coordinate 854,147, forward strand.
GCCGGCGCCGGCGATCGAGGGGATCGCGTACTTCACCGTCTCCGAGCTGCTGCAGAACGTCAGTAAGCATGCGCGGGCGATGCGGGCCACGGTCGATGTGTGGCGGGTCGAGAACCGGTTGATGCTTCAGGTTGTCGACGATGGTGTGGGTGGGGCCGATGTTTCCGGTGGGTCCGGGCTTGCGGGGCTGGCGGAGCGGCTCGATGCGGTGGACGGGGTTCTGGTGGTGGACTCTCCTGTGGGTGGGCCCAGTCGGATCACTGCGGAGTTGCCCTGGCGGGGGTGAGCGGGGGCGGGGGGTGGGGTGGGGTGGGGTGGGGTGTTTCTCGCCCCCGCCGCCCCTACCCGTCCCATCCCCGGCGGGGCTCCGCCCCCGGCCCCCCGGTGGGGCTCCGCCCCTGCACCCCGTCACGGGCGCTGCTCCTGGCCTCCGCAGGGCGGCTTGCCCGCACCGCACCCACAGGCGTCACCCCTGACCCCCACGGGGCTCCGCCCGCGCACCCCCACCACAAGCAGCGCCTCCGGTCCCCGCGGGGGTCCGCGCCGCACCCCGCCGGGGCGCAGCCCCGAACCCCGCCCGGACTCGGCCCCCCAACCCGCCTGGGCTCGGCCCCGAACCCGGCGGGACTCCGCCCCCGAACCCCACCACGCGCGTACCCCAGCCCCCGCAGGGCTCCGCCCCCGCCAAGAGCCCTCCCCCACGGACCCCGCCCCGCCCCCCCTGCCCCCTGCCCCCACCGCCAGCCCGAAATCCCCACCCCCTAAACCCCACCCCGGAGCCAAAAGTGCACCCCCCGTATTTCCCCTTCCCCCTCCCCCTGATTTCCCTTGATTCCCCTTGCTCGGGGGCAGGTGGGTCCGAATGCTGGGATGCTGTGGGCTGATGTACGGGCGGGGACGCGGCCGACGTGGGTCGGGGAATGGTGTGGGGGGCCGAGAATCGTGGAGGACAGGGTGCGGGTGGTCATCGCCGAGGATTCAGTGCTGCTCAGGGAGGGCCTGACCCGGTTGTTGACCGACCGCGGGCACGACGTCGTGGCCGGTGTCGGAGACGGCGACGCGCTGATCAAGACCATCACCGACCTGGCGGCCCAGGACTCGCTGCCGGACGTCGTGGTGGCCGACGTACGGATGCCGCCGACGCACACCGACGAGGGCGTGAAGGCGGCCGTGCAGCTGCGCAAGCAGCACCCGGGAGTGGGGGTGCTGGTGCTGTCGCAGTACGTGGAGGAGCGCTACGCCACCGAACTGCTGGCCGGTTCGAGCCGCGGCGTCGGCTACCTGCTCAAGGACCGCGTCGCGGAGGTGCGCGAGTTCGTGGACGCCGTGGTGCGGGTGGCCCAGGGGGGTACCGCTCTGGACCCGGAGGTGGTCGCGCAGCTGCTCGGGCGCAGTCGTAAGCAGGACGTACTGGCCGGGCTCACCCCGCGGGAGCGGGAGGTCCTAGGACTTATGGCCGAGGGACGCACCAACTCGGCGATCGCGCGGCAGCTCGTGGTGAGTGACGGAGCGGTCGAGAAACACGTCAGCAATATCTTTCTGAAACTCGGGCTTTCCCCGAGCGACGGCGATCATCGGCGTGTTCTCGCGGTCCTCACCTATCTGAACTCCTGAGGGACTGACACTGGGGCAGCCGAACGCACTGGGTAGGCCGAACGGAATCGCCCTCGAAGGACCGGGGCCCGACACGGCACCAGAGCGGCGCGAGACCGGCACGAGAACCAAAGGATGAGGTAGAAGCGTCTTCCAGAGCAGCGTCGGGGGCGAGTAAGTCATGACAAGTCAGGGCGTCGAACCATCTCAAAATGGTGTCCATCATGCGAACGGCCGAGGGAAGGCGACCCTTACAGACGTAGGGTTGATCCCGGGAAGGCCTGCGGGAAGGCCGCTCCCAGACAGCCGCCTCGAAGGAGGTCCAGTTAAGTGACCAGCCAGGTCAGTAGCCCAGCGGAGCAGGCCGACGAAGCCGTCGTAGGAGAACAGCGCAAACCGGCGGGGGCAAAGGAAACACGCCGGCTCGACCGGGTGATCATCCGGTTCGCGGGTGACTCCGGTGATGGAATGCAACTCACCGGCGACCGCTTCACCTCCGAGACGGCGTCCTTCGGCAATGATCTTTCGACACTGCCGAACTTCCCCGCCGAAATCCGAGCGCCCGCAGGCACACTGCCGGGCGTTTCTTCATTTCAGCTGCATTTCGCGGACCATGACATCCTCACGCCCGGTGACGCGCCGAATGTGCTGGTGGCCATGAATCCGGCGGCGCTCAAGGCGAACATCGGTGATGTGCCGCGCGGCGCGGAGATCATCGTCAACACGGACGAGTTCACGAAGCGGGCGATGGCGAAGGTCGGCTACGCGGCCAGCCCGCTGGAGGACGGTTCGCTGGACGGGTACGCCGTCCATCCGGTCCCGCTGACGACGATGACGGTCGAGGCGCTCAAGGAGTTCGAGCTGTCCCGCAAGGAGGCCGAGCGCAGCAAGAACATGTTCGCGCTGGGCCTGCTGTCCTGGATGTACCACCGGCCCACCGAGGGCACCGAGAAGTTCCTGCGGAACAAGTTCGCGAAGAAGCCCGAGATCGCCGCCGCCAACATCGCCGCGTTCCGGGCGGGCTGGAACTTCGGCGAGACGACCGAGGACTTCGCGGTCTCCTACGAGGTCGCCCCGGCCTCCAAGACCTTCCCGACCGGTACCTACCGCAACATCTCCGGGAACCTGGCCCTGTCGTACGGCCTGATCGCCGCCTCCAAGCAGGCGGACCTGCCCCTCTACCTGGGCTCCTACCCGATCACCCCCGCCTCCGACATCCTGCACGAGCTCAGCAAGCACAAGAACTTCGGTGTGCGCACCTTCCAGGCCGAGGACGAGATCGCCGGCATCGGCGCGGCCCTGGGCGCGGCCTTCGGCGGCTCCCTCGCCGTCACCACCACCTCCGGGCCGGGCGTGGCGCTGAAGTCGGAGACCATCGGGCTCGCGGTCTCCCTCGAACTGCCACTGCTGGTCATCGACATCCAGCGCGGCGGGCCGTCCACGGGGCTGCCGACGAAGACGGAGCAGGCGGACCTGCTCCAGGCGATGTACGGGCGCAACGGGGAGGCCCCGGTCCCGGTGGTCGCACCGTGCACGCCGACCGACTGCTTCGACGCCGCCCTGGAGGCGGCCCGGATCGCCCTCATCTACCGCACCCCCGTCCTCCTGCTCTCCGACGGCTACCTGGCCAACGGCTCCGAGCCGTGGCGGATCCCGGAGGTCGACGAACTTCCGGACCTGCGGGTGCAGTTCGCGCAGGGTCCGAACCACACCCTGGACGACGGCACCGAGGTGTTCTGGCCGTACAAGCGCGACCCGGGGACCCTGGCCCGTCCGTGGGCGATCCCGGGCACACCGGGACTCGAGCACCGCATCGGCGGCATCGAGAAGCAGGACGGCACGGGCAACATCTCCTACGACCCCGCCAACCACGACTTCATGGTCCGCACCCGCCAGGCGAAGATCGACGGTATCGACGTCCCGGACATCGAGGTCGACGACCCCTCCGGTGAGGCCGACACCCTGGTTCTGGGCTGGGGTTCGACGTACGGACCCATCACCGCGGCGGTACGGCGGCTGCGGGCGGCCGGGGAGAACATCGCGCAGGCCCATCTGCGCCACCTCAACCCCTTCCCCCGGAATCTCGGCGCGGTGCTGGGGCGTTACGAGAAGGTGGTGATCCCCGAGATGAACCTCGGCCAGCTCGCCACGCTCGTCCGGGCGAAGTACCTGGTCGACGCGCACTCCTACAACCAGGTCAACGGCATGCCGTTCAAGGCCGAACAGCTCGCCACGGCGCTCAAGGAGGCCATCGATGGCTGAGACGACCACAGGGAGCGCGGACACGATCGAGGCCCTCACCCTGGTGCCCAAGGCCGAGGCCAGGCAGTCCATGAAGGACTTCAAGTCCGATCAGGAAGTGCGCTGGTGCCCCGGTTGCGGTGACTACGCGGTCCTGGCCGCCGTGCAGGGCTTCATGCCCGAGCTCGGCCTCGCCAAGGAGAACATCGTCTTCGTGTCGGGCATCGGCTGCTCGTCCCGCTTCCCGTACTACATGAACACGTACGGCATGCACTCCATCCACGGCCGCGCGCCCGCCATCGCGACGGGCCTCGCCTCCAGCAGGCGGGACCTGAGCGTGTGGGTGGTGACCGGTGACGGGGACGCCCTCTCCATCGGCGGCAACCATCTGATCCACGCGCTGCGCCGCAACGTGAACCTGAAGATCCTGCTGTTCAACAACCGGATCTACGGCCTCACCAAGGGCCAGTACTCGCCGACCTCCGAGGTCGGCAAGATCACCAAGTCGACGCCGATGGGCTCGCTGGACGCGCCCTTCAACCCGGTGTCCCTGGCCATCGGCGCGGAGGCGTCCTTCGTGGCCCGGACCGTGGACTCCGACCGCAAGCACCTCACCGACGTGCTGCGGCAGGCCGCCGCCCACCCGGGCACGGCACTGGTGGAGATCTACCAGAACTGCAACATCTTCAACGACGGCGCCTTCGAGGTCCTCAAGGACAAGCAGCAGGCCGAGGAAGCGGTGATCCGCCTCGAACACGGGCAGCAGATCCGCTTCGGCGCGGACCGCGCCAAGGGTGTCGTACGGGATCAGCTGACCGGTGACCTGAAGGTCGTCGCCGTCACCCCGGAGAACGAGGCGCAGATCCTGGTCCACGACGCGCACGCCGCGTCCCCGACCACGGCCTTCGCGCTCTCCCGGCTCGCCGACCCGGACACCCTGCACCACACCCCGATCGGTGTCCTGCGCTCCGTGGAGCGGCCGGTCTACGACACCCAGATGGCCGACCAGCTCGACACGGCCATCGAACAGAACGGCAAGGGCGACCTCGCCACACTCCTCGCGGGCGGGGACACCTGGACGGTCGTCGGCTGAGCGAGCCGACCGTTCGAGGCGTTCGAGGCGTTCAGGAAGTTCCAGGGGCCCGGGTGGCTGACACCCGGGCCTCGTCGTACGCGTGGCGGGACTTCTCCACGTCGTCCATCCGATCCTTGGTCCAGACGGCCAGCGCGCGCACCTGCTCGGCGGCCTCGCGGCCCAGTTCGGTGAGCGAGTAGTCGACGCGGGGCGGGATCACGGGCTTCGCGTCACGGTGGACAAGACCGTCGCGCTCCAGCGTCTGGAGGGTCTGGGTGAGCATCTTCTCGCTGACCCGGCCGATCGCCCGGCGCAGCTCGCTGAAGCGGTAGGGGCGGTCGAGGAGCTCGATCAGTACGAGCACACCCCAGCGGCTGGTGACGTGCTCCAGAACGAGGCGATACGGGCACATCGCCTCGCCCGTGTCGTACTTGGAGACGGCCGCGGGCCTGGAGACGGCCACAGGTTTGGACGCGGCCGGGGTGTCGGTGGATACCTCTGCACTTACTCCCATGCCAGTACCTTACTTCAAAGTGGGTACTTTCGCAGAGTTAGCGCACCTCCTAGGGTTAGTGGCAGACCTACCCCACAAGGAGCCAAGCCATGAGCATCGTCGTCACCGGAGCCACCGGACACCTCGGCCGCCACGTCATCGAGGGACTGCTGGAGAAGGTTCCGGCCGACCAGATCACCGCCGTCGTCCGCGACGCGGAGAAGGCCGCCGGCTTCGCGGCCCGCGGCGTGAAGATCGCGGTCGCCAACTACAACGAGCCCGAGACCTTCGGGACCCTCTTCGCCGCCGGCGACAAGGTGCTGCTCATCTCCGGCAACGAGTTCGACAAGGGCCGCGTGGCCCAGCACCAGGCCGTCCTGGACGCCGCCAAGGCCGCCGGGGTCGCGCTCTTCGCGTACACCAGCGCCCCGGGCACCCTCACCGCCGCCCTCGCCGACGACCACAAGGGCTCCGAGAAGGCGATCCTGGAGTCGGGCGTGCCCTACGCCCTGCTGCGCAACGGCTGGTACAACGAGAACTACTCCGAGAACCTCGCCCCGGTCCTCGAGTACGGCGCCGTCACCCAGGCCGCCGGCGACGGCAAGGTCGCCTCCGCCGCCCGCGCCGACTACGCGGCCGCCGCCGTGGCCGTCCTGACCGGCGAGGGCCACGAGAACAAGACGTACGAGCTGAGCGGCGACACCGCGTGGAGCTTCGCCGAGTACGCCGCCCTGGTGGCCGAGCGGTCCGGCAAGGAGATCGTCTACAACGCCGTCTCCGTCGAGGCGCTCACCGGCATCCTGACCGGCGCCGGACTGCCCGGCCCCCTCGCCGCGATCCTGGCGGGCGTCGACGCGTCCATCGAGAAGGGCGAGCTCGCGGGCACGAGCGGTGACCTGTCCCGGCTGACCGGCCGCCCGACCACGCCGGTCGCCGAGTCGATCGCTGCGGCGCTGAAGGGCTGACTCCCCCTCGGGGCCCTGGCACCGTCGCACTCCACACCCTCGCCTGTCATGACCGTATGGCGATACGGGCATGACAGGCGGGGGTGCTCGGCGCTACCTTCTTGGAGGCTGCGCGGGAGCAGCTGTGCGAGAGGGAGGGCCGGTGGCCGTGCAGCAGGCGAAGAATTCGATGGGTGCGACCGGTTCCGCGGGTTCCAGTGGCCCCGCCAGCTCCGCGGGTTCCAGTGGCCCCGTCGGCTCGACGGATCCCCGGATGTCCAAGGCCGAGCAGCGCGTCGGGCTGTTGAACGGCTTCGCCGCGTACGGCATGTGGGGGCTCGTTCCCCTCTTCTGGCCGCTGCTGAAGCCGGCCGGAGCCCTCGAGATCCTCGCCCACCGGATGGTGTGGTCCCTCGCCGTGGTCGGCGTCGCCCTGCTGGTGATGCGGCGCTGGGCCTGGCTCGGCGCCCTGCTGCGACAGCCGCGCAAACTGGCGCTGATCAGCGTCGCGGCGGCCGTGATCACGGTCAACTGGGGCGTCTACATCTGGGCCGTGAACAGCGAGCACGTCGTCGAGGCGTCTCTCGGCTACTTCATCAACCCGCTCGTCACCATCGCCATGGGCGTCCTGTTGCTGAAGGAACGGCTGCGCCCCCTGCAGTGGACGGCGGTCGGTGTCGGCTTCTCCGCGGTGCTCGTCCTCACCATCGGGTACGGCCGGCCGCCGTGGATCTCGCTCACCCTCGCCTTCTCCTTCGCCACGTACGGGCTGGTGAAGAAGAAGGTCAACCTCGGCGGGATCGAGTCGCTCGCCGCCGAGACGGCGATCCAGTTCCTGCCCGCGCTCGCCTATCTGGTGTGGCTGGGTTCGAGCGGGGGCGCGACCTTCGGCACGGAAGGCGCGGGGCACGCGACGCTGCTCGCGGCGACGGGCGTGGTGACCGCACTTCCGCTGGTGTGCTTCGGCGCGGCCGCGATACGGGTGCCGTTGTCCACGCTGGGGCTGTTGCAGTACCTCGCCCCGGTGTTCCAGTTCCTGCTCGGCATCCTCTACTTCCACGAGGCCATGCCGCCGGAGCGGTGGGCCGGGTTCGCGCTGGTCTGGCTCGCGCTGTCGCTGCTCACCTTCGACGCGCTGCGGACCGCGCGGCGGGCGGCCAGGGCGCTCAGGGCCGGGGCGGTCGCGGGTGCCGTCGCCGGCGTACGGGGTGCCACCACCGTGGACGCCAAGTCGTAGAGGTTGTTCGGCGGCACGTGCGCAAGCCCGTTGCACCCCTTGTCACGCAACCACTATGAGTGGCTGTATGACGCCTACGCCCGTGCACTGGAAGCTGGTCATCGACGCCACCGACCCGCATGCCCAAGCCGACTTCTGGGCCGCGGCCCTCGGTTACGAGGTCGAGGACAACAGCGCGCTCGTCGAACGACTGCTGGGCCTCGGCGCCCTGCCTGCCGAGGCCGCCGTCGACTTCCACGGCCGCCCGGCCTTCCGGGACCTGATCGCCGTACGGCATCCCGACGACCCGTACGACAAGGAGCGCGGCATCGGGCTCGGACGGCGCCTGCTCTTCCAGCGCGTCCCCGAGCCGAAGACCGTCAAGAACCGGCTCCATCTCGATCTGCACCCGGGCGAGGGCCGACGCGCGGACGAGGTCGCCCGGTTGGAGGGGCTGGGCGCGGAGGTGCTGCGGCACGTGAAGGAACCGGCCGGCGAGTGGGTGGTGATGGCCGACCCGGAGGGGAACGAGTTCTGCGTGCAGTGAGCGTGCGTGCGTGAGCGTCGCCCACCCCGACGGCCCGGGTTCGCTATGCGAACCAGCCTGACCGGATTGCGCTCTTGACGGAACGTCAGCCTCAGAAACACCATCAGGCACCTCATTCCCACAAGGAATCCGGAGCCCCCCACATGAAGCTCTCCGTTCCCGGGCGTGCCGCCGGCGCCGTCGTCGCGGCCGTCACGCTCCTCACCACCGGCGCGATAACCGGCGCGGCGCCGGCCCCCACCGCCGCGGCAGCCGCACCCGACATCCCCGTGGCCAACGTCAAGGCCCATCTCGCACAACTGCAGTCCATCGCCACCGCCAACGGCGGCAACCGCGCACACGGCCGCACCGGCTACAAAGCCTCCATCGACTATGTGAAGGCGAAGCTGGACACGGCCGGATTCACCACGACCCTCCAGCAGTTCACGTCCTCCGGCCGCACCGGGTACAACCTGATCGCCGACTGGCCCGGCGGCGACGCCAACCAGGTCGTCATGGCGGGCTCCCACCTCGACAGCGTGACCGCGGGACCCGGCATCAACGACAACGGATCCGGGTCCGCCGCGATCCTGGAGACCGCGCTCGCCGTCTCCCGGGCCCAGTACCAGCCCACCAAGCACCTGCGGTTCGCCTGGTGGGGCGCGGAGGAGCTGGGGATGGTCGGCTCGAAGTACTACGTGAACAGCCTGTCCTCCGCGAACCGGGCGAAGATCAGCGACTATCTGAACTTCGACATGATCGGCTCACCGAACCCCGGCTACTTCGTCTACGACGACGACCCCACGATCGAGAAGACCTTCAAGGACTACTTCGCGGGTGTCGGCATCGCCACGGAGCCGGAGACCGAGGGTGACGGCCGCTCGGACCACTCGCCCTTCAAGAACGTGGGCATCCCGGTCGGCGGTCTCTTCAGCGGCGCCGACTACATCAAGACGGCCGCCCAGGCCGCCAAGTGGGGCGGCACCTCCGGCCAGGCCTTCGACCGCTGCTACCACGCCTCCTGCGACACGGCGTCCAACATCGACGACACGGCGCTGAACCGGAACGCGGACGCGCTGGCGTACGCCGTGTGGACGCTGTCCTCCTAGGGCTCTCCTGAGCTCCTAGGGCCCACTGGGGCTCCTAGGGGCTCACTGGGGCTCCTCGTCCTCCCAGCCCTCCTAGGGGGTGTACGGGTTGTCCGCCAGGGAGCGGGCCCGGGCCCGGTCCGCGAGGCGGGTCATGCGGGTACGGGCCGACTCGAGCTGTTCGAGGTCGTCGGCGGCGGGGCCGCCGTCGGCCACGAGCTCGGTCCACAGCGTGATCAGGTCCTGCCCCAGGTTCAGCCCCTGCACGGGGTCGCGCACGGCGCGCCAGGCCGCGGCGGCGCTCTGTACGTTGCCGTACGCGGCCTCGGGGTCCTGGTGCCGCCTGCGGACGCGGGCAAGGTCGAGGGACAGGTGGAACGCCCGGAGCGGGTCACCGGCCAAATAGGCGATGTACGAGGTCAGCTCGCGCAGCCGCAGCACCTCCGGGTGCTCGGGGCCCAGCGACCGCGACGCGTCCGCGCCGACCCGCTCCGCCATCCCCGTGGCCTCTTCGATCCGGCCCATCTTCACGGCCTCGTTGATCCGCGCCACGGGCTCCACGAGGAACGCCGCGCCCTCCGTCTCCTGAACCGGTGCCAGCACGGACTCGGCGACGGCGTCGAAGCCGCGCGCGGGAGTGGGCTTCGGTTCCGGCTCCGGCTCGGGGTCCATGACCGACATGGCCTCCATCGCGAGGGCCGGACGCTCAGGAGTCAGCCCCACGGGCGGCGGGCCGAACTCGCCCGTCGGAGCCACCGCGACGCCGGGGACAACATCCCGCGTCGGCTCCGGCAGCGCCCGCAGCACATGCGTCGCCGCGGCCCCGGGCAGGGGCTGCGGCTCCGACACCCGCGGCGCGGCGGGTGGGGCCGCAGGCATCGCGGGAGGGGCCGCAGGCACCCCGGACACCTCGGCCGGCGGCCCCACCCGTACCGGCTCGCCCGTGTACCGGCTCGACCCGTCCCCGTACACCTCCAGCGGTACGACGAAGCCGATCCGTTCGTCGTGGATGGTGGCGAGGACGGAGTGACCGGCGGCGAGGGCGAGTCGGTGGAGGTGGTTCAGGACGGTGGCCTGGACGGTCTCGCCGGGCACGACGCCGACCGGCACACCGCCGACCGTGACGCCGCCCCCGCCTTCCCCCGCGGGCGCGGTGACCCACACCTCCAACGGGCCGGCACCGAGGCCGACCGCCGAGCGCTGCCGCTTGGATTCCCGCTTCTGTTCGCGGCTGAGTCGAGACATCGCTTCCCTCACTCGGGTCGTACTTCCATGCGTCGACCTTGCCTCAAGATCCCGTCAGGTACATACAGTCAAGTCTCTCGGCTCACCACCGCTGCATGCGTCACTACGGCGTCACAGCCTCGTAAGAGTGGCCGACAACGCCGACAACGACCGAGGAGAGTGGTCAGGTGACGCAGGGGAGCATGCGGCAGGGGGCGGAGGGGCCCGAGATCTGGCTCCGCGGGCCGGTCGCCGACACGGTGGAACCCATCCTGTGGCCCGAACCCGGCGGGGGCGAACTCGGCCACGTCGCCGTCGGCCCACGGCGGTTCGCCTGGGTCGCGACGCACGGCGGGGCCGGCACCACCACGCTCGCCGCGGTCTTCGGCGGCCATGACGCCGGGCGGAACTGGCCCCGGCCCGACCAGGGAGAACCGGGGTCGGTGCTCCTCGTCGGGCGTACGCACGCGGCGGGACTGGACGCCGTCTCGCACACCCTGGACACCTTCCGCCGGGGCGAGGCGCCTCCGGGGCTCGACCTCGACGCCGTGGTGCTGGTGGCGGACGCGCCCGGACGGCTGCCCCGCCCTCTCGCCCAGCGCGTCAAGGAGATCGATTCGATGATCGACGTGTATCAGGTGCCGTGGATCCCGGCGTGGCGCATCGGTGACCTCACCTCGGCGCCGCCCCGCGAGACGGCCGCGCTGGCCCGCCTGACGGGCGCCGCGCGCCTGCCCTGAACCCCGGCGGAATCCCGACAGAACCCCGACGAACTCCGACAGACCCCGACAAACCCCGGAAGCCGGTTGTCGGTACCCGGCATCCGCCATCCCTGTCTCTCGACATGGACGTCACATGCGTATGCATATATTGTGTACGCATGCAGTTGCGGGTCGTGGCGTTCCGCGACCCGTCGCACGCGCACCCTGGGGGACCCATGAGCCGTCACTTCCTGTTCCTGCTCGGCAGCAGCCGCCCCGACGGCAACACCGAGCTGCTGGCCCGCCGGGCCGCCGAACAGTTGCCCGCGGATGTCGAGCAGCGCTGGCTGAGCCTCGCCGAGCACCCGCTGCCCGACTTCGTGGACCTGCGGCGCGACAGCGACCACGTACACCCGGCCGCGGGGAGCAGTCCGGCGCTGCTGCTCGACGCCACCCTGGCGGCGACCGACATCGTGATCGTCTCGCCGCTGTACTGGTACTCGGTGTCCGGCCTCACCAAGCGCTACCTGGACTACTGGTCGGGCTGGCTGCGCACGCCCGGCGTCGACTTCAAGGCCAGGATGGCGGGGCGCACCCTCTGGGGCGTCACCGCGCTGGCGCACGAGGAGGAAGAGGTCGCCGACCCGCTGATCGGCACGCTCAACCACTCGGCCGCGTACCTGGGCATGCGTTTCGGCGGGGTCCTGCTCGGCAACGGCAGCAAGCCCGGTGACGTACTGAAGGACACGGCCGCGCTGGCGCACGCGAAGACGTTCTTCGCAGGGGAGGCACCGCGCGCCCGCTACCCCTACGAGACGCAGGGCCTGGCGGCTACGCGGTGATGTCCTTGGCCGTGAACCGCGCCCACGCCGCCGAGCCGAACACCGCCGCGTACAGGCCCTGGAGTCCGAGATTGCGGACGAGGTCGTCCCAGTACACCGGGTCGCGCATGAGGTCGGCGAAGGACAGCCAGTAGTGGGAGAAGAAGTACGGCTGGAGGGCGTGGAGCTGGGGGATCTGGTCGAGGATCTGGATGGTGATGAGAAGGCCGACCGTCGTCGCCATCGCCGCGATCCCGCTGTTGGTCAGCGTCGAGACGAACAGGCCGAGGGCCGCGACGCCTATCAGTGACGCGGCGACGACCAGCGCGATGAGGAACGCCCGCCCGAGCCCCTCGGTGAAGCTGATCCGGGTCCCGGAGATCGTCGTCAGCTCGCCCAGAGGGAAGAGCAGCGCGCCGACCGTGAGCGCCGAGAGCGCCACCACCAGGGTCGCGACCAGGCAGAACGTCATGGTGGTCGCGTACTTGGTGAGCAGCAGGCGGGTACGGCCGGCGGGCGCGACCAGCAGGTAGCGCAGCGTCCCCGCGTTCGCCTCGCCCGCGATCGCGTCGCCCGCGATGACGCCGATGGCCATCGGCAGGAAGAAGGGGAGGGTCGCGGCGAGCGCCGTGAACACCAGGAACAGGCCGTTGTTGGTGATCTGCGAGATGAACGCCGGTCCTTCGCCGCCGCCACCGCCCGCCGTCGAGCCGTCACTCGTCTCGATCTTGATCGCGATGCCGATGAGGATCGGCACGGCCGCGAGCACGGCGAGCAGCGCGATGGTCCGCCAGCGCCGGAAGGTGGTGAGGAGCTCGCTGCGGAAGAGTCCGAAGGTCCACAGGGGGCTCGGTTTCCGTATCACCGTGTCCTCGACGCGTACCGGCTCGGCCCCGGCCTCGACCTCAGCCCGCGACATCGAACCCCTCCCCCGTCAGCGCCACGAACGCGTCCTCCAGTGAGGCCCGTTCGACGCCGAAGCCACGGACGCGGACGCCCGCCGTGACCAACGCGGCGTTCAGTTCGGCGAGTTCGCGGTCCGGAGGTTCGGCACTCACGCCCGTCTCCGTCACGACGAGATCCGCGACTCCCTGTTCCTTCAGTACACGCGCCGCGTCCCCGGGGTCCGGGGTGGTCACGACCAGCCGCCCCCGCGCCCCCGCCGCGAGCTCCGCCACCGGGCCCTGGGTGATCAGCCGCCCCTGTGCCATCACGGCGGCGTGCGTGCACACCTGCTCGATCTCGTCGAGCAGGTGTGAGGAGAGGAAGACGGTCGTGCCGTCCGAGGCCAGCTCCCTCACGAGGGAACGGATCTCTCGCATGCCCTGCGGGTCGAGGCCGTTGGTCGGCTCGTCCAGGACGAGCAGGCGGCGGGGCTGGAGCAGCGCGGCCGCGAGCCCGAGCCGCTGCTTCATGCCGAGCGAGTAGGCCTTCGCCTTCTTGCCCGCGGCCGCGGTGAGTCCGACCCGGTCGAGGGCGGCCCCGACGCGGGTACGCCGGGTGCGCGGGTCGGCGGTCGGGTCGGCGGCGTCGTACCGGAGGAGGTTGTCGCGGCCGGAGAGGAAGCCGTACAGCGCGGGGCCCTCGATGAGGGCGCCCACGTGCGGGAGCACGGCGCGGGTGGCGCGGGGCATGGGCTGCCCCAGCACACGCGCCGTGCCCGAGGTCGGCTCGATCAGGCCCATCAGCATGCGGATGGTGGTGGTCTTGCCCGAGCCGTTGGGTCCGAGGAAGCCGAAGACGCTGCCCGCCGGGACGGTCAGATCGAGGCCGTCCACGGCGAGCTGTCCGCCGCGGAAGCGCTTGGTGAGCGCGTGGGTGGCGATCACCGTGCCCTCGGCGGACGCGCCGACGGTGCCCGCCACAGGCGGGTCCGTACCCTCGACGGACCGCTCCTCCATGGGCTCCCTCGTTTCGGCTTCGTCCGAACGTCGGTTCCGTACGTCAGTTCCGTACGTCAGTTCCGTACGTCAGTTCCGTACGTCAGTTCCGTACGTACGGTACTCAGTGGGCCGCGTTGGCCGCCTTCACCAGCGCGTCCTTGGTGACCGCACCGGCGTACACCTTGCCGTCGTCCGTGATCAGCGCGTTGACCAGGCGGGTCGAGAAGACCGTTCCCGAGCCGAACTTGCCCTTGACGTGGTCACCGAGGGAGTTCAGGAACCCGGAGACGTCGCCGCCCTCGGACGACGAGCCGGAGGGCATGCCCTGGCCGCCCGTGTCGAACTCCGCGATGGTGCTCCAGCCCTTGCCGATGGTCTTCAGACCGTCGAGCCCCTTGCCGAGGTCACCGTGGCCCGGAGCGGACTCCGGGGCCTGGGATTCCTTGGATCCCTTGCCATCCTTGTCCTCGGTGACCTTCGCGCCCTTCGGCGGGGTGAAGTCGAAGGTCGAGGCGGCCGGCTTGGCGAAGGCGACCTGGGTGAACCCGGCGTCCACGACGGCCGCGCCACCACTCGTCGGGACCAGCGTGAACTTCAGCGGCACCCCGGTCTTCGCGTCCACCGCGACGGTGATCGCGCCGACCGTGGAACCGGACTGCTTCGGCTTGATGAGCAGCTTGTAGGCGTCACGGCCCGCGACCTGCGCCGTGCCGTCGACCGTCACGGAGGTCGTGTCGTCCACCGACTTCAGGGCCTCGTCGGCGAGCTCCTTGGGCGTCGTCGGGACGTCCTTCGGCGCCTTCTCCTCGCCCTTTTCGGCTGCGGGGGCCGTCGAGTGGTACACCTCGTTCGACTTGCTGTCGTACGCCCACACGTCGTTGCCGTTGTGGATGATGCTGTACTCGGCGGCGTTCTCCAGGACGGAGATCTTGGCCTTGTCCGGGCCGTCCGCCGCGACGCGCACCGTGTGCGTGCCGGAGGCCAGCTCCATGAGCTTGGACTGCGGGTCGGCGGAGGAGCCGCCGGACCCCTCGGTGGCGCCGGACAGCAAGCCGCTCTCCAGGCCGCCCAGGCTGGGCAGTCCAAGATCGGTGCTGACCTTGACCGTGCCGGACAGCTGCTGGACGTCCGACTTGGCGATCTTCTCGATGAGCTGCTCTGCGGTGATCTTCGGCAGGCTGGGGTCGCCGGAGTCGGCGAGCGCCGGGACGAGCCCGATGGTCGCGGCCGCCACCCCCACCACTGCGACCGGAACGACGTAACGAGCCGCCTTGCGCCGGCCGGCGCGGACGTCGTCGGCCTCGTCGGGCAGCCCTTCCGCCCCGGCGGTCCTGTCGGATTCGTACGGTGCCATGTGTGCCTTACCTCCGTCGTCGGCGGCGGCCTACCGTCCTCACTTCTCCACCCCTATAGCCGCCATTCTCACCCGAACCGGTGAGGAGTGGTGTTCTCAATCTGACCAAATCGGCCGACGAGAAGCGTCAGACCCCGGACGCAACTCCATGTAGTCCTGCGGTATGACATGAGGAAGCGATGGCTCCCCCGACCCGTAGGGGTTGGGGAAACCACCGCCTGAGCCTCACTGAGCCCCGGTACCCGTCAGCGCTGCACGAACACGTAGTCCGCCTGGTAGGGCACGCCCACGATCGCGCCCGGTGAGCAGGAGCCGGCCGGGGCGACGCCGCCCACGGTGTTGAGCCGCAGGATCTCCTGCGTGTCGGCCAGCAGACCGCGGTGCTTGCCGGACTGTGTGGCCCTGAGGTCCAGCTCGGCGATGTTCTTCTCGCCGTTCGGAGTCTTGGAGATCACCGCTCCGGTGACCGCGCTGCGGTCAGGCGCGGCCCACTGCGGTGTACCGGAGTTGGGCTTCACGAACGTGTGCACGATGTTGCCACCGAGCAGCGCTGCGACGTCACGCTGAGCGAAGGCGTAGCCACCGCCCTCGGCGGGCTTGCACTCGTAGATCTGCTTGCCCTTGACCACGGACGCCTGGAAGTTGCCGAGGGCGTCACGGAAGTCGAAGGAACCGGTGACCTTGTGGAGCTGGCCGCGAACGGCTCCGCCCGGGAACTCGGCGGTGTGCAGATTGGCGTAGAACGCCCCCGGGTCGTTCTTCAACCGTTCCAGCAGGGCGACGTCCTTCACCTTCACGGTGCCGACCACGTGGTGGTCCTTGATCCTGCCGAGCAGCTTGGTGAAGTCGATCTTGACGCCGCCGTTGGCGCCCTTGGCGCCCTGGTGGATGTGGAGCATGGTCGGCCTGCCGGTGTCGCGCCAGGTCACGGCGACGGACACCTTGTCCCCCTTGACCTTGATGAACTCCAGAGCCGCGCCGTCCTTGTCGCCGACGGCGGGGCCGCCCTGGACGGGCACCTCGTTGGCGCCACGGAGGCTGGTGGCGAGGATGGTGCCGCCGCTGCCGCCGACGACCCCGCTCTGCGCGACGATGGCCTGGTCGCCGTGCACCGAGTGGCTCATGCCGCCGTGGTCACTGTGGTGGCTGCCGCCTGCGGCGACCGCCGGGATGACGGCGGCGGCGACACCGGCCGCGGCCGCCACCGCGACACCGGCCATGATCAGGCCCTTGCGGCGCGTGTCCGACATGGCCTTGAACGTGACGTTCGATTCCATGATTCTTTTTTCTCCCCGTAATGCAGCTGACGCCCCCTGCGTCAGCTTCTGTGCGGGAGTACGGACCGATTCCTACTCTGGACTCAATCCAACAATGTGACGTGCGTCACAACGAGTATGACCTGCGTCGACACCCGGGGAGGGCGTACGCCAGCGGCCCGCCCCGGTAGCAGCTCGCTCCGGCAGTGGCTCGCTCCGGGCACCTATCCGGCCCGGTGCACCACCGCGTCCACCAGCTCCATGAGCGCCGCCTTCGCGTCGCACTCGGGGAGCGGGACGAGCGCGGCGCGGGCCTCCTCCGCGTACCGCACGGTGTCACGGCGGGCCTGCTCCAGCGCCGGATGCGCCCGCAGCAGGGCCAGCGCCTCCGCGTGCCGGTCGTCGTCCGTGAGGTCGGAGTCGAGCAGCTCGCACAGCGCGATGTCCTCGGCGAGACCGAGCCGCTCCGCCCGCTCGCGCAGCCGCAGCACCGGCAGCGTGGCGATGCCCTCGCGCAGGTCCGTACCGGGCGTCTTCCCGGACTCGTGCGAGTCGGAGGCGATGTCCAGCACATCGTCCGCGAGCTGGAAGGCGACGCCCAGCCGCTCCCCGTACTGCGTCAGTACGTCCACGACCGTCTCGTCGGCGCCCGACATCATCGCGCCGAACCGGCACGCCACGGCGACCAGCGAGCCGGTCTTGCCGCCGAGCACGTCGAGGTAGTGGTCGACCGGGTCGCGCCCGTCGCGCGGCCCCGCCGTCTCCAGGATCTGTCCGGTGACGAGCCGCTCGAACGCCTCGGCCTGGATACGGACGGCCTCGGGCCCGAGGTCGGCCAGGGTGTGGGACGCGCGCGCGAAGAGGAAGTCGCCGGTGAGCACGGCGACCGAGTTGCCCCAGCGGGTGTTCGCGCTGGGCACGCCGCGCCGCGCGTCGGCCTCGTCCATCACGTCGTCGTGGTACAGGGTGGCGAGATGGGTCAGTTCGACGACCACGGCCGAGGGCACGACACCCGGCGCGTAGGGGTCACCGAACTGCGCGGCGAGCATCACGAGCAGCGGACGGAACCGCTTCCCGCCGGCGCGCAGCAGGTGCTGCGCGGCCTCTGTGATGAAGGGGACCTCGCTCTTGGTGACTTCGAGCAAGCCCTCCTCCACAGCCGTCAATCCGGCCTGGACATCGGCTTCGAGAGCCTGGTCCCGCACGCTCAGCCCGAACGGCCCGACGACGGTCACGAGAGGTTCTCCTGTCTGCTGACGATCACATGGCGAACTCGGTCGATCATTCGGTCGATGACACGGTTTGTCGATGTGTCGCTGCCATCACTCAAGTCAGCGTATCCGGTCACGTTTCGATCACCACGAGCGCCCACCGTCCCCACTGCCGACTTCCTCCCGACTTCCCTCTCCCCCGCCACCTGATGTCCCCCGAGCGGCAGACAGTCCCACACCTGGGCGGTACGGGATCACGGGCGGTATGTTCTTGATCGGTCGATACGACCGGATATGACCGTGATGAGCATGCACATCCGTACGTCCTTCTCTCACGAGACGACTCACGAGGATCTGTGGATCCCGCTCCCGGACGGCACCCGCCTGCACGCGCGCGTGTGGCGCCCGCTGGCCGACGCGCCCGTCCCCGCTTCCTCGAATATCTCCCGGACCGGCTCACCGACCGGACCGCGCCACGCGACTGGCGGCGCCGCCCCTGGTACGCGGGCCACGGCTACGCGTCCGTCCGGGTGGATGCCCGCGGTCGCGGCAAGTCGGAGGGCGGGCCGACGGACCCGTACGGGGAGGACGAGCGGGCCGACGGACCCGTACGGGGAGGGCGAGCGGGCCGACGGGGTGAAGTGATCCACCGGCTGGCGGACCGGCTCTGGCGCAGCGGCGCGGTGGGCATGTTCGGCATCCCTCGGGGCGGCTTCACCTCCCTCCGGATCGCGGCCCTCGCGCCCGAACCGCTCAAGGCGATCGTCACGGTCTGTTCGACCGACGACCCCTATGACAACGACGGGCACCGCATGGCAGGTTCCGTCCTCGCCGTCGAGACGCACGCCCGGGCGGCCACGGCGCTCGCCGACGCCGCCCGTCCGCCGGATCCTGCGCACGTGGGCCAGGTGATGTGGCGCGGCATGTGGGTGAAGCGCCTGGAGACGGTGGAGCCGTTCATCCATACGTGGCTATAGGTGGCTGTACGTGGCTGTCCCACCCGACCCGGGACGCGTACCGGGCTCCACGCCGGTGTGTGCGAGGACGGGGGAGCGCGAGGACGGGGGATACGGAGGGATCCGGACCGGGGCCTGCCGCCGGGCCCGGCGATCGGCTTCCTCCAGGAGACGCCGGGGTGGTGGGACCACTGGCTCGGGCCGGCCGATACGAGCGCCGCCGAGCCCAATCCCGATCCCGATCCCGACCCGGACCCGGACCCGGACCCAGACCCAGACGCGATCGGCCATCCCGACCTCGGCGCGATCAACAATCCCGGCCCCGGCGCGACCGCCGATCCGGACCCCGACGTGAACGACGATCCGGACCCCGACGTGAGCAACCGTGACGTCATGACGCAGCCCCTCCCGCGCTCCTACGTCATGGCCGCGCGCCCCCGGCGACGACGTACCCGCCCCTCCCCGGCCGCTGGGTGTGGCGACACCGCCTGGCCCTCCCCCTCCGTGACCCCGATCGCGTACGCGCTGCGGGCGCACCGGTGCCGGTGCGCTCCCCTCAGCACACGGGGGTGGACGCGGGCCGTTTCCGCCCCGTCGGGAACGACGCGGACCTGCCGCCGAACCAGCGGGAGGAGGACGCGAGGTCGACCTGCTTCGAGTTCGAGATCCCGGGGGGCCTGGTTCCTGGGGGCGCCCCAGGGTCCGCCTCCGCCGACGTCGCTGCCGACGGTTCCTCGACGCTGGTGACCCGGGGTGCTCTGAACCTGTCAGCGCGCTACGGCCCCGACCAGGCGGTCTCCTGGAAACCGGGCTCTACGGAGGACGTGGTTTTCGACCTGACCGCCATCGGCTACGCGTTCCCGTCCGGCCACCGCATCCGGCTCTCCCTGTCCTCCGCCCACTGGCCGTGGATCTGACCCCGGCCGGGCTCGGCGGTGGGGTTCGCCCTGGACCCGGCGGGCAGTTCCCTCGAACTTCCGGTGCGAGCAAGGGAGTCGGACCCGGGACACGTACACCATCGACGTCGATCCGTCCGCACCGCCCGGAGCCGCCCTGGGACGCCCGGGTCGAGACACGCTCTGAACTCAGCTGCGACGTCCGGGAGTTCGCCACCTCGAACGAGCTGATCCGCAAGGACGGCAACGCGGTGGTCTTCCATCGGACGTGGGAGAGAAGAATCCCCGGGCCGAGGCAGTGGCGAGGGGCAACAGGGCCTATGCGGGGCAGGAGTTCGAGCCCCGCCCGGACCCGATGTGCCACGAATTTCCCGAATACCGGGCCTGCGGCCTCTACTTCAAGCCCAACGTCGGCCGGCTCCCTGACGACGACCTCGACACGGACCTGTCCGCATGGGAGGTCCGTCCGGCTCCGCCCGCGAGCTCACCGGCCTGGACACTCGAAGCGTGATGTCCGATTTGCCGCCAGTGCCGCTTTATTTCTGCTTGGTCGCGTGAATTGGGTCACTCCCATACAGGGTGGGCTCTTTATCCCCTCTTGACGACTTCCCCTTTGCATAAGGCAAGTTGAGTGTCACGTTCCGGATTAATCGGGCATTTTCTCCCTCCTATCGCCCAGGTGAAAGCGATCTACACCGGGAAATGAGGGCTTGTTCCGGACATGTGCTCTCGCATACGTTCACGTCAATCCGGACGGACCGCCCAATCCTGCCGCCGACCGGAACAACCCAGCCACCCACACACACGCACGGCAGGAGCGGGGGACCCAGGTAAGCCGCCGATCCGGACACCGGAACGGCTAGGGGTGAAGTCGCACACACCGTGCGGCCGGGCAGCTCCCGCCCGAACCCGACAGCTCACTTCGCAGGCGCCGGAGAGGAATTCGCCATGTCCGCACGAGGCAAGCACCGCAGCTTCAAGATCCACGGCATGCTCACTCGGGGCATCCTCGCCGCGGGAATGGGCGGAGTCGCACTCGCCCTTCCGCTCGTGAGCGCGACCTGCGCGCAGGCCGCCACGGCCACCACCACTGATGTCCAGCTCATCACGTACAAGGTGGTCCCGGGCGACACCCTGGCCAAGATCGCGCAGAAGTACCCCAAGAGCGGCGGCGCGGCGAAGCTGTACACCGCCAACCGCGCGGTCATAGGCCCCGACCCGACGACGCTCCGTCCGGGCCTCACCCTGACCGTGGGCACCAGAACCGTCAAAACCCCCACCAAGAAGACCCCGGCGAAGACGGCGCCCACCACGTCGAAGACGTACGCGAACAACCTCGACGGATGGATCAAGCACTCGCTGGACATCATGGCCCGCAACAAGATCCCCGGCACCTACAACGGCATCCACCGCAACGTCATGCGCGAGTCCTCCGGAAACCCCCTGGCCATCAACAACTGGGACTCCAACGCCAAGGCCGGCATCCCCTCCAAGGGCCTGCTCCAGGTCATCGACCCCACGTTCAAGGCCTACCACGTGCCGGGCACGTCGATGAACCCCTACGACCCGGTCGCGAACATCACGGCGGCCTGCAACTACGCGGCGCACAAGTACGGCTCGATCGACAACGTCAACGGGGCCTACTGACAGGACTGGTGGGGCTGGTTGGGCCGGTAGGGCTGGTACGACTGCCGGGGCTGATGCGGCTGATACGGCTGATGAGGTCGGAGAGACTCGGAGAGCCCCCGGGACCCACCGGGCTCTCCGGACTCCCGGAACCGATCCGACCGGCACGGAAACAGCCGCTCCAGCACCACCGCGATCCCGTCGTCCTCGTTCGACAGCGTCACCTCGTCGGCCACCGCCTTCAGCTCCGGATGGGCGTTGGCCATGGCGACCCCCCGGGCGGCCCAGTCGAACATGGGGATGTCGTTGGGCATGTCGCCGAAGGCGATGGTGTCGGCGGGAGTGAGGCCGAGGTGGGTGGCGGCGAGCGCCAGACCGGTTGCCTTGGTCACGCCGCATGGCTGGAGTTCGACGGTCCCGGGCCCCGACATGGTGACGGTGGCCAGCGAGCCCACCACACCCCGGGCCGCCGAGGCCAACTCGTCGTCGGACAGCGACGGATGGCGGAGCAACACCTTGCTGATCGGCTCCGTCCACAGTTCGTCGCGGTGGCGCACTCGTACCGCCGGAAGCGTCGGATGCGGCATCACGTACCCCGGCTCGATGAGCGTCAGCCCGTCCACGCCGTCCTGGTCCACCGCGGCGTAGAGCAGTCCGACTTCCGCCTCGATCTTGCCGAGCGCGGTCTCCGCGAGTTCCCTGTCCAGGGTCACCGACCACAGCAGCCGGTCTGCCGCCGCGTCGTACAGCTGCGCCCCCTGCCCACACACCGCCAGCCCCGCGCCGCCGAGTTCGTCGAGCAACGGTCGTACTCTCGGCGCCGGGCGCCCCGTCACGACCAGGTGTCGGGCGCCCGCCTCGGCCACCCTCCCCAATGCGGCCCGGGACCGGTCGGAGAGGGTGTCGTCGCCGCGGAGCAGCGTTCCGTCCAGGTCAGTGGCGATAAGTGAATATGCAGTCGGAGCGGCCATGATCCGAAGAATACGGATCGAACGACTCGTCGGCCCGGCGGGAACCGGACGACGTCCGGTATCCCGTCAGCAACTGCGTTCACCGTACGGGGCGTACTGGGCGTACAAAGTGCACTTCCGCCCCCGCTCACCGAAGCGGGCGATACGAAAAGACTCCGAGCGGAATGTCACTCCAGAGGATGACGCGGCTGCGGTGACTGTGGCCGTCTGAGCCCAACACGAGCTCCGACGCGGCGGGTTGGGCCCCGCCCATGGCGTGGCCCACCGGTCACCGACCCCTCCGGCCGTACGGACCCCGGTCACCTCATGCGTGCGCGCCCGCCAAGTGCTTGGCCAGCCGCGGCGAAGCGAACTCCGTACCGCACACGAACCGCATCACCGGCCCGTACGAAGCCGCCGCCGGCAACCCCGTGAAGTACAGCCCGGGCACCGAGGAGCAGTACCCCGCACCGAGCTTGGGAGTGCCGCGGCTCACCGCGAGTGCCGTACGCAACTCGTGTCCCAGGAAGTCCATCGCGGCGATGTCGACGCGATATCCGGTCGCCGCGATGACATGGTCGGCGGCGAGCTCCTCGGCCCGTCCGCCCAGGGTCTGCACGGAGAGGACCGGACGCCCGTCGGAGACGTCGGCGCGAACGATCCCGGAAACCTCGCTGACCTCGACCTTGCCCTCGAAGCGGTCGCGCAGCCACCACGCCCCGAGGGGGCCGAGCACCCGGCGGACCAGGTAGTGCCGGGCCTCGCCGGGCAGATACCGGTAGGGATGCGGGTAGTAGCTGAGCGCCCACAGGGACCAGGCGCGCCCGAAGGGCGACTCGGGACGCAGCTTCGGCTGCTTCCAGGGCGGTGCGCCGAAGGCGACCCTGCCCCGTCCCCGGGACACCACCCGGACCTGCGCGCCCGCCTCCGCCGCGAGCGCCGCCGTCTCCAGCGCGGACTGGCCCGCGCCGACGACGATCAGTTCCTTGCCGGAGAACCGGGTGAGGTCGTGGTGCTGGGAGCTGTGCGAGACGGGGCCGGTGGGTGTGGGTCCGTCCGCCGCCGCGCCTCCTAGTTCGGGCGGCAGATGGGCGAGTCCGTACAGTCCCGTGGCCACGACGACCGCCCGCGCCGTGAACGACTCCCCCGAGTCCAGCTTGAGTTCGAAGCCCTCGCTGCCCCGGCGGTCGACGGACACCACCCGCACCCGCTCCAGCTCGGGCACCAGCTTCTGCTGGAACCACTCCCCGTACGCGATGAACGTCTCGACCGGAATGATGTCCTCGTCCGTGACGAGTCGGCGGATCCCCGCCGCGTCGCAGTAGTCGGCGATCGTGTGGCCGGGCTGCGGGGCGTCGAGACTGGACGCGACCGGGGTCGACTTGAGGAGCATCCCCTTGGGCATGTGGTCACGCCAGCTCACCATGGGCTCGCCGAACACGCGCACCGGGATGCCACGCGCCCGCAGATGGGCGGCGGTGGACAGGCCGAACGGGCCTGCACCGATGACTGCTACCGGATGAATCACGAAGTCCCTCCCCAGGACGTACTTTCGTCACTTCGTGGTCGTACTGGTGCTGCTGCCACGGCGGTTGGTCCGCCACAGCTGATACAGATGCCTCGCGCCCGGCCGCACGAAGCGCGCGAGCATCGTGAAGAACGGCCGCAGGTCGTCACCCGCGAGCCAGGCCAGCTCCGTGCCACTCGCGCGAGTCGGCGCGTGCGGGGTCGTGTAGCCGCTGCGCCGGTAGGCGAGCAGGGCCGGCAGGTCGATGTTCTCCACGATGTACCGGTGACCGGCCCGCTGTTCCCCTTCGGGAACGGTGCGCCCGGTCAGGTCGAGATGCATGGCCCGGACGACGTCGATCCCCGACTCGTTCTCGAAGAGCCGGAACTGCGCGCCCATCCGGGGGTTGAAGTCGAGGAGTTTGTACTGCCCGTCGCGCCGGTCGAAGCGCAGGTCGAGGTCGATGACGCCGCTGAAGCCGATCTGTTTGATGAAACGTGCGGCGAGGTCCGCGAGTTCCGGATTGTCGACGACGTACGCGTTCGCCGTCATTCCCGCGTGCGGCGGCCAGGAGCGGACCTTCACGCCCGTGAACATCGCGAGCGGCGTCGAGTCCACGTCGAAGTACGCGTGCACGATCCAGTCCTCCGCCTCCTCCCTGGGCAGGTACTCCTGGAGGATCACGCCCGGCTGATCACCCCAGTCCCGGGCGAGTGACAGCAGCCCCTCCCGGGTCGCGATCCTCGTCGTCCCGTTCACCGCCGGCTGGCTGCGGCGTACGAACGCCTCCCGGTTCTTGGCGACGATCGGAAACCGAGCGCTCTCGGCGAACTCCACGATCTCCTCGTACGACTGCGGAAAGGCCGCCGCCGGACTGGGGATGCCGTGTTCCACACAGAGTTCGTGCAGGCCCTGCTTGCTGGCGAGGCGCCGGGGCAGTTTGGCGTCGACCCGGGGGAAGAGAAACCGCTCCCCCAGCTCCTCCTGGTGCTCGGCGATCAGGACGGCCGCCTCCTCGTCCGTCGGGACGAGCACCGTCGGCCTCCCGATGCGGGCCCCGATCCGCAGCAACCCCTCGACGAGACGCTCCGGCTCCTCCGTCCCCGTCGTCGGCCAGACGAAGGCACGGCGCAGATAGCGCGAGGCCGCGGCAGGCGTGTAACGGTCCTCGGTGATCGCATACATCGGTATGCCGAGGCGGCCCAGACTTCGAATGGCGCCCACACCGCCGTGGTGCAGCGGATAGTCGCCAAACTTCACGATCAGGCCCGGAACGTTCCGATCGGCGTCGACCGGCACTCCGCTGACGCTCCTGGCCACGGGTCCCCCCACGTGTCCCCCCTACGGACCGGACCCACCCCGTCCGTGTCCCCAAAGGACGCTAAGCCGGAACTACCGCGTCCGACAAGGCCTATTCGGACATTGCGAACTCTTTAGGCACTGTCGAGGCAACTCTTCAGATACTGCCACTGCGCCTCACGACAACTCGCGGCAACTCATGGCAACTCTTTGGGCACTGCCGCAGCACGTCACTCCCCCCGTAACCTGTGCCGCGACCACCCGGAACACGTGAAACACCCGCGCACGCACCGCGCGGATGACACGGCCAAGCCAGTCACACGAACCACACAGCGCGCACGACCACGAAAGCGAGGCACCACCCGATGCCCCCCTTCGATGTCCCCGAGGGCGATCCCTTCGGCCCGCACAACCTCCCCTACGGCGTCTTCTCCCGGGCCGGAGCGTCCGAGCGGAGCGTCGGCGTCCGGCTCGGCGACCACGTCCTCGACGCGGGAGCGACCGCCCGGGCACTCGGCTCGCCCTATGCCGAACTGCTCGCGCAGCCCAGCCTGAACCCGCTGCTCGCCGCCGGCCGTACGGCCTGGTCCGACGTACGCCGCGCACTCACCGCCTGGGTGACGGTCCCGGCCCACCGGGAGACCATCGCACCTCTCCTGCACCCCCTCTCCGAGGTGACCCTGCACCTCCCCTTCGAGGTCGCGGACTACGTCGACTTCTACGCCTCCGAGAACCACGCCCGGAACGTCGGACAGATCTTCCGTCCCGACGCCACCGACTCCCTCACCCCCAACTGGAAGCACCTGCCGATCGGTTACCACGGCCGCTCCGGCACGGTCGTGGTGTCGGGCACGGAGGTGGTCCGCCCCTCGGGCCAGCGCAAGGCCCCTTCCGACACCGCCCCCGTTTTCGGCCCCTCCGTCCGGCTCGACATCGAGGCGGAGGTCGGCTTCGTGGTCGGTGCACCCTCGACCAGGGGCACGCCCGTCCCGCTCTCCTCCTTCCGCGACCACGTCTTCGGCCTCTGCCTCCTCAACGACTGGTCGGCGCGCGACATCCAGGCCTGGGAGTACGTCCCGCTCGGGCCCTTCCTCGGCAAGTCCTTCGCCACCTCCGTGTCGGCCTGGATCACCCCGCTCGACGCGCTGGACGACGCACGGGTCGCGCCCCCGGCCCGCACGCACCCCCTCCTCCCCTACCTGGACGACTCCGAGGACGAGCCCGGCGGCTACGACCTCCGTATCTCCGTCGCCGTCAACGGCCACGTCGTCTCCGAACCCCCCTTCTCCACCATGTACTGGACGGCCGCCCAGCAACTGGCCCACATGACGGTCAACGGAGCCTCCCTGCGCACCGGCGACCTGTACGGCTCGGGAACGGTCAGCGGCCCCTCCGAGCACGAGCGCGGCTCCCTCCTGGAACTCACCTGGAACGGCCGCGACACCCTCGACCTCCCCGACGGCAAGCGGGCCTTCCTGGAGGACGGCGACGAGGTCACCCTGACGGCCTGGGCCCCGGGTCCCGGTGGCACGCGGGTGGGACTGGGCGAGGTGAGGGGCCGCATCACCCCGGCACCCAACCCCTCCTGACTCCGGCGGCGTCCGGGGGCAACAGCCCCGGCGGGGTCTAGGGCAACAGCCCCGGCGGGGTCTGGGGCAACAGCCCCGGCGGGGTCCAAGGGCAATAGGCCCGCGCTGTTCCGGGGGTGCGAACCCCGCCGGGGTGCAGGGGCGAAGCCCCGCGTGACGACCCGAGCTCGCCGCCCCGGCGGGGTGCAGGAACGAAGCCCCGCGACGACCCGAGGGCACACAGCCCCGGGGTGCGGAGGCAGCAGGCCCTCGATGGCTCGAGCGCGCAGCCCCGCCGGGGCGCAGGAGAGAAGCCCCGCGGTGGTCCCCCCAGGGAGGGGAGCCCAGGGGGTCGAAGGGGCGGAGCCCCTGGGATGGGACGGGTAGGGGCGGCGGGGGCGACGACCCCTACCCCCGCCGGCCCACGCCCCCCGCATCCACAAGACACCCCCGCCCCACACCGCGCCCCCACGGGTGGCAGATCTCCCCTCCTCCCGGCCAAAACCGCAGGCCAACCCCCAACCCTCACCATCGACAGGTGGCGCAACACTCCAGCAACACCACCACCCGCACCCCGTCGGTATGGTCCGTCGCATGCCCACCGAACGCGTCCGAGAGCACGCCGGCCACGGCGCGACCACCGTCGCCGCCCACCGGCGTCGGCTGCGCGCGGACCGGGCGAGGCAACTCGCGGACCTGCTCCGCCACCAGGTGCTGACCGGCGGTTTCCCGGACGGCACCCTGCCGCACGAAGCCGCCCTCGGCACCGACTACCGTGCCTCGCGCAACACCGTCCGCCAGGCCCTCGACCTGCTCCGCGCGGAAGGTCTGGTGGAACGCCTCCCCGGCGTCGGCACCGTCGTCGTCGCCCAGAAGTACCCGCACGGACTCGACCGGCTGATGGGACTCGCGGAGACCCTGCGCGAACACGGCCAGGTCACCAACGAGGTCCGCACGGTCGGCCCCGTGGCCGCGCCCACCCCCGTGGCCGACCGCCTCCGTATCGCCCCCGGCGCCGACGTCCTCTACATCGAACGCCTCCGCCGCCTCGACGGGCTCCCCCTCTCCCTCGACCTCACCTACATCCCGCTCGACCTCGGCACCGCCCTGCTCGGCGCCGACCTGGAGAACACCGATGTCTTCCGCCTCCTGGAAGCCATCGCCGGCCAGCCGCTGGGGCACGCGGAGATCACCCTGGAGGCGGTCAACTCCGACGCGCACTCGGCGGCCGTCCTGCAAGCGCCCCGCGGTGCGGCCGTCCTCATGCTGGAGCGGCTCACCCACCTCGCCGACGGCCGCCCCGTGGACCTGGAGTTCATCCGCTTCCGCGGCGACCGCATCACGATGAGCGGCCAGCTCCGCCGCGCGCTCTGACGCCTCTCTTCACCACGCCACCGTCACCTCCCTTCCTCACCGCACCACGCCCCTCACCGCACCGCACCGCGCGCACCGCGCCCCTCCACCCCTTCATCGTTTCGAAGGGTCCTTCCGGTTCATCCCACGCACGACTTTTCTGGAGACAGCCATGCCCTTGGCGCCCCAGCGGGCCGACGTGCCCGTGACCATCGACGAGTCGAAGTGCATCGACGGCTGCACGCTCTGCGTGGACATGTGCCCGCTGGACTCCCTGGCCATCGACGAGAGCAACGGCAAGGCGTACATGCACGTCGACGAGTGCTGGTACTGCGGCCCCTGTGCGGCCCGCTGCCCCACCGGGGCCGTCACGGTCAACATGCCCTACCTCCTCCGGTGAGAGGACCGAACTCGCATGAAACTCAAGGCATTCGCCGCCCTGGCCACGGCCGCCCTCGTGCTTCCTCTCACCGCCTGCGGCAGCGGCACCACGACCGGCGCCGGCTCCACGGTCACCATCACGGTCGGCTACCAGTCCAAGACCATCAACACCGTCACGGCGGGAACCCTGCTTCGTTCCCTCGGCTCCTTCGAGAGGGAGTTGAACTCCCTGAGGGACGGCACCACGTACAAGGTGAACTGGCAGGACTACGCGACCGGCGCCCCGATCACCGCCCAGATGACCGCCGGGAAGATCGACATCGGCTCGATGGGTGACTTCCCGCTGCTGATCAACGCGGCCCGCGGCAAACAGCTCGGTCGCCCCACCCGCCTCGTCTCCGTCACCGGCTACAACCTCCGAGGCGGCCTCAACACCATCGTCACGGCGCCGGACTCGAAGCTCGCCACCCTCGACGACCTGCGCGGCAAGAAGGTGTCGACCAGCATCGGTTCGGCGGCCGACGGCACCCTCGTACGAGCCCTGCAGCGCGCCGGGATCGACCCGGACAAGGGCATCCAGAAGCTCAACCAGCAACCCGCGGTGGGCGCTTCGGCCCTCACCGCGGGCAGCACCGACGCGCTCTCGCAGTTCGTCGCTTGGCCCGGCCTGCTCGCCTTCCAGGGCAAGGCGAAGGCCCTGTACGACGGCGCCGCACTCGATCTGCCGACCTTCCACGGCGTCACCGCCCGAGAGGACTTCGCGAAGAAGCGCCCGGCCGTGCTGGAGGCCTTCCTCCGGGCGCAGTCGGAGGCGACGACCTATCTGCACGACCACCCGCTGGCCGCCGCCCAGAAGGTCGCGAAGGCGACCGATCTGCCCGCCGAGGTCGTCTACCTCTACAACGGCGCTCACGGCATCGCCACCTTCGACCCGGCCCTCAAGCCCCAGCTGATCTCCGCGCTGAAGAAGGACGTCTCCGTCCTGAAGTCGGCGAAGCTCGTGGGCGACGTCGACGTGGACGCCTTCGTCGACGACCAGTACGTGAAGCGCGCACTCGGCCCGACCGCGTACGCCGATCAGCTCGCCGCGTCACCTCCACCGGCCGCGAGCGAGGTGTGGCCCAAGGGCGCCTCCTCGACCCGTACCTTCGCCTCCCCCTCCGCTCTCCTCCACTACGTGTCCTCCCACCGCGACACCGTCCGCGCCGCGTACGTCCCCGACACCACGACCGGCACCCTGTGGTTCGCCGACCGGGCGGTGTGGGTGGCCGACGGCAGCGACCTGCGCCCCTTCGTCACTGCGGCGACAGCCCAGGCGTACCTCGCCGGCCACCAGGGCGCGCACACGATCTCGTACGCCTCCGCGCTGGAGCGGGCTTCATGACCCGGTATCTCGTCAGGGCCGCGTCGCTCGCCGCGGCCCTGACCGCCTGGCAGCTGTTGACCAGCCTGAACGTCGACCTCTGGCTGCGCTTCTCGCAGTTCCCCACCGTCGCCGACGTGGCCCGTGCCTTCGGTGACCGGCTCGGCGGCCACGACTACTGGACGGACCTCGCCGACAGCCTCACCCGGATCCTCACCGGCTTCCTGCTGGCGGCCGTCCTGGGGGTGGCCACGGGCGTGCTCGTGGCCCGCTCGCGCCTCGCCGAGGACCTGCTCGGCCCGCTGGTGGAGGTTCTCAGGCCGATCCCCGCGATCGCGCTCGTCCCGGTGGCGATCCTCCTCTTCCCCAGCAACGAACAGGGCATCGTCTTCATCACCTGCGCCGCGGCCTTCTTCCCTGTCCTGGTCTCCACCCGGCACGCGGTTCGGGCCCTGGTCCCCGTGTGGGAGGAGGCGGTGCGCACCATGGGCGGCGGCCGATGGCGGATCCTCGGCTCGGTCGTCCTGCCCGGCGCCCTCCCCGGGATCTTCGGCGGTCTCTCGGTCGGCATCGGCGTCTCGTGGATCTGTGTGATCTCCGCCGAGATGATCTCCGGCCAGTACGGCGTCGGCTACCGCACCTGGCAGGACTACACCGTCGTCGACTATCCCGGTGTCTTCGTCGGCATGGTCACGATCGGTGTGCTGGGCTGGGTCACCTCCACGGCTGTCGAGCGCGTGGGGCGGTGGCTCACCCGGTGGCTGCCACGCACCGAGTACGTCGCCGCGGCTCGCGTGCGCAGGGCCCCCGCCCCGGTCTCGTCCGTCCCTGAGCCTGTCCGCGAGGAGGAGGTGCGCGATGAGCACCTCGTCTGAGACCGGGACGCCCGTCGCCGCGCGCGGTACCCGGCTGTCCCTGACCCGCGCCTCGCTCGGCCGCCCCGGCGCCCCCGTCCTCGAAGGCGTCGACCTGGACGTCACCCCCGGCGAGATCCTCACCGTCGTCGGCCCCTCCGGCTGCGGCAAGTCGACCCTCCTGCGCACCCTGGCCGGGCTGCTGCCCGCACTCGCCGGAACCGTCACCCAGGACGGTCGCCCCCTGGTGGGGCCCGGTGCCGACCGGGCGCTCGTCTTCCAGGAGGACGCCCTCCTGCCCTGGCGCACCCTGCGTGCCAACGTCGAACTCCCGCTGGCCATCAAGGGCTCGTCCCGCACCGAGCGGCGCGCGCGGGCCTCGGCGTGGCTCGCCCGCGTCGGACTCGCCGACCGCGAACGGCAGTTGCCGCACCGCGTCTCCGGCGGACAGCGCCAGCGCGTCCAGCTCGCCCGCGCCCTCGCCGGAGCACCCCGCGCCGTCCTCATGGACGAACCCTTCGGCGCCCTCGACGCCCAGACCCGCGCCGGCATGCAGGACCTCCTCGTCGAGGTACTGCACGGCACCGGAGCGACCGTCGTCTTCGTCACCCACGACGTGGACGAGGCGCTGTTCCTGGGCGACCGGGTCGCACTCCTCGGCTCCGGGCACCCGGCCGACGACGGCGGTCCCGGCAGCCCCGGCCGGCTTCTCGCCGTACGTGAAGTACCGCGCCCGCGTGATCGATCCGCACTCGACGACCCGGCGCGACTCACCCTGCGCCGCGAGGTCCTCACGTCCCTCAGCACCTGAAAGGCACCCTCGTGGACACCCCCGTCGACAACCTCGTGGAGATCCCCGCGCTCGCGGACGCCGAAGAGCTGTCCTGCGACGTCCTCGTCATCGGCGGCGGCACGGCCGGCACCATGGCGGCACTCACCGCCGCCGAGCACGGGGCCGATGTCCTCCTCCTGGAGAAGGCGCACGTCCGCCACTCCGGCGCTCTCGCCATGGGCATGGACGGCGTCAACAACGCGGTGATCCCCGGCCGCGCCGAACCCGACGACTACGTCGCCGAGATCACCCGCGCCAACGACGGCATCGTCGACCAGTCCACCGTCCGCCAGACCGCGACCCGCGGCTTCGCGATGGTGCGGCGCCTGGAGTCGTACGGCGTGAAGTTCGAGAAGGACGAGCACGGTGAGTACGCGGTCCGCCAGGTGCACCGCTCCGGCTCGTACGTGCTGCCGATGCCCGAGGGCAAGGACGTCAAGAAGGTCCTCTACCGGCAGTTGCGGCGCCGCGAGATGCGCGAGCGCATCCGCATCGAGAACCGGGTGATGCCGGTACGGGTCCTCACGGCGGAGGGGCGTGCGGTGGGTGCCGCGGGCTTCAACACCCGCACCGGGCGGTTCGTCTCCGTACGTGCCGGGGCGGTGATCCTCGCGACCGGCGCCTGCGGCCGCCTCGGCCTGCCCGCCTCCGGCTACCTCTACGGCACGTACGAGAACCCCACCAACGCCGGTGACGGCTACGCCATGGCCTACCACGCCGGGGCCGAACTCACCGGCATCGAGTGCTTCCAGATCAACCCGCTGATCAAGGACTACAACGGTCCCGCCTGCGCCTACGTCGCCAACCCCTTCGGTGGCTACCAGGTCAACCGGCACGGCGAACGCTTCGTCGACTCCGACTACTGGTCGGGCCAGATGATGGCCGAGTTCGCCGCCGAGATCGCCTCGGACCGGGGCCCGGTGTACCTCAAGCTCAGCCACCTCCCCGAGGAGTCGATCAGCGCCCTCGAGTCCATTCTGCACACCACCGAACGCCCCACGCGCGGTACCTTCCACGCCGGTCGCGGCCACGACTACCGCACCCATGACATCGAGATGCACATCTCCGAGATCGGCCTGTGCGGCGGCCACTCCGCTTCGGGCGTACGGGTCGACGACCACGCCCGTACGACCGTGCCCCGCCTGTACGCCGCCGGGGACCTGGCCTGTGTCCCCCACAACTACATGATCGGCGCGTTCGTCTTCGGCGACCTCGCGGGAGCGGACGCCGCCCGGTACAAGCCCTACGAGGGCGAGTTGCCGCAGGACCAGCTGCGCGACGCACACGAACTGGTCTACCGCCCGCTGCACCACCCGGACGGGCCTCCGCAGTCCCAGGTCGAGTACAAGCTCCGCCGCTTCGTGAACGACTACGTGGCGCCGCCGAAGTCCGGCGCCCGGCTCTCCCTCGCCCTGGAGGCGTTCGAGCGGATGCGCGCGGACATCGCGGAGATGGGTGCCCGCACTCCACACGAGCTGATGCGGTGCGCCGAGGTCACGTTCATCCGCGACTGCGCGGAGATGGCGGCCCGCGCCTCTCTGGCCCGCACGGAGTCCCGCTGGGGCTTGTACCACGACCGCACGGACCATCCCGCGCGCGACGACGACTCCTGGTTCCACCACCTCGACCTGCACAAGTCCCCCTCCGGCTCCATGGAGTTCACGGCCCGGCCCGTGGCCCCCTATCTCGTCCCGGTTCCCGACTTCGTCCCGACGGGCGGCGCCTCCCGACACCTCGGCGAGGTCCACCCGGAGCCGGTCGCCACGGCGGGGGCACGGGACGCCGCACCGGTGGCCTCGGCGCCCCTTTCCGGCGCGGTCCCCGTCACCGATCCCGACCACAGGGGACTCGACCACACCGGCGCCGGCACCTCGCCCCGCCTCCTCGAACTCCTCGCCCTCACGGAGCAGGAGCCCGAACTCACCGCGCTACTGCCCTACTTGGACGACCCGTCCCCCGCTGTCCGACGCTCGGCCGTCGCCATCCTCACCGAGACCGTGCCGCCCGGCACCGGCCCCGCACTCGCCGCCGCACTCCGGGACCCGCACGGCGACGTGCGGGCCACCGCCGCGGCCTCGCTGCGCGAACTGGTGGAGACCCTGCCGGCCGAGCCGGACCTGCGCGAGGGCCTGGCCGCCGCCCTCACCGAGGACGATCCCGTCGTACGCGCCGCCGCCCTGGACGTCCTGCGCGCGCTGCGCCTGGGCGACGGGGAACTGTTAGCGGACGCCCTCGCCGATCCCGAAATCGCCGTCCGCGTCGAGGCCGTGCGCGCCCTCGTCTCCGTCGACGCCGCGGAGCATCTGAGCCGGGCCGCGGCCGACCCGTCCCGCGAGGTCCGCGTCACGGTGGCCAAGGCCCTCGCCAACGTGACCCCGGGAAAGCTCGTCGCGGACACCCTCGACCGGCTCACGACCGATCCGGACGCCCTGGTCCGGGCAGCGGCCTTCGCGACGCTGGCCGTCACCGGCTGTTCGACGTCCCTGGCCGTGCGTGCCGTCGCCGCCCAGGCCGACCCCGCCTGGCAGGTCCGCTCCGGCGCCGCGACCGCGCTGTCCGCCGCGGAGGCCCGGGTCGCCGTCCCGGCGCTCGCCCGGTCCCTGGAAGACCCGAACGCCGACGTCCGCAAGGCGACGGTCCTGGCCCTCGTGCAGCACTCCGCGCTCGACGAGGAAGCCCGCGCGGCCCTGGTCACGGCCACGGCGGACTCCGACGCGGACGTCAGGGCGTACGCGTCACGGGCCCTGTGACCACAGGGCTGAGCAGAGAGCTGGGCAGAGGGCCGGGGTGCCCTATATCCAGTCCTCCGGCTCCGGTTCCGCGTCCATCTCGGGCCAGTCCGGGTTCGGTGCCTCACCGGCCGCGGCAGTCGGCGCGGCTCCGGGGGCGCCGCCACCCAGGGAGGCGAGCACTCCGATCACGCCCTCGCCGTATGTCGCGAGCTTCTTCTCGCCCACCCCGCTGATGCCGCCGAGTACTTCGACCGAGGTGGGCCACACCATGGCGATCTCCCGGAGCGTGGCGTCGTGGAAGATGACGTAGGCCGGGACGCCCTGTTCCTTGGCCTGTTCGGCGCGCCAGGAGCGCAGGGCCTCGAAGGCGGGGACGAGCTCCTGGGGCAGGTCGGCCGCGGCGGCCTTGGCCTTGCGATCGCCCCGCGAGGACGAGGAGGAGGACGAGCGGGAGACGGTGGGCTTCGGCGGCTCCTTGCGGAGCGGCACCTCGCGCTCGCGCCGCAGCACCGTCCCGCTCTCCTCGGTCAGCACCAGCGTCCCGTACTCGCCCTCGACCGCGAGAAGACCTTGCGCCAGCAACTGCCGCACCACGCCACGCCATTCGGACTCGGCGAGGTCCTCACCGATGCCGAACACGGACAGCTGGTCGTGATCGAACTGGATCACCTTGGCGGTGCGCCGCCCCAGCAGGATGTCGATGATCTGGCCGGCGCCGAACTTCTGTCCGCGCTCGCGCTGCAGCCGTACCACCGTGGACAGCAGCTTCTGTGCCACGACCGTGCCGTCCGAGGTCTCGGGCGGTGCGAGGCACGTGTCGCAGTTGCCGCATGCCGGGGTGTGCGGGTCCTGGCCGAAGTAGGCGAGGAGCTGGGAGCGCCGGCACTGGACCGTCTCGCACAGGGCCAGCATCGAGTCCAGGTGGGCGGCGGCCCGGCGGCGGAACGCCTCGTCGCCCTCCGAGCCCTGGATCATCTTGCGCTGCTGGACGACGTCCTGAAGTCCGTACGCCATCCATGCCGTGGACGGCAGTCCGTCACGGCCCGCGCGTCCCGTCTCCTGGTAGTAGCCCTCGACTGACTTGGGCAGGTCGAGGTGGGCGACGAACCGCACGTCCGGCTTGTCGATACCCATGCCGAAGGCGATGGTGGCGACCACGACCAGGCCCTCTTCGCGCAGGAAGCGCGACTGGTGGGTGGCGCGGGTGCCCGCGTCCAGACCCGCGTGGTACGGCACCGCCTCGACGCCGTTGCGGGAGAGGAACTCGGCCGTCTTCTCCACCGAGTTGCGCGAGAGGCAGTACACGATGCCCGCGTCGCCCGCGTGCTCGTCGCGCAGGAAGGACAGCAGCTGCTTCTTGGGATCGGCCTTCGGGACGATCCGGTACTGGATGTTGGGACGGTCGAAGCTCGCCTCGAAGTGGCGGGCGGTCGGCATGGCCAGGCGCTGGGTGATCTCCTTGTGCGTCGCGCGGGTCGCCGTGGCCGTCAGCGCGATGCGCGGGACGTCCGGCCAGCGCTCGCCGAGCAGTGAGAGCGCCAGATAGTCGGGGCGGAAGTCGTGGCCCCACTGGGCCACGCAGTGCGCCTCGTCGATCGCGAAGACGGAGATCTTCCCGCGTGACAGCAGGTCCAGCGTGGTCTCCAGGCGCAGGCGCTCCGGGGCCAGGTAGAGCACGTCGAGCTCCCCTGACAGGAACTCGGCCTCCACCACGCGCCGCTCGTCGAAGTCCTGCGTGGAGTTCATGAACCCGGCCCGCACGCCCAGCGCGCGCAACGCGTCCACCTGATCCTGCATCAGCGCGATGAGGGGGGAGACCACGACGCCCGTACCCGGTCTGACCAGAGCCGGAATCTGGTAGCAGAGCGACTTGCCGCCACCCGTCGGCATCAGGACGACAGCGTCACCGCCCGCCACCACGTGCTCGATGATCGCTTCCTGCTCGCCGCGGAAGGCGTCGTACCCGAAGACGCGGTGGAGCGTGGCCAGTGCCTCGCTCTCTCCCAGTGTCTCCGTCGCGTCCGCTTCGGTCATCACACCCGTCCCGCCCATCGTCCTGTCCCCCGTACGTCGCGCCTCGACCACTGCGTCCACGATAGGGGTCCGCGCCGACAGCCCTAGAGTTATCCACAGGCTGCGACCGATCGGCTTCTCTACGCACTCGCGTCCGGGCCGTCTCACTGCCCTGCACGGCGTGCCCTGCACACGTTCAATCCGCTGGTCCCCACTCGCATGGCGCCGTCTCTCGAGCCGGGGACATGCTGCTCGGGCCGGAGGAGGGGGCCCAGGAAGCACGGGAAGCGCAAGCTCCTCGGGGTGGAGTGGATCGTTCCCTTCCGGAATCCCACGGTCAAGTCACGGTCCGTCCGGGCCAGGCTGCTCAGAGGGGGCACGCGATGCGCTGATCACAGCTCGGGCCCCGCTCCCTCACGTGGAGGGAGCGGGGCCCGGCCGGTGCGTGGTTCAGCGGACGAAGACTCCCGCCTGGCTCGCCAGGTTCAGGAAGTACTGCGGCGCCACACCGAGCACCAGCGTGACCGCCACGCCGAACCCGATCGCCGTCATGGTCAGCGGCGAGGGCACGGCGACTGTCGGTCCCTCCGGCCGGGGCTCGCTGAAGAACATGAGCACGATCACGCGGATGTAGAAGAACGCCGCGATCGCCGACGAGATCACACCGACCACGACCAGCGGTCCCGCACCGCCCTCCGCCGCCGCCTTGAAGACGGCGAACTTCCCGGCGAAGCCGGAGGTCAGCGGGATGCCCGCGAAGGCCAGCAGGAAGACCGCGAAGACCGCCGCCACCAGCGGTGAGCGGCGTCCGAGGCCCGCCCACTTCGACAGGTGCGTCGCCTCGCCGCCCGCGTCGCGGACCAGGGTCACGACCGCGAAGGCCCCGATCGTCACGAACGAGTACGCGCCCAGGTAGAAGAGGACAGACGAGACGCCGTCCGGCGAGGTCGCGATGACGCCCGCGAGGATGAATCCGGCGTGCGCGATGGACGAGTACGCCAGGAGCCGCTTGATGTCGGTCTGGGTGATCGCGACGATCGCACCGCCCAGCATGGTGACGATCGCGACGGCCCACATGACCGGCCGCCAGTCCCAGCGCAGGCCCGGCAGGACGACGTACAGCAGCCGCAGCAGGGCCCCGAAGGCGGCCACCTTCGTCGCCGCGGCCATGAAGCCGGTGACCGGTGTCGGCGCGCCCTGGTAGACGTCAGGGGTCCACATGTGGAACGGCACCGCGCCGACCTTGAAGAGCAGGCCCATGACGACCATCGCGGCGCCGATGAGCAGCAGCACGTCGTTGCCCATCGTGCCGGCGAGCGCCGGGTCGACGTTCGGGATCGTGCCGTCCACGACCTGCGCGATCGTCGCGTACGACACGGAGCCCGCGTAGCCGTAGAGCAGGGCGATGCCGAAGAGGGTGAACGCGGAGGCGAAGGCGCCGAGCAGGAAGTACTTGACCGCGGCCTCCTGCGACATGAGCCGCTTGCGGCGGGCCACGGCGCACAGCAGATAGAGGGGCAGCGAGAAGACTTCCAGCGCGATGAACAGGGTCAGCAGGTCGTTGGCCGACGGGAAGACCAGCATGCCGCCGATCGCGAAGAGCAGCAGCGGGAACACCTCGGTGGTGGTGAACCCGGCCTTCACCGCGGCCTTCTCGCTGTCGCTGCCGGGCACGGAGGCGGCCTGCGCGGCGAACGAGTCGACGCGGTTGCCGTGCGCCTCCGGGTCGAGCCGTCGCTCGGCGAAGGTGAAGACGCCGAGGATGCCCGCCAGCAGGATCGTGCCCTGCAGGAACAGGGACGGTCCGTCGACGGCGATCGCGCCCATGGCCGCGATGTGCGCCTTCGTGGTGCCGTATCCGCCCGCCGCCAGTGCGATCACCGCGGCGAAGGCGGCGGCGAGCGCGACGACGGACAGGAAGACCTGCGCGTAATAGCGGGACTTGCGCGGCACGAAGGCCTCGACGAGCACCCCTACGAGCGCCGCCCCGATCACGATCAGGGTGGGCGACAATTGCCCGTATTCGATCTTCGGCGCGTCGATCTTGGAGATCGGTTCGGCCGCGGTTGTCCACAGGCTGTGGACAGCTGCTGTGCTCACTTGGCCGCCTCCACCTCGGGCTTGGGGTCCGTCTTATGGACGTCGGACATGGTCTGCTGGACCGCCGGGTTGACGATGTCGGTGACCGGCTTCGGATAGACACCCAGGAAGATCAGCAGGACGATCAGCGGGGCGACCACCAGAAGCTCACGCACCCTGAGGTCGGGCATCTCGGCGACCTCCGCCTTCACCGGGCCCGTCATCGTCCGCTGATAGAGGACGAGTGTGTAGAGCGCGGCGAGGACGATGCCGAAGGTGGCGACGATGCCGACGGCCGGGTAGCGCTCGAATGTGCCCACCAGGACCAGGAATTCACTCACGAAGGGCGCGAGCCCGGGGAGCGAGAGGGTCGCGAGGCCGCCGATCAGGAAGGTGCCCGCGAGCACCGGGGCGACTTTCTGCACCCCTCCGTAGTCGGCGATCAGACGCGAGCCGCGCCGCGAGATCAGGAAGCCCGCCACCAGCATCAGGGCGGCGGTCGAGATCCCGTGGTTGACCATGTAGAGCGTCGCGCCCGACTGGCCCTGGCTGGTCATCGCGAAGATGCCCAGGATGATGAACCCGAAGTGCGAGATCGACGCGTACGCCACCAGCCGTTTGATGTCCCGCTGGCCGACCGCGAGCAGCGCCCCGTAGATGATGCTGATGAGGGCGAGGACGAGGATGACGGGCGTCGCCCACTTGCTCGCCTCCGGGAAGAGCTGGAGGCAGAAGCGGAGCATCGCGAAGGTACCGACCTTGTCGACCACCGCCGTGATCAGTACCGCGACCGGGGCCGTGGCCTCTCCCATGGCGTTGGGCAGCCAGGTGTGCAGCGGCCACAGGGGCGCCTTCACCGCGAACGCGAAGAAGAAGCCGAGGAACAGCCACCGCTCCGTGTTGGTCGCCATGTGCAGCGAGCCACTGGCGCGGGCCTGCACGATCTCCTGGAGCGAGAAGTTTCCGGCCACTACGTAGAGGCCGATGACGGCGGCCAGCATGATCAGGCCGCCGACCAGGTTGTAGAGGAGGAACTTCACCGCGGCGTACGAGCGTTGGGTCGCCGCCGCGTCGTTCCCGTGCTCGTGGGCACGGTCCCCGAAGCCGCCGATGAGGAAGTACATCGGGATCAGCATGGCTTCGAAGAAGATGTAGAAGAGGAAGACGTCGGTGGCCTCGAAGGAGATGATCACCATCGCCTCGACGGCCAGGATCAGGCCGAAGAAGCCCTGGGTCGGCCGCCAGCGCCTGCTTCCTGTCTCCTGTGGGTCGGCGTCGTGCCAGCCCGCCAGGATCACGAACGGGATCAGCAGCGCGGTCAGCGCGACGAGCGCCACCCCGATGCCGTCCACGCCCAGCTCGTACCGCACCCCGAAGTCCTTGATCCAGGCGTGGGATTCGGTGAGCTGGTAGCGGTCGCCGCCGGGGTCGAAGCGTACGAGCACGATCGCGGCCAGGACGAGCGTGGCGAGCGAGACGAGCAGCGCCAGCCACTTGGCGGCGACGCGTTGCGCGGCCGGCACGGCGGCCGTGGCGATCGCCCCGATCGCCGGGAGCGCCGCCGTCGCTGTCAGCAGAGGAAAGGACATCGGTATCAGACCGCCCTCATCAGCAGGGTCGCGGCGACGAGGATCGCCACACCGCCGAACATCGAGACCGCGTAACTGCGTGCATAGCCGTTCTGCAGTTTGCGCAGCCGCCCGGAGAGACCGCCCATGGAGGCCGCGGTGCCGTTGACGACCCCGTCGACCAGGGTGTGGTCGACGTACACCAGGGAGCGTGTGAGGTGCTCCCCGCCGCGCACCAGCACGACGTGGTTGAAGTCGTCCTGGAGCAGGTCGCGCCGGGCGGCCCGGGTGAGCAGGGAACCGCGCGGGGCGACGACCGGGACGGGGCTGCGCCCGTACTGGGCGTACGCGATTCCGGCGCCGACGACGAGCAGCACCATGGTGGCCAGCGTGACCGTGAGGGCGCTGACGGGCGAGTCGCCCTCCGAGTGCCCGGTGACCGGCTCCAGCCAGTTGAGGAAGCGGTCGCCGATACTGAAGAAACCGCCCGCGAAGACCGATCCGAAGGCCAGCACGATCATGGGGATCGTCATGGACCTCGGGGACTCGTGCGGGTGCGGCTCATGGCCTTCGGCGTCCGGCTGCCAGCGCTTCTCCCCGAAGAACGTCATGATCATCACGCGCGTCATGTAGTACGCCGTGATGGCCGCGCCCAGCAGGGCCGCGCCGCCGAGGATCCAGCCCTCGGTGCCGCCCTTCGCGAAGGCCGCCTCGATGATCTTGTCCTTGGAGAAGAAGCCGGACAGGCCCGGGAAGCCGATGATGGCGAGGTAGCCGAGGCCGAAGGTGACGAAGGTGATCGGCATGTACGTGCGCAGGCCGCCGTACTTGCGCATGTCGACCTCGTCGTTCATGCCGTGCATGACCGAGCCGGCGCCGAGGAACAGTCCGGCCTTGAAGAAGCCGTGCGTCACCAGGTGCATGATCGCGAATACGTAGCCGATGGGGCCGAGGCCCGCGGCCAGCACCATGTAGCCGATCTGCGACATCGTCGATCCGGCGAGCGCCTTCTTGATGTCGTCCTTCGCGCAACCGACGATCGCACCGAACAGGAGCGTGACGGCGCCGACCACGGTGACGACGAGCTGGGCGTCTGGCGCGGCGTTGAAGATCGCGGCGGAGCGGACGATCAGGTAGACACCCGCGGTCACCATGGTCGCGGCGTGGATGAGGGCCGAGACCGGGGTCGGGCCCTCCATCGCGTCCCCGAGCCAGGACTGCAGCGGCACCTGGGCGGACTTGCCGCAGGCGGCGAGCAGCAGCATCAGGGCGACGGCGGTGAGCTTGCCTTCGGTCGCGCCACCGACGAGCCCCGGGTGCCCCTCGGTACCGAGCACCGGCCCGAAGGCGAAGGACCCGAAGGTGGTGAACATCAGCATGATGGCGATCGACAGGCCCATGTCGCCGACGCGGTTGACCAAGAAGGCCTTCTTCGCGGCGGTGGCGGCGCTGGGCTTGTGCTGCCAGAAGCCGATCAGCAGGTACGAGGCGAGGCCGACGCCCTCCCAGCCGACGTACAGCAGCAGGTAGTTGTCGGCGAGGACGAGCAGCAGCATCGCCGCGAGGAACAGGTTCAGGTAGCCGAAGAAGCGGCGACGCCGCTCGTCGTGCTCCATGTATCCGATCGAGTACAGGTGGATCAGTGAGCCGACGCCGGTGATCAGCAGGACGAACGTCATCGACAGCTGGTCGAGCTGGAAGGAGACGTCCGCCTGGAAGCCCTCGACGGGGATCCAGCTGAACAGGTACTGGCTCATGGCCCGGTGGTCCGCGCTCTTGTCCAGCATGTCGGCGAAGAGGATCGCGCCGATCACGAAGGACGCGGCCGCGAGCGCCGTGCCGATCCAGTGGCCCACGGCATCGAGCCGCCTGCCGCCGCACAGCAGTACGGCCGCTCCGAGCAGAGGCGCCGCTACCAGCAGCGCAATCAGGTTCTCCACGATTCAGCGACCCCTTACAGCTTCATCAGGCTGGCGTCGTCGACCGAGGCCGAGTGGCGGGAACGGAAGAGCGACACGATGATCGCGAGCCCGACGACGACCTCCGCGGCGGCGACGACCATCGTGAAGAAGGCGATGATCTGGCCGTCGAGATTGCCGTGCAGACGCGAGAAGACGACGAACGCGAGGTTGCAGGCGTTGAGCATGAGCTCGACGCACATGAACACCACGATCGCGTTGCGTCTGATCAGCACGCCGGTGGCGCCGATCGTGAACAACAGGGCGGCGAGATAGAGGTAGTTGACCGGGTTCACTTGGACGCCTCCTCCGTCTTCGTGCGCTCCAGGCGTTCTTCGGCCCGCTGCTCCAGCGCCTTCAGATCGCTCAGCGCCTCGGTGGACACGTCACGGATCTGGCCGCGGTCCCGCAGCGTCTTGCTGACGGTCAGCTCGGACGGGGTGCCGTCCGGGAGGAGGCCCGCGATGTCCACCGCGTTGTGCCGGGCGTAGACACCGGGGGCCGGCAGCGGCGGTACGTGCTTGCCTTCCCGTACGCGCTGCTCGGACAGCTCGCGCTGGGTCTTGGCGCGCTCGGTGCGCTCGCGGTGCGTGAGCACCATGGCGCCGACGGCGGCCGTGATGAGCAGGGCGCCGGTGATTTCGAAGGCGAACACGTACTTCGTGAAGATGAGGGCGGCGAGGCCCTCCACGTTCCCGTTGGCGTTGGCCTTGCTCAGGCCGTTGAAGTCCTTCAGGGACGCGTTGCCGATGCCCGCGATCAACAGGACGCCGAAGCCGAGTCCGCACACCAGGGCCAGCCAGCGCTGACCCTTGATGGTCTCCTTCAGGGAGTCCGCCGCGGTGACACCGACGAGCATGACCACGAAGAGGAACAGCATCATGATCGCGCCGGTGTAGACGACGATCTGCACGACGCCCAGGAAGTAGGCGCCGTTGGCGAGGTAGAACACCGCCAGGACGATCATGGTGCCGGCGAGACAGAGCGCGCTGTGCACGGCCTTCTTCATGAAGACGGTGCACAGGGCGCCGATCACGGCGACCGTGCCGAGGACCCAGAACTGGAAGGCCTCTCCGGTGGAGGTGGAGTAGGCGGCGAGCTGCGCGCTCATGCCCCCACCCCCTCTTCCGTGGGCTTCTCACCCTTGGAGACGGCGACTTGGCGCTCCGTGCCCGGCGCCGCCTCGGTCACCAGACCCCGGTAGTAGTCCTGCTCGTCCGTGCCGGGGAAGATCGAGTGCGGTGTGTCGACCATGCCCTCCTCGAGCCCGGCGAGCAGCTGCTCCTTGGTGTAGATGAGGTTGGCGCGGCTGGAGTCGGCTAGCTCGAACTCGTTCGTCATCGTGAGCGCGCGGGTGGGGCACGCCTCGATGCACAGGCCGCACAGGATGCAGCGGGCGTAGTTGATCTGGTAGACGCGGCCGTACCGCTCGCCCGGCGAGTAGCGCTCCTCTTCGGTGTTGTCCGCGCCCTCCACATAGATGGCGTCCGCGGGGCAGGCCCAGGCGCACAGCTCGCAGCCGATGCACTTCTCCAGACCGTCCGGGTGGCGGTTGAGCTGGTGCCGGCCATGGAACCGCGGGGCGGTGGTCTTCTGCTGCTCCGGGTACTGCTCCGTCAGGCGCTTCTTGAACATGGCCTTGAAGGTCACGCCGAAGCCGGCGACGGGGTTCTGGAAACCGGGCTTGGTCTCCTTCGGCTCCTCAGCCATCGGACCCCTCCTTTCCGTCACGAGTTCCGCCATTCGATCCGTCACTCGCAGTATCGGACCCACCACTGACAATCAACTCGCGCTCGCGGCGCGGGCGACGCCGCGGCACGGGTGGCAGCTCCTGTCCCGGCAGTGGCGGCACCGGGAATCCACCGGCCATCGGGTCGAAGGCGGCGGGCTCGGCGGGCGCTTCCTGGGCGCCCTGTTTGTCGCGGAAGATGTCCACGGCGAACGAGAGCAGCAGCAGGACGAGGACACCGCCGCCGACGTAGAGGGCGATGTCGGCGAAGTCGTAGTTCTCGTTCTTGAGGGTCC
This sequence comes from Streptomyces sp. NPDC111656, assembly GCF_055656965.1. Classification (NCBI taxonomy): domain Bacteria; kingdom Bacillati; phylum Actinomycetota; class Actinomycetes; order Kitasatosporales; family Streptomycetaceae; genus Streptomyces; species Streptomyces sp. NPDC111656. The sequence goes on from NZ_JBVKCA010000002.1 coordinate 897,733, forward strand.
GTACGGTCGCGACGAGCATCAGCCAGACCACGGAGACCGGGATGAGGACCTTCCAGCCGAGCTTCATCAGCTGGTCGTAGCGGACACGCGGCAGCGTGCCGCGCAGCCAGATGAAGAAGAACAGCAGCAGCTGCACCTTCACCACGAACCAGAGCATCGGCCACCAGCCGTGGTTGGCACCCTCCCAGAAGGTGCTGATGGGCCAGGGGGCCCGCCAGCCGCCCAGGAAGAGCGTGGTCGACACGGCCGAGACCGTCACCATGTTCACGTACTCGGCGAGCATGAACAGCGCGAACTTGATGGACGAGTACTCGGTGTTGAAACCGCCGACGAGGTCGCCCTCGGACTCCGGCATGTCGAAGGGGGCGCGGTTGGTCTCGCCGACCATCGTGATGATGTAGATCAGGAACGAGACCGGCAGCAGGATGATGTACCAGCGGTCGTGCTGCTGTTCCACGATCGTCGAGGTCGACATCGACCCGGAGTAGAGGAACACCGAGGCGAAAGCGGCGCCCATGGCGATCTCGTACGAGATCATCTGCGCGCAGGACCGCAGACCGCCCAGCAGCGGGTAGGTGGATCCGGAACTCCAGCCCGCGAGCACGATCCCGTAGATGCCCACCGAGGCGACCGCGAGGATGTAGAGCATCGCGATCGGCAGGTCCGTGAGCTGCATCGTGGTGCGGTGGCCGAAGATCGAGATCTCGTTGTCGGCGGGTCCGAAGGGGATCACCGCGATCGCCATGAAGGCCGGGATGGCCGCGACGATCGGCGCGAGGATGTAGACCACCTTGTCCGCGCGTTTGACGATGACGTCTTCCTTGAGCATCAGTTTGACGCCGTCGGCGAGCGACTGGAGCATGCCCCAGGGGCCGTGCCGGTTGGGTCCGATGCGCAGCTGCATCCAGGCGACGACCTTGCGCTCCCACACGATCGAGAACAGCACGGTGATCATCAGGAAGGCGAAGCAGAAGACCGCCTTGACGACCACCAGCCACCAGGGGTCGCGGCCGAACATGGAGAGGTCTTCAGTGGCGAGGTACAGACTGCTCATGCCTCCACCTCCTTGGGCGCCTCGGTGACGAGCGTCGCCGGGCCGATGCGGACGAGTGCGCCGGGCAGCGCCCCCGTGTCGGAGGCGACACCCCCTCCGGTGGAGTTCAGCGGGAGCCAGACCACGCGGTCGGGCATCTCGGTGATCTGCAGCGGGAGTTCGACGGTTCCGGCGCTACTGGTGACCGCGAGGAGGTCGCCTTCCTTGACGCCCGCCTCGGCGGCCGTGGCGGCCGACACACGCGCGCGTGCGGCATGCCGGGTCCCGGCGAGCGCGTCGTCGCCCTCCTGGAGGCGGCCCTGGTCGAGCAACAGCCGGTGGCCCGCGAGCACGGCCTCCCCCGCGGCGGGACGCGGCAGCGATGCCGCGATCTCCACGGGCCCGGTGGCCCGCAGGCCGCCCCAGGGACCGAGCCGGTCCAGCTCCCCGCGCGTGGTGCGCAGATCCGGCAGCCCCAGGTGTACGTCCATGGCGTCGGCGAGCATCTGCAGGACACGCGCGTCGGTGGGTGCCAGGTGGCGGGTCATCTGGTCGGGCTTGAGCGCGGCCTCGAAGAAGCGCACCCTGCCCTCCCAGTTCAGGAAGGTGCCCGCCTTCTCGGCGACCGCGGCCACCGGGAGGACGACATCCGCATGCTCGGTGACCTCACCGGGCCGCAGTTCGAGCGACACCAGGAAGCCGACTTCGGAAAGGGCCGCACGCGCGCGTGCCGGGTCGGGAAGGTCGGCGACCTCCACGCCCGCCACCACCAGGGCCCGCAGCTCCCCGCCGACGGCGGCCTCGACGATCTGGCCGGTGTCGCGCCCGTAGCGGTGCGGGAGATCGGAGACGCCCCAGGCGGTCGCGACCTCCTCCCGCGCGCGCGGGTCGGTGGCCGGACGCCCGCCCGGCAGCAGCGACGGCAGCGCGCCCGCCTCGATCGCGCCGCGCTCCCCGGCCCGGCGCGGGATCCACACCAGCGTGGCGCCGGTCGCGGACGCGGCCCGTACGGCGGCGGTGAGGCCGCCCGCCACGCCCGCGAGCCGCTCGCCGACGACGATCACCGCGCCCTCGGAGCGCAGCGCCTCGGCGGCCCTGGCACCGTCGCCCTCCACGCCGACGCCGCTCGCGAGGGCGTCCAGCCACTCGGTCTCGGTACCGGGCGCGGCGGGCAGCAGCGTGCCGCCCGCCTTCTTCAGGCCGCGTGTCGCGTACGTGGCGAGCGAGAAGGTCTTCTGTCCGTGTCCGCGCCAGGCCTTGCGCAGCCGCAGGAAGACTCCGGGCGCCTCTTCCTCGGACTCGAAGCCGACGAGCAGGACGGCGGGCGCCTTCTCCAAAGAGGTGTACGTGAGGCCCGTACCGTCGAGGTCCCGTCCGTGTCCGGCGACCCGGGAGGCCAGGAAGTCGGCCTCCTCGGCACTGTGCACGCGCGCGCGGAAGTCGATGTCGTTCGTGTCGAGGGCCACGCGCGCGAACTTGCTGTAGGCGTAGGCGTCCTCGACGGTGAGGCGGCCACCGGTCAGGACGCCGGTCCGGCCGCGGGCCGCCGACAGTCCCCGGGCCGCCGCCTCCAGGGCCTCGGGCCAGGAAGCGGGCTCCAGTTCACCCGACTCACCCCGTACGAGGGGTGTCTCGAGCCGGTCCCGCTGCTGCGCGTACCGGAACCCGAACCGCCCCTTGTCGCAGAGCCACTCCTCGTTGACCTCGGGGTCGGGGGAGGCCAGGCGCCGCATGACCTTGCCGCGCCGGTGGTCGGTGCGGGTCGCGCAGCCGCCCGCGCAGTGCTCGCAGACCGAGTGCGAGGAGACGAGGTCGAACGGACGCGACCGGAAGCGATACGCCGCCGAGGTCAGCGCGCCCACCGGGCAGATCTGGATGGTGTTCCCGGAGAAGTACGACTCGAACGGGTCGCCCTCGCCGGTGCCGACCTGCTGGAGCGCGCCCCGCTCGATCAGCTCGATCATCGGGTCGCCCGCGATCTGGTTGGAGAAGCGGGTGCAGCGGGCGCACAGCACGCACCGCTCGCGGTCGAGCAGTACCTGCGTGGAGATCGGGACCGGCTTCTCGTAGGTCCGCTTCTTGCCCTCGAAGCGGGATTCGGCGTTGCCGTGCGACATCGCCTGGTTCTGCAGCGGGCACTCGCCGCCCTTGTCGCAGACCGGGCAGTCCAGCGGGTGGTTGATGAGCAGCAGCTCCATCACACCGTGCTGGGCCTTTTCGGCGACGGGCGAGGTGAGATGAGTCTTCACCACCATTCCGTCCGTACACGTGATCGTGCAGGACGCCATGGGCTTGCGCTGGCCCTCGACCTCGACGATGCACTGGCGGCAGGCGCCGGCCGGGTCGAGCAGCGGATGGTCGCAGAATCGGGGGATTTCGATGCCGAGCTGTTCGGCGGCCCGGATGACCAGGGTGCCCTTGGGCACGCTGATCTCGGCTCCGTCGATCGTCAGCGAGACGAGATCCTCCGGCGGAACCGCCGCCTCTCCCCCTCCCGAGGGAGCGCTGGTGGTCACCGTCATGCGTTCACCTCCGTGCGGTCGGCCCAAGCCGTGGACTTGGCCGGGTCAAAGGGGCAGCCGCGGCCCGTGATGTGCTCCTCGTACTCCTCGCGGAAGTACTTGAGCGAGGAGAAGATCGGCGAGGCGGCGCCGTCGCCGAGGGCGCAGAACGACTTGCCGTTGATGTTGTCGGCGATGTCGTTGAGCTTGTCGAGGTCCGACATGACGCCCTTGCCGGCCTCGATGTCGCGCAGCAACTGCACGAGCCAGTACGTCCCTTCGCGGCAGGGTGTGCACTTGCCGCAGGACTCGTGGGCGTAGAACTCGGTCCACCGGGTGACCGCCCGCACGACGCAGGTCGTCTCGTCGAAACACTGGAGTGCTTTTGTGCCGAGCATGGAACCCGCGGCACCCACTCCTTCGTAATCAAGAGGGACGTCTAGGTGCTCGTCGGTGAACATCGGGGTCGAGGAGCCGCCCGGCGTCCAGAACTTCAACCGGTGGCCGGGGCGCATCCCGCCGCTCATCTCAAGGAGTTGACGGAGTGTGATGCCGAGCGGAGCCTCGTACTGGCCGGGGCTGGCGACGTGGCCGCTGAGCGAGTACAGCGTGAAGCCCGGGGACTTCTCGCTGCCCATCGACCTGAACCATTCCTTGCCTTTTCGGAGGATTGCGGGAACTGACGCGATCGACTCGACGTTATTCACCACAGTCGGGCACGCGTAGAGGCCCGCGACGGCTGGGAAGGGGGGACGGAGCCGCGGTTGACCACGGCGGCCTTCGAGCGAGTCGAGCAGTGCGGTCTCCTCACCGCAGATGTACGCGCCCGCGCCCGCGTGCACGGTGAGCTTGAGGTCGAGTCCGCTGCCGAGGATGTTCTCGCCCAGGTAGCCCGCCGCGTAGGCCTCTCGAACGGCCTCGTGCAACCGCCGCAACACGGGGACGACTTCACCGCGGAGATAGATGAACGCATGCGAAGACCGGATGGCATAACACGCGATCACAATGCCCTCGATGAGGCTGTGCGGGTTCGCGAAGAGGAGCGGGATGTCCTTGCAGGTTCCCGGTTCCGATTCGTCGGCGTTGACAACTAGATAGTGAGGTTTGCCATCGCCCTGAGGAATGAACTGCCACTTCATTCCTGTGGGGAATCCCGCGCCGCCCCGGCCGCGCAGACCGGAGTCCTTGACGTACGCGATCAGGTCGTCCGGCGACATGGCCAGCGCCTTGCGCAGCCCCTCGTACCCCTCGTGCCTCCGGTAGACGTCCAGCGACCAGGACTTCTCCTCGTCCCAGAAGGCCGACAGCACGGGTGCGAGCAGCTTCTCCGGGCTGGTCTCGTCGATCTCGGGTGCCAACGTCATCACTCCCCCTCCTCGGCTGCGGGACCCGCCGGGTGCGACGGATCGGAGGCCGATGTGTCCTGCGGCGCGTCGTGCGAGCTCAGGTGCTCGGCCGGCGGCTGGTCCTGCGGTGCCCGGCCGCCTCGTGGGTGGACCACGCGCGCGTGGACGCTCTCCCCCTTGGCCAGGCGGAGACCGATCAGTGAGGCGGGGCCCGCGCTGCCGCCCGCCTCCACGGCTCCCTCGCGCTCGTCGGGGAAGCCCGCCAGGATCCGCGCGGTGTCCTTGAAGGTGCACAAGGGGGCGCCGCGGGTGGGTGCGACCTGTGCTCCCGTGCGCAGGTCGTCCACGAGGCGCTTCGCGGAGGCCACGGTCTGGTTGTCGAAGAACTCCCAGTTGACCATCACGACCGGTGCGAAGTCGCAGGCCGCGTTGCACTCGATGTGCTCCAGCGTGACCTTGCCGTCGTCGGTGGTCTCGCCGTTGCCGACGCCCAGGTGGTCCTGCAGGGCCTCGAAGATCGCGTCGCCGCCCATGACCGCGCACAGGGTGTTCGTGCACACACCCACCTGGTAGTCACCGCTCGGCTTGCGCCGGTACATCGAGTAGAAGGTCGCGACAGCGGTGACCTCGGCCGTGGTCAGGTTCAGTACGTCCGCGCAGAACCGCTGCCCCGTGCGCGTGACATGGCCCTCCTCCGACTGCACGAGATGCAGCAACGGAAGGAGCGCCGAACGGGAGTCCGGGTAGCGGGCGACGATCTCGCGCGCGTCCGCCTCGAGCCGGGCTCGGACGTCGTCCGGATAGTCGGGCGCGGGCAGTTGGGGCATGCCCAGGCTGACGCCCTCGGGGGTGGTGGTCACCGGTCGACGCCTCCCATCACGGGGTCGATGGACGCGACGGCGACGATGACGTCGGCGACCTGGCCGCCCTCGCACATCGCCGCCATGGCCTGCAGATTGGTGAAGGACGGGTCACGGAAATGGACCCGGTAGGGGCGGGTGCCTCCGTCGGACACGACGTGCACCCCGAGCTCGCCCTTGGGCGACTCGACCGCCGCGTACGCCTGTCCCGGCGGGACGCGGAAGCCCTCGGTCACCAGCTTGAAGTGGTGGATCAGGGCCTCCATGGAGGTGCCCATGATCTTCTTGATGTGGTCGAGGGAGTTGCCGAGACCGTCGGGGCCCAGTGCGAGCTGGGCCGGCCAGGCGATCTTCTTGTCGGCGACCATGACCGGGCCGGGCTGCAGCCGGTCCAGACACTGCTCGACGATGTGCAGCGACTGGCGCATTTCCTCCAGGCGGATCAGGAAGCGCCCGTAGGAGTCGCAGGTGTCGGCGGTCGGGATCTCGAAGTCGTACGTCTCGTAGCCGCAGTACGGCTGGGCCTTGCGCAGGTCGTGCGGCAGGCCCGCGGAGCGCAGGATCGGGCCGGTGGCGCCGAGGGCCATGCAGCCGGCCAGGTCGAGGTAGCCGACGTCCTGCATACGTGCCTTGAAGATGGGGTTCCCGGTGGCGAGCTTGTCGTACTCGGGAAGGTTCTTGTGCATCTTCTTCACGAACTCGCGAATCTGGTCCACCGCGCCGGGCGGCAGGTCCTGGGCGAGTCCGCCGGGGCGGATGTACGCGTGGTTCATCCGCAGGCCGGTGATCAGCTCGTAGATGTCGAGAATGAGTTCACGATCACGGAACCCGTAGATCATGATCGTGGTGGCACCGAGTTCCATGCCTCCGGTGGCGATGCACACCAGATGGGAGGAGAGTCGGTTCAGCTCCATCAGCAGGACGCGGATGATCGTGGCGCGGTCGGGGATCTGGTCCTCGATGCCGAGGAGCTTCTCGACGGCGAGGCAGTAGGCCGTCTCGTTGAAGAACGGCGTCAGATAGTCCATGCGCGTCACGAACGTGGTCCCCTGGGTCCACGTGCGGAACTCGAGGTTCTTCTCGATGCCGGTGTGGAGGTAGCCGATGCCGCAGCGGGCCTCGGTGACCGTCTCACCGTCGATCTCCAGGATGAGCCGGAGCACGCCGTGGGTGGACGGGTGCTGCGGGCCCATGTTGACGATGATGCGTTCGTCGTCGGACTTCGCCGCGGACTGGGCGATCTCGTCCCAGTCGCCACCGGTGACCGTATATACGGTGCCCTCGGTCGTTTCCCGCGCCGCCGCGGCGGACGCGCCGGAAGAAGGGGTCTGCGTGCTCATGAGTACGACCTCCGCTGGTCCGGAGCAGGGATCTGGGCGCCCTTGTACTCGATGGGGATGCCACCGAGGGGGTAGTCCTTGCGCTGCGGGTGGCCCTGCCAGTCGTCCGGCATCATGATCCGCGTCAGTGCCGGGTGGCCGTCGAAGATCAGGCCGAAGAAGTCGTACGTCTCGCGCTCGTGCCAGTCGTTCGTCGGGTAGACGGAGACGAGCGAGGGGACGTGCGGGTCGGCGTCGGGGGCGCTGACCTCGAGGCGGATCAGCCGGTTGTGGGTGATCGAGCGCAAATGGTAGACGGCGTGCAGCTCCCGGCCCTTGTCGCTGGGGTAGTGCACTCCGCTCACGCCCGTGCACAGTTCGAAGCGCAGGGCCGGGTCGTCGCGGAGGGTCTGGGCGACCCGGACCAGGTACTCGCGTTCGATGTGGAAGGTGAGCTCGTCGCGGTCGACGATGGTCTTCTCGATGACGTTGTCGGGGACGAGTCCCTGTTCCTCCAGGGCGCCGTCCAGCTCGTCGGCGACCTCGTCGAACCAGCCGCCGTAGGGGCGGGTGGCCGGGCCGGGGAGCCGGACGGAGCGGACCAGGCCTCCGTAGCCGGTGGTGTCGCCGCCGTTGTTGGCGCCGAACATGCCGCGCTGAACGCGGATCTCCTCGCCGCCCTCGCCGCGCTGGCCGGGGAGGTTCGAGGCGCCGAGGTCCTTCTCGGGGTTCACCCCGTTGCCGTTCGCGTCGCTCACCGCAGCAGGCCCTTCATCTCGATGGTGGGGAGCGCCTTGAGCGCCGCTTCCTCCGCCTCGCGGGCCGCCTCCTCGGCGTTCACGCCGAGCTTGGAGGTCTGGATCTTCTGGTGGAGCTTGAGGATCGCGTCCATCAGCATCTCGGGGCGCGGCGGACAGCCGGGCAAATAGATGTCGACCGGGACGATGTGGTCGACGCCCTGCACAATGGCGTAGTTGTTGAACATTCCGCCCGATGAGGCACAGACCCCCATGGAGATCACCCACTTGGGGTTGGGCATCTGGTCATAGACCTGCCGCAGCACCGGCGCCATCTTCTGACTGACGCGGCCGGCAACGATCATGAGGTCGGCCTGGCGCGGTGAGCCGCGGAAGACCTCCATGCCGAAGCGCGCAAGGTCGTAGCGGCCCGCGCCGGTCGTCATCATCTCGATGGCGCAGCAGGCGAGTCCGAACGTGGCGGGGAAGACGGACGCCTTGCGCACCCAGCCCGCGGCCTGCTCGACGGTGGTCAGCAGGAATCCGCTCGGCAGCTTTTCTTCGAGTCCCATGTCTTAAAGGCCCCTCAGTCCCATTCCAGGCCGCCGCGCCGCCATACGTACGCGTACGCGACGAAGACGGTGAGCACGAAGAGCAGCATCTCCACGAGCCCGAAAACACCCAGGGCGTCGAAGGTGACGGCCCAGGGGTAGAGGAAGACGATCTCGATGTCGAAGACGATGAAGAGCATCGCCGTCAGGTAGTACTTGATAGGGAAGCGCCCGCCGCCGGCCGGCGTGGGGGTCGGCTCGATACCGCACTCGTAGGCCTCGAGCTTGGCCCGGTTGTATCGCTTTGGACCGATAAGCGTGGCCATGACCACGGAGAAGATCGCAAAGCCTGCCCCGAGGGCTCCCAGTACGAGGATCGGCGCATACGCGTTCACGCTCCTCGCTCCTCTCAGTCGGCACTGACTGCTGGCGGTTGCATCAGGCAAGCACTTCCGCCCCACCTGTCCCACGAACCCCGTGCGTCCCGACGAAGATCGCGTACATGTGAAGCAGGTCACAAGCCCAACTGCCTCGCATCTTATGCCCGCCGGTCTGTGATCTGCGACACGGGGTATTGCACAAGCTTTGTGATCTCCACCACCTGACGAAGGATCATGAAGTCGGATGAGCAGTGATCTTCATACGCGAAGCGTCCGCGCGATCACGAGATGTGACATTTCCGCTCGTCATCACAGGTCCGAGGCGGCGTCTCCATATCAAGAGACTTCCGACGCATGCAAATTGGTGCTGGACGCGGGGGCTTGATAGAGGAGCGCGTTCACACATCAGGGGGAGGGGTCTGGATGGATGTGGACGGGCGTCGGCGCGTGCATGCATTCACGAGCGCGGGGCAGTCGAGAGGTGCGCGCGAGACGCCGCCGGCCCGGTGACCGTTCCGTGACCTGTGTCACATGGATCTATGGGTCAGATAAGCCGACCTTGGCCACAGGCTGCAACCAATGGTAGGCAGAGGGCAATTCGGACGTAATGCGGAAAGCACATGATCACAGGCTTGATCATCTCTGTCCGGAATGCCCGTTACGGCGTCAATAAGAAGTGGCGCGACGCGGATTCGGCCGCGGATTGAACAACTGTGGCGCACCACACGTTTCTTGAAGGTATGAGGGAGTCCCTGATACCGGTTGTACCCATGTCCCACACCGCTCACATACGCAACCACCGGAAGCCCCGCCGCAACGCCTCGACGCTAGCGATGCGTGCCGGAGTTGCCGGTGGCGTTCTCAGCACCTTGGCCGTGGCCGGTGCGTCTGGTTCGGCGAACGCGGCCGAGCCCGTTACTCAGACCCTCGAACTGCCCACCCTGACGGCCGACCTGGCTACTCAGTTGGCGCAGTCCGCGGACGCCACGCAGCAGGCAGCCGCGAACTACGAGCTGCAGGCCGAGCGCGACGCGGCCGCCGCAAAGGCCGCGAAGCAGGCCAAGGCGGACCTCGCGGACGCCAAGAAGAAGGCCGAGGCCAAGAAGAAGGCCGAGGACGCGCGGAAGGCCGCGGCCGCCCAGGCCGCCTCCCGGTCGTCCACGCGGACCGTCCTGTCCAGCTCCGCGGGCTCCTCGGGCTCCTCGAGTTCGACCGTCTCCGCCCCGGCCAGCGGCAGTGTCGCCACCGTCATCGCCTTCCTCAAGGCTCAGGTCGGCGACGCCTACGTGATGGGCGGTACGGGCCCCAACGCGTGGGACTGCTCCGGCCTCGTGCAGGCCGCGTTCCGGCAGGTCGGTGTCGACCTGCCGCGCGTCTCGCAGGACCAGTCGACGTCCGGTACGCCGGTCTCGCTGTCCAACGTCCAGGTCGGCGACATCCTGTACTGGGGTTCGGCCGGTTCGGCGTACCACGTGGGTGTGTACATCGGTAACGGCCAGTACCTGGACGCGGCCAACCCCTCCAAGGGTGTGGTGATTCAGAACCTTTCGGGCTACCCGGCCACGGGCGCGGTGCGCGTTCTCTGAGTCGCGGGACCTTGTGAGTCATACGGCATGAAGGCCGCCACCCGAGTCGGTGGCGGCCTCGTCGTGCTGTCCCGGGGAGGGCGAGAGCGTCCCCGGAGGCCGCCCGGGCCCCCGGGCGGCCCCCTGACGGCGTCAGGCCTTCGGCGCCACCTTCGAGAGGCCGTTGATGATGCGGTCCATCGCGTCGCCGCCGGTCGGGTCCGTGAGGTTCGCGAGCATCTTGAGGGTGAACTTCATCAGGAGCGGGTGGGTCAGGCCGCGCTGGGCCGCGATCTTCATGACCTTCGGGTTGCCGATGAGCTTCACGAAGGCGCGGCCGAGGGTGTAGTAGCCGCCGTAGGTGTCCTTGAGGACACGGGGGTAGCGCTGGAGGGCCAGTTCTCGCTGGGCGGGCGTCGAGCGGGCGTGGGCCTGCACGATGACGTCCGCGGCGATCTGGCCGGACTCCATGGCGTAGGCGATGCCCTCGCCGTTGAAGGGGTTGACCAGTCCGCCGGCGTCGCCGACCAGCAGCAGACCCTTGGTGTAGTGCGGTTGGCGGTTGAAGGCCATGGGGAGGGCGGCACCGCGGATCGGGCCGGTCATGTTCTCCGGCGTGTAGCCCCAGTCCTCCGGCATGGACGCGCACCAGGCCTTCAGGACCTCGCGCCAGTCCAGCTCCTTGAAGGAGTCGGAGGTGTTGAGCACGCCGAGGCCGACGTTCGAGGTGCCGTCGCCCATGCCGAAGATCCAGCCGTAGCCGGGCAGCAGACGGTCCTCGGCGCCCCGCCGGTCCCACAGCTCCAGCCAGGACTCCAGGTAGTCGTCCTCGTGGCGCGGGGACGTGAAGTACGTACGGACCGCGACACCCATCGGGCGGTCCTCGCGGCGGTGCAGGCCCATCGCCAGGGACAGGCGGGTGGAGTTGCCGTCGGCGGCGACGACCAGCGGCGCGTGGAAGGTGACCTCGCGCTTCTCCCCCGCGTCGCCCAGCTTCGCGTGCACGCCCGTGATGCGGCCGGTGCGGTCGTCGATGATGGGGGCGCCGACGTTGCAGCGCTCGTACAGCCGCGCGCCCGCCTTCTGCGCCTGCCGGGCCAGCTGCTCGTCGAAGTCGTCGCGCTTGCGGACGAGTCCGTAGTCCGGGTAGGAGGCGAGATCCGGCCAGTCCAGCTGGAGGCGGACGCCGCCGCCGATGATGCGCAGGCCCTTGTTGCGCAGCCAGCCGGCCTCTTCGGAGATGTCGATCCCCATGGAAACGAGCTGCTTGGTGGCGCGCGGGGTCAGGCCGTCACCGCAGACCTTCTCCCTCGGGAACGCGGTCTTCTCCAGGAGCAGGACGTCGAGTCCGGCCTTCGCCAGGTAGTACGCGGTCGTGGAACCGGCTGGTCCAGCCCCGACGACGATCACATCTGCGGTGTTTTCGGAGAGGGGTTGGGGCTCGGTCACGGCGGGGTCTCCCCAAGACTCGAAATCTGCGTGCTGACGGGCACTGGACATGGGCAGTCTATGCAGCGGTACTGATCACCTGGCTGAAGGGTTGCCCCGTGAACCGAGCTCTCCCCGACGTACGGCTGCGTGTCCCCACCGACGAGGACGCGTTCGCCTGGCACCGGATCTTCGCCGACCCCGAGGTCATGGAGTTCCACGGTGGGAAGGCGGCCGAACTGTCGGTGTACGAGGAGCTCACCGCACGGCAGCGCCGGCACGACGCCGAACTCGGTTTCTGTCTGTGGACCCTGGTCGACGCGGAAGGTGAGGTGCTGGGCTTCACCGGGGCGCAGCCGTGGCCGCGCGAGTGGGGACCGAAGGGGGAGATCGAGATCGGGTGGCGGCTCGGCAGGGCGCATTGGGGCAAGGGGTACGTCACCACCGCCATGCTCACCACTCTGGAGCGGGTGCGCGCGGCGGGCGTCTCGGATGTCGTCGCCGTGGTCAGACAGGGCAACGAGCGCTCCATCGCCGTGACCCGACGCGTCGGCATGGAACTGTCCGAGGTCTTCACCCATCCCGCGACGGCCGAGCCCGCGCACTGCTACCGCCTCGCCCTCTGACGGCTTCCGAAAGGGCCCGGCGCGGGCTTACCCTTCCGGTACCGCTGGGGGTGACGTCTGTGCGTATAACACCCGAGACACCCGAAGTGCGCGTGCCGCGGCTCATCGGCCTGATGGCCGTGGACGCACGTGAGACGGCCGAGGCGCGAGGTGTGCTGCTCGTCGCGCCCGACCGTCCCGACTTCCATCTCACGGTCGTCGACTACGTCGTACGCCAGTTTCCGCCGCCCGGCTCCGAGGTACCGCGCGGGGCCGTGGTCACCGTGTGGTTCGACCTCGGTGACGCGGAGGGCGGCGCGGGAGTGCGCGAGCCGCGCCTGCCTCGTCCGCCGTCGGGCGGAATGCGCCGCGAGCTCGACGAGCCCGGAAATTCCTTCGAGGTGCTCAGGTGAACCGGGCACTCGCGAGAGCCGGGTGCGGCAGGTCGCCCGGCCGGGCCGTCAGGCGGCCTTGAAGCCTCGGTGCAGGGCCACCACGCCGCCCGTCAGGTTCCGCCAGGCCACCTTCGACCAGCCTGCCTTGCGCAGCTTCTCGGCGAGCTCGGGCTGGTTCGGCCAGGCGCGGATGGACTCGGCGAGATAGACGTACGCGTCGGGGTTGGAGGACACGGCACGGGCGACCGACGGCAGCGCGCGCATCAGGTACTCGGTGTAGACCGTGCGGAACGGCGCCCAGGTGGGGTGCGAGAACTCGCAGATCACGACCCGGCCGCCGGGCTTGGTCACCCGGTACAGCTCGCTCAGCGCCGTGTCGGTCTCCTGGACGTTGCGCAGGCCGAAGGAGATCGTCACCGCGTCGAAGGTGTCGTCCTTGAAGGGCAGCTTCGTCGCGTCGCCCGCGGTCAGCGGCAGCCAGGGGTGGTTCTTCTTGCCGACCCGCAGCATGCCGAGGGAGAAGTCGCAGGGCACGACGTACGCGCCGGTGCGGGCGAAGGGGAGCGACGAGGTCGCCGTACCGGCCGCCAGGTCCAGGATCTTCTGCGCGGGGCGCGCGTCGACCGCCTTCGCGACCTCCTTGCGCCACACCCGGTCCTGGCCGAGCGACAGCACGTCGTTCGTCAGGTCGTACCGTTCCGCCACGTCGTCGAACATCGAGGCGACTTCGTGCGGCTGCTTGTCCAGGGATGCGCGGGTCACTCCCCCATTGTGGCAGCACGGACCGGGCGACTCTGCGGCGCCCGGCCCGTACGCCGGTCTCACACGCCCCTTCAGGGGAGCAGCTTCGGCTTCTTCTTGGCGGCCACGTCCTCGACCCAGCCGACCAGCGGGATGGCGACCCAGATCAGCACCCAGCCGATGCCGAACAGGAACCACTGGCTCTCCAGCGGCAGCCACTTCTCGAAGGCGGGCACCTTCCAGAACTGGTCGATCAGCGGGACCGCGAGCACAAGGGCGATCTCGTGCCAGAGATAGATCGTCACCGCCCGCCCGTTGAAGATCGTCACGATCCGGTCGAGCCGTTTGAAGCGGGCGAGCCAGGCGAAGTCGACGTTGTAGTACGCCTTGAAGTACATCAGCAGGGTCACGAAGCCGGCCGACCAGAAGGTCTGTGCGACGGGGACCTCGTCCAGGTCGTACGTACCGAACTCCGCCTGGTGCGCGAAGGCGTACCAGCCGCCGTACGTCAGGAGGGCGAGCGACGCCAGGATCACCAGGGCGGGCTTGAGCCGCTGGAGCACGCCCTCGCGGTGCGCGAAGCCGACCAGCCAGCAGAACAGGAAGGTGGCGAAGTCCGTCAGGCCGCTGCCGAAGCGGTTGTCCGGAGGCTGCCAGGCGTACTGGAAGACCAGGATCGGGGCGAGGGAGAGGAGCAGGACCGGGACGGGGGCCTTGCGGAAGACCTTGAGGAGCAGCGGGGACATCAGGACGAACCAGAGATACGTCCGCAGGTACCAGAGGATCTCCCAGGCCTGGATGCCCCACTGGTTGCCCGGCGGGTCGCCGACCGGCACGATCCAGAAGACGATCTGCCAGCCCGGCATCCAGTCGTGGATCAGCATCGCCACCACGACGAAGAAGCCCCAGAACCAGAAGGGCGGCAGCAGCCGTCGCATCCGGCTCTTGACCACCTTCAGCGCGGGGCGCTCCAGGGACTTGGCCATCAGCGAACCGGCGAGCGCGAACATCACGCCCATCGACGGGAAGGCCAGGCCGGCCCAGGCCCACCCGAAGGTGTGGTACGCCACGACACGGACCAGCGCGACGGCGCGCAGCGCGTCGAAGTAACGGTCGCGTCCGGTGGCCTTGGCCTTCGGCGCCGGGTCGGCGGCGGGGCTTTCGGGCTCCCCGGCGTCAGGGCCGGGCTCGGTCCGGACGGCGGCGTCCGCCGCGGGCTCCGGCTCGGTCACCGGCAGGGGTGCCGTCTCGGTGACGTACACCTGGCCATGGTCGACGTACCCCTGGCCGTAGCCGTACTGCTGGGGGATCTGAGGCTGCCGGCCCTGGCCGTAGGGATCGGGCTGCTGCCCGTACCCATAGTCATATCCCTGCTGGCCCTGCTGGCCCTGCTGGCCCTGCTGGCCTTGGTACTCCTGCTGGCCCTGGTACCCCTCATATCCCTGGTACCGCTGTTGTTCCGAGCCCCAGCTCATGTCAGCTCACTCCTGCCGGGGTCCCGACCTCACCCGTGCGCTTGAGCTTCTGCCAGCGGAGGCGGCCGCCGGTCAGGGCGGTCACGGAGGAGTGGATCAGGACGAGGTACATCATCTGGCGGTAGGCGAGCTGCTGCAGCGGCAGCATCGCGAGGTAGCGGTACTTCTCGCGGTCGAGGCGGAACGCGTAGGCGGCGCAGACGAGTTGGACGACCAGCACCGCCAGCCAGGCCAGCAGTGAGGCCCAGAAGTCCACGAAGATCATCGAGTAGATGGTGAACACGTCGATGAGCGGAGCGAGGACCGGCGTGATGATCTGGAAGATCACGACGAGCGGCATGCCGATGCGGCCGAAGCGGCCCGACGGACCCTTGTCCGTCAGCGACTTGCGGTGCTTCCACAGCGCCTGCATGGTGCCGTACGACCAGCGGTAGCGCTGCGACCACAGCTGCTTCAGCGAACTCGGCGCCTCGGTCCAGGCCCTGGCGTGCTCCTGGTAGACGACCCGCCAGCCCGCGCGGTGCATCGCGATGGTGATGTCGGTGTCCTCGGCGAGCGTGTCCTCGCTCATGCCGCCGACCTCGAGGACCGCGTCGCGGCGGAACGCGCCGATCGCGCCCGGGATGGTGGGCATGCAGCGCAGCAGGTCGTACATGCGGCGGTCGAGGTTGAAGCCCATCACGTACTCGATGTGCTGCCAGGCGCCGATGATGGTGTTGCGGTTGCCGACCTTGGCGTTGCCCGCGACCGCGCCGATGCCCGGGTCCGCGAAGGGTTGCACGAGCTGGTGCACGGCGTCCGGTTCGAAGACGGTGTCGCCGTCCATCATCACGACGATGTCGTAACTGGCGTTGCGGACACCGTTGTTGAGGGCGGCCGGTTTGCCCGCGTTCTCCTGGCGGATGACCCGGACGTTGGGCAGGCCCAGCGACTCGGCGATCTCCTTGGTGCCGTCCGTGGAGCCGTCGTCGACGACGATGATCTCGATCGGATGGGTGCTCTGCGCCAGCGAGTGGAGCGTGTTGGCGATGCACTCCTTCTCGTTGTACGCGGGCACGATCACCGTCACCGGCCTGGTGACCGTCGGGCCCCAGCTGAACTTGCCGCCCTTGCCGCGTTTCCTGTTGCGCTGTCTGTAGTGGCGGCGGGCGAGGATCAGCATCATCCCGAAGCGGCCCATGACGGAGATGCCGACGACCAGCAACAGCCAGGAGAGCAGCGGCAGGACCCATTCGGCGACCGCGACCGCGTAGATGAGGGCCTTGCCCTCGTAGAGGGTCGAGCCGGTGGCCTTCTGCTGGCCGGACTGCTCGATGTTCACCTTGTTGGAGGAGTTGTTGGCGGAGCTGTTGGCGGAGCCCGAACCGGGCGCGGACTGCGCGCCGCCCGGCTGCTCGCCCAGCGCACCGGCACCGGCACCGGCCCCCGCTCCGGCACCCGCACCCGCACCCGCACCCGCACCGGTCTGTCCGACTCCGGCCTCGACGGCCTGTCCGGAACCGGCGGTGCCCGTGCGGCCGGCACCGTTCTGCGCCCCGTTCAGCTTCGCCATCGCGCCGCTGACGGTGGTGAAGGAGTACCCCTTCGCCTTCATCTTCTTGATGTACGTGTCGAGCGCCTTGACCGTCTCCGAGCGGTCGCCGCCCGCGTCGTGCATGAGGACGACGGCGCCCTTGTCGTTCTTCGGCGTGGCCCACTGGACGATCTTCGAGACGCCCGGCTTCTTCCAGTCGTCGCTGTCGGTGTCGACGAAGACGCTGGTGTAGCCGAGGTTGCCGATCTCCTTGTAGACGGGCCAGCTGTAGTTGTCGACGGCGTTGATCTCCGAGGAGTACGGGGCCCGGAACAGCGTCGTCGTGATCCCCGCCGCACCCGCGAGTGCGAGCTGGGTCTGCTTCAGCTCGCGCTGGAGCCGGCCCGTGCCCTGGTAGGAGAGGTCGACGTGGGTGAAGGTGTGGATGCCGACCTCGTTGCCCTGGTCCACGAGGTCCTTCACGACGCCCGGATAGCGGGAGACCATCGAGCCGACCATGAAGAAGGTGGCCTCGACGTCGTTGTCGTCGAGCACCTTGAGGATCTGGGGAGTCCAGGTCGGGGTCGGACCGTCGTCGAAGGTGAGCACGATGGTCTTCTTCGGAACGGACTGGGTCTTGGCCGTGCCGCCCGTGAACGTCAGGAGCGGACCGCCGTCGAGGATCTTCTGCGGCACCTTGTCGTAGGCCGCGCCGTCGCGCACCCGCGCGTCGTTGCCGATCTCGGAACGCAGATAGCCGTCGAGCAGCATCACGCTGGTGAGCCCCAGCAGGAGCAGCAGGGCGAGGATCACACGCGGTTTCTGCAGCGCCGCGGCCTTGCCGGCCGCCCGCTCCATCTTGGTGGGGGCGCGCCGGCGGCCGCGTGAAGGCGTCGTCGAAGTCATGGAGGTGGGTCCGTTCCGGTCAGTTGGCGCCGGTGGAAGCGGACGCGGATGCGGCCGGGGAAGCGACCGAGGAGGGGGCCGTGCCCGTGCGCAGGCCCGACGGCGGGGTGCCGGTCGGCCTGCCGGTGGGGGCCACGCCGCCCTGCGGCCGAAGGTTGCCCCCGGGTGCGGAGCCGGCCTGGCCGCCGCCGAACGGGAAGAGCGAGGACGGGGTCAGCGAGGTGCCCCAGCCCATGAAGGCCATCCCGAGGACGACCGCGTAACCGAAGCAGACGGCGCCGACGAGCATGCCGAACCTGCGCAGCAGACGTGCTCTGCGCCCGGAGTTGTCAACGAACACGGGACCGTCTTCGGACGCGCTGCCGCGTTTGCGGCGGCGGCCGCGCCCTTGACTGTTTTCGATGGCTGACTCGGATTGCATTCCCCGGATATTAGGGCTCCTTTATGTGGCCAATTCTCTGGTTCTCATGTGAGGCGCCCATGAAACTTGGCCCAAGCTGTCCATTCCCTGAGAGAATCCTTGAACATCCGCGCAGCCCAGGGTCGATACATATTTACCTTGTGTACCGATTCGCGACCCGGCTTGCCCGATTCGCGTACCGCTACTCATGGGTTACCCATGCGCTTCCTGTATTCGGAAATCACCCTCGGATGTGCCACCTTGGAACTCCCGAATCGCACTTTGTTTCGGTCCTGAGACAGAAATCACGAGAGCGGGTGCATACGCAATGAGGGGTTATCTGAGGCCGGCTGCCGGGCTCACCTGCCTGTTTGCTCTGGCGGCGGCGGGGTGCTCGTCCGGTGGTACGGGTACCACGGACGCGGCGCCCGCGCAGACCTCCCGGGCTCCGCGGACGAGTGCGGCGCCCTCCGAGAGCGCGTCCTCCTCCGACACCTCGTCCAGCACCTCGTACGCGCCCTACGTGAGCGCCACGGAGGCCTCCGCGACGGACTCGACGGGGTCTCCGACCACGTACAACCTGGCCTTCGTGATCTCCGACGGCACCAACTGCACGGCCAAGTGGAACGGCACGGACGCCATCGACAAGGCCGCCGTGAAGTCCCGGATCTCGGCGTTGAAGGAGTCCGGCGCGAGTGTGCGCGTCTCGTTCGGCGGGGCGTCCGGCAAGGAGCTGGCGGAGGTCTGCGGCAGCGCGAGCGCGCTCGCGGCGGCGTACGGGGCGGCGCTCGACGCCGCCGGGTCCACCCAGGCCGACTTCGACATCGAGGGGGACGCGCTGACCGACTCCGCGTCGGTGGCGCTGCGGTCCAAGGCGATCGCGCTGCTCCAGAAGGAGCGCGGTGACCTGAAAGTGTCCTTCACGCTGCCGGTCATGCCGTCCGGGCTGGATTCGGACGGTGTGGCGCTGCTGGAGTCCGCCAACGACAACTCCGTGACGGTCTCCACGGTCAACATCATGACCATGAATTACGGGAGTTCGTACTCCGGGGACATGGGCGACTACGCCGAGACGTCCGCCAAGGCGACCCACGATCAACTGCAGGATGTGTTCGGGCTGTCGAGTGCGGGGGCCTGGCAGGGGCTCGCGTTGACGTCGATGATCGGGGACAACGACGTGGCCAGTGAGACGTTCAGCCTCTCGGACGCGGCGCAGGTCCGTGCGTTTGCCGAGTCGAAGAAGATCGCTTGGGTGTCGATGTGGTCGACGTTCCGGGATCAGCAGTGTTCGAGTGGTGACGCTTCTTCGGACGATGCGGCCACCAATTGCAGTGGGGTTTCGCAGAGTTCGGGGGCGTTTGCGGAGGCGTTCGCTGGGTGAGTTCTTTGGCTGCGGGTTCGATGTGGCTGGTCGCGCAGTTCCCCGCGCCCCTGAAGGGGCGCTCCGGTGCACGCGGCTCCAGAACTCAGCGCCGCCTGTGTACCAGGCGGCCCGCGCACACCGTCGCGATGCATACCCCGTCCGCGTCGAACACCGCCAGGTCGGCCCGGCCCAGGGCCACGATCGCCGTAGGCCGGGTGCGGGCCAGGACCACGACGTCGTTTCGCTGGGCCGCGGCCCGGAGTTCCGGTGTGTCGACGTGCCCCTGAAGAACCGCCACCGCACCCGACTTCAGAATGGCGTGAACACGTTCCCGTGGGGACGGCGCCTCGGGCAGTGGGCCCTCATGGACGAGCGCCGGCCCGAGGGTCCCGGGCCAGCTGCGGACCCGCGCCCCCGGAAAGCGCTCAAGGAGCACGTCCAGCGGGCCCGTGCCCGCGACCCGGTCGCCCTCCACGGCGACCGCGCCGTCCTTCAGCGGGTCCGCGTCCCAGCTGATGCGCAGCTCGCCGGCGGTGTGGATCGTCAGCACGGGGGGCTAGTTGGAGGCGAGCAGCTTCAGCTCGGGGTGCGCCGTGCCACCCTCGATCGCGGTGGACGAGATGTGGGACATGACGCGCTCGTCGACCGGGTCGTTCGCCGGGTCGTCGTGGACGACGATGTGCTCGTAGGTCGTGGTCCGCTGGGCGGGCACGCGGCCGGCCTTGCGGATCAGGTCGATGATCTCCATACGGTTGGAGCGGTGCTTGGCACCGGCGGAGGAGACGACGTTCTCCTCCAGCATGATCGAACCGAGGTCGTCCGCGCCGTAGTGCAGGGAGAGCTGGCCGACCTCCTTGCCGGTGGTGAGCCAGGAGCCCTGGATGTGGGCGATGTTGTCCATGAAGAGGCGCGCGATGGCGATCATGCGCAGGTACTCGAAGAGCGTGGCCTGCGTGCGGCCCTTCAGGTGGTTGTTCTCGGGCTGGTAGGTGTACGGGATGAAGGCGCGGAACCCGCCCGTGCGGTCCTGTACGTCACGGATCATC
The DNA here is from genome assembly GCF_055656965.1 of Streptomyces sp. NPDC111656. Classification (NCBI taxonomy): domain Bacteria; kingdom Bacillati; phylum Actinomycetota; class Actinomycetes; order Kitasatosporales; family Streptomycetaceae; genus Streptomyces; species Streptomyces sp. NPDC111656. The sequence goes on from NZ_JBVKCA010000002.1 coordinate 917,897, forward strand.
CGCAGGTGTTCGATGCGCTCGGCGTTGGTCTCGCCGGTGCCCATGAGCATGGTGGACGTCGACTCGACGCCCAGCCCGTGCGCGGTCTCCATGATTTCCAGCCAGCGCTCGCCGGACTCCTTGAGGGGGGCGATCGCCTTGCGGGGGCGGGCCGGGAGCAGTTCGGCACCGGCGCCCGCGAAGGAGTCGAGGCCGGCGGTGTGGATCCGCTGGATGGCCTCCTCCACGCTCACCTTGGAGATGCGGGCCATGTGCTCGACCTCGGACGCGCCGAGGGAGTGGATGACCAGCTGCGGGTAGGCGGCCTTGATCGCGGCGAAGTGCTTCTCGTAGTACTCGACGCCGTAGTCCGGGTGGTGTCCGCCCTGGAACATGATCTGCGTACCGCCGAGTTCGACGGTCTCCGCGCAGCGGCGCAGGATGTCGTCGAGGTCGCGCGTCCAGCCCTTGGCGGTGTCCTTGGGGGCCGCGTAGAAGGCGCAGAACTTGCACGCCGTGACGCACACGTTCGTGTAGTTGATGTTGCGCTCGATGATGTACGTGGCGATGTGCTCGGTCCCCGCGTACCGGCGGCGGCGTACCGCGTCCGCGGCGGCGCCCAGGGCGTGCAGCGGGGCGTCGCGGTAGAGGACGAGCGCCTCTTCGGGGGTGATCCGCCCACCCGCGGCAGCACGGTCGAGGACGGCTGTGACATCAAAAGACGTGAGGTCGGCCTTCTCGGTCACCGGGAGCGTCCCTTTCGTAAGGGTTCTGGACGGACCCGGCCAGCCTACGCCAGCCCCGCCCGCGTCCCGACGTCAGGCCGCGTACGCCCCGATCAGCAGCCCGAGGTACGCCCCCGCGATCAGGAACGGTCCGAAGGGGATGGACGTCTTGCGCCCCGCGCGCCGCATCAGCACCAGCCCCAACCCGTACAGGCCGCCGAACAGGAACCCGGCGAAGGTCCCGAGCACCACGGTCCCCCATCCGTACCAGCCGAGCACGGCCCCGATTCCCAGCGCGAGCTTCACATCCCCGAAGCCCATGCCGTTCGGGTTGACGAGAAAGAGGAGGAAGTACGCGCCGCCCAGCACGAGCGACCCGAACAGCGCGGTCGGCCACTTTCCCGCGTGCTCCGGTACGAGGGCCGTCACGCCCAGCAGGACGAGCGCCAGACCCGCGAGCGGGAGGGTCAGGACGTCCGGCAGGCGCCGCACCCGGAAGTCCACGACCGCGAGCAGCACTCCGAGCGGCGCGAGCAGCAGCCAGACCGCCAGTTCGGGGCGGGCGCCGGTGGCGAGGGCGAGACCGGCGCAGGCCCCCGCGGTGGCGAGGGCGACGAGCGGGGTGCCGGGGCCGTAGCGGTACGCCGTCGGGGCGTCGCCCGACACCCGCCCCGCGCCGCCCGTCACCCGCCCGGCATCACCGGGCACCCGCCCCGCGTCTCCGGGCGCCGACCACGACGTACGAAGGTCACGAAGATACTGGGCGCAGTCGGGGCAGCGGGCGAGGCCGAGCCAGCCGCCCGCGGCGCCGGTGAGGACGTGTCCGTCGGGGCACCGGGTCCGCCACGCCTCGTCCGGCTCCACCGCGATGCGGTAGGCGGCCCGCGGTACCAGCAGTCCCGCCGCCGCGCCCCAGAGAGCGGCGAGGACGGTCAGCCACAGCGGCCGGACGGACCAGAGTTCGAGGTCCACGGCTACTCGGCCTTCGACATGCGCGCCACCGGATCGCCCGCGTCCGCGTTGTCCGTCTCGTACTTGAGGTCGCCCCCGGCGGGGATCAGCCGCACCTCGTGGCTGCCCGTCGTACAGGTGCCGGAGTTGGACGCCTTGGCGATGCTCGTCGCGGTGAGCTGTTTGTCCGTGACCTTCTTCAGGACGAGTACGTCGTCACAGATGCCGCCGATCAGATCGGTCGACCGGAACGTGCCCAACTCCTTGCCCACGGCGGCCTGGTGGAGGGTGACCCGGAACGTGCCCGCGGGCAGCTTCCCGCTCAGCGCGTAGGCGTCGCCCGACCAGGTGCCGAGGTAGTGCGCGGGCACGGAGGCGAGCGTCGCGCCCGCCGAGCCGGCGGCGCCCGGTGTCGCCGCCGGAGGGGTGGCCGCGGAATCGGAGCCGCTGGAAGCCGAGTTGTCGTCACCGCCGCCCGGGAGCAGATGGAACATGAACACCGAGCCCACGGTCGCCGCGGCCAGCGCTCCGGCCACGGCCAGCGCGAGCGTGCAACTCACCCTGCGGCCACGACCGTTCGCACCGGGTGCCGAGGTCGCGGCCATGCTGACGGAGAGCTTGCCCGGGTGATCCTCCCGGTGCTCTCGCCGGTCCTGGTGGCCGGGGCCGGCCGCGGGCGTGCTCGGGTGGACCGTCGGCGCCGCGACCGCGTCCTGGACATCGCGCTGCCCCGGAACGTACGTCGGCATGGCGTAGGGCGGCATGGTCGGCGGCGGACCGAACACCCCGCCGGGCGGCGGCGTCCCGGCCCCGGAGCCCGTGCCCATCGAAGGGCTGCTGAACTCCACCGGCCCGGACGGCGTCACCTCCGCCGCCTCCAGGTTCAGCAGCTGCACCGCGCTGCGGCTGACCTGCTCCACCAGGGGCCCCGGCAGCCAGCCGGCGGTCACCAGCCGGGCCGCCCCCTCGGGGGCCAGCCGTCCGGCCACCTCACCCGGGGTCGGCCTACCGGCCGGGTCCTTGGCGAGGCAGGCGGCCACGAGTTCCCGTAGCTCCCCCTCCAGGGAGCCGAGTCGGGGTTCCTCGTGCACCACCTTGTAGAGGAGGGCGGCCGAGGAGTCGCCGGGGAACGGGGACTCGCCCGTCGCCGCGTACACCAGCACCGCGCCCAGGGAGAAGACGTCCGCCGCGCCCGTGACTCCCTTGCCGAGGATCTGCTCGGGGGACATGTAGCCGGGGGAGCCGACGGAGACGCCCGTCGAGGTGAGCGAGGCGGTGCCGTCGGTGGCCCGGGCGATGCCGAAGTCGATGAGGAGGGGGCCGTCGAGGGTGAGCAGGACGTTGGAGGGTTTGACGTCACGGTGGACGAGGCCCAGTGCGTGCACCGCCGTGAGCGCCTCGGCCAGGCCCGCGCCCAGCACCCGTACCGAATGCGCCGGAAGCGGACCGCCCGCGTCCGCGACCGCCGCCGCGAGCGAGGGACCGGCCGCGTATCCGGTCGCGACCCACGGCACGGAGGCCTCCGGATCCGCGTCGAGGACCGGGGCCGTCCACGCGCCGCCCACCCGCCGCGCGGCCTCGACCTCGCGGCGGAAGCGGGCACGGAACTCCTCGTCGAGCGCGAAGTGCGGGTGCACGATCTTGACCGCGACCGTCCGCCCGCCCGCGCTGCGGCCCAGGTACACCCGTCCCATACCGCCGGAACCCAGCCGGCCGAGCAGCCGGTAGGGCCCCACGACCGTGGGTTCATCCACTCCGAGCGGCTGCATGGCGCTCCCACCTCCCCCGTACGCACGGACGCACTGCCCAGCAGGGTAGTTCCGTACGCCCCCGCGGGGTCACGAACACCCCCGCGGGTTCACCACGTCCCCGCGATCTCAGGGAGTCAGCAGTTCGACCCTCACGTCGGTCGGGAAGCCGGTGGTCGAGCCGACCCGCCGGGCGAACTCCTGGACGGCCGCGAGCTGCGGGCCGCCGAAGCGGAAGTCGAGCGTGGTGAAGTACTGCTCCAGGGTCCGCTCGTCGAAGGCCTCCCAGCGGGCCGCCTGCTCGGCGACCTTGGAGACCTCGTCCAGCGAGAGGTCCCGGGAGGCGAGGAAGGCCTCGTGCACCTTGCGGGTGACGGCGGGCTCGCGCTCCAGGTAGTCGCGCCGGGCCGCCCACACGGCGAAGACGAACGGCAGGCCCGTCCACTCCTTCCACAGCGTGCCGAGGTCGTGCACCTCCAGACCGAACTTCGGCCCGTCGAGGAGGTTGGCCCGCAGTGCCGCGTCCCCGATGAGGACGGCGGCGTCGGCCTCCTGCATCATCAGGCTGAGGTCGGGCGGGCACGTGTAGTAGGACGGCTGGACGCCCACACTCTCGGCCAGCAGCAGCTGCGCAAGCCGAACGGACGTACGAGAGGTGGAGCCGAGGGCGACCCGGGCGCCGTCCAGCTGGTCCAGCGGGACCTGCGAGACGATCACGCAGGACATCACCGGACCGTCGCAGCCGACCGCGATGTCCGGGAAGGCGACCAGCTCGTCGGCGTGCTTGAGGAACTCGACGAGCGTGATGGGCCCGATGTCGAGGTCGCCCTGCACCAGCTTCTCGCTGAGCTTCTCCGGGGTGTCCTTGGTGAGCTCGAAGTCGAGGAGCGTGCCCGTTCTCGCGAGCCCCCAGTAGAGGGGCAGGCAGTTCAGGAACTGGATGTGGCCGACGCGCGGCCGGGTGCGGTAATTGTCCACATCGCGAGGCTAGACCCCATGGAGTACGGTGCAGTCTCCAGGGTCCCCACGTGGTTTCCGAAACCCTTCCGCCCTCTTGTGTCAACCCTTGCGACAGCGAGTCGACACCGGCTTCGTCAACCCATCCGCCATGCGGGTCAAACATCCGGGTGACGTGATCTTGCCCCCTATTGCTTTCGGCTGCCTGCGTGCTAGGCTCGCCGCAAGTTGCAGTTTGGTTTCCCTTGCAGTACAGAGCCTGCGGAGCATGTGACCGCGGGCTCTCGTCGTTTTCAGACGAATGCAGTTGTTTACACAATCGCAGGTTCTGGAGCAGGGCAACCCTTTGGGCCCAAGGAGGGCTTATGGCTACCGGAACCGTGAAGTGGTTCAACGCCGAAAAGGGCTTTGGTTTCATCGCCCAGGAAGGCGGCGGCCCGGACGTCTTCGTCCACTACTCCGCGATCAACGCGAGCGGATTCCGCTCTCTCGAAGAGAACCAGTCGGTTTCCTTCGACGTCACGCAGGGTCCGAAGGGCCCGCAGGCGGAGAACGTCACCCCGATCTGAGTCTGCGGGCTTCATGAGCCCAATGCTTTGATCCGGAACGGATCGCAGTACCCAAGGAGCCCCGCGCCAGCCGGTCGCGGGGCTCCTGCCTTGTCCGGATCGGTCCGGAGCGGCCCTACCGCACGTACAGCTCCTCGATCTCCTTGCCGAAGTCACGCTCGATCGCCGCCCGCTTCAGCTTCAGGGTGGGGGTCACGTGACCCGCCAGTTCCGTGAAGTCTCCCGGGAGGACGGCGAAGCGACGGATGGACTCGGGGCGGGAGACGAGTTTGTTGGCCTCGTCGATCGCGCGCTGGAGGATGACGTTCAGCTCCGGGTCGTCCATGAGGAGCTCCGGCGGGACCGGGTGCTTGCCGATCATCTGGCGCCAGTGGGTGACGCCGTCCTGGTCGAGGGTGATGAGGGCGGTGACGTAGGGGCGGCGGTCGCCGAGGACCATGCACTGGGCGATCAGCGGATGCGAGCGGAGCCAGTTCTCCAGGGGCGCGGGAGCCACGCTCTTGCCGCCCGCGGTGATCAGGATCTCCTTCTTGCGGCCGGTGATGGTGAGGTAGCCCCCGTCGTCCAGTTCGCCGATGTCACCGGTCGCGAACCAGCCGTCCGGCGCCGCGTCGACGACGCCGCCCGCGTTCGGGTCCCAGTAGCCGCGGAGGATCTGTTCGCCGCCCAGCAGGATCTCACCGTCCCCGGCTATCCGTACCCGGGTGCCCGGCAGCGGCCAGCCCACCGTGCCCAGTCGGGGTTTGAGCGGGGGCGTGACGGTCGCGGCGGCGGTGGTCTCCGTCAGGCCGTACCCCTCGAAGATCTCGATGCCGGCACCGGCGTAGAACGCGGCGAGACGGCGGCCCAGCGGGGAGCCGCCGCAGATCGTGTAGCGGACCTTGCCGCCCAGCGCGTTGCGGATCCGGCGGTAGACCAGGGGGTCGTAGAGGGCGCGGGCGGCGCGCAGGGAGCGCGAGGGACCCGGCCCGGTGCCGTGCTGCTTGGCCTCGACCGCCTCGCCGTAGCTGCACGCGATGCGCGCGGCGCGGTCGAAGGAGGACCCGCGGCCCATCTTCTCGGCCGTGGCCCGGCCGGTGTTGAACACCTTCTCCAGGACATAAGGGATGGCCAGCAGGAAGGTGGGGCGGAAGCTCGCCAGGTCCGCGAGCAGGTCCTCGGTACTCAGGCTCGGCGCATGGCCCAGGCGCACCCGGGCGCGCAGACAGGCGACCGCGACCATCCGCCCGAAGACATGGGAGAGGGGGAGGAAGAGGAGCATCGACGCGGCGTCCGAGGTCTTCGCCTTGAAGATCGGGTAGAGCAGTTCGATCGCGTTGTCGATCTCGGCGAAGAAGTTGCCGTGGGTGAGTACGCAGCCCTTGGGGCGGCCGGTGGTGCCCGAGGTGTAGATGAGGGTGGCGAGGGTGTCGGGACCGAGCACCCCACGGCGCACGGCGACCTCCTGGTCCGGGATGTCCCGGCCCAGCTCGGCCAGCCGCTCCAGGTGCCCCTTCTCGAAGACCCACATGTGCCGCAGGTCGGGGAACCGGTCGCGTTCCGGGCCGAGCGCGGACGCCTGCGCCACCGTCTCCGTGGCGAGGGCGACGGCTCCCGAGTCCTGAAGGATCCAGCGGACCTGGAAGACGGAGGAGGTGGGGTAGACGGGGACGGTGACCAGGCCCGCCGCCCAGGCCGCGAAGTCCAGGAGCGTCCACTCGTACGTCGTCCGCGCCATGATCGCGATGCGGTCGCCGGGCGCCAGGCCCTCGGCGATCAGGCCCTTCGCCACCGCCAGCACCTGCGCGGCGAACTCGGTGGCGGTCACGTCCTCCCAGGCGCCGTCGGCGTTCTTCCTGCTGAGGACCGCCGCGTTCGGGGCCACGGTCGCGTTGTCGAACGGGATGTCCGCGAGCGAGCCGTGGGTCACCTGGCCGACGAGGGGTGGCACGGACACCTCGCGCACCACTCCGTCCAGCCGCCTGATCTCGGGCTCCACGAGGGAGGGCGGGGAGTCGTACGGGCTGGGCTGGGTGGACATGGAGTGGCTCCTTGGCTACCAGGACCCGGTCGGTATGAGGCGGGTTGGGGGCGCAAAGCCTCATACGTGCCTGGGGCGTGGGGGGTTCATGCGAGTTTCAACAAGGCAGGGGTGACCGGGATCGTACGGGGCGAGAGTGTGGGGTTTGTGGGTGTTCAAGGCGGGCGAAGTGCGAGTTACCCGGGGTAAATCTTAATTCTTCAGCGGAAGTTCGGCCCATACCGTCTTGCCGACCAGCCGGTGCGCGACGCCCCATACGGTGGCGAGCACGGCCACGACGACCAGACCCCGCCCTCCCTCACCGTCCACCTCCCTCGCGCCGAACCGCAGATGCCGGTCACCGCGCGTGTCACTCACCTCGATGCGCAGCGTGCCCGCCGGGAGGCGCAGCAGACGGAGTTCGAAGTCGCGTCCGGGTACGCGGCCGTGCGTGACCGCGTTGGCGGCGAGTTCGGCCACGACGTGCTGCGCGGTGTCGTTCACGTCGCTGTCGTGCGGGTATCCCCACTCGGCCAGTTGGTGTGCGGTGAGGTGACGGGCCAGTCGGGCGCCGCGCGGGGTGGAGCTGAGGCGCTGGCTCAGTTCGTCGGTGGGGGTGGAGATTCGAGAGTTCACCTCACCGAGCGTGGTCGGCTCGTCCTACGCTGACCAGGAGTGACCCGGCGACGCTGCGTAGCCGTACGGGTGCGGTGCGCGGGGTGTGCGGGTTGTCGGCCATGGCGGTGAACGTGTGGAGGCGGTGGCGTACGTGACGGAAGAGACCGACCGGAGGCCGGAGACACCGGCGGAGGCCGAGGGAACGACGGGCTTGTTCACCGCACTCGGCAAGATGCTGAAGCTGCTGCGTGAGCGGGCGGGGCTGACGCAGAAGGAGTTCGGGCAGACGGTGGGGTACGGGCCCGACGCGATCTCCGCCATGGAGCGGGGCGTACGGGTGACTCGGCCCGAGCTGCTGGAGAAGGCGGACGAACTCCTCGACGCCGGGGGCCTGTTGAAGCAGGCGATCCCCGAGGTCAGGGAGGCGATGAAGAAGGCGCGGACGCGTCATCCGGAGTGGTATCGGGGGTACGCCGGGATGGAGGCGGAGGCTGTCGAGCTGCACCACTACTGCAACCACGCGATGCATGGGCTTCTCCAGACCGAGGATCACGCCCGAGCCGTGTTCAGCAAACGGCGCCCGTTCCTCAGCGAGGAGACCATTGAGAAGCGGATCGCCGACAGGCTCTCCCGCCAACAGGTGTTCGACCGTTGGCCGCCGCCCGTTGTGAGTTACGTACTCGAAGAGGTCGTACTCGACCGGCCGATCGGTGGCGGGCACGTCCACAAGGAGCAGCTGCAGCGGCTGTTACTCGTCGGCAGCATGCGGAACGTCGAGATCCAGGTGATGCCGACCCACCGGGAGGAACACCCCAACCTGGACAGCGCGTTCAACATGCTGGTCCCCAAGGGGCACGGGCAGGTGGCGTACACGGAGGCCCAGGGGTACCCCCAGTTGATCACCGATCAAGAAGAGGTCCGAAAGATCGCCGACCGCTATGGTTTTATGCGCGCACTGGCGCTCAACCCCATGGAGTCCCGGGCCCGGATCGAAGAGAAGCTGGAGAAGCTGTGAGCACCGAGAAACTCAACTGGTTCAAGTCCAGCTACAGCAGCGGCGAAGGCGGCGACTGCCTCGAAGCCGCCTACACCTGGCGCAAGTCGAGCTACAGCGACGGCGAGGGAGGTCAGTGCCTCGAAGTCGCTGTCACCCCCCACACCATCCACCTCCGCGACTCCAAGAACCCCACCGGCCCCCACCTCACCCTCTCCCCCACCACCTGGTCCGCCTTCCTCACCGCGGCGGTTGCCGAGGACCATCTGATCGGCCATTAACGTGGCCTTACCGTGGGTAACCTGACTCTGGAGTAAATACACCCGAGCCGGGAGTTGGACCATGGCCGACCGCTACCTGACCCCTCTCCTCGCCCGAGGCGCCCTCTTCTCCCCCTTCAAGCGGCAGCCCCGCCCGGACGCCACCGTCCCCCCGACCCGCCTGGTCCTCCCGGACGTCCGTATCGATCTCGCCCGGCTCTCCACGTACGAACGGATCTGCGGGTTCGCCACGGGGGCGGACGCGCTGCCGGTGACGTATCCGCACGTTCTCGGGTTCCCGCTCGCCCTGCGGATCATGGCGAGCCGCTCGTTCCCGCTGCCGCTGCTGGGGCTCGTCCACACCTCGATCGAGATCACCCAGCGGCAGGCGCTGGCCGCCACCGACAGATACGAACTCGGTGTGCGTGTCGCGGGGTTGGAACCTCATCGCCGTGGGACGCAGGCCTCGGTCGTGACCGAGGCGAGCGTCGACGGCGAGGTGGTGTGGGAGTCGAGGAGTGTCTATCTCGCGCGGCACCGGACGACCGGGGAGCCGACGGCCACGCCCCCGCGGGACTCCGACGGCGGCGAACCGCTTCCCGTCCGTGCCGAGTGGCGGCTCGGCGGTGACGTCGGGCGTCGGTACGGCGCCGCCTCGGGAGACCGCAACCCCATCCATCTGCACCCCCTCACCGCCCGCCTCTTCGGCTTCCCGCGTGCCATCGCGCACGGCATGTGGACCGTCGCCCGCTGCCTGGCCGAGCACGGGCCGCAACAAGCGGTGGGAGTGCGGGCCGAGTTCAGGGCGCCGGTACTGCTGCCCGGGACGGTGACGTACGCCGCACGGGGTTCCTCGTTCGAGCTCCGCACGGGCGACCGGATCCATCTGACCGGTGACGTACGGCCGCTCCACGCGTGAAAGGCGTGAACTTCGGGCGAACACCGCATGGCGGAATGGCTCGCCCCGGACGCCCGTCGCCATCAACTCCCGGGTCACAAGGTCATGTTGAGATAGGTCTCACAGTGCACACCCAGTGACCCCAGCTGCCTTCAAGCAGCCCCTCATCCCACCCTCAGACACCCTTCCTAGCCTCGGTCCACTCCCCCGACCGCCGCCAGGAAGGGCTCCTGAACCGTGTCCCCCAGACGTATCGCCGTACTCGCCGACTCCGACACCCGCTGGAAGTGGGGCGCGTCCGTCGCCCGGCAGATCGCTCCCGAGCACGCCCTCGACGCGGTCTTCCTGCGCACCCGGGCCACCCCGACGGAGCGGCAGCTGACGGAGATCGGGATCGTGCCGGACACCCGGCGTGAGGTCACGGCGGCCGAACTGGTCGACGACGAGGAGCTCGCCGCGGCCGACGTGGTCGTCCTGGCCACCGTGGGCGGTACGACACTCGCGCTCACCCACAGCCTCGGGATCGCGTGGGAGGGGCGGGAGCGGCGGCCGGTCACGGTCACGGGGTATGTCGGGGTCGTGTACGAGAAGATGGTCGACGGGCTGATGACCCGGGCCGGCACCGATCTCGTACTCGCCAACAGCGCGTACGACGCGGACCGTTTCCGTTCCGCGTTCGCGAGTGTCGGAGTCGATCCGGACTCGGTGGTCGAGTGCGCGCTGCCCTTCCTCGGCGGCGAGCCGTACGTGCCGTCCACGGAACGGCCCTTCACACTCACCTTCGCCGTCCAGCCGTCGGTGCCCAAGGGCCGGGAGTCCCGGCTCAAGCTGCTGGAGCGGGCGGCGGCCCACGCGCGACGGCATCCCGACCGACAGGTGCTGATAAAACTGCGCAGCCTCCCGGGCGAACACACCACGCACGTCGAGGCCGATCCGTACCAGGTGCTCGTCGAGAAGCTGACCGAGCCGGCCCCGGCCAACCTGCGGCTGGTCTACGGCAACATGGGCGAAGTCCTGGACCGCACCGACCTGTTGGTGACGGTCAGCTCGACGGCCGCCCTGGAGTCGATGCACCGCGGCATCCCAACCGCGATCCTCACCGACTTCGGTGTCCGCGAGGCGCACGGCAACCACTATTTCGTACACTCCGGCTGCCTCGCGTCCTGGGACGACCTGGACGCGGGTGCGTTGCCCCGCGTCGACCCGGTGTGGGCGGCACGGCAGGGCATCGGCAAGAGCGATCCGTACGGAGCCGCCCGCGCGCGGGTCGCCGCGCTGGGCGCGGCAGGACGGCTGCCCGCGCTGCGGCCGTACTACTCGCCGCAGCGCGCGGGGGCGTATCTCGACGGCATCCTGGAGCGCAACGGTCTCGACGAGAAGGGCAGGCCGCTGGCCCTCGCGCCGAGCGGGGACGGCGCGAGCCCGCTGCGGGCGGTCGTCCGCCGGGCCGCGCGCAGCGGCGCCAAGTCCCTCTACCGCGTGGGCCGCGAGAAGGTCGCCCCCACCTTGCGCCGCTGGGGGCAGAACTGACCCCGACCGACGCGGAGAGAACCCCGTGTCGGTCGGGTGTCAGACCTCTGCGGCGGGCTGGGGCGGGATCCCCGTGGCGGGCGGGGACCACGGGCGGTCCTGCATGAGGTTGCCGAGGCCCGCCCAGGCGAAGTTCATCAGGGTCGCCGCGGCCTGCTTCGCGGAGACGCCCGGCGTGGCGTTGGCCCAGGCGGCGAGGGACTCGGCGGCGCCGACGAGGGCCTCGGCGAGTCCGGCGACCTCCCGTTCGGGCAGCGACGGATCACGGTGTGCATCGCGCGCGGCGACCACGATCAGCTGGGTGACGAACGCGACGAGTTCCTCGCGCATCGCCGCGACCTCGGACGCGAACGGCTCGCCGTGCGTACGCGCCTGACGGTGCAGGACCGCCCAGCCGTCCGGATTCTCCGCCGTGTGCGTGAAGAACGCCCGCAGGCCCGCCCAGAGTTGACGGTCGGCGGGCAGGCCGGGCCGGACGCCCGCGCGTACCGCCGTGGTCAGTGCGGCCGCCTCACGGCGGATGCAGGCGGTGAAGAGGTCTTCCTTGGAATTCAGGTACAGGTACACCAACGGCTTGGACACGCCCGCCAGATCGGCGATCTCGTCCATCGAAGCGGATCGGTACCCCCGCTGCCCGAAGGTCCGCACGGCGGCGTCCAGCATCTGCTGTTCGCGTACCGCGCGCGGCATCCGCTTGTTCTTCACAGCACCCATACAGGCAAGCGTACGATCGGCCGCCGTCGGCCAGGCACAGCGTTACGAGGTCTGGCCCTGCACGCCGCCGCGGGCGGCGTCGTCCACGCCGTCCTCCTGGCTGCGGTTCTGGTCCAGGTTGGTCTTCATGCGATCCACGCGCGCGACAACCTGGGCGGAGGCGCGGTCGCGCTCCTTGCGCAGCACGACGAAACTGATGGGCGCGGAGATCACCAGCGCGAGCAGGACGATCCACATGTAGTTGGAGTCACCCAGGCCGCGCGGGGCGATGCCCAGGTAGACGAGGCCCCAGACGACCACGAGGCAGCCGGCGAAGACGCCGAGGCGCATCAGTGTGTAGCGGCCCATGTCAATCCACTCTTCCGTTCCGAACCGTTTCGAACGTTCCCAAAGGGCACCGTCCAGTGAAGCACGCCCGGCGTTCCCGGCGCGCAGGGGGGCCTCAGTCGATGCGCGGGAGAGGCAGCAGCATCGTGATCTCGTCTCGGTCGTCGCCTGGCGCGACACGCAGCGCGTCGGGCGCCCGGCCGATCTCCTTGTAGCCGCAGGAGGCGTAGAAGCGTTCCAGTCCCTCCCCGCCCCGGCAGGTGAGGCGGAGTCCCTCCAGGCCGAGCGCGCGGGCCTGGTCCTCGGCCTCGCGGAGCAGGTCGGCGCCGTAACCGCGGCCCTGGAGGGCCGGGTCGACCATGACGGTGTACAGCCAGGCCCAGTGGCGCATGAGGGGGTGGTCGTTGAAGGCGAGGAACGCGGTGGCGGCGAGCCGGCCGTCGGTGGTGAATCCGGCGAGGAGCCGGGTGCGGCCCTCGGCTATCGCGGTGAGGTGGGCCTGGGCGCGGGGGCCTATGTCGACGGCGGTCACCGGCGGCACGAAGCCGACCGCACCGCCCGCGTTGGTGACATCCGTCCAGAGGGTGAGCAGCTGGTCGGGCAGGGGGTGGGGCGGTTTCGCGTCACGGGTGAACAGGGTGAAGGTCAGTGGCACGGCCACCGAGCGTAGAACACCGAGGTCGGAGTGGACCAACTGCGGATGTCACCCGCCCACGCCGGGTTGAACTTCCGGAACACGACGGCGGAGTCGTCGCACGAAGCGACATGCCGGCCCCCTCCGCGAGGAGGGAACCGGCACAGGGACCGTCATGGGCGTACGACCGGACCGCGGAGCGTCAGACGCGCATCGGCTGCGGCGACTCGCGGCGCGCCGGGTCCGGACCGTCGTACTCGCGGATGATCTCGTAGCGGGTGTTGCGCTCGACCGGCCGGAAGCCCGCGTCGCGGATCAGGTCGAGCAGGTCCTCGCGGGTCAGCTTGTTCGGCGTGCCGTAGTTGTCCGCGTCGTGCGTGATCTTGTACTCGACGACCGAACCGTCCATGTCGTCGGCACCGTGCTGGAGGGCGAGCTGCGCGGTCTGCACGCCGTGCATCACCCAGAAGACCTTGACGTGCGGCACGTTGTCGAAGAGGAGACGGGAGACCGCGAAGGTCTTCAGGGCCTCGGCGCCGGTCGCCATCTGGGTGCGCGCCTGGAGCCGGTTGCGGACCTTGCCGTCCTTCATGTCCACGAAGTCGTGCTGGTAGCGCAGCGGGATGAAGACCTGGAAGCCGCCGGTCTCGTCCTGGAGCTCACGGAGCCTGAGGACGTGGTCGACGCGGTGGCGGGGCTCCTCGATGTGCCCGTACAGCATCGTGCACGGGGTCTTCAGACCCTTCTCGTGCGCGAGCCGGTGGATGCGCGACCAGTCCTCCCAGTGCGTGCGGTGGTCCACGATGTGCTGGCGGACCTCCCAGTCGAAGATCTCCGCGCCGCCGCCGGTGAGGGACTCGAGACCCGCCTCGATCAGCTCGTCGAGGATCTCCGACGCCGACAGCCCGGAGATCGTCTCGAAGTGGTGGATCTCCGTCGCCGTGAAGGCCTTCAGGGAGACGTTCGGGAGGGCCTTCTTCAGCTCGCTCAGCGACCGCGGGTAGTAGCGCCACGGCAGGTTCGGGTGCAGGCCGTTGACGATGTGCAGCTCGGTGAGGTTGTCGTTCTCCATCGCCTTGGCGAGGCGGACGGCCTCCTCGATGCGCATCGTGTACGCGTCCTTCTCGCCCGGCTTGCGCTGGAACGAGCAGTACGCGCAGGACGCGGTGCACACGTTCGTCATGTTGAGGTGGCGGTTGACGTTGAAGTGGACGACGTCGCCGTTCCTGCGCGTGCGCACCTCGTGGGCGAGCCCGCCCAGCCAAGCCAGGTCGTCCGACTCGTACAGCGCGATGCCGTCCTCGCGGGTCAGCCGCTCACCGGCTCGAACCTTCTGCTCCAGCTCGCGCTTGAGCCCGACATCCATGCCTCTACCTCTTCCTCAGACAGCCTTCGCAAACCGTACTCCCCCACCCTGCGGGCGGGAGGGGCCCCCATCAGGCACGTCGTGCCCTAGCCCTCTTCGGGCAGCTCTCCGACCCGGTTCTCCCACTTCGTGGAGAGCACGATCGTCGTACGGGTCCGGGAGACGCCCTTCGTCCCCGAGAGCCGTCGGATGGTCTTCTCCAGCCCGTCGACATCACTCGCCCGCACCTTGAGCATGAACGAGTCGTCGCCCGCGATGAACCAGCAGTCCTCGATCTCGCCGAGGTCCCGCATCCGCCGGGCCACGTCCTCGTGGTCCGCGGCGTCGGAGAGCGAGATGCCGATCAGGGCGGTGACGCCGAGACCGAGCGAGGCGGAGTCGACGGTGGCACGGTAACCGGTGATGACCCCGGCCGCCTCCAGCCGGTTGATGCGGTCGGTGACGCTGGGTCCCGACAGACCGACGAGGCGCCCCAGCTCCGCGTAGGAGGCCCGGCCGTTCTCTCTCAGGGCCTGGATGAGCTGCCTGTCCACCGCGTCCATGCGATCGCTAGCCTTCCGCTGAAGTGTGTGAGTCGTGAGTGGTGCGATGTTGCTCAGTGGTGCTCGGGTCGTGCGTGCTCGGGTCGTACGTGCTCGGGTCGTACGTGCTTCGCTTCACAGGTGCTCGGTCGTGGCCGCTCAGGTCGCTCGGGAACCGCCGCCGAGTTCGCCCTCCCACCGGCGGTACAGCTCGTGTTCGACGCCCGCCGCGTCCAGCACCCGCCCGGCGACGAAGTCCACCAGGTCCTGGATGTGGGTGGCCCCCGCGTAGAACGCCGGCGAGGCGGGCAGCACGGTGGCGCCCGCGTCGTCCAGGGAGACCAGATGACGCAGCGTCTGCCCGTTCAACGGGGTCTCGCGGACGGCGACGACGAGCTTGCGCCCCTCCTTGAGGGTCACACTCGCCGCGCGCTGCAGCAGATCCTTCGACAGCCCCAGGGCGACTCCGGCCACGCAGGCCGTCGAGGCCGGCACGATCAGCATGCCCTTCGAGGGGTACGAGCCCGAGGACGGCCCCGCCGCCAGGTCACCGGCGCTCCAGTGCCGTACGTCCTCGATGGGCACGTCGAAGGTGCCGGGCTTGCCGTCCGCGCCACGCGCCAGCCATTCCCGCAGGTCGTCCTGCCAGTGGGCGTCCCGGAAGGGGAGGCCGGTCTCGTCGAGCAGCGTGAGCCGGGAGGCGCGCGAGACCACCAGGTCGACGCTCTCCCCCGCCGCCAGGAGCGCCCGCAGCACGGAGGCGGCGTACGGCGTACCGGAGGCACCCGACACCCCCACGATCCAAGGCCGCCGCTGCGTCTGTCCTGGCTTCATGATGTCGAGGGTATCCGGCGGCTGTCGGGATTCAGACCGTGAGCCCGCGGACCAGCAGATCGAGCAGGGCACACACGAACAGGGCGATGCCGATGAATCCGTTGACTTGGAAGAACGCGCGGTTCAGACGAGACAGGTCGTGCGGCTTCACGATGGAGTGCTCGTAGAGGAACGCGCCCGCGACGATCAGCAGGCCCAGCCAGAAGAACGCGCCCGCGTCGGTGGCGACGGCGTACCAGGCGAACAGGGCGGTGGTGACGGCGTGGCAGCCGCGCGCCCCCCAGATCGCGGCGGGGATACCGAAGCGCGCCGGTACCGACATGACCCCGATCTCGCGGTCCGTGTCGACGTCCTGGCAGGCGTAGATCAGGTCGAAGCCGCCGATCCAGATCCCGACCGCGAGCCCCAGGATGACGGCGTCCCACGACCACTCGCCGGAGATCGCCAGCCAGCCGCCGATCGGGCCCATCGCCTGGGCCAGACCCAGGATGGCCTGCGGGAAGTTCGTGAACCGCTTGCCGTACGGATACACCACCATCGGGATCACCGCGATGGGGGCGAGGGCCAGGCACAGGGGGTTCAGGAGGGCCGCGGCGCCCAGGAAGAAGACCAGCGCGACCAGCGCGCCCGTCCACGCGTGCTTCACGCTCATCGCACCGGTGACCAGCTCACGGTGGGCCGTGCGCGGGTTGCGGGCGTCGATCTCGCGGTCGATGATCCGGTTCGCCGCCATCGCGAACGTGCGCAGCCCGACCATCGCGATCGTGACGAGCAGCAACCTGCCCCAGTGGATGTTCCTGTCCCACTCGAACATCGCGGTCAGCGCGGCGATGTAGGCGAAGGGCAGCGCGAAGACGGAGTGCTCGATCATGACGAGCCGGAGGAAGGCCTTGGTGCGCCCCGGCTGCTGCGGGAGCGCGGCGGATGCGCTGGTCACCGGCCGGCCGCCTGTCCGCTGTCGATCCGTCCGCTGTCGATCCGTCGGTTGTCGATCCGTCCGCTGTCGATGGACCTCACAGGCCGTACTCCTTCCAGCGGCGGTCGACCGTCGCCGCCGTCTCCGGGTCGGAGAGAACCATTTCCGGCCACCCCCCGTCCCGGGTGTAGCCCTCCTCGGGCCACTTCCTCGTCGCGTCGATGCCCGCCTTGCCGCCCCAGAACTGCTGGTAGGAGGCGTGGTCGAGATGATCGACGGGGCCTTCGACGACGGTGAGGTCGCGGGCGTAGTCGGTGTTGCCGAGGGCTCGCCACGCGACCTCGTGCAGATCGTGGACGTCGCAGTCCGAGTCCACGACCACGATGAGCTTCGTGAGGGACATCATGTGCGCCCCCCAGACGGCGTGCATCACCTTCTGGGCGTGCTTGGGGTATTTCTTGTCGATCGCGACGATCGCGCAGTTGTGGAAACCGCCGGCCTCGGGGAGGTGGTAATC
Source organism: Streptomyces sp. NPDC111656 (assembly GCF_055656965.1). Lineage (NCBI taxonomy): Bacteria > Bacillati > Actinomycetota > Actinomycetes > Kitasatosporales > Streptomycetaceae > Streptomyces > Streptomyces sp. NPDC111656. The sequence goes on from NZ_JBVKCA010000002.1 coordinate 934,954, forward strand.
CACGATGTCCGGCACGATGATCTTCAGCAGGGGGAGGAAGAAGCGCTCCGTCGCCCGTCCGAGGGGGCCGTCCTCCGTCGGGGGCCGCCCCACGACGATCGACTGGAGCAGCGGCCGCTTGCGCATGGTGACGCAGTCGATGGTCAGCGCCGGGAAGGGCTCCTGGGGCGTGTAGAACCCGGTGTGGTCGCCGAAGGGCCCCTCCGGGAGCATCTCCCCCGGCTCCAGCCACCCTTCGAGCACCACCTCCGCGTTCGCGGGCACCTGCAGCGGGACGGTCTTGCAGTCCACCATCTCGATCCGCTTGCCCTGGATGAACCCGGCGAAGAGGTACTCGTCGATGTCACCGGGCAGGGGGGCGGTGGAGGCGTATGTCACGGCGGGAGGGCACCCGAAGGCGATCGCGACCGGCAGTCGCTCTCCCCTTCTCGCCGCCACCTGGTAGTGGTTGCGGCTGTCCTTGTGGATCTGCCAGTGCATGCCGATGGTGCGCTTGTCGTGGCGCTGGAGGCGGTAGAGCCCGAGGTTGCGGATTCCGCTCTCCGGGTCCTTGGTGTGGGTGAGCCCGAGGTTGAAGAAGGAGCCGCCGTCCTGGGGCCAGGTGAAGAGTGCGGGGAGGGCGTCCAGGTCGACGTCCTCACCGCGCAGCACGACCTCCTGCACGGGCGCGTTGTCCGACTTCACCTTCTTCGGCGGTACGTGGGTCATCGCGCCGAGCTTGCCGAAGGCCTCGCGTACGCCGACGAAGCCGTGCGGGAGTTCGGGCCTGAGCAGGCCGCCGATCTTCTCGCTGATCTCGCCGTACGACTTCAGGCCGAGGGCCTTCAGCAGCCGTCGGTCGGTGCCGAAGACATTCATGGCGAGCGGCATGGCGGATCCGCGCACGTTCTCGAAGAGCAGCGCCGGTCCACCCGCCTTCTGCACCCGGTCGACGATCTCCCCGACCTCCAGATACGGGTCCACCTCGGCCTTGATGCGCTTGAGGTCGCCCTCGCGCTCCAGCGCCCTCAGCAGGGATCGAAGATCGTCGTAAGCCATGCGTCCAAGTATCGCTGAGGCCCACCCGACACCGACGTGCGCCCCACCGCCGCGGGCAGGACCACGCCTCTCGCCCCCGCCGCCCCTACCCGTCCCATCCCAGGGGCTCCGCCCCTTCCACCCCGCTGGGGGCTCCGCCCCCAGACCCCCGCATCGGCCTGAACGGCCTCGTCCTCAAACGCCGGACGGGCTGAAAGATGCGCGCCAGCGCCCTTGAGGGGCGCGGGGAACTGCGCGCCAAGCCCCCACCGGGCCCGCAGCCAAACGAACTCGGGCGGGCGGGAGATCCGGGGCGCAGCCCCGGCCCCAGGGGCGCGGGGAACTGCGCGACCAGCCCCCACCGGCCCGCGGCCGACGAACCACCGGACGCACGGGGCATCCGGGGCGTAGCCCCCTGGGCGGTGGGGGCGGGGGAAAGTGTCATACCCCCGTTGAAGTCAGCCGCTACCCTGTGCGCGTCACCGGGGCGCACCGCCCCGCCACCGTCCACTGGGGGACCGTTCCGCCATGCTCAGGTATCTGCCGTTCCTGCTGGTCCTGGCGCTGTGGATCTACGCGTTCATCGACTGCCTGAACACGCCGGAGGAAGAGGTCCGCGGCCTGCCCAAGGTGGTGTGGGTGATCGTCATCCTGCTCTTCGGAGAAGTCCTCGTCGGCCCGATCGCCTGGCTCGTCGCGGGCAAGGTCGGCCGGGGCCCGACCCGAGGCGTCACGCCCTCCGAGTGGCACCGCGACCAGCGCCCGCAGTACGTCGCCCCCGACGACAACCCCGAGTTCCTGAACTCCCTCGGCGCGGAGCCCGCCCCCTCCAAGAACGTCAAGGACGAGGCACTCCTGAAGGACTGGGAGGCCGACCTGCGGCGCCGCGAGGAGGAGCTGCGCCGACGCGAGGCCGGCGAGGAGTCCGAGAGCTGACGCCCGTACAAGGTGCGCGCTGGTGCGGCGGGCGCCCCGCGCGGGCTGAGCGGTCAGCCCGTGGTGCTCAGCAGCGAGGCCTGTTCGGCGTACCCCACCTCGATGTGCCGTGTGCCGAAGGCCTTCTCGACGAGGGGCGCGGCGGCGGTGGGGTCGTCGACGCCCACGAACACGAACCCGGCCTCGTCCACGCCGACTTCGCGCAGGTCGAAGGTGCCGTTCCAGCGGTTCATGTCCTCGGCGATCCGGTCGGCGAGGGCCTCCAGGTCGGTCCGGTTGGCATCGGTGTCGTGCAGCCGCACCGTGACGCCCTTCTCGGCGGCGCCGCAGAGGTCGGCGTCGAAGGAGGCGGACGGCATGCGGTACACGTCCGTGGCCCGGTCCTCCTCGTCGACCGACATGCCCGTGTACACGGCGGCGTAGCGGGCGGACTCCGCCATCCTGTCCACGTGGGCCAAGGTGCGGTCCAGCGGGGTGAAGTCGTCGGCGCCGCGGTCGGGAAGGCTCCCGGGCGGCCGGGTTCCGACGCAGGTGGCGGTGACGGGCGCGGTATGCGCGGGCTCGGCCTGCGCGACGGCGCTCGATCCCTGGAGCAGCGCTCCCAGCAGCACGACGGCACCGGTCACGGTGGCACCGGTGGCCGTCCGACCCCTCACGCGCTTGTTCATGCCCCTTCGACGCGGGAGGCGGCGAATCGGTTCAGTGCGCCCGGTCCTCACGCAGAACCAGGTCGAGGAGTCCGGGGAAGCGGGCCTCGAACTCCTCGCGTCGCAGGCGGTTGACGCGCTTGGGGCCCTCGTCGCGCTGCTCGACCAGGCCCGCCCCGCGCAGCACCGCGAAGTGGTGGCTGAGGGCCGCCTTGCCGACGGGCACGTCGAAGCTGCCGCAACTCCGCGTCCACTCCGCCGAGTCGGCCAACTCCCTCACGAGGGTGACGCGTACGGGGTCGGCGAGGGCGGCGAGGGCGGTCTGGACCGGAACGTCGTCGGGATGGGTGTGCTCCGGGGCGACCCGGTGACTCGCTCGTTCCGCCACGCCCGACTCCCCTCAGATCTCCGACACCTTGCCGAGTGTTCGATGAAAACCATACACTCCCGAGTGTTCGGTTTTCATTGAACAGTCGAGCGGACGAACTCTCGTGAGAGGTGTGCCATGCGCGCGGTCGAGATCCAGGAGTACGGCGGTCCCGAGGTGCTGAGGGTCGTCGAGGCGGAGGTGCCCGCGCCTGGTGCGGGGCAGGTGAGCATCGACGTGGCGTACACCGGCGTGAACTTCGCCGACCTCAAGGCGCGGGCCGACGGCTATCGGGTGCCCGCCCTGCCCTTCGTCCCCGGTCTGGAGGTCTCGGGCCGCGTCCGGGCGCTCGGCGCGGGGGTCACCGGCCTGGCCGTGGGGCAGGAGGTGGCGGCCCTGACGCAGGGCGGCGCGTACGCGGACGTCGTCGTGGCCGACGCGGTGACCGTCTTCCCGCTGCCGCCCGGCGTGGGCCTGCGCACCGGCGCGACCCTCCCCACCGTGCTGCCCACCGCGTACGCCCTGATCCACACCGTGGGCCGGCTCCAGCCCGGCGAGACGGTGCTCGTGCAGGGCGCGGCGGGCGGGGTGGGCACGGTGCTGGGGCAGTTGGCGAGCGCGGCGGGGGCCGGGGCGGTCTACGGGGTGGTGTCGAGCGCGGCGAAGGCCGAGTACGCGCGGGAGCACGGCTACGACGAGGTCTTCATCACCTCCTCCACCGCCCCCTCCTTCGCCAAGGAGGTGCGCGAGGCGACGGACGGCCGCGGGGTCGACCTGGCCCTCGACCCGGTCGGCGGCGAAACCCTCCGGGCCTCCCTCGACTCCCTCGCCCCCTTCGGCCGCCTGGTCTCCTTCGGCAACGCGAGCGGGGCGCAGCCCTGGCAGGTGGGCCAACCCGACCTCTACCCCCTGGCCCTCTCGGTCTCCGGCTTCTCCATCCTCACCCTGGCCCAGACGTCCCCGACCGAACTGCGCACCCTCACCGAACGCGCCTTCCAAACGGTGGTCGACGGGGTGGTCTCCCTGCCGGTGACGGCGGAGTTCGCCCTGCCGGACGCGGCAGAGGCACACCGTCTGATGGGGACACGAACAAGCACGGGCAAGCTGCTGCTGCGCGCCCACGACACGGACGGGGCCACCGAGCTCGCGTGACGACGAGGCATCGGGCTTGTCAGTGCGAGGTGGGCACGATGGCGGACCTCGACATCGAGGACGCGTCACTCGCCGGGGCCCTCGTCTGGTACCCCACCGCCCACACGCCGTTGGACGAACTTCCCTTGATTTAAGGGGAGTTACACCAGATCCTGGTACCGCGTACGGCCATGACCTGGACCTCGACGTCTACCGCTTCCCACCCGAGCGTGTCGCCGAGCTGCTGCGCGAGGCGGGGCTGGTGGAGGTCGCCCGCCTCGTCCGCGAGGCCGACGCCCAAGAGAAAACCCCGCAGGCGTTCATCCTGGCCCGCAACTCTCCACAACAGCACCACACTTGACCGCTGTTACTGCCTTGCAGTCACCACACGCCCGGTGGTTAATGTTCCTCACTCGGTGATCGGACACCACAACGGCCTCAGGGGGACGCATGGACACGACAGGACCGGAAGAACGGCCATGGAACACCCCGCCGAACACCCCGCCCCCGCCGCCGGTGCCACCTCTCCTACGGGGCGCCGAAGTCGACCTGCGGGTCAGCAAGCGACTGCTGTGGGTGGGCGGGGCCGCCTATCCACTGCAGAACATCGCGCGGGTCTACACGTTCACCCTGCACCCCAGGCGCATGGACGCCACCGTGCGCTTCTTCAAGAACGTCGCGATCACGCTCTCGGTCGCGTTCGCCCTGACGATCATCGGTACCGTGACAGCGCTCGGGAGTGAGAACGCGGCCGGCGGGATCCTCACGTTCGTCTGGCTCTCCACCGTGGCTGCCCTGATCTACTTCATCGGGGAGCTGATCTCCGTGTTGTCGGCACAGTCGCACTACGTCCTGGCCGTCGAAACAGCCGGCCCGTCCACGGCGGTGGTGACGAGCCCGAACCCGCAGCACCTGAACCAGCTCGTCGGCTACATCACCCACGCGATCGACAACCCCGAGGCCGAGTTCCAGGTGAAGGTGGAGAGCATCACGATCAGTCCCAAGAACTACTACTTCGGGGACAACGTCAACATGTACGGCGGCACGGGCAACGTGGGGATGGCGGCATGAGCGGCGACAACTTCTACTTCGGCGACAACGTGAACATGCACGGCGGGGTCGGCAACACCGGCATGGTCAAGAACCAGGCGGTCGCCCCCGACTCCGCGGCGGTGTCTCCCGAGCTGGAGGCCGCGGTGAGGGAACTCCTGCGGCTGGTCGAGCAGCTCCGCGGCCACGTCGCGCCCGTCAGCGCCCAAGCCATCGACGACTCCCTCCCCGCCATCAGCTCCGACGGCAGCACCCCGCCACAGGAACGGCACCGCGCGCTGCTGGCCGTCGCCGGCATCGCGACGACGGTGGGCGCCGTCGGTCAGCCGGTCATCGAGGCAGTCAACAAGATCCTCGAACTGCTGGGCGGACGATAGCGGCACCCGTCCGCCCCGTCCGCATTCCTTCGTCGGGCCTCCGCATACCTTCGGCGGACGGCCGTAGACCTTCGGCGGACGGCCGAGCGGCCCGCCGCTTCCCAGACTGGAGCCACGGCGACGGATCTGGGGAGGCGCGATGCGGGGGATCACTCGGGGGCGGTTCATGGGGATGGCCGCGGGGGTCGGGGGCGCGGTGGTACTGCCGGTCGGGCGGGCCGGGGCGACGGGCCGTCGGCCGGGGCTGACACACCGGGGTGTGGTGTACGAGGTGACGGACGGGGAGACGCCGAGCACCGGGTGGAGCCCCGGGCGCATGCGCCGCGACCTGCGCGCCATCGCGCACGACCTGCACGCCGACTCCGTCAAGGTCACCGGCGACGGCGTCGAACGGCTCACCGCCACCGCGGCCGAGGCGGCGGAGCTCGGTCTGAACGTCTGGCTGGAGCCGGCCCTGGGCGACGTACCGGAACGCGAGATCCTCGACCACCTCGCGCAGACGGGCCGGTTCGCCGAGCGGCTGCGGCGAGGGGGCGCGGGAGTGCATCTCAGCGTCGGCTGCGAGTTCGTGCTGTACGTGCCCGGGATCGTGCCCGGCGCCAACGCCCAGGAGCGCGTCGAGCATCTGCTCAAGGGCGACTTCGATCCCGTACTGATGGCACGGCGCCTGCACCGGTTCACGGCGAAGGCGGCGTCCGTGGGCAGGTCCGTCTTCCACGGGCGGCTCACGTACGCCGCCGCCCACGACGAGGACGTCGACTGGGGCCTCTTCGACCTCGTCGGTGTCGACTACTACGGCTGGTTCCGGGACCGGAACGCCTACGTCCGCGACCTCGCCGCGCTGCGGCGCTTCGGGAAGCCCGTCGCCGTCATGGAGTTCGGCTGCTGCACCTTCGAGGGCGCGCCGGAGAAGGGCGGCATGGGCTGGGACGTCGTCGACTACAAAAAGGAGCCGCCGGAAATCAAGGCGGGTCTCGTCCGCAGCGAGCGCACCCAGGCCGCGTATCTGACGGACGTGCTGTCGGTGTTCGAGTCGATGGGCCTGTACTCGGCGATGGCGTACACCTTCGTCACCCCCGACGCCCCGCACCGCCCCCGCGACCCGCGCCACGACCTCGACATGGCGAGTTACGGCATCGTGAAGACGATCGAGGACCGCCGCGGCGGATGGCACTGGGAGCCGAAGGAGTCCTTCCACGCACTGGCCCGGCAGTACGCATGGGCCCGCGCACACACCTGCTGACGGTCGGACCGGGTTCGGCGACCGTCCGGAAGGCCTCCACGGACGGGGTCGAGGGCCAGGATGTCGCGGAGGGTGAGTGCGGGCACGGGTACCTCCTTCGGGCGCTGACAGTCCGTCCGGGTGCGGCTTGCCGGGAGAGTACTTTCCGCACGTTGCCCTCGTGTTTCGGCCACAGCAGAGTGGAGTCATGGAGCGCATCGATCAGGCACGGGCACGGATGTGGTTGTCGACGGCCGTCGCGGAGGCCCGCGCCGGGCTGGCGGAGGGCGGTATCCCCATCGGCGCCGCGCTGTACGGCGCGGACGGCACGCTTCTCGGCCGCGGTCACAACCGGCGGGTCCAGGACGGCGACCCGTCCATGCACGCGGAGACGTCGGCGTTCCGTGCCGCGGGACGACAGCGTTCGTACCGCGGCACGACCATGGTGACGACTCTTTCACCGTGCTGGTACTGCTCCGGCCTGGTGCGCCAGTTCGGCATCTCGCGGGTCGTGGTGGGCGAGGCGGAGACCTTCCACGGCGGCCACGACTGGCTGGCCGAGCACGGCGTGGAGATCGTGCTCCTGGACGACCCCGAGTGCACCGCGCTGATGCGCGACTTCATCAAGGACAACCCGGCTCTGTGGAACGAGGACATTGGTGAGTAGCCCGAGCAGCCCCCGTACCCCCGGTACCCCCCGTGAGCTGCCAACAGAAATCGAACACCTAGGCTACAGTTCACTCGAAATATCGAGATTGTGCAATCGAGCTGCGAATAAATGCGCGAGCGGCGAAACTGTTCTTCGTGAAGATCGTCGTGCAGGTGAAGTTGCTTCCATCGTCGGAGCAGGCCGCGGCACTTCACGAGACGCTGCGCACCGCTAACAAGGCCGCCGATTGGGTATCCCGCTTGGCGCACCAAGAGCAGGTGACCGACAAGGCGGCACTACAGCGCCTCACCTACGCGCAAGTGAAGGAAGGTTATGGCCTGTCGGCTCAACCTGCGATCCATGTGATCCGTAAAGTCGCAGGATCATATGCCACACTCAAGGCCAATCTGAGGGCAGGAAACTACGGCAAGAAAGGCTCCAAGCGCCGTGCGGGGGTAGAGGCCAAGCCCATCACCTTCCGTGCTAACTCCGCCCAGCCATACGACGACCGATGCCTGTCGTGGCAGCTGGAAAACCACACCGTGAGCATCTGGACCACGCGCGGCAGACTTCGAGCAATCCGGTTCGTCGGCTCGGATGCCCAGCTCGCACTCCTCGCCAAGTATCGGCGAGGTGAAAGCGATCTCCTACATCGCAGCGGGAAGTGGTTCCTACTCGCTACATGCGAGTTTCCTGAGACTATTTCCGACCACCAACCAACAGGATGGCTCGGCGTCGACCTCGGAATCGCCAATATTGCCACGACCAGCGACGTGGAGACATTGTTCGCCGGGGAAGAATTGAACAGCTACCGCCGCAGAAATCTCCGTATCCGTGCCGAGTTGCAGGCATGCGGGACGAAATCAGCGAAACGGAAGCTGAAGCAACGCGCGAGGCGCGAGGCTCGCCATGCTACACACGTCAACCACAAAATCGCGAAGGAAATTGTAGCCGAGGCTCAACGCACCGGCCGCGGAGTCGGTCTGGAGACCCTGACCGGCATCCGCGAACGGGTACGGCTGAGGAAGCCTCAACGGTCCGCCTTCCATTCATGGTCCTTTGCTCAGCTCAGCCGCTTCATCGCTTATAAAGCACATCGCGCTGGAGTGCCAGTCGTCCACGTTGACCCCGCTTATACAAGCCAGTGCTGTTCGTGGTGCGGCCACGTCGAAAAAGCGAACCGGCCTTCCCAAGAACTTTTCACCTGCCGGTCGTGTGGCGTGATTGCGCACGCCGACCACAACGCGGCCCGCAATATCGCGAAGCTCGCCGAAAGCGTCTGGGGCGCCGTCAACCGCCCTCATGCGGCGCAGCCGTCACCGCCAGTGACGTCTGTGGCTGCAAGCCCAAACCGACAAGGAGCAGGTCGTTGACCATCAACTGGTACCCGGGGACGGAGGTCGTCGGCGAGCCCGAGCCCGGCCAGTTCCGTATCGGCCCCCACACCGACTTCGGCACCGTCACCATTCTCGACCGCCAGGCCGGCAAGGGCGGGCTGCAGGTCTACACGGACGAGGGCGGCTGGGCGGACGCGCCCTTCGACCCGGCGGCCTTCACGATCAACATCGGTGACCTGATGGCCCGTTGGACGGGTGACCGGTGGCGCTCGGGCCGGCACCGTGTGCTGCCTCCGCCCGCCGACGCGCCGGCCGAGGAGCTGATGTCGCTGGTCTACTTCGGCGAGTGCACGCCGGGGACGGTGGTGGAGTCGGTCCCCGCGCCGGTGGGCCGCGTCGCGTATCCGCCCGTCGACTCCCATGTTTATCTGCGCGAAAAGCTGGATTCGATCACCGTGGGATAGACGGGCGAAAGGGCGCGGACAATTTTCGTAACCAAACGGACATCCCATGCCCTAGTCCGAATCAACTCCCCCTTTTTACACTGGTGTTGATAGACCTCACAGCAGCACAGAGCAGGACCGGACCGCGCCAGGGGGAGATGCGGTGCACAGAGGGCTGCACGGACGCGGAGCGTTGTTCGACACGGATCCGCCCGGTCTTGCACTACGGCTCGTCGGCCTGCGCCCGTACCAGCTGCGCTCGAACCCGTACGAACACCCGAAGGAACTGCCCTTCGTGGTGTTCGCGGGCGGGCGGGGGCTCGGCAAGAGCGCCGTACTGAGGGAGCTGCGCGACGCGTACCGCGGGCACACACCGGTCGCGCTGATCGACGGCGAGGAACGGCAGTTCGCGGGGCCGCCCGCCGAGCGGCCCGCGGAATCCTGGTCGCCGGTGGGACAGGCGCTCACCACCATCGCCGAGCAGCTCGCGGAGCCGGTCACCGGCGCCGGGCGGATCGGCTTTCCCCGCCTGACGTCCGGGCTGCTGGCCGTCGCGGCGGGCGGCTGGAGCGACCGTGACGTGCCCCGCATCCGGCAGGAGGCGGAGCGGATCCTGCTGCTGAACGAGACCGGCTCATGGCTCTCGGGGTTCGCGGGCCGCTGGGTGAGCAAGGTCGTCTCCAAGCTCATCGCCTCGCTCAGCGGTACGGGTCCCGTGATCGCGCCGATCATCGAAGCCACCCTGGAGGCGTTCGCCGAGGGGATCGGCCCCGCTCCCCGCCGGCTGCGCAGGGCCGCCACCTGGTACCGCGACTATCCGAACGCGGGCGGCAATCCCAAGCTCGGCCTGATCCTGCTCTCCTCGCACTTCCGGGCGGGCGGCGACTCCCGCACCCACGCCGAGCGCTATCTCGTACGGGCCCTGCTGGCCGACCTCGACGACGCCTACACGGGGGTCATGCAGCGCTCGCACCGGCTGGGCCGCCCGGTCGTGCTGATCGACAACGTGCAGGAACGGGCGGGCCTCGGCCTGATGGAACCGGTGCTGCGCGATCGCGCCGACGGCATCGCCGACCACGCCGTCTTCTTCGCCGCCCTGCGCGGATACACCCATGGAGCGCTGCGCAACGCGAGCCGCCGCACCCTCCCCGAGGTCGCCCGGCACGCCGGCTGGGAGCCGGGCACCTCGCCGTCCTCGCGGGCGTTGCTCGTCGCGCTGCCGCCGCTGACCCCGGACGACACCCTGCATCTCGTGGGCGGCGTCTCGCAGGGCCTCGCCGTTCCCCCTCAACTCCCGCACGCCACCCACCGGCTCTCCGGCGGCAGCCCGCTCGGCGTCACCCTCCTCGCGGAGTCCGCCCGCCAGAACCTCCCCCAAGGCGCCAAGTCCCTGGGCGAGTTGCTCACCTCCGACGTCGCCGTCCACGAGGACAACGACGGCCGGCCCACCTATCAGGAGCTGCTCGACCGGCTCGTACCCGGTGGCCGGCTCGACGAGCTGACCGTGCTCGCCGCGGCCCACGACCGCGACTCGGCCTGCGTGCTCGCGGAGGTCCAGCTCTCCGACGACTTCGGCGCGTCGGGGGTCCTCGCGCTGGAGGAGCGGCTCACGGAGGAGGGCTGGACGAGCGCCGCCGGGCAGTTCGTGGGCGATCCGTTCCTGCGCGCGCTGCTCCTGCTGCGGCTGCACCACGACGACCCCGACCACGCACGCTGGCGGTCCGTGCACCGCGCCCTCATCGACCACTACGGCGACGGGGACCGGCCGGACAGCGCCCGCTATCGACTGCACCACGAACTCGCCCTCGGCAAGGCCGACTTCGCGGTGGCGCACCTGCGCGACACCTTCCCGCGCACCGACACCGGGTCCTGGCTGTCCTCGCTCGTCTTCATCGCGTCCGCCCCGTACTACCACGCACACGACCCGGACGGCCGCGACTTCGGCGGCCACGGCGGTCACGACGACCGGGCGGCCGTCGCGCTCGGCCGCACCGACGCCGCCCAGCAGCCGCCGGACAGCGTGGACGCCGTACTGCACTTACGGGTACGACGGCTGCTGCACGCGGTCTGGCAGCTCACCGATCCGCTGGTACTGCCGGACCCGAAGGTGTCCGACCGGCTCCGTTTCGAGCTGGAGCAGTTGTCGAACCTGCGGCCCGCGGGCAACCCGCTGCTGTGGCGGGCCTCGCGGGAGTGGCCGTCCGACGCGCTCGCCGGCCGCCCCCTGCGCATCCCTGGTGACGACGACGACAACGGGAACGGGGACCTGTGATGGCGCGCTTGTGGACCTGGCTGCGCGAGGACGTATGGGAGATTCGTTTCCGCAGGTATGTCGCGCTGACCCTCGCGGCGGTGCTCGCGGGTCTCGGCGTCTGGGGCGGTATGACGGCCACCAAGGAGAATCGCTCCTGCGCGCCCGGCGTCGTCCAGCCGAAGGGCAGCGACGAGTGCGTGGGCGTCTCGTGGACGACGTACGCCTTCGGGCGTGCGCAGTTCGCCGACACCGTACGGGCCATCCACCGCGAGAACGCCCGTCTGGCGCCTGGCAGTTACGTCACCGTCGCGCTCCTGGAACCCTTCACCGCCACCGACGCGGACAACCTGGCCGATGTGCTGCACGAGCTGCAGGGCGCCTATCTGGCCCAGTACCAGGCCAACCACGACACCACCGGCCTGAAGCCGAAGATCCGCCTGGTGCTGGCCAACCCCGGCTCCACCGGCACGTACTGGCAGCACACGGTCGACCAGCTCGCGGGCATGACGGGAGGCTCCGAGCGGCTGCGCGCGGTGACCGGGGTCGGCCTGAGCACCGACAACAACAAGAAGGCCGTCAAGGAGCTCACCCGCCGGGGCATCCCGGTGATAGGGAGTTCGATCACCGCCGACGACCTGGCCAACGGGCAGAACGGCAAGGACCCGTTCCCCGGGCTCGCGCGGGTCTCCCCCACCAACACCGACGAGGCCCGCGCCCTCGCCTCCTTCGCCAAGGTCTCCGCCGCCAACGCCTTCCTCGTCTACGACCGCACCGGCGACCCGTACACGCGCACGCTCCAGGCCTCCTTCGAGAAGATGCTCAAGGGCTCGCGCTACGAGGCCCAGCCGTTCACGCCGCCCGCCGACCGCAGCAAGGAGGGCAGCACCTCCAACGTCTTCATGCAGATCACCAACATCCTCTGCAACACGCCGACCACCACGAACACCATCCTGTTCGCGGGGCGCCACACGCAGCTGCGGCAGTTCATCAACATGCTGGGTCAGCGCGGCTGCCACGACCGCCGGTTCACCGTGCTCACCGGCGACGAGGGCTCCTATCTCGCCGGGGACAAGGACCTCGACCCGGCCGCCCTCAAGGACCCGCTGCTGACCGTCCGCTACACGTCCCTGGCCCATCCGGACGCCTGGCTGAAGGACACCGCGAAGACGGGCGGCAGCGCGGCCGACGCGAAGGTGCTGCAGTCGCTTCTGGGGAGTGCCGGGAAGGAGCCGGTCGGGCCCCTCGGGCCGGTCGCCCTCGACGACGGCCAGCTGATCATCGCGTACGACGCCATGCGGCTCGCCGTGCGCGGCATCCGCGGGGCGTCGCCGACCGGGAAGATCCCGGCCCTCGCGGACGTCGGGCTCCAGTGGCCGCAGGTCAAGGGCGAACAGCAGCGGGTGAACGGGGCGAGCGGGTGGATCTGTCTGAACGTCCACGGCAATCCGTACGACAAGGCCGTGCCGATCGTGCAGCTGACTCCCGAGTCCCGGGCTCGCTTCGTGAAGATCGCGTGGCCTGAGGGGAAGCCGCCCTCCGCGGACTGTCTGCCGCCGGCTTGAGGGGGGCGCCGTTGGAGTTCCGTGGTCCGATGGGTGCGGGTTGTCCGTGGCTGAGCGCGCCCACGCGGCGGAGCCGCACAATGTCACAGCCCCGCGCCCCTAAGGGGCGCTCCTGTCCGGAGCGCTTGCCAAGTGGGCGACCAATCTGTCGAAGCGTTGGCGCCAGCCCGGGTCCTCGTCTCTTGGGGACTCGTGGGTGAAGCGGACCGTCGTGCCTGATGGGCGGGTCGGTTCCAGGTGGAAGCGGATGCGGCCCCGGCCCTCGACCGTGTACTCGGCGATCCGCTCGACGTCCCACGCCGTGATCCGGCCGCTGCCCAGCCCGCGCAGCGTGACCTCGCCGCCGAGTCGCGGCTCGAAGACCTCGGCCTCGGCCAGCCACGCCCTCAGGCCCTCGGGGGTGGCCACCGCCCTCCAGACATTCTCCACAGGCTGGGGGAAACGCAGCAGGTAGTGCAGGACGCGGGTGCCGTCCTCCCGGGTCTCGGTGGCGCCCTCTTCGATGCCTCGGGTCACTCCGGTCATGACACCAGCGTGGCCCGAGACAGCGGGATCCGCATCAGACCCCGGCGTACGAGTGCTTGCCGGAGACGAAGATGTTGACTCCGTAGTAGTTGAAGAGGAAGCAGGCGAAGGCGATCAGGGCGATGTACGCGGCCTTGCGGCCCTTCCAGCCGGCCGTGGCGCGGGCGTGGAGGTAGCAGGCGTAGGCGACCCAGGTGATGAACGCCCACGTCTCCTTGGGGTCCCAGCCCCAGTAGCGGCCCCACGCGTCGCCCGCCCAGATGGCGCCCGCGATGATCGTGAAGGTCCACAGCGGGAAGACGGCGGCGTTGACGCGGTAGGAGAACTTGTCGAGGGAGGCCGAGGAGGGCAGCCGCTCCATGACGGAGGTGGCGAAACGGCCCGGCTCGCCGCCGGTGGCGAGCTTGTTCTCGTACGAGTCCTTGAAGAGGTACATCAGGGTGCCGACCGCGCCCACGTAGAAGACGGCGCCGCAGAGGATCGCGGTCGAGACGTGGATGTACAGCCAGTACGAGTGAAGGGCGGGCACCAGCTGGTCGCTCGCGGTGTAGAGCACGGTGACCGCGAGGCCGAGGTCGAGGAGGACCGTGGTGACCAGGGGCAGGCCCAGCCAGCGGATGTTCTTCTTCAGCGCGAGCATCACCAGGTACACGGTGACGGCGACCGTGGAGAAGGTGACGCTGAACTCGTACATGTTGCCCCACGGCGCCCGCTGCACCGACAGCGCGCGGGCGACGACACCGGCCGCCTCGACGGCCCAGGCGAGCACGGTGAGGGACACCGCGATCCGGCCGTAGAGGTCGCCCTGCTCGTCACCGCCGTGCGCACCGGGCCCGTCGGGCACGTCACGGGCGCCCGCCGCCGACCGGGTGACGACCTTCGGCCGCTCCAGGACGGCCGTACCGCCCGCCGACTGCACGGTGACCGCGGGGGCCTTCGCCTTCTCGGTGGTGGTGAGCGCGGCGGCCGTACGGGCGACCTTGCTGCGGCTGCCGAAGATCCACTCGGCGATGTACGCGAAGAAGGCCAGGGTGTAGACGGCCATCGCGGAGTAGATCAGCGTGTTGCTGATGTTGGCGAGGTGTTCGTTGGTGGCCGTGGCCAGATCGGTCACGGCGCCCAGGTCGGTTGCGGTGGCGAGAGTCATTTCTCAGCCCCTTCGGCGGCAGGTACGGAGGGTTCGGCGTCGGGGTCGGTTTCGACTGCGGCTTCGTCTGTGTCGGGCTTGGTGGGCGCCTGGTCGTGCACCAGGGCGGCCAGGTCCCCCAGTTCCTCGGGGAGCTTCGCGGACTCGCTGCGGCCGAGGCCCGCCATCTCGACGACGGTGACGCCGTCGTCCCCGGTGGTCGCCCGCACCCACACGCGGCGGCGCTGGATGAAGAGCGAACCGGCGAGACCGAAGATCGCGGTGAAGGCACCGACCAGCGCCCAGTCACTGCCGGGCTGCTGGGTGACCTGGAAGTTCGCCCACTCCTTGATGCCCTTGTCGAAGGTGATGGAGCCGGCGCCGTTCGGCAGCTTCATCGTCTCGCCGGGCAGCAGGCGCGCCTTGACGATGTTGCCCTTCGCGTCCTTGAACTGCTTCATCTTCGAGGTGTCGAGCTGGTACACGTTCTGCGGGACGCCCGCGTCGACGCCCAGACTGCCGTGGTAGCCGGTCAGCGCGAGCACGGGGAAGTCGAGCGCGGGGAACTGCGAGAACATCGTGCCCTTGCCCGCGCCCGCGAAGGTCGGCACGAAGACGGCTTGGAAACCGAGCTGTTCGGTCGTCCCCTGCGCGTTCTTGTAGCCGTCCATCACCTTGATCGCGCCCACCGAGGTGACGTTCAAGTCCTGCGGCAGCGCCGGTACGGCGTCGTGGTACACGACGTTGCCCTTGCCGTCCCGGACGGTGACGACGGGCGCGTAGCCATGGGCGGTGAGATAGACCTTCGAGTCGCCGATCTTCAGCGGCTCGTTGACCTTGACGGTGGTCTTCTTCTCCTTGCCGTACGCGCCGACGCTGTACGTGAGGTCCGCCTGGTACGTGCGGGGGGTGCCCTTGTTGGGGCCGGTGCGCTCGTAGGTGCCGGTGAAGTTCTTGAGGTTGAAGCTGAACGGCGTGAGGTCGTCGGTGCTGAAGAGGTTGCCGGACTTGAAGTCGTCGTACTGCGAGATCGTGTTGGAGAAGCCGTCGCCCTCGACGATCAGCTTGTTGCCCTCGGACTTGAAGAGCTGGCCCCAGGCGAAGGCGACCAGCATCACGATCAGCGCGATGTGGAAGAGCAGGTTGCCGGTCTCGCGGAGGTAGCCCTTCTCGGCGGCGACGGCGTCCTTCTCGATGTGCGCCCTGAAGCGTCGCCGCTTGAGGATCTCGAGGGCGGCCTCGCGGACCTGCTCGGGCTCGGCCGCGGTGCGCCAGGTCGCGTACGCGGGCAGCCGGTTCAGCCGCTTGGGGGCGCCCGGCGGACGGCCGCGCAGCTGCCCGACGAACTGCCAGGTGCGCGGGACGATGCAGCCGATGAGCGAGACGAACAGCAGGATGTAGATCGCGGAGAACCACACCGAGCTGTAGACGTGGAACAGGCCGAGCTTGTCGTAGACGGGCCCGAGGATGCTGTGCGCGTCCTTGAAGGTCGCCACCTTCTGGGCGTCGGTCCCGGACTGCGGGATCAGCGAGCCGGGGATCGCCCCGAGCGACAGCAGGAAGAGCAGGATCAGGGCGACCCGCATCGACGTCAGCTGCCGCCAGAACCAGCGGGCCCAGCCGACGACCTCACGGCCGGTCCAGGTCAGCCAGCCCAGGGCGCCGGGCGCGCGGGACCCGCCGAAGGAGCCGGGCACGGCCGTGTCGACCGGCGCGGTGGAGAGCTGGGATCCGGCTTCGCCGAGTTCGCCGTCGGCGCTCACCCCGATGTGCCGCTTGGCGGTCGCCGGGTCCTTCGTCCTGCCGGTGCCGGTGTCGGTGTCGGTCGTGCTCATCGATCAGATCCCTACCGTGAAGCCGTTGGACCAGGTCTGCATCTGCTGCACGATGCTGTCCCAGGCGCCGGTGAGCAGGAGCAGGCCGGTCACGATCATCATGCCGCCGCCGATCCGCATCACCCATGCGTAGTGCCGCTTGACCCAGGCGAAGGCACCGAGCGCCTTGCGGAAGGCGACGGCGGCGAGGACGAAGGGCACTCCCAGGCCGACGCAGTACGCGACGGTCAGTATGGCGCCGCGGCCCGCGCTCGCCTGGTTCATGGAAAGAAAATTGATGGAGGAGAGCGTCGGTCCCAGGCAGGGCGTCCAGCCGATACCGAAGAGCGCACCGAGTATCGGAGCGCCCACCAGGCCGGTCACCGGCCGTTTGTGGAAGCGGAACTCGCGCTGCGTGAGCCAGGGCATCATCCCCATGAAGAACACGCCCATCGCGATCATCAGCACGCCGAGGATCTTGCTGAGCGTGCTCTGGTACTCCTGGAGGGTCGATCCGAAGTAGCCGAACAGCGCCCCGCCGGAGACGAACACGGCGGTGAACCCCACCACGAACAGGCTGGCGCCCGCGACCATCCGCCCCCGTCTGGCGTCCGCCAGATCCGTGCCGGTGACACCGGTCACGTACGACAGATAGCCGGGGACGAGCGGCAGCACGCACGGTGAGAAGAAGGAGACGAGGCCGCCGAGGACGGCGATCGGCAGGGCGAGCACCAGGGCACCGCTGACGACGGTGTCGGACGACGCGGCGAGGTTCGTGGACGCGGCGAGAAGGGACACGTCGGGTCACTTCTCCGCGACTACGGGGTCGAGCATCTCGCGGAGCTTCTCCTCGCTGAGGGCCTGCAGCGTACGGGCCGCGATCTTCCCGTCCCGGTCGATGACGATCGTGGAGGGGATCGTCTGCAGGTTCAGCGTGCCCTTCTTGAAGCGGAGCAGCAGCTTGCTCGTCGGGTCGTAGAGGCTGGGGTAGGTGACGCCCTGCTGCTTCTCGAACGCCTGGGCCAGACTGATGTTGGCGTCACGGGTGTTGATGCCGACGAACTGCACGCCCTTCGCCGCGGTGTCCTTGGCGACCTTGACGAAGTTCGGCGCCTCGGCGCGGCACGGCGGGCACCAGGAGCCCCACACGTTCACGACGACGACCTTGCCCTTGTAGTCCTTGACGTCGAGCTGCTTGCCGTCCACGGTCGGGCCGGAGAGGTCGGGGGCCTCGGCCCGGGAGCCCTTGGCGACGGTCGAGATGCCGTCCTTGCCCGCCACGAAGTTGCTGTCGCCCGAGCCCCCGGACGTCCCTCCCGAACCGCACGCGGACAGGACAAGCGCGGCGACGGCGGCCCCGGTGGTGAGCAGGGCGGCGCGGCTACGGGTGCGGTTCGAGCGCTGTTCGGCGCGGCAGGCGGCACTCATGTGAAAAGTTTCGCATGCCCGTTTCGAGGATCTTCCGCACCCCCCTCGCGGGCGGAAAACACCATTTCAGGCGGCGTTCCCGGACTCCTTGGAAGTGGCCGTCCCGGTGCCGGTACCAGTGCCGGTACCCGTACCCGAACTCGTACCAGCCCCCTTGCCGGTGTCGCCGAGGAACGTCTTCCAGCCACCCGCGGGCCGCTGTCCCACGTCCAACGTCCGCAGCTTGGCCAGGATCTCGGGCTTCTGTACGTCCATCCAGTCCACGTACTGCCGGAAGGAGACGAGGCGGACGTCCTCGCCCTTCTCCTTCTCCCGGGCTATGTGCTTGAAGGCGTACTCGACGGCGTCCATGTAGATGCCGCCGTTCCAGTGCTCGAAGTGGTTGCCGATGAAGAAGGGCGCCCGGTTGCTCTCGTAGGCCCGCCGGAATCCGGCGACGTACGCCTCGCCCGCCTGCTGCCGCCACGCCGGGTAGTTGTGCGCGGGCGCCTTCGTCGAGTTGATCGACTGGTTGGCCAGCATGTTGTAGTCCATGGACAGCACCTCGAAGCTGCGCCCCGGGAAGGGGATCGCCTGGAGGGGCAGGTCCCACAGTCCGTGCCGCTTCTGCGGCCAGACCTGGCGGCCGCCGGGCGAGGAGGCGTCGTAGCGCCAGCCGAGCTCCTTGGCGGTGGGCAGCAGGTTGTCCTGGCCGAGCAGACAGGGGGTGCGCGCGCCGACGAGTTCCTTCTCGTAGTCGAAGGGCAGCGGGGGCAGATCGGTCCAGCCCGTGTTGGTCCGCCACTCCTTGACGAAGGACTTGGCCTGGTCGATCTCGCTGCGCCACTGCGCCGGCGTCCAGTTGCCGACGGTGCCGTGGCCGGAGCAGAAGTGGCCGTTGAAGTGCGTGCCTATCTCGTGGCCGTCGAGCCAGGCCTGCCGGACGAGCCCGAGCGTCGACTTGACGTGGTCGTCGGAGAGATAGCCGATGTCGGAGGCGCCCCGGGGGTTGTTCGGCGGCAGGTACTTGCGCTTCTTCGACTCGGGCAGGAGGTACAGCCCGGAGAGGAAGAAGGTCATGTGCGCCTCGTGCTCACGGGCGAGCCGGAGGAAGCGGGAGAAGAGTCCGGTCCCGACCTCACCCGCGCCGTCCCAGGAGAAGATGACGAACTGCGGAGGGGTCTGGCCGGGCTCCAGAGGAACCGGCTTCGCGGGCTGGTTCGGCTGCTTGCCCGTGAAGGAGGTGGAGCCGTCGCCTATCAGGCGGGCGGGGTGCGCGGAGGCGCTGGGCTTGCCGGACGGACCGGGCTTGCCCGACCGGGAACCACCGCCCCCGCCATGACCGTCCTGTTGGTCGGTGCCGCACGCCGCGAGTCCCATCGCCGCCGCGGCACCCGCCCCGAGTCCGATCATTCCCCTCCGGCTGATGTCCCGCATTCGGTCCCCATCTCATCGTGCCCTCTCAGCTGGCTCCCAGCTGACACACAATGAGAGGGCACGACAAGCAGATAGGTTCCTTCGAACGCGCAACATTGATCGTATTTTACGAAGAACAGTTCGGGTAGCGACGCATACAAACACTTTGCGCCAACATGTACGGGAATGGACGCTCTACGCCCCGAACGCCTTGCCCTTCCCCTTCACCGGCTTGGCGCCCGCGAGGAGATGGGCGGGAACGAGATCCCGGGCGGGCTCGCTGTATCCCACGGACACGATCTTGTCGCCGCGGTAGGTGAAGGACGTCAGGGACGCCAGCGTGCACTGCCGCTTGCGCGGGTCGTGCCACAACCGCCGCTTCTCCACGAAGGACCGCACGATCCAGATCGGCAACTGGTGGCTGACCAGCACCGCTTCATGCCCACGGGCCGCGTCCTTGGCGGCGTCCAGCGCCCCCATCATCCGTACGACCTGATCGACGTACGGCTCGCCCCAGGACGGCTTGAACGGGTTGACGAGGTGCTTCCAGTTCTCGGGCCGCCGCAGCGCCCCGTCCCCCACACCGAAGGTCTTCCCCTGGAACACGTTCTCGGCCTCGATCAGCCGCCCGTCGGTGTCGAGGTCGAGACCGTGCGCCTTCGCGATGGGCGTCGCGGTCTCCTGCGCCCGCTCCAGCGGGGAGGCGACGACATACGTGACGTCCCGCGGGGCCAGGTGCTCGGCGACCCGCTCGGCCATCTGCCGCCCGAGCTCGGACAGGTGGTAGCCGGGCAGCCGCCCGTACAGCACCCCGTCCGGGTTGGCGACCTCGCCGTGCCGCATGAGATGCACGACGGTGATGTCCTGATCCCGGCCCTGCGTCTGACCCTGCGTCTGTTCCTGGCTCATGCCGTGGCCTCCGCCGCTGCCCGAGCCGCCGCCGGAAGGGCGTCGGCGATCCGCTGAATGGCCCGCTCGTCGTGGGCCGTGGACACGAACCACGACTCGAAGGACGACGGGGGCAGATAGACGCCCTGCGCCAGCATCGAGTGGAAGAACGCGGTGAACCGGAAGGACTCCTGCGCCTTCGCGCCCTCGTAGTCGCGCACGTCACGCCCGGTGAAGAAGACCGAGAACATGTTGGAGGCGTTCTGCAGCCGGTGTGCCACGCCCTCCTTGCTCAACGCCTCCGTGACCAGCCCGCGGATCTGCTCGGAGACGGCGTCGACCTTGTCGTACGCGGCGTCGTCGAGCAGCCGCAGCTGGGCGAGCCCGGCGGCGGTCGCGACGGGGTTACCGGAGAGCGTGCCGGCCTGGTAGACGGGCCCCGCGGGAGCCAGGTGCTCCATGACGTCCTTGCGGCCACCGAAGGCGGCGGCGGGGAATCCTCCGCCCATGACCTTCCCGAACGTCATGAGATCGGGACGTACCCCGTCGATCCCGTACCAACCGGCCTTGCTGGTCCGGAATCCGGTCATGACCTCGTCGGAGATGAACAGGGCGCCGTTGCGCGCGCAGGCGTCCTTGAGTCCCTGGTTGAACCCGGGCTGGGGCGGTACGACACCCATGTTGCCCGGCGAGGCCTCGGTGATCACACAGGCGATCTCACCGGGGTGCGCGTGGAAGGCCTCGTTCACGGCTTCGAGGTCGTTGTAGGGCAGCACGATCGTGTCGGCGGCCTGGGCGCCGGTGACACCGGGGGTGTCGGGCAGCGCGAAAGTCGCCACCCCGCTCCCCGCCGACGCCAGCAGCGCGTCGACATGCCCGTGATAGCACCCGGCGAACTTGATCACCTTCGACCGCCGGGTGAACCCGCGGGCGAGCCGGATGGCGGACATGGTCGCCTCGGTCCCGCTGGAGACGAGCCGGACCTGCTCGACGGGCTCGACGCGGGCGACGATCTCCTCGGCGAGCGCGACCTCGCCCTCACCGGGAGTGCCGAAGGAGGTGCCGCGCGCGACGGCCTCCTGGACGGCGCCGATGACGTCGGGATGCGCGTGCCCGAGGATCATCGGCCCCCACGAACACACGAGGTCGACGTATTCCCTCCCGTCGGCATCGGTCAGGTATGGACCGTTTCCGGACACCATGAAGCGGGGCGTACCGCCCACGGCGCGGAACGCGCGCACCGGAGAGTTCACGCCGCCGGGCGTGACGGCAGCCGCACGGTCGAAAAGAGTCTGCGAAACTGGGGCTTCGTACGGATAGCTCACACGGGCCATGGTGTCAGAGGCTGCGAAGATCCTGCGGACAGGTGTTTCAGCGTACGTTTCGGCGTGCGGCCGTGGGGGAGGTCACTGTCACGATGATCGGGTTGCGTGGCGGGGGTCGCGCGCCTTAGAAAAGCAGTCGGGTGGAGATATGCATCGCGGTGGCGGACTGGGCGAGGGGACCGATGACCTCGGTCCTCGGCGTGCCCGGCGGGGAAGGCACCGGCGCGAGGCGGAGGAAGCGGCCGAGGCACGACAGACGCAGGGGTCGCCGGGCTCTCCCGGATCACCCGGAGCACCCGGGTCGCAAGGAACACAGAACGATCCTGAGCGGATCGACCCGTCGGGCCGTATGGACGGTATGGACTACACGGACCGCGGGGCAGACCGGCTCAGGGCAGGAAGCGGGAATGGTGGCCGGGTGGGGGTGACCTACAAATACTTCGGCGCGCCGGACGGCGCGACGGCGGCCCGCGTGCCGATCTCGATGCGCCCCGAGGAACTCGGCGGCGACGAGCTCGGCATGAACGGCATGTTCACCAAGATCAAGCCGGAGACCATGGCCGCGATGGTCCTCACCGGTATCGAGGGCGTCCCTCTCCACAAGGTCCCGCCCCTGGAACTGGTCGTCCTGCACCCCGACTACGCCGTCGTGAAGCTCCCCATGACCGTCGTCGACCCCCTGCGGGGCATCGGCGAGGAGGCGGTCGGCGCGGCGGCCTTCATCTGGTCGACGGTCCCGGACCGCGGGGGCCCGCGGGACGCCTTCAACGTGTACCAGCTCCTCCACGAATGGCAGGATTTCAGCCATCGTCTGCACGAGGCGGGGCACCAGCCGTACTGCCTGGTGTGGCCCTGATCTCAGGTTCTCCGTGACACGGGCGAGGCCTTCGGGTCCCGCCCGGGAGCGGCCCGCACAGCGGACATGACGGGCATGACGGGCATACCGCACCGGCCCGGCGGATACTGGATTTCATGCGCGTCGATTTCGACCCGGAAGCCATGCCCGGAGCCGACTTCTACCGGTTCCTCACCTCGGTCGTCATCCCTCGTCCGATCGCATGGATCTCCACCGTCACGCCGGACGGCTCGACCGAGAACCTCGCCCCGCACTCCTTTTTCAGCATCGTCAGTACCGACCCGCCGATCGTGCAGTTCACCTCGATCGGCCGCAAGGATTCCTTGCGCAATGTCGAGGACACCGGGGAGTTCGTCGTCAACTTCTCCTCCGAACCGCTGCTGCAGTTGATCAACGCCACTGCCACCGATTTCCCCCGGTCGGTCAGTGAATTCGACTTCGCGGGAATCGACCGCGAACCGAGCCTGCGGGTACGACCGCCCCGAGTGGCGGCCTCCCCCGTCGTTCTCGAATGCCGTTCGCACACCACCCTGCGGATGGGAAACTCCACCCTCGTCTTCGGACGGGTGCTCCACGCGGCGGTGCACGAGGACCACATCGTCGAAGGCCGCCCCGGCTCCGCACGTCTGCTCCCGCTCACCAAGCTCGGCGGCGACGAGTGGGGCACGCTGGGAGAGGTCCTGCACCTGAGCCGCATCCCCTACGAGGAACCGCGTCCCTAGGGCCTGGGCACAGCCGCGGTCACAGCCAGCCGTTGCGCTTGAACCCGCGGTGGATGACGAAGCACGACACGGCGATCACCGTGAGGGCCAAGGGGTAGCCGAAGCGCCAGTGGAGTTCGGGCATGTGGTCGAAGTTCATGCCGTAGACGCCGCACACCATCGTTGGTACGGCGATGATCGCGGCCCAGGCCGTGATCTTGCGCATGTCCTCGTTCTGGGCGACGGAGACCTGGGCGAGGTGGGCCTGGAGGATGGAGTCGAGGAGGGCGTCGAAGGCGGTGATCTGTTCGGTGACCCGGGACAGGTGGTCGGCGACGTCACGGAAGTACGCCTGTATCTCGGGGGCGATGAGGCGCATCGGCTCGGTCGCCAGGATGTGGAGAGGGCGGCCGAGGGGGACCACCGCGCGCTTGAGTTCGAGAAGTTCGCGCTTGAGCTGGTACATGCGGCCGGCGTCGGCCCCCTGGGCACCGCGAGGTGAGAAGACGGACGTCTCCACCTGGTCGATGTCGTTCTGGACGGCGTCCGTGACGGTCAGGTAGTCGTCCACGACGTGGTCGGCGATGGCGTGCAGCACCACGGTCGGCCCCTTGGCCAGCTGCTCCGGCTCGGCTTCCAGATCCTCGCGCAGGGGGCCGAGGGAGCCGTGCCGTCCGTGCCGTACGGTCACCACGAAGTCGGGGCCCGCGAAGACCATGATCTCGCCGGTGTTCACGACCTCGCTGGTGGCGGTCAGTTCGGTGTGTTCGACGTAGGAGACCGTCTTGAAGACGGCGAACAGGACGTCGCCGTACTGCTCGACCTTGGGGCGCTGGTGGGCGTGGACCGCGTCCTTGACGGCGAGCGGGTGCAGCCCGAACAGTTCGGCGACCCGGGCGAACTCCGTCTCGGTGGGCTCGTGCAGACCGAGCCAGACGAAGCCGTGGCCGCCGTGTTTGCGGACCCGGGCGACGGACTCCTCGACGCTGGGCGCGGCCTTCTGGCGGACGCCGTCGCGGTAGATGACGCAGTTGACGACGGCGGAGCCGAGCGGGGAGCGGGCGGGGTGACTCAGGTCCACCCGGCGTCCGCCGCGTGCCAGACGGGCGACTTTGCGCAGGTTGCCGACCATCGACATGCGGTACTCCTTCCCCAGATTTCCCGGAACGGACGGCCAGTGTGCCAGCAAGGGGTAAGACCGACGTCAGAGCCCGCTTCGAGCGTGCGCCCCGCGCCCGGCCCCGCGGTGTCAGGAGGGCGTCATAAATCACGCCCGCGCCGTCAGGCCCACGCCAACGCGGCGGTCCGCCGCCGTCCTCCGGCCCTTCGATGGCCGATGGGTACGTGTGTGGACCGACGTCGAGGAGTGCGCGAGCGATGAGCGAGGAAGAGCGGGGACCGCGCGTGGTCGCGGGAGTCAGCGGTTCACCGGGGAGCCTGGCGGCCCTGCGCCGGGCCGCCGCAGAGGCCCGGCGCCGCGGAGCCGAGCTGCTGGTCGTGGTCGCCTGGGAGCAGCCCGGTGGTGATTTCGCCCACCGCAGTGCGCTCAGTCCACTGCCGACGGCCATGCTCCGGCTGGACGCGGGCCGGCGGCTGCTCGCCGCGCTGGACGCCGCCTTCGGCGACGCGGGGCCCGGGGTCCCGCACCAGGGTCTTGTCGTACGGGGCACACCGGGGCAGGCGCTGGTCGAGACCGCCGACCGGGCCGACGACCTGCTGGTGGTCGGCCCGGGGTGCCGAGGAAGGCTGCACCGGTGGCTGTTCCCGTCCGTCGCCCGGTACTGCCTCGCGCACGCCGTCTGCCCGGTGCTGGCCCTGCCGCCCTCGCCCCTGTCCCGCGAGCTCGCCTCGATGCACCGCCGAATCCGGCTGTGGCTGCCGCTCGACGCGCGGGAGCTGACCGAGGGCAGATCCTGAGCGAACCGGGGGGTGTCGCCCGGGTCACCACGGGTCCGGAGTGACCCGCACAACACCCCCAGTCGCCCACGTCAGGGGCGCGTTACGGGTCCGGGGCAGCGCGTCAAGCATCCGTCAGTGAGGGGCTCCGTCCCCGGCCCGGCGGGCATAGCTTCATCGAAGACGGCTGCACCCGCGCCGCCCTGCCCGTCCCCCGCCTCACCCTCGAACCCGGCCGCGCCGTCGCCGGCCCCGCCGGCATCGCCGTCTACCGCGTCCTGTCCGTCAAACGCACCGGCACCCACACCTTCGTCGCCGTCGACGGCGGCATGAGCGACAACCCCCGACCCGCCCTCTACGGAGTGCGCTACGCACCCCGACTCATCGGCCGCCCCACCACCGCACCACCCCACCTCGTCACCGTCGTCGGCCGCCACTGCGAAGCCGGCGACATCCTCGCCGACGACGTAGCCCTCCCCGGCGACATCCACCCCGGCGACCTCCTCGCCGTCCCCGCAGCCGGCGCCTACCACCTCTCCATGGCCTCCGGCTACAACCTCGTCGGCCGCCCACCCGTCGTCGCCGTCTCCCACGGCACCGCACGCCTACTCGTACGCCGCGAATCCCTCGACGACATGAACCGCCGGGACATCGGACTGTAGGTCTGTGGGTCTGTCGGGCCCCTCTTCGGGATCGGGCCCTGGCCGGCGGCCGGTTCAGAGGCTGAGCCGGTAGGGCACGACGCAGACGACCACGTCCGTGCGGGCCCGCAGCGCGGCGGCGAGGAGCAGGCCGCGCTGGTTCTGCAGGATCTGATAGCGGCGGTGGAGGGGCTCCACCTCGGGGATGAGGACGGCGATCTGCCGTCCTCCCTCCTGCGCCCTTTGGACGTAGTCGACGATCGGTTCCACGAGCGAGCGCTGCGGGCTGTCGACGACGTCCAGGCGTACGCCCGGGTTCCAGCGGTCCCAACTCTCCCTGAGTGCACGGACTTTGGCCGGATCGGCGTGGACGGCGACCGCGACCACCTCGTGGCCGAGGGCGCGGGCGGCGGACAGCGCATGCTGGGTGAGTCTGCTGACCTCGCCGACCGGCACGATGACGAGGGAGTCGCCGACGCGCACGGGCGGCGGGACCTCGCCGAGTCCGAGTTCCCGGCCGACGGTCGTGTAGTAGCGCTGGATGCGGTCGAACAGCAGCATCAGCAGCGGGATGGCGACGACCACCACCCAGGCTCCTTCCAGGAACTTGGTGGTGAGCAGGACGACGCCCGCCACGGCGGTCAGTACCGCGCCGACCCCGTTGAGGAACGCGCGCCGCAGCCAGCCGTGCGGACGCTGCCCCGTCCAGTGCCGCACGAGACCGATCTGACTGATGGTGAAGCCGATGAACACGCCGATCGCGAAGAGCGGGATCATGCGGTGGGTGTCGGCGTTCACGGCGATCAGGAGAACGGCCGCGAGCAGGGCGAGGGTCACCACGCCCCACCGGTACACCGGCCGTTCCGTGCGCAGCCCGAAGAGGTGCGGCAGCCGGTGGTCCTTGGCGAGCAGGCTCATCAGGACGGGCAGACCGCCGAAGCTGGTGTTCGCGGCGAAGGCGAGGGCCAGGGTGACGATGAGATTGGTCGCGTAGTACGGCCATCCCGTCCCGTACGCGCCCGCCGTCAGCTGCGCGAGTACGGTCACACCGCCACGCGGGGCGACATGGTCGCGGCGGATCAGCAGGGCCATGCCGATGAGCATCAGACCGAGGAGTGCGCCGAGCATCAGCTCCGTTCGCTGGGCGCGTTTGACGCGCGGCTCGCGGAAGGAGGGCACGCCGTTGGCGATGGCCTCGACTCCGGTGAGCGCGGAGCAGCCGGAGGAGAACGCCTTGAGGAGCAGCAGGACGCTCAGTGCCTCGGTGGCGTGGACGGGCTGGGCGGTGCCGACGAACGCCACGGGATGGCCTCGCGCCAGGCCGAGCACGACGATGCCGAGGATGCTCACGATGAACAGCACGGTGGGCAGCATCAGCACCCGCGCGCTCTCGGCCACACCGCGCAGGTTCACGGCTGTGAGCAGGGCGAGCCCGATCAGGCAGACCGCGAGCAGGTGCGAGCCGAGCACCGGGAACGCGGAGGCGAGGCTGGCCGCGCCCGCCGCCAGACTGACCGTCACGGTCAGCACGTAGTCCACGACGAGGCTGGCCGCCGCGAGCAGGCTGACGGTCGGTCCGAGGTCCTTCTTCCCCACCGCGTACGCGCCGCCGCCGTCCGGATGCACGGCGATCACCTGTCCGTACGACACGACGAGCACCGCCAGCAGTCCGGCGATGACGAGCGTCACCGGGAACGTGGCGGACAGCGCGCCCGTTCCGGCGGCGATCAGTACGAGCACGATCGCCTCGGGGCCGTACGCCACCGAGCTCAGCGCGTCCAGGGAGAGCGCGGCGAGCCCCTCGACGCTGGTCAGGTGGTACTTGTCGCCCTCTCCGTGCCGCAGCGGAACTCTCGGCCGCAGTTCGCGGCGGGCCAGGCCGTACGCCATGGGGACCTCGCGGGGGTGGGGGTGTTTGAGTCAGTGTGACCGGCTCGGTGCGGTGTGGCGGGGCAAGGACGCGCCAGGACCGCCGCGGACCGAAGGTGCGGGACGCGCAGTCGTGTTGCCGCCGATCGGGTAGTACCCGAGGCACGGTGCGGGCGGGGGCACGGCCGCTCACCCCCGGCGAAACAGCAGGTCAGTGCAGTCTGACGAGTCATCGGTTGGCTCAATGGGCCCGAGTGGGCGTGACCTCGGGGGTGCGCCAGGTGAGCGGCTCGAGTGGTGCGCGGAGCCCGGCGGACTGACGGTGGATCACGTCGGGGTCGGGTTCTCACGAGCTGACGCAGTGTCAGCTGCCTGGCTGCGACGGAAGGACTCCGAAGATGCGATCTGCCCGCATGCTCCTCGCCACCGCGACGGCCACGGCCGCCCTCGCGATCGGCGCACCAGGCGCTCTCGCCGCCACGGCGGGTGACGAGGGCCACGATGACTCTTCCTACAGCAGGGAGCACCACAAGCCGAACGGGGGGATCCACGCGGGCGGCGGAGCACTGACCACCGTGCGCGGTGACGACTCGGGTTCCGACCGTGGAAAGAGCGATTCGGGCTCGGACCGTGGCAAGAGCGATTCCGGCTCGGACCGTGGCAAGAGCGATTCGGGCTCGGACCAGGGCAAGAGCGACGACTCCGGCTCCGAACACGGCAAGAAGGGCGGCTCCGACTACGGCAAGGGCGACGACTCCGGCTCCGACCGCCACGGGCCCCGCGGCGGCATGCACACCGGCGGCGGCGCCCTCAGCGCCGTGCGCGGCGAGGACTCGAACAGCGACGGCTCCGGCTCCGACCATGGCAAGAGCGACTCCGGCTCCGACCATGGCAAGAGCGACTCGGGCTCGGACCAGGGCAAGAGCGACTCGGGCTCGGACCAGGGCAAGAGCGACGACTCCGGCTCCGAACACGGCAAGAAGGGCGGCTCCGACTACGGCAAGGGCGACGACTCCGGCTCCGACCGCCACGGGCCCCGCGGCGGCGTGCACACCGGCGGCGGCGCCCTCAGCGCCGTGCGCAGTGACGACTGGAACAAGGACGACGAGAAGTTCAACCCGGAGACCTACAAGGACAAGGGCGACAAGGGCAACGACGACTCGGGTTCCGACCGCGACAGCGACTCGGACTCGGGGCGCGACAAGCCCCGCGGCGGCATGCACACGGGTGGCGGTGCGCTCGCCACACCGGGCAGGACGGCCGGTGGGCTGGCGGTCCTGGCTCTCGCCGGTGCGGGTGCCTACGTCGTGCGCCGCAAGCGTGCGGCGCACGGCCTTTCCTGATCCATGCCTGACGACATAGCAGCCCGGGCCGCCTCCTGCGCACAGTGTGGCGGCCCGGCTGGTTGCCCCCCGTGCCGCGCCGGCTCCGCCGCCGTGGTCCAGCGAGTTGTCCCGTACGTGTTCCAGTGAGGTGGTGCCCGATGGCATCCCGGTTGTCCTCCCCTGTCGAGCCCCGGGCCGTGACGCCGCTCCAGGGCGCGCGGCCCGGCGTGCCGATGTTCGTGTGGTGCGTCGGAATCCTGGTCCTGGCGCTGAGCCTGTTCGGCGGCCATGGCAAGCCCTCCGACCCCTCCGACCCCTCGGCCAAGCCCCATGGCGCGGCGGCGCTCGCACCGTCGTCCCCGGCCCGGCCGCCGGGCAAGCATCTGCCGCGGTCCGAGCCGACGCGGCTGCTCATCCCGAAGATCGACGTGGATGCCCCGTTCAGCGAACTGACCGTCGACGCCGCGGGCAAGCTCCAGCCTCCGGTCGCCGACGACACGAACCTGGTCGGCTGGTACGCCAAGGGTGTGTCCCCCGGTGAGCCGGGCACCGCGATCATCGCCGGCCATGTCGACACGACCACCTCCGCGGCCGTCTTCGCCGACCTCAGGGAGCTGGAGAAGGGCGACCGGTTCACCGTGGACAGGGCCGACGGGCGCAAGGCCACCTTCGTGGTCGACAACGCCGACACATTCGCGAAGGACGACTTCCCCGACCAGCGTGTGTACGCCGACACCCGCGACGCCGAGGTCCGGCTGATCACCTGCGCCGGCGACTACGACCATTCGGCGAAGGACTACACCGAGAACCTGGTGGTCTTCGCCCACCTCGTCTGACCTCGCGGCCGGTGACGTGTCAGGGGCCCGGGACGCCGTGTTCGCGCAGCGGCCCGACGTGCCAGCCGTGCGTCTCGCAGGTGTCGAGGACGCGGGGCAGGGCGGCGAGGGTGGTGCGCCAGGAGTCCGGGGCCGAGGTGCAGTCGGAGTCGTGGAGCAGGATGGTGCCGCCGCCGGACAGATCGCGGGTGACGGTGCGGTGGACGGAGTCCGGGGTGGCCCGTTTGCGCCAGTCCTCGCCCCAGGCCGTCCACAGCGTCGGGGTCAGCCCGAGGCGGCGGCAGGTGAGGTGGGCGGCGGTGTTCATCACCCCGTACGGCGGCCGGAACAGCGTGGGCGGGCGGCCGGTGACCTCGGCGACGGCGTCGCGGGCCCGGGCGAGGTCGTCGTACGTGGCGCGCGGGCCGCGCAGCAGCAGGGGGCGGTGGTGCCAGCCGTGGATGCCGATCTCGTGCCCGGCGGCGGCCATCTCCTTGGCCAGGCCGGGCGAGCGGGCCAGCATCGAGCCCAGCAGGAAGAAGGTCGCCCGGATGCCCCGGGCGTCCAGCAGCCGCAGGAAGTGCGGGGTGGAGAGGTGGTCGGGCCCGTCGTCGAAGGTGAGCGCGACGTGGTCGGGGCGGCCGCGGCCGGCGAGGCGGGGCATGGCCCGGTTGCGCAGCGGGCCGAAGGTGGAGATCACCGGGGCGGCGTGCGCGGTGGCGAGCGCGGGCAGGGCGATCGCCCCGGCCCGCCGAACGGTACGGGCCAGCCGGCCCGGGCCTGACCTCATCGGTCGTCGTCCTCCAGGTAGTGGGTGAGCGCACCGAAGTGGTGGCCGGGGGACTCCCCGTAGGCGTAGGCGAGCGGGGCGCCGATACCGAGGGAGAGGGTGGCGGCGACGGCGGCGACCATGAGGACCGTACGGCGCCGCGCCTGCCGTGACCTGGCGGCGAACCGCGCGGCAACGGGGAGGCGCGGCGCCCCGACCGGCCGCCCGGGCCTCGCGGGCAGCCCGAACCGTGCGCCGGCCCGGGGGCCGGGAGTCCCGGCGCGGCCGTCGGCCGGGCGCCGCTGGGACGGAATCGTGGCCGTGGACAGGTCCGGCGTCCCGGCCGGTAGCGCGGTCGAGGAACTCTGACGGCCCGGGCGTACGGCGGACAGCGGGCCGCGGGCCATCGCCGTGACGGCCGGTACGGGACCGGGGGCCGCGGTGAACAGGGCCAGGCCCGCCTCGCGCTGCGCCCGGCCGCGCGGGCCATGGAGGAGTTCGGTCAGGGTCGGCGCCAACTGGTCCGGCTCGCGGATCCAGGGGGCGAGGCCCGCCTCGTCGAGCGCGGCGGCGTTGGTCTGGCCGTGCCCGGGTATGCAGCGGTAGCTGACGACCGGGAGTCCGCCCGCGAGCGCCTCCAGCGAGGTGAGCCCGCCCGCGTTCTGGACGAGGACGTCGCACGCGTGCATCAGGCCGGGCATGTCGTCCACCCAGCCGTGCACGTGGGAGATGCCGTCCGCGCGCAGCCGTTCGGCCAGCGCCTGATTGCGTCCGCACACCACGACCGGCAGCGCGACCGCGGTGCCGAGGATCTCCGCGGCGGCCTCCCGGACGGGCCCGACTCCCCACGAGCCCGCGACCAGCAGGGCGAGCGGTGTGTCCGGGGGAAGGCCGAAACGGGTGCGGGCGGCGCGCCGTTCGTCCTCGTCGGCGGGGGTGAAGCGCGGGTCGGTCATCGGGCCGGTCACGGTGACACCCGCCGCGCCCTGCTCGTGCGCCTGGGCGGCGGGTATCGCGTGGGCGGCGAGGTGGGCGTCGATGCCGGGCGCCACCCACAGGGAGTGGACGGAGAAGTCGGTGAGGTAGGTCAGGGCCGGTATCGCGAGCCGGCCGCGCAGCCGCAGGGCCCCGAGGACCTGGCTGGCTCCGGGATAGGTCGAGACGACCGCACGGGTGTCGGGGGCGACGGTGGCGAGGGTGCGGCGTTCGGCACCGCGCAGCAGGGCCCGTACGGCGGGGTTGGGGCGTCGTTCGTGCTCGGTGGCGGCGTAGATGCGCTGGTAGCCCGCGGGAGCCCAGGTCAACAGCCGGAGGTAGACGCCGGAGAGCAGCTTTCCGATGCGGGCGGGCAGCAGGTCGAGGAAGTCGTGGCGGTCGACGAGGAAGCCCGCCGCTGTGAGGTGGCGGGTGAGTTCGGTGGCGGCGCCGTCGTGCCCGGCCCCCATGCTCGCGGAGATGACGGTGATGCGGTGGGGACTGTCGGAGTGGGGCACAGCGGATCAGCCTCCAGAGTGGTGAGGGCATGACGGGGGACGTCACCGACTCGCCGGAACAAAGACGAAGGAAACAAACGCAGGGGGCCGAGGTCGCGGCCACCGGCGTCGGCGATGCGGGCCGACTCGGCGGTGAGGTGTTGAGCGCTCAGGCGTCGAACACTCAGGCGTTGAGCGCCCCCGCGCCCAGCAGCCCGAGAAGCAGCACGCCGACGACAATCCTGTAGATCACGAAGGCGTTGAAGGAGTGCTTGGCGACGAACTTCAGCAGCCAGGCGATCGACGCGTAGGCGACGACGAAGGAGACGGCGGTGCCGACGGCCAGCGGTACGGCGCCCACGCCCGCGCCGACGGCGTCCTTCAGCTCGTACAGACCGGCGCCGGTGAGGGCGGGAATGCCGAGGAAGAAGGAGAGCCGGGTGGCGGCGACCCGGTCCAGGTCCAGGATCAGCGCGGTCGACATCGTGGCGCCGGAGCGCGAGAAGCCCGGGAAGAGCAGCGCCAGGATCTGTGAACAGCCCACCAGTATCGCGTCCTTGAAGGTGGTGTCGTCCTCACCGCGCTTGTGGCGCCCCATCTGGTCCGCCGCCCACATCGCGCCACTGCCGACGATCAGCGAGACGGCGACCACCCACAGCGAGCCGAGCGCCCCGTCGATGAGCGGCTTGGCGGCGAGGCCCACGATCACGATGGGAATGGTGGCGTAGATGACCCACCACGCGAACTTGTAGTCGTGGTGCTGCCGTTCCTCGCGGTGGCGCAGCCCCCGGCCCCAGGCCGAGACGATCCGCACGATGTCCTTGAAGAAGTACACGAGCACGGCGGCGATCGCGCCGACCTGGATGACGGCGGTGAAGCCGACCACGGCCGTGTCGTCGACCGGGATGCTCATCAGCCCCTCGGTGATCTTGAGGTGGCCGGTGGAGGAGACGGGGAGGAACTCGGTCACGCCCTCGACGACTCCGAGTACGACGGCCTGGCCGACGCTGATAGCACTCATGGGATCCATCTCTGCGGTGAACGGGGCGAGCACGTGTCCCCCGGGGCACGGGCGCACGGCGACACATGGCAGACTCGGACCACGGCAGCATTTACACCGCCGTAGAAGCTCAAGTTTTACACGACTGTAGAAGATGGACGGGTGAACGACAAACCCATGGGCCGCGATTCACGCGATTCACAGGCTCGGGGCTCCAAGCGGGCCAACGGCGAGCGGGAGTCCGAGATCCTCGGCGTACTCCAGCGGGCCGAGGCCGCGCTCACCCCGGGCGAGGTCGCCGAACGGCTCGGGGGCGAGCTGACGTACAGCAGCGTGGTCACGATCCTCACCCGGATGCACACCAAGCAGCTGCTCACCCGCACCCGGCGCGGACGGGCGTACGCCTACGCGCCCGTGACCGACGACCCCGGGTTCGCCGCCCGCCGGATGCGCACCGTGCTCGAGGAACGCCCCGACCGCGAGGCGGTGCTCGCCCGCTTCGCCGACAGCCTGTCCGACACCGACGCGGACCTGCTGCGCCACCTGCTGGGACCCGACGCGGACCCCGACCGGTAGGACAAGGAGCCCGCCCGGATGCGTATCGCCGTTTATCTGCCGCTGCTGCTGTCCGTGATCGCGCCTCTCGGCGCCCGCCCGCTCTCCGAACGCTGCGAACCACGCCTTGCCACCTGGCTGCTCACCGCCTCCGCGCTGATCCTGGGCGTGGCGACCACCGTCTCGCTGGGCCTCCTGGCGATCACCGGTCTGATAGGCGTCCCGTTCCTCGCCGACCTCGGCCACTGGTCGGCCCGCACCGCGCAGATCAACGACCCCGCCGAACCGCCGGTCGCGCTCCTCGCCGGCCTCCTGCTCGGCGGCGCACTGCTGACCGTGGCGCGGATGCTGTGGCGCCGGGGCCGCTCCATCGCCTCCGCCATCTGGGACGCCGCGTGCATGCCCACGCCGGACGGGCTCGTCATCGTCGAGGACGAGGCTCCGGACGCGTACGCGCTGCCGGGGCTGCCGGGGCGGGTCGTCGTCTCCACCGGCATGCTGCGCACCCTGGACAAGGCCGAGCACGACATCCTGCTCGCCCACGAGCGCGCCCATCTCGCCGCCCACCACTATCTGTTCGTGGCCCTGGCCGGCCTGGGCGCCGCCGCCAACCCCCTCCTGCGGCCCTTCGCCACCGCCGTCACCTACACCGTGGAACGCTGGGCCGACGAACAGGCCGCCCGCGCCACCGGCGACCGGCGCCGGGTCGCCCGCGCGGTCGGCAAGGCGGCCCTGGCCGCCCACGGCGCCCCCGCACCCCGCCTCTCCACCCTCGGCTTCCGCGGCGTCCTCGGCCGGCGGGGACCGCTCGCCGGCGCGGGCCCGGTCCCCCGCCGGGTCGCCGCCCTCCTCGCCCCGCCGCCGGCCCGCCGCCCGGGCCTCGCCCTCGCCACCGCGGCGTGCCTCGCCCTCACGGTCATGTCGACCGCCGCGGCCGCCCATGACCTGGACGCCCTACTGGACGTGGTCGGCGTCGAGCACCAGCACGGCCCGCATCACCCTGGTATGGAGCGGCCGGACGCGCACGGCATGGGCTGACCCAGGGCCTCACACAGGGCAACCAGGAAAACTCCCGCACGAAGGAACCTGAGGGCCGAAAAAGCCATCACTAAGCAACGTCGGCAATCACCGATGGCCGGCGTCCGCAATCACCAGATCCGTGAAAAGGTCCCCATGCCGCGGTACGCGCGAATACGACGGCCACGCATACTCATCGCCCTCGCGGCAACCGTGACCGTCGTCCTGGCCGTCGCGCTGACCCTGGCCCTGACGGTCACGACGTACGACCACACGTCCCCGCGCGCCGCCCGGGGCAAGGCATCGGGATCGG
The DNA here is from genome assembly GCF_055656965.1 of Streptomyces sp. NPDC111656. Classification (NCBI taxonomy): domain Bacteria; kingdom Bacillati; phylum Actinomycetota; class Actinomycetes; order Kitasatosporales; family Streptomycetaceae; genus Streptomyces; species Streptomyces sp. NPDC111656. The sequence continues at coordinate 969,676 of NZ_JBVKCA010000002.1, forward strand.
TGACCGGGAACGTCGACTGCCGCAAGGCGAAGTGCGTGGCCCTCACCTTCGACGGCGGCCCCAGCCTGACGACCCCCAAGCTGCTGGACATCCTGAAGCAGGATGATCTGCACGCGACGTTCTTCGTGCAGGGCAAGGGCCACATCGCGAAGTACCCCGAGATCCTGCGTCGCATCTCGGACGAGGGGCACGAAATCGGCAATCACACGTGGTATCACGAGGTTTTGACGGATATCAACACGGACGACGCCCGTCAGGAGCTGACCCGGACGCAGGACGCCATCGAGAAGATCACTGGCACCAGGCCCATCCTGATGCGTCCGCCGGAGGGCCGCACCAACCGCAAGGTGGCCAAGATCTGCCGGGACCTGGGGCTGGCGCAGGTGCTGTGGAGCGTCACGGCCAAGGACTACGAGACGACCGACTCGGCCCTGATCACCAAGCGGGTGCTCGACCAGACCCACCGCGACGGCATCATCCTGCTGCACGACCTGCACAAGGGGACCGTTCCCGCCGTCCCGGGAATCATCAAGGCGCTCAAACAGCGCGGCTACACCATCGTCACGGTGTCGCAGCTGCTCGCCCCCGCCAAGCCCCAGCCGGGGATGGTCTACCGGCCCTGAACAACCGAAACCGGTCGAGCCTTCTCTCGCCGGGTCGGAGCCGCGTTCGGGCCCGTCGGGGCACAACCGCGACGCTCCGAACGAAGGGCTCCGATCTAGCCGCCGAGGGAACGCGCCACGCGGAAGCCCACGTCGTCGACCTGGAAGGTCGGGTGGCTGCGGCGGCGCGCGGAGGCCCGGCAGCTCCAGTGCTCGTCGAACCAGCCACCACCGCGCAGGACCCGGTAGGCGCCGTAGACCTCGGGGTCGTAGAGGTCCCAGCACCAGTCCCAGACGTTGCCCAGCATGTCGTACAGGCCCCACGCGTTGGGCCGCTTGCCGCCCACGTCGTGGACGCGTTCGACCGAGTTGCCGCGGTACCAGGCGATCTCGTCGAGCGGCCCGTAGCGCGGTCCGCTCGTCCCGGCACGACAGGCGTGCTCCCACTCGGCTTCGGTCGGCAGCCGGTACCCGTCGGCGGACGCATCCCACTCAATGTCTTCGCCCTTGACGCCTTCGCTGTCGGCAGGCAGGTGGTAGGCGGGCGCCAACCCCTCACGCCCGGACAGGGCATTGCAGAATCGGACCGCGTCCCACCAGGAAACACACACGACGGGCAGCCGGTCCCCCTCGGCAGCGGTGGCCCGACCCGTCACCTCCCCGTACAACGCCCGGGTGACCGGGAACACGGCAAGCTCGTAGGGGGCGAGCTCGACCGACCAACTGCGCCGCGTACGCCGGTCCGACAGCGTGACCCGTCCCGGCGGTACGGAGGTCATTTCGACGCACGCCTTGAAGTCCATGATCGGCAATGCTACGGAGGCCCACGGCTCATCGGCCCGGCATCGACAGGTCGAACCACACCGCCTTGCCCTTCGGGTGCGCCGGTGCGTCGTACGGGACGGCCGGGGCGGCGTGCCCAGCACCCGCCCGTGAAGGCATCCACCGGATACAGCCCGCGCCCGCCCTTCTCCCGTCCCTCGGGCGTCGATTCTCCACCTCCGCGAAAGCGACCCTCTTCGCCCGCCACGGCCAGACCCTGTGCCTCCCGGCCCGCACCTTCGCGGAGCCGGTGCTCGGGCGATGGGCCGCGGGAGGCCGGGCCGCCCGGCCCGCGTAGCGGCAGGCCGACGCTTCTTGTCGCATCCTTGACGCCCAAGTCATCAGAGACGCGTCAAGGCATGCTGCCTCGGGCCTCCCCGGTCTCTACCGTCGGTCGTATGGAACGCCGCAACCGCCGCAGCGACACGCGTACCGCGGTCGCCGCAACCGCCCCACCCTCGGCGGAAGTCGCGCGCGACCGCCTCTGGGCCCAGGACGTACGCAGTTCGATCCGCTGCGCGGCCGTGCTGCTCGCCCTTCTCCTCCTCATCGACTGGGGAGTCGGCACCCTCTCCGCGCCGCGCGCCACCTTGTGGGCCGCGCTCGCGGTGCTGCTGTTCGTCGTGCTGTACCCCACCCGGGTCTCCGCGGGCGAGGGCTGGCTGGTGGCGCGCGGGCTGCTGCGCACGCGGCTGGTGCGCACCGACCACCTGGTGTCGGTGCGCTGCCTGGACGGAGTCGGCCAGCGGCTCGTGCTGCGGGACACGTTCGGCGCGCGCGTCGAGATCGACCCCCGGGTCCTGGTCGCCAATCCGCCGCTGTGGCGCCGTCTCGACGAGGACGCACGCCTGTCCGCCCTGCGCTCCACGCTCTCGTGCGGACAGACCGCGCTGCACCGCGTCTCGGAGCGGATCGACCGCGAGACGGCACTGACGGTCTTCAAGGTGTCGGGGCTGGAGTGAGCGAGCGGTCGTGCGGAGGGGGACCTGTGCCCACCCTCGCCGACATGGTGAGGAGCGGCCCGGAGTGAGTGTCGGGCCCCTTCCCGGCCCCTCCCCCGGCTTACCCTCCGCCCGTGTTCAACGTCACGGGGATCCTCAAGCGGCTGGTGATCGGCCGGGCCATGCGCAGCGAAGAGCTGCACGAGACGCTGCTGCCCAAGCGGCTCGCCCTGCCGATCTTCGCCTCGGACCCGCTGTCCTCGGTGGCGTACGCCACTCAGGAGATCCTGCTGGTCCTCACCCTGGGCGGCCTTGCCTACCTGCACTTCACCCCGTGGATCGCGGCCGCGGTCGTGGCCCTGATGACGGTCGTGGTGCTGTCGTACCGCCAGGTGGTGCACGCCTACCCGAGCGGCGGCGGCTCGTACGAGGTGGTGTCGACGAACCTCGGCCCGACCGCCGGACTGGTCGTCGCCGCCTCGCTCCTCGTCGACTACGTCATGACGGTGGCCGTCTCGGTCGCCTCCGGCGTCGACAACATCATCTCCGCCGTCCCACGCCTCGCCGACCACCGCGTTCTGATGGCGATCGGCTTCGTGGCGGTCCTGACGGCGATGAACCTGCGGGGCGTCCGGGAGTCGGGACGCGCCTTCGCCGCACCGACGTACCTGTTCATCAGCGGTGTGCTCGTCATGGTGGTCACGGGCCTGATCCGCTACGCCCTCGGGGACGCGCCGGTCGCCGAGAGCGCCGGGTACGGCGTCGCGCCGGACCCCTCGGACGCGCACCTGACGGGTCTCGCCCTGCTGATGCTGGTGCTGCGCGCGTTCTCCTCCGGCTGTACGGCGCTGACCGGGGTGGAGGCCATCTCCAACGGCGTACCGGCCTTCCGCAAGCCCAAGTCGAGGAACGCGGCCGAGACACTGACCGCGATGGGCGCCCTCGCGATCGTCATGTTCGTGGGCGTCACCGCGCTGGCGCTGATCACCAAGGTGCACATCACGGACGACGCGTGCCGGCTGACGGGACTCACCGGCGACTGCGCCGCGTACACCCAGCGCACGGTGATCGCGCAGATCGCGGCGGCGGTCTTCGGCGGCGAGCACAGCGTCGGCTTCTACGTCATCCAGGCGGCGACCGCGCTGGTCCTGATCCTGGCGGCGAACACGGCCTTCAACGGCTTCCCCCTGCTCGCGTCCATCCTGGCCCAACACCGTTACCTTCCACACCAGTTGCACAACCGGGGCGACCGGCTCGCGTTCTCCAACGGCATCCTGGCGCTCGCGATCGTCGCGGCTCTGCTGCTCTGGGGCTTCAAGGCGAATGTCACCAACCTCATCCACCTCTACATCCTGGGCGTGTTCACCGCCTTCACGCTCTCCCAGCTGGGCATGGTCCGGCACTGGAACGGCGAGCTGCGCGTCGAACGCGACCCGCAACTGCGGCGCCGCCGGCACACGGCCCGTGTGATCAACGCACTCGGATCGGTCGTCACCGGCCTGGTGCTGGTGATCGTGCTGGCCACCAAGTTCACGGAGGGCGCGTGGCTCGCGGTACTCGCGGCGATCGTGCTGTGGGTGATGATGCGCGGCATCCGGCGCCACTACGACGCCACGTCGGCGGAACTGGCGGTGGCCGACCCGAAGGGCGAACTCACCCTTCCTTCCCGCGTGTTGGGGATCGTACTGGTCTCCACCCTGCACAAGCCGACCCTCCGTGCCCTCGCCTACGCGCGCGCCTTCCGCCCCGACCGGCTGGAGGCCCTGACGGTCTCCGTCGACCGTGCCGAGGCGGCGGCGCTGCTCAGGCGCTGGGAGGAGTACGGCATCGACGTCCCGCTGAAGATCATCGACTCGCCGTACCGCGAGGTGACCCGGCCTGTCGTGGAGTACGTCCGCTCGATCCGCCGCGAGAGCCCGCGGGACATCGTCGCCGTCTTCATCCCCGAGTACGTCGTCGGACACTGGTGGGAGAACCTCCTGCACAACCAGTCGGCGCTGTGGCTGAAGAACCGGCTCCTGTTCACCCCGGGGGTCATGGTCACGAGCGTGCCGTGGCAGCTGACGTCCTCGGCCCACGCCGACCGGCCCGCGGCCAGGGCTCCGGGGTCCTTCCGGCGGGGGGAACCGCAGGGGCCGACGCCCCGGGCGGGCACCCGGCACCGGTGACGCGCCCGCGACGGACCCCGGCTCGGCGGAACCCGGTTCGGCGCACCCCCGCTCAGCAAGCCCCGGTTCAGCGGAACTCGGCGAGCCTCGGTCGCAGCCCCAGCAGGATCAGCGCACCCGCGCCGAGCAGCAGACCGCACGTCCACGGGAGCAGTCCGGTGGCCTCGAAGCGGCCCGCGCGGACCGCCGCCGTGAAGTGCCGCCGGTTGATGTCCGTCACCTGGTCCAGCGCCCTCATCCAAGCCCCGAAGTGGGCGTTGGACGTGCCCGGCTCCCAGCCCATGCAGAACGCGACGGCCTCGCGCTCCTTGCCCTGCGCGACCATGGCCCGGATCCTCCGGTCGTCGCGCTGGTAGACGGCGTACGCGTCCACCGTCCGCTCCGCCGCGGCCCGTTCGCCGGGGAAGGTGAGGTTGGCGAGCTCACGCGCGAACTCGCCGCCGAAGTCGAGGGTGTGGTGGTCGGCGCGGTACTCCTTCCAGGTCGTGGTGAGCCCGAAGTCGTACGAGTTGAGACCCGCGCCCTTCATCCCGTACAGCTGCTGCGACTTGGCGAGGAACGCCTGCGCGTACTGTTCGCGGCGCTCGGGGTCCAGCAGGTAGCGGCTCTCGTCGGCGTTCGCGTCGTAGGCGATCGCACGGGCACGGGAGAGGGCGACGACGGAGTCGAAGGCGTCGCGGCGGGCGCCGTACAGCCGGTCGGCGGAGGCGGCGAGCGCCTGGCCGCCGAGGAGCACGGCGAGCAGCGCGCAGACGGTGGCGGCCAGCACGCCGGGGTTGAGGATCCGGTGGAAGCGGCGGGCCAGGTACCACTGGAGGACACCGAGGGCGGCGAGCAGCAGCGCGCCGAGCACGAGGACGGCGGCGAGCTGGGCCGAGAGGACCGAACGGGCCTGGTCGTACTGCCGGTCGAAGGCGCTGTCGTTGGAGTCCACCAGTTTCCTCGCGCTCGGCAGGAGCTGGGCCTGGAGGAGATCGGTGGCCTCGCGGTAGTCGACGAGGGCGGCCGGTCCCCCGCCGGCGCGGTCGTCGTTCTCCAGCGCGCGGCCGATCAGCTCCTGGTATGCGGCGAAGTCGTCGGTGAGCGACTCGACGGTGTGCTCGTCGGCGGCGTCGCCCTGGGCGGCGACGGCGAGGGTGCGCAGGTCGTGGCCGATCGCGCGGCGCGCGTCCCCGTAGAAGCCGACCGCCTTCTCGTACGGCGTCGCCAGGCGTCCCTTGCCCCCGTCGCCGCCGGCCAGCAGGAGGTTGGCGGCCTGCGCGTCCATGTCGTTGAGGGCGAGGTTCAGGTCGGCGGCGCTGGTGGTGCGGGGTGCGTCGCGGCCCGCGACCGTGTCCCAGGTGCCGTTGGCGGCGAGTCCGGCCAGGCCCAGCAGCAGGGCGAGGGCGACGGTCAGCAGGAGGGTGACGGTCCGCAGCAGCCGCAGTCGCGCGGGCAGCGTCGCCCAGAAACGGCGGTGCAGGGCGGTGGCGGCTCTTCGGGGTACGAGGCGGAGAGGGAGCCTCGGACTTCGGGGCCGCCCGGCGCGTCGGGGGCGTCTCGATCGCGGCCCTCCGCGCCTGGGCCGAGGCCGGCGCCCACCCCCGGAGGGGGCGCTCGCCACGCGCGGTGGCGCTCCGACGGTGCCGGCTCGCGCCGGACCGTGCGTGGTCGCGGCTCGCGCCGCGGGACTGTGCGTGGTACCGGCCGTGACAGCCACGAGCCCCTCCATCGGCACGCCACGGACGCTCGTCCGTGTCCCCCGTGCCGTGCACAGTCTGCGACCGCTTCACGTCACACATATCGAACCTTGATGGGCCCCTGATGTCGCACCGGACGACTTTGACGCGGCCTTGACGCCTTCGGCCGACCACGTGTGCGAAAAGCACGGCATTCTCGTCGTCGGGGGGCGGACCGGAGCGCCGGACCGCGGTGCCGCACCGGGGGCTGCCACCCCCGCGACCGCACCGCCGTCCCCCGTTCGCCGTAATGTCCGCCCGCCCTGCCGTTCCCTCTCCCAGTGACCACAATCGGATCACATGGGCACGACGCCGGGCAGCACGTCAGGAGCACCCCGATGGCCACCACCGACCACGCTCGTACCAGAGGTACGACGGGTACGAGCCGGCTGCGCGCGTGGATGCTCGAGGGACTGTCCGACATGGGCAAGACTCCACAGAGCTCGCACACCCTGCCGGAGCCCGTGCACCAGGGGCAGCGCTGGTGGCGGGTGATGTGCCTGACCGGCGTCGACTACTTCTCGACACTGGGCTACCAGCCCGGCATCGCGGCCCTGGCCGCCGGACTCCTCTCGCCCATCGCCACCATCGTGCTCGTCATCGTCACCCTGGCGGGCGCACTGCCCGTCTACCGGCGGGTGGCCGAGGAGAGCCCGCGCGGCGAGGGCTCGATCGCGATGCTGGAGCGGCTGCTGTCGTTCTGGAAGGGCAAGCTGTTCGTCCTGACCCTGTTGGGCTTCGCCGCCACCGACTTCCTGATCACCATCACCCTGTCGGCGGCCGACGCCTCCACCCACCTGGTCGAGAACCCCCATCTCACCAGCACGCTGCACGACCAGCAGATGCTGATCACGCTCATCCTGGTGGCCCTGCTCGGCGCGGTGTTCCTCAAGGGCTTCCTGGAGGCGATCGGCGTCGCCGTCGTCCTGGTGGGGATCTATCTCGCGCTCAACGTCGTGGTCGTGGTCGTGGGCCTGTGGCACGTGGCGACGGCCGAGCATGTGATCACCGACTGGACCAGCGCCCTGACCACCCAGCACGGAAACGTTTTCGCAATGGTCGGGGTCGCCCTCCTGGTCTTCCCCAAACTGGCCCTCGGCCTCTCCGGCTTCGAGACCGGCGTCGCCGTCATGCCGCACGTCCAGGGCGACGCCACCGACACCGACGAGAAGCCGGCCGGCCGCATCCGGGACACCAAGAAGCTGCTGACCACCGCCGCCGTGATCATGAGCGTCTTCCTCATCTTCACCAGCTTCATCACCACGCTCCTCATCCCGGAGCAGGAGTTCAAGTCCGGCGGCCAGGCCAACGGCCGCGCCCTCGCCTATCTCGCGCACGAATACCTCGGCGGTGCCTTCGGCACGGTCTACGACGTGTCGACCATCGCCATCCTGTGGTTCGCGGGCGCCTCCGCCATGGCCGGACTGCTCAACCTCATGCCCCGCTACCTCCCCCGCTACGGCATGGCCCCGCACTGGGCACGCGCCGTCCGCCCCATGGTGATCGTCTTCACCCTGGTCGCGTTCCTGGTCACCTGGATCTTCAACGCCGACGTCGACGCGCAGGGTGGCGCCTACGCCACCGGTGTCCTCGTCCTCATCAGCTCCGCCGCGATCGCCGTGACCATCGCCGCGCGCAAGGCCGGCCAGCGCAACTGGACCATCGCCTTCGCCGTCATCTCCGCGGTCTTCCTCTACACGACCGTCGTCAACGTCATCGAACGCCCCGACGGCGTCAAGATCGGCGCCTGCTTCATCGCCGGCATCATCCTCGTCTCGCTGCTCTCCCGGCTGGCCCGCGCCTTCGAACTGCGGGTGACCAGCGTGAGCCTGGACGACATGGCGGACCGGTTCGTACGCGACATAGCCAGCCGCCGGATCCGGTTCATCGCCAACGAACCCGACAACCGCGACAAGGCCGAGTACCGCGAGAAGATCGAGCAGATCCGCGCCGACAACGACCTCCCGGCCCAGGAGGACTTCGTCTTCGTCGAGGTCACCGTCCTGGACCCCTCGGAGTTCGAGGCGGGCCTGACCGTACGCGGTGAGGTGCTCCACGGCCGCTACCGCGTCCTGACCCTGGAGTCCTCCTCCATCCCCAACGCCCTGGCCGCCCTGCTCCTGTACGTCCGCGACCGCACCGGCTGCACCCCGCACATCTACTTCGAGTGGACCGAGGGCGACCCCTTCACCAACTTCCTGCGCTTCTTCCTCTTCGGCCAGGGCGAGGTCGCCCCCGTCACCCGGGAGGTCCTGCGCGAGGCCGAACCCGACCGCTCCCGCCGACCGCGCGTACACGTCGGCTGAGCGCTCCGCTGAAAGCGCGGTACGCCACCTGCGGATCCGTCGTGGCTGGTCGCGCGGTTCCCCGCGCCCCTTCAGGGCGCTGTCCGCCCGTCAGTCCTCCTCCGTCGGGTAGTCCGCGCTCACCGTGAAGCCGATGACCGCGCCTCCCCCCTCCCGCCGGAAGGCGAACGGCGCTCCGCCGTGGCCGGTGGCCACCTCACGGACGATGGACAGACCGAGCCCGGAACCGGGCAGGCTGCGGGCGTCGGCGGCGCGGTAGAAACGGTCGAAGACCCGGAGGAGATCGCCCTCGACCACGCCCGGACCCCGGTCGAGGACCTCGATCCGGACGCTGCCGTGAAGACCACCGCCCACCCCGACGCCGGGGCGCACCGGACCGGTGACCGCGATCTCGATCGGCGCCTTGCCCTCGCGGTCGAATTTGGCCGCGTTCTCCACCAGGTTGGATATCGCCCGCTGGAGCGCCGTGGGACGACCGTCGACCGTTGTGTCACCGCCCACCCGGACGAGGATGTCCCGCCCGGTGCGGCGCCGCGAGGCGATCGCCACGTCCTCCGCGAGATCGGCCAGGTCGATCCGCTGCACGGGCTCGGTGTCGGACCGCCCGGCCGCGAGCGCCACCAGCTCGTTGACGAGGTCGGTCAGCTCACGGGACTCCTGCGCCAGGTCGGCGACCAGTTCCTCACGGGCGTCGGGCGGCAGCTCGTCGATGCGGCGCAGCATGGAGATGTTCGTACGCAGCGAGGTCAGCGGCGTACGGAGTTCATGGCCCGCGTCCTGGACCAGCCGACGCTGGTCCTCCTCGGACTGCGCGAGCCGGCCGAGCATCCGGTCGAAGGAGCGGCCGAGGCGGGCCACCTCGTCGTATCCCGCCACCGGCACCTGGATGCCGAGCCGCCCGGTGCGCGCCACGTCCTCCGCGGCCCCGGCCAGCCGCACCAGCCGCCGGGTGATGCGCCGGGCCAGCCACCAGCCGAACAGCCCCGACGCGATCACCACGGCCCCCACAAGGAGCACGGTCCGCTGCTGCAGCTCCTGCAGCAGATCCTCCGTGTCGCTGAACTGCTGGGCCACCTGCACCGCGCCCCGCCCACCACCGAGCGCGACGGTCGCCACCCGGTAGCGGTCGCCGGCGACGTCGACCTCCCCGTGCTCCACCCACTGGCCCGCGGTGGCGGACGCGGCTGTCCTCCGGTCGGCGGCGGTCACGGGCAGCGCGGGGTTCCCGCGGTCGGATATCACCCCACCGCGCCCGAGCACCTGCACATCCGTACGGGCGGGCCGGATGATGTCGTCCAGGGGCCCGTCGTGATCAGGGTCGGACGACGAGAAATCACCCGGGTCCAACGCCGTCTCACGCACCTGGACCCGCAGGTCCTGCACGACCCCGGAGAAGACGGTCTGCTGGTCCACCCGCACCAGCCGGGCGGCGGCGTCGTAACTCAGGAACCCGACGAGGACGGTGACCGCGGCGGCCACGGCGGCGAAGGACAGGGTGAAGGTGGCCCGCAGGGAGGACACCCGCCGGGGCCGCAGCCCCGTGAGCCACCGGGGGGGCACTCAGTCCTCCCTCAGCACATACCCCACGCCCCGGACGGTGTGGATCAGCGCCGGTGCCCCCGGTTCGTCGAGCTTGCGCCGCAGATATCCCACGTACACGGCGAGGTTCTTGGAGCCGGGACCGAAGTCGTAGCCCCAGATGCGGTCGTAGATCGTGGCGTGGTCGAGGACGATGCCCGCGTTGCGGACGAGCAGTTCGAGCAGCTCGAACTCGGTGCGGGTGAGCTCCAGCTCGCGCTGTCCGCGCCAGGCGCGGCGCGCCTGGATGTCCATGCGCAGCCCTGCCGCGGAGATCTGCCCCGACGCCTCCTTCGACGCGGACGCGGACACCGACGGCGACGACGCCAGTACGTCGGCGGGGGTGCCGTTCACCGGAACGGTCCGGCGGAGCAGGGCCCGCAGCCGGGCGAAGACCTCCTCCACGTCGAACGGCTTGACCACGTAGTCGTCGGCCCCGGCGTCCAGGCCCGCGATGCGGTCGGCCGTCTCGACCAGTGCGGTGAGCATCAGGATCGGCGTACGGTCGCCCTCCGCGCGCAGCACGCGGCACACCTGCAGCCCGTCGATACCGGGCATCATCACGTCCAGCACGAGGACGTCCGGTGGCGTGCGGTGGGCCTGGGCCAGCGCCTCCACGCCGTCGGCGACGGCCGTCACCGCGTAGCCCTCCAGCGTCAATGCCCTTTCCAGGGCATGGCGGATGGCACGGTCGTCCTCGGCGAGCAGCACATTCTGGGGCACCCCACCAGTCTGCCAAGCCGCCGGCCGGGTACCACCTGGTGGGCGGTGGTGGGGGTGGGCTTCTTACTGGCCTCTCACCGTTCCTCCCGTGCGCCCCTTACCTCGCCCGGTCAGTCTGTCCCGTATGTCAGGACGGGCGGACCCGCGAATCCCCCAGTAGGGGTCCGGCCGGTGCGGAGGGGGTGGGCCGGAAGCGCAGGACGGTGGCGGCCCACCCCCTCTTTTGGCCTTCGCGGCCTGCTCCCCTTACGGCCGCAGCGCGGCGAGCTGCTGCTCGAAGGGGATGACGGTGAACCTGTCGGCCGAGGCGAGGGCCCCGTCGAGCGCGCGCGGCGCGATGGCGGCGGCGGTGTCGGTGTCCACAGCCACCGACGCGTCCGCCCTTTCCGCCGCATCCGCCGTGTCCGCCGCATCGGCCCTTCGCACAGCCCCGGCCCCGGAGCCCAGGCCTTCCATGAGCCTGCCCAGTTCGCCCGCCGCGCGGTCGATCCGCTCGGCCAGGCCTTCCGCACCCCAGTCCTCCGAGGCCGCGTAGACCGCGGTCGGTACGACCACGGCGCGCAGGTAGGCGAAGAGGGGGCGCAGGGCGTGTTCGAGGACGAGGGAGTGGCGGGCGGAGCCGCCGGTCGCGGCGATCAGGACCGGCTTGCCGGTGAGCGCGTCCTGGTCCAGTACGTCGAAGAAGGACTTGAACAGGCCGCTGTAGGAGGCGGAGAACACCGGGGTGACCACGATCAGACCGTCCGCCTCCGTCACCGCCTCCAGGGCCGCGGACAGGGCCCGCCCGGGAAAGCCGCTGGTGAAGTTGTGGGCGATCTCCACGGCCAGGTCGCGCAGTTCGACGACCTGGACGTCGACGGACGTGTACCGGCCGGTGGCGGCGGCCAGCCGGTCGGCCAGCAGCCGGGTCGACGAGGGGACGCTCAGCCCCGCCGAGACGACGACGAGCTTCATGCGACGCTCACTTCCTGAGCCTTGAGCAGGGACTGGTGGGTCGGCGCGTCCGGCACATCCGCCGGGCGCCCCTTGGCGAACTCCTCGCGCAGCACCGGGACGACCTCCTCGCCGAGCAGGTCGAGCTGCTCGAGGACCGTCTTCAGCGGCAGCCCGGCGTGGTCCACCAGGAACAGCTGGCGCTGGTAGTCACCGGCGTAGTCGCGGAAGGCCAGGGTCTTCTCGATGACCTCCTGCGGGGAGCCGACGGTCAGCGGGGTCTGGTCCGTGAACTCCTCCAGGGAGGGACCGTGCCCGTAGACCGGCGCGTTGTCGAAGTACGGGCGGAACTCGCGCACGGCGTCCTGGGAGTTCTTCCGCATGAACACCTGCCCGCCGAGACCGACGATCGCCTGCTCGGGCGTGCCGTGCCCGTAGTGCGCGTACCGCTCCCGGTAGAGCTCGACCATCTGCTTGGTGTGGTCGGCCGGCCAGAAGATGTTGTTGTGGAAGAAGCCGTCACCGTAGTACGCGGCCTGCTCGGCTATCTCCGGCGACCGGATCGAGCCGTGCCACACGAACGGGGGCACCCCGTCCAGCGGACGCGGCGTCGAGGTGAACGACTGCAGCGGCGTGCGGAACTTGCCCTCCCACGTCACCACGTCCTCGCGCCACAGCCGGCGCAGCAGCGCGTAGTTCTCCACGGCCAGGTTGATGCCCTGGCGGATGTCCTGCCCGAACCAGGGATACACCGGCCCGGTGTTCCCGCGCCCCATCATCAGGTCCACCCGCCCGTCGGCCAGGTGCTGCAGCATCGCGAAGTCCTCCGCGATCTTCACCGGGTCGTTGGTGGTGATCAGCGTGGTCGACGTCGACAGGATCAGCCGCTCGGTCCGCGCCGCGACATAGCCGAGCATCGTGGTCGGAGACGACGGCACGAACGGCGGGTTGTGGTGCTCACCCGTCGCGAAGACGTCCAGGCCCACCTCTTCAGCCTTCTGCGCGATGGCGACCATGGCCTTGATCCGCTCGGCCTCGGTCGGCGTACGGCCGGTCGTCGGGTCCGCCGTGACATCGCCGACGCTGAAGATTCCGAACTGCATGGTCGCTCACCCTCCAGGTTGTTTACGATTCAACTATACCCCCAAACGATCCACCCCCCGTCGCTATTCCGCGCACCCCACCCCCCGACTCCTCGCCCCTGCCCCTGCCCCTGCCCCTGCCTCTGCCTCTGCCTCTGCCTCTACCCCTCGGCTGTCAGTGCCCCGCCCTACGATCCCTTCATGGCCGCCCCACGCCGTGACACCCGAGGCATCGTCGACGCCGCGGAGCTCTTCGCGCGCGTCCGCTTCCGCCGCCGCGAACCCGCCGAGCCGCTCCGCCCCTACCTCGAGCACTACTGGCTGATCGACTGGGACCTGCCCGGGCCGTACGCCTCCCACGTGGTCCCGCACCCGTCCGTGAACGTCGTCTTCCAGAGGTACGCGGGTCAGCACCCCGGCGACTTCGGCGAGGTGGCCGGCATCGGCCTCGGCCTGTTCACACAGAAACTGGAGGGCCGGGGACGGGTGTGCGGGATCCAGTTCCGCCCGGGGGGCTTCCGCCCCTTCGCGCCGGGACGGGCCCTGACGTCACTCACGGGCGAGCGCACCGCGCTCCACACGGTGTTTCCCACGGTGGACGCCGCCACGGTCCCCTCCGTCCTCGACCCCGCCGACGAGGACGCACGCGTGGCCGCGCTCGACGCGTTCCTCCTGGGCCTCGGTCCGCGCCCGGATCCCCAGGCCGACCTCGCCATGGCCCTGGTGGACCGCATCCGGGGCGACCGCGCCATCCGGCACGTCGGCGACTTCGCCCGCGCCCAGGGGATGACCGTACGGGCCCTGCAACGGCTCTTCGCCGCGTACGTCGGCGTCGGCCCGAAGTGGATCATCCTGCGCTACCGGATCCACGAGGCCCTGTCCCGCGCGGAGGCCTCCGGCCCGGTCGACTGGGCCGCCCTCGCCGCCGACCTCGGCTACGCCGACCAGGCCCACCTCGTCCGCGACTTCACAGCGACGGTAGGAGTACCCCCCACCACCTACGCAACCACCACCCACTGACCCGACTCCGATCGCGGGGCGGGCGGGGGCTCGGCTGCGGGCGGGCGGGGGACGCGGGGCGAAGCCCCCGCCTCAGGGGCGCGAGGAACTGCGCGACCAGCCCCCACCGGGCCGCAGCCAAAGGACTTCGGGCGGGCCGGGGACGCGGGGCGTAGCCCCCGCTCTGGGGGCGCGGGGAACTGCGCGATCAGCCCCCACCGGCCGGCAGCCGACAAACCCACCCGGGGCCTGGGGCGGAGCCCTCGGGCATCACCGCGTGGCGCTGGTGATCGTGTCGCGGAGCCAGCGTTGCGCGGCGTCGTCGTCCAGGCGGGGATGCCAGGACATCGCACAGCTCATCGGGCCGATCTCGCTCGGTGCCGGGATGACGGTGGTGGTCCCCGGCGACGCGTGCCGGATCGCGAAGCTCCTCGGCAGCGTCGCCACCAGCGAGGTTCCCGGCACCGCGGCGGCCGCCGCCGCGTGGTAGGGCACGGTCACGCTCGCTCGCCTCGGACTGCCCAGCAGTTCGAGACACCGGTCGACGTGCCCCTGCCGTCCATCGGCGACGTCCACCACGATGTGCGCGCACTCCAGATAGTCCCGCAGCGACACGGCAGGGCGTTGTGCGAGCGGGTGGTGGCTGGAGACCAGGCAGGCGTAGTCCTCCTCGAACAGCACCCGCGAGCGCAGCGGCGGCGGAGCCGAACCACCGTGGACGAGCAGGTCCACCATGCCGTGCTCGGCGTCGCTGAAGACGGCATGGTGCCAGCGCGAGAAGAACACGGTCGAGCCCGGCGACTGCTCGAACACTCGGGCGAGCAGCGCCCCGCTGAGTACGGAGACCGTGTAGTCGGTTCCGGCCAGACGGAACGAACGTGCCGCTGTCGCAGGGTCGAACGCCTCGCCGGAGAAGACGTGTTCGAGCCTTGGCAGTGCGTGCTCCAGTTCGGCCCGGATCCGCTCGGCACGAGGCGTGAGCCGGTATCCGCCGGGCCCGCGCACGAGCAGCTCGTCGCCGAGGGTGGCCCGCAGGCGCTGGAGAGCCCGGCTCATCGAGGGCTGGCTCATGTGCAGCCGGCCCGCCGCGCGGGAGACGTGCCGCTCCTCGAGCAGCGCGTGCAGCGGCGCCAGCAGGTTCAGGTCCACCGAATCTATACGTGGCACGCATGCACCGTATGCAACATATGGCATTGCCGCATAGTCCCTGGATGCACAACGCTGAGGGCATGAGTAAAGAGCAGCGCGAAGCGCTCGACACCCTCTTCCGCAACTGCCCGCTCGACATCGGCGGCGACCGCGTGCAACAGCGCGAGATCTTCACCCGGATGCTCACCTCCCGACCGCTGCCCGACGACGTGGTGCTCACCCCCAGCAGACTGGGCGCGATCCCGGTGCTGGAGATCGACATCGACGGCGTCACCCCGGACGGCACACTGCTGTGGTTCCACGGCGGCTTCTACGTGCTCGGTTCGGCGCGCACCTCGGCAGGTCTGGCCTCGAACGTCGCCCGCCGGACCCGGACAAAGGTGATCCTGGTCGACTACCGGCTCGCGCCCGAGCACCCGTTCCCGGCCGCACCGGACGACGCCCTGGCCGCCTACCGCGCCCTGCTCGGCGAGACCGGAAGCGGCGACCCGGCGCCGATCGCCGTGGTCGGCGAGTCGGCCGGCGCCGGCCTCGCCGGGGCCCTGCTGCTGCGTGCGCGCGAGCAGAACCTGCCGATGCCGGCCGCCGGCGTGCTCTTCTCGCCGTACGCGGACCTGACGCTGAGCGGCGCGAGCATGACGACCAAGATCGCAGTAGACCCGTCGTTCACCCCCGATGCCGTCGCGGTCCGGGCCAAGGACTACACAGGTGCCGCGGACCCCGCGGATCCGCTGATCAGCCCGGTGTTCGCGAACCTGCGTGGCCTGCCACCGCTGCTGATCCAGGCCGGGTCGAACGAACTGCTGCTCGACGACGCGGTCAGGCTCGCGGCGCGCGCGGCCGCGGACGACGTCCCGGTCACGCTCGAGGTCACCCCGGGCGTCCCGCACCTGTTCCAGGCTTTCGCCCCGATGCTCGACGAAGGCGAGGCCGCGCTCGGTCGGGTGACCGCGTTCCTGCACGCGGCCTTCACCCTCCCGCCCCGGACACGCACGACAGCTCGGCCTCACCCCGACAACGTCGAGCCGAACGGGTGAGGGGCAGAAGCACCCAGGACTTCGAGAGCACCCCATGGCCCCTTCGGGCACCCGCGGCTCAGGGGATCAGGACCAGCCGCCCCCGCACCCCGCCCTCGGCCAGCCGCGCGTGCGCCTTCCCCGCCTCCTCCAGCCCGTACGTGCCGGCGACCCGGGTCGTGAGCACCCCCTCGTCGACGAGCGCCACCAGCTCCGCGAGGCGCGCCCCGTCGGCGCGCACCTCCACCGAGTCCGTCCGCACCCCCCGCACGGACGCCGGATGCGTCCCCGGGATGACACCCACGAACACCCCGCCGTCCCGCACCCACTCCAACGCCGCCGCGCCCAGAATCGCCGCGTCCAGCACCCCGTCCACGCCCTCCACGCCGCCCGGCGCGAAGTGGGCCGCCCCCAGCGACCGTACGAGCTCCTCGTCGCCCTCGCGGGCCACCCCCGTCACCACGAGGCCCCGGTGGGCGGCGAGTTGGACCGCGTACCCGCCGACCGCACCCGCCGCACCCGTCACCGCCAGGCTCTGCCCGGGCTCCAGGGCCAGCAGGTCCAGGGCCTGGTCCGCGGTGAGGGCGTTGAGGGGCAGGGTGGCCGCGTGGACGGGGTCCACCGAGCTCGGCGCCCCGGCCACCGCGTCCGCGTCCACGACCACGTGATCGGCGTGCGCGCCAAGGGACTTGACCGCCCCGTACGACAGCGCCACCACCTCGTCGCCGACCCTCCACCCCGCGTCCGCGCCCACCGCGTCCACCGTCCCGGCCACGTCCCAGCCCAGTCCGAGCCGCCGTCCCGCGCCCCCGAAGCCACCCGCGCGCACCCCGGCGTCGACCGGATTGAGCGCGGCGGCCGCCACCTTGATCCGTATCTGCCGGGCACCCGGCTCCGGCACCTCGACCTCCGCGATCTCCACCGCTTCCGGCCCACCGAACTCCGTCACGACCACTGCCCGCATGTCGGCTCTCCCTGTTTCCCGCGCCCAGCGCGTCGATTCACCTGATTCACCCGGGTTTCTCTCCCGTTGCAACAACCCTAGGAAGAGTTACTCTCCTTCGGTAAGTAGGCACCTGAAGGTGCGTACATCACCCGGAGGTGCGTCATGGCGACCACGACCGCGGCACAGCGGCGCGCGCAGGCACGGATCGAGTACGACGCGTTCATCCGCAGCTGCCCCACCAACCAGCTCCTCGACCGCATCAGCGACAAGTGGGTCAGCCTGGTCGTCAGCGCGCTCGCCCAGGCGGACGAGGCGTCGATGCGCTACAGCGACCTGGGCCGCAAGCTCGCGGGGATCAGCCCCAAGATGCTGACGCAGACGCTGCGTTCACTGGAGCGCGACGGCATCCTGGTCCGCACGGTGACGCCGTCCGTGCCCGTCCGCGTCGACTACGAACTGACCCCCCTGGGCACCAGCCTCGCCGGACTGCTCTCCGCCGTGAAGGACTGGGCGGAACGGCACATCGAGGAGGTCAACGAGGCGCGGGAGCGCTACGACGACGGCCAGGTCTCGTCCGAAGGCTCCGCAGACTCCATAGGCTCCGGACGGTCCTCGTCGGCCTCCTGAAGGTCCCCGTCCCGCAGGCGGGCGATCTGCTCCGCGCTCAGGTCCACCGTGCGGCGCATGTGCCCGATGATCAGGGCCAGTTCGTCGTCCGCCAGCTCGTCGAAGAGCGCGTACCAGCCGCCGCCCAGCCGGTCCCACACCCGCCCGAACTCGGCGACCTTCTCCGGCACGGTCGCCACCAGCACCCGTCGCCGGTCGATGGCGTCCCTCTGCCGTACGACATAGCCCGCCTTCTCCAGCCGGTCCACCAGCCGCGTCGCCGACCCGGTCGTCAGACCGGTCAGCTCCGCGATCCGGCCGGTCGTCACCGGCCCGCCCTCCAGACTGAGCAGGTTCACGCACTGCATGTCCGTGGGGTGCAGCTTCAGACGGTCGGCGAGGGCCTGGTTGAAGAGCGCGTACGAGGCCATGTAGCGGCGCGAGACGGTGGACAGCTCGTCGAGCAGCCGCGCACGCGCATTCCCTGGCATGGCACGCCCCTTCGCTGCCGCTTCACCCACCACGGACAAAGATCGTACGTGCAACCAGCACAACCACCCGGCGAACCGGACAGCTCCTAGAACACGTACGAGTCCCCGGTGTCCAGCACCAGCACCCGCTGCCGGTCGTTGCCGTGATTGCGGTCGACCGCACCGCCGCCCCACACCGTGTCGATCTCCAGCATCACCTCCGACGGCTCCCCCAGCAGCCGTACCGTCAGCCGCATCCGGTCCCCCGGCCCGTCCGCCGCCAGCGGCCCCGTACGGCACACCACCTCCCGTTCGCCCGAACGCGCGCAGTCACCGGGCAGCCGCTGCACATCCGCGAGCGGGGCCGACCAGCGCAGCCGGACCGTCGCGTCCTCGACGGTGCTCGGGCCGTGGTTCTGCGGGGTCAGCCACAAATCGACGAGCCCGGCCGCCATGGTCACCGAGCCGTGATAGGCGAGATCGGCCTCGGGGGCGAGGGCACCGACGGACGACGCCCCGCCCATCGCCAGGGCCGCCCCCACACCCACCACACCCATGCCCCGCACCCACGCGCCGTTCCCCATCCCCGACCGCGTCCCCGACCGCTCCCGCAATCGCATCCGCATCTCCATCATCCGCATGACGTCGCTTCCTTCGCTCGGGGCCCGCACGCACGCTCACGTGATCACCCGATGTATGCCACCCCAGACCGTCGACAGGCGCCGTCCATCAGGTGACGGAAGCGGCGGAAGCGGCCCGTGCGAGAGTGACGGCATGGTGATCGTCCGCTCCGCCGCCCTCTTCGTCATCGCCGCGCTCTTCGAGATCGGCGGCGCCTGGCTGGTCTGGCAAGGCGTGCGCGAGCACCGCGGCTGGCTCTGGATCGGCGCGGGCGTCATGGCGCTCGGCGTCTACGGCTTCGTGGCGACACTCCAGCCGGACGCCGAGTTCGGCCGCATCCTCGCCGCGTACGGCGGAGTGTTCGTGGCCGGCTCCCTCGTCTGGGGCATGGTCGCGGACGGCTACCGCCCCGACCGCTGGGACGTGACCGGCGCCCTCATCTGCCTCGCCGGAATGGCCGTGATCATGTACGCGCCGCGCGGCGGCAACTGAGCCCACGACCCCGCGAACGCCGACCGCCTGCCTATCCTGACGAGGACCGACCACACCACGTACGCCTGTCAGCCACGTCCTAGGAGCAACCCATGACGTCCGCCGTGCCCTCCGCCTCCTCCCGTATCGCCGTCGTCACCGGCGCGAGCAGCGGCATCGGCGCGGCGACGGCCCGGCAGCTGGCCGCGGCCGGTTACCGCGTCGTGCTGACCGCCCGCCGCAAGGACCGCATCGAGGCGCTGGCCGAAGAGATCAACGCGACGGGCCACCAGGCGACCGCGTACGCGCTGGACGTCACGGACCGCGCGGCGGTCGACGAGTTCGCCGGCGCCTTCAAGACGATCGGTGTCCTGGTCAACAACGCGGGCGGCGCGCTGGGCGCCGACCCGGTCGCGACCGGCGACCCGGCCGAGTGGCGCCAGATGTACGAGACGAACGTCATCGGCACGCTGAACATCACCCAGGCCCTGCTCCCGGCGCTCACCGCGAGCGGCGACGGCACGGTCGTCGTGCTGTCGTCGACGGCGGGGCACGGCACGTACGAGGGCGGCGCGGGCTATGTCGCCGCCAAGCACGCCGAACACGTCCTCGCCGAGACCCTCCGCCTGGAGATCGTCGGAACGCCGGTCCGGGTCATCGAGGTCGCGCCCGGCATGGTCAAGACGGACGAGTTCGCGCTGACCCGCTTCGGCGGCGACACGGACAAGGCGGCCAAGGTCTACGCGGGCGTGGCCGAGCCACTGACCGCCGACGACGTCGCCGACACCATCACCTGGGCCGTCACCCGCCCCAGCCACGTCAACATCGACCTCCTCGTCGTCCGCCCCCGCGCCCAGGCGTCGAACACCAAGATCCACCGGGAACTGTAATGCCGGAGGGGATACCGGACGGGATACCGATCGAGGCACCGATCGAGGCGCCGGACGAGACGTCGGACGCGCCCTCCGCGGAGCGCCGCCACCTCGCCGCGGAGAAGAAGAACCAGCGCTACGTCTGGTGGTACCTCGCGTACTTCCTCTTCGGCATCCACATCGTGGCCTTCGTCATGATCTACGCGATATCCCACGCGAAGTGATCGCGGCAGCCGTACGTCCGCCGTACGCTGCCGCGATGTGAACAGACACCTGCCCTTCGCCCGTCTGCACAACTTTCGCGACCTGGGCGGATACACCACCGCGGACGGCCGTACGGTCCGCCGGTCCCGCCTGTACCGGGCGGACTCGCTCGGCAAACTGACCCCCGGGACGCAGGACTGGGATCTCTTCCTCTCCCTCGGCATCCGCACGGTCGTGGACCTCCGCTACCCCTGGGAGATCGACGCGAAGGGCCGCGTCCCGGAGCACCCCTCCCTCACGTACCGCAACCAGAGCATCGAGCACCGCCCGTACGACCAGGCGGCACTGCCACCGTCCGTCGCCCCGGCCCCTACCTGGCGGCCCGTTACGCGGAGGTCGCCGAGGACGGCACCAAGGAAATCCGCGAGACACTGCAACTGATCGGGGCAACGGCCGAATCGGACACCCCCCTGGTCTTCCACTGCGCCTCGGGCAAGGACCGCACGGGCCTGGTGGCGGCGCTGGTCCTGTCTCTCCTGGGCGTCCCCGAGCAGACGATCACCGACGACTTCACTCTCACGGAACATGCCACGCCCCTCCTGGTGGCGGACTGGCGCACCGACAACCCCGACCGCGAACTCCAGTGGCCGGCCTACGGCACGGCCCCCGCCGAGGTCATGACCCGGTTCCTGTCGACGATGAACTCCCGCTACGGCTCGATCCAGTCCTACGTCACGGAGACCCTGGGCCTGGACGCCGCCTTCACCGCGGCCCTCCGCTCGACCCTCCTCGAACCGGCCTCTCCCCTCACCTACCGCCAGGCGACCGCGGCCGACATCCCCACCCTGGTCCGCCTCCGAGACCTAGCGGCCCACTGGCAGATCACCCACGGCATCGACCAGTGGAAGCCCGGCCAACTCACCGAACCCCACTTCCGCACCCGCCTGGCGGAGGGCGAAGTCTGGCTGGCCCTCCTGGACGACCGGGTGGCGGGCGCCTGGGAACTCTGGTGGGACGACCCGGCCGCCTGGGGTCCCCAACCCCCCACCGCCGCCTACATACACCGCCTGATGACCGACCGCCGCGTGGCCCCGCCCGGAGCGGGCCGCCACATGCTGGCGGAGGCGGAACGCCGCATCGCCGCCGCGGGCCGCCCGCTGTCCCGCCTGGACTGCCTCTCCACCAACCCCCGCCTGCGCGAGTACTACCAAGCAGCCGGCTACACGGTCGTAGGCGAACAGACCGCCAAGGACGGCGGCCTGGGCACCCCCTACGCGGTGACCCTCCTGGAGAAGCACCTCCGCTAACTCACAAGGGTGAACCACATAGATCACCCATACGACACCAGAACTCCCGACCTAGGCTCGCGCCACAACATCAAACACGACGGCCCCCGGCCGGGACTGCCATCCCGCCCGAGGGCCTGACCAAGAAGGAAGGCGGACTTCCCTGTGGCTGAACGCGAGCCTAGCGCCCACCAGTTCATGGACCTCACGGTCCCCGAGTACGCGTACATGTTCGGCTTCCTGCAGGCCGATGGGCATCTGGCGAAGGGAGCGGGCCAGAAAGGCCGTCTGACCGTCGAGATCAACGCCCGAGACATCGAACTCCTGCGTGAGTTCCAGGGGCTAACGCCGTACAACACCAGCATCACCGAACGCACTCGATCCACGAACTTCGCCGCGACCCACCACTCGGCGACCTGGACCCTTTGCTCACTCGAAGCCAGGACCCTGCTCAACGACCTCGGCCTGCCCTACGGCCGCAAGTCCAGGACGATCGCCCCGCCGCGCGGGAAGTTCTCGCAGCGCGACTACCTGCGCGGGGTCTTCGATGCGGACGGTTCTGTCGGATACACCAAGCAGGGCTGGCCCTTCATTGCCCTGACCACGGCGAGCACCGCAATCGGCGCCTACCTGTGCTTCTACGCAGGAAAGATCACAGGAGCCGAGCGCACCTTGAAGCGCAACGCCCGAGACAGTATCTACAACATCCTCTACACGAAGGAGAACGCCCAGGAGTTGGCAGCTGACCTCTACTACAAAGACTGCCTGTCCCTGCAACGTAAGAAGACTGCCGCCGAATCACTGGGCGCGTGGGTCCGGCCGACGAACATGCGAGTCGCACCTGACCGCCGCCGCTGGATGGCGTGGGAGGACCGCGTGCTGCTGCAACTGAACGACGATGCCGCGGCAGCCAAGGAACTCGGCCGAACCCAAAAGAGCTGCAGCGTCCGCCGCTGCCGCCTGCGGACCGGTAAGGTCCCCCTGCCGACCGACAAATGACCAGCTGAGCGAGGCCCCCGGTTCCCGACCCGGGAGCCTCGCGCGTCAGCCCTTCACACAGATGAACTGCTTCAGCTTGGCCACGACCTCGACGAGATCGCGCTGCTGCTCCATCACCTGCTCGATGTTCTTGTACGCCCCCGGAATCTCGTCCACGATGCTCGAGTCCTTACGGCACTCCACACCCCGCGTCTGCTCTTCCAGATCCTTTGTCGTGAAGCGACGCTTGGCCGCGTTGCGGCTCATGCGTCGACCCGCGCCGTGCGATGCCGAGTTGAAGGCCTTCTCGTTGCCGAGTCCCTTCACGATGTACGAGCTGGTGCCCATCGAGCCCGGAATGATCCCGTACTCGCCGGAGCCCGCGCGGATCGCACCCTTGCGGGTGACCAGCAGATCCACGCCCTCGTATCGCTCCTCCGCAACATAGTTGTGGTGACAGGAGATCTCCTGTTCGAAGACCGGCTTCGCCTTCTTGAACTCCTTGCGGACCACGTCCTTCAGGAGCGCCATCATCAGGGTGCGGTTGTACTTCGCGTACTCCTGCGCCCAGTAGAGATCGTTTCGATAGGCGGCCATCTGCGGAGTGTCCGAGACGAAGACCGCAAGATCGCGATCAACCAGACCTTGGTTGTGCGGGAGTTTCTGAGCAACACCGATGTGATACTCAGCCAATTCCTTGCCGATGTTCCGGGAGCCGGAGTGAAGCATGAGCCACACAGATCCGTCCGAATCGGTACACAGTTCGATCATATGATTTCCCGATCCGAGCGTGGCCATCTGCTTGATCGCACGCTCCTCACGGAACTTGACCGCCTCCGCAACCCCGTCGAACCGCCCCCAGAAGTCGTCCCACCCACTCGTCGCCAGCCCATGGAAGCCGCCCGGGCTCACGGGGGAGTCGTGCATCCCCCGTCCCACCGGAATCGCCTCCTCGATCTTCGACCGAAGCCGCGAAAGATCCCCCGGCAGGTCATTGGCGGTGAGCGACGTCTTGACGGCAGACATCCCGCAGCCGATGTCGACCCCCACCGCCGCCGGACACACCGCGTCACGCATGGCGATGACCGAGCCGACCGTCGCGCCCTTGCCGTAGTGGACGTCCGGCATGACGGCGAGCCCCTTGATCCACGGGAGCGTGGCCACGTTCTGGAGCTGGCGCAGGGCCACGTCCTCGACCGACGCCGGGTCCGTCCACATGCGGATGGGCACCTTGGCGCCCGGTATCTCTACGTACGACATAACATCCTCATTCCCCCGATAAACGACAAAAGTCATAGAACGCAAAACCCGCGCCAAGGTCGACGTATAGGACAACGGACCGGCGTCCACGGCTGTGCGTGCGATACACATTGTCTGCAGGGGCCGCCCCCGTGCGGCAACCGAATAACCACAGGACAGCACCACAGAGCATCCCGGCCACAGGCCCCGGGAGCCGTCGAGAGGAGCCCGACCGTGCAGCGGAAGGCGTACGTTCCCGGCATCGCCGCGCTCCTCGCGGCACTGCTGGCCGGCTGCACCGGAGGTTCGGGAAGCAACAGCAGGGCGGCCGACCCCAAGCCGGGCGACGTCAGCGTGAACACCCCGGCCGCCCAGCCGGGCAAGTACCGCACGCTCCCGGAGGCCTGCGCCGCGGTGAGCCACGACAGCCTCGGCTCCCTGCTGCCCGGCATCAAGCAGATCACCGACCAGGACCAGCGCGACACGGCGTACGAGGGCCAGGCCACCCTCACCTACGACACCGACCGCCGCGTCGGCTGCGGCTGGAAGGTGGAGTCCACGGACGCCACCGACCACCTCAGCGTCGACTTCGAGCGCGTGGTCTCGTACGACAACACGGTGAGCGACGACTCCCGCGCCGAGGACATCTACGCGACCGAGGAGACCGCGGCGAACCTCCCCGAGGCCTCCGCTTCGGCCACGCCGTCCGACACCGCTTCCGCCACCGGTTCCGCCACCGCCACCCCCTCGGCGCCCCCCTCCACGTCCGCCTCCTCGACGCCCTCCGCCGCCACGACGTCCTCCGCCTCGACCTCGGCCGGCCCGAGCCAGACCCCCGACGACCTCCAGCCCCGCAAGCTCAGCGGCCTGGGCGACGAGGCGTTCCTCGACGACAAACTCAACTCCGGCACCTCGACGGCCCAGCAGCGCACCGTGACTGTGGTGTTCCGCACGTCCAACGTGATCGTGAGGATCGAGTACGCCGAGCAGCCGACCGCTTCCACCGGCACCCCGGACAGCGAAGAAATGCAGGACAAGGCCCGGAATCTGGCACAGAAGCTCGTCGACCGGTTCAACGACTAGCGGGTCCGCCGGGGCGCGGGGGCACCCCACGCGAACCCCTCGAACGGGAAACGCATGGCTGCCTCACCGCGTACCGTGGCCCCTCGGACCCGACCGGCCGCACCAGCCATGTGCGGTCGCACCACGAGCGCCACGAGTGAAGGAACCATGCACCGACCAGCACAGCGAGTAGGCCGAGCCCCGCGACTCACCCGCATCCTTGTCAGCGCAGCCGTCGTCCCGGTGGCGCTCGCCGCCGCCGGTTGTTCCTCGGACTCCGGCTCCGGCTCGGGATCGGGTTCGAGTGCCGACGACGCCGCCCAGAAGGGCACGGCCGCGACCTCGTCCGCGTCCCCGAGCACCTCCACGGACGCCGTCAAGCCGGCCGCGTACGCGACGCTGCCGGCCCCCTGCTCGGCGTTCTCGAAGAAGACGCTGGGCGAACTCGTACCGAAGGGCCTGAAGTCCTCTAAGTCGGGCAAGTCGGACGACGTGAAGGACCGCAGCAGCTGCTCCTGGAACAGCCTCGACAACAAGGGCGTCAAGGGTTCCCAGTTCCGCTGGCTGAACGTCTCCCTGCTGCGTTTCGACTCGGACGCGACCCGCGGTGAGGGCAACCAGCTCGCGCAGACCTACTACGACAAGCAGGTCAAGGAGGCGCAGAGGGTGACCGGCGCCACGGGCACCCGGTCGGAGCCGGTCTCCGGGATCGGCGACGCGTCGACGGCGGTGCGCTACGGCCTGAAGAAGAAGGAAGGCTCCTTCAAGCAGCAGACGGTCGTGACGCGCGTCGAGAACGTCGTCATCACGCTCGACTACAACGGCGCCGGTCTGGCCGGCGACAAGGCCCCCAGCGCGGACGACCTGACGAAGGCCGCGGAGAAGGCCGCCAAGGAGGCGGTGGCCGCGGTGGCCTCCGCGAACCAGGACGGCAGCCGGGCGACCACCGCCCCGTCGCAGTCGGCCTCCCCCTCCAAGTCCGCGAGCCCGTCGAAGTCGGCTTCCCCGTCGGCGTCGGCCAGCTCCAAGCCCTCGGCCTCGGCGTCGGCCACCAAGAAGAACTGACATTCGAGAAGTACTGACATTCAACGGGCATCGGCGCGCAACTCGCCTGCCCAGCGGGGCATTTGACGGAGTCCGGTGACCTCACGGGCCGGGCTCCTGCCATACCGGCCGCCCGTGCGCCGTACACATGTGCCACCCTGTTGCGCGCAACAACACGCAAGGAGAGGGGAGTACAGGTGGCCGCGCCAATCCAGCTCACACGAATGCACCGGATTCTCATCGGTGTGGTCGTCGCCGGTGCGCTCGTCATCGCGGGTATCGGCTTCGCCGGTTCGTACGCGGCCGTGCGCGAGCTGGCCCTCAAGAAGGGCTTCGGGAACTTCGCGTACGTCTTCCCTATAGGCATCGACGCGGGCATCTGCGTCCTGCTCGCCTTGGACCTCCTGCTGACCTGGATCCGCATCCCCTTCCCGCTGCTGCGCCAGACGGCGTGGCTGCTGACGGTCGCGACGATCGCCTTCAACGGCGCGGCGGCCTGGCCGGACCCGCTGGGCGTCGGCATGCACGCCGTCATCCCGGTCCTGTTCGTGGTCTCCGTCGAGGCGGCCCGGCACGCGATCGGCCGGATCGCGGACATCACCGCCGACAAGCACATGGAGGGCGTCCGCCTCACCCGCTGGCTGCTCTCGCCCATCCCGACCTTCCTCCTCTGGCGCCGGATGAAGCTGTGGGAGCTGCGCTCCTACGAGCAGGTCATCAAGCTGGAGCAGGACCGCCTCGTCTACCAGGCCCGCCTCCACTCCCGCTTCGGGCGCGCCTGGCGCCGCAAGGCTCCGGTGGAGTCCATGATGCCGCTGCGCCTGGCCCGCTACGGCGTGCCGCTCGCGGAGACCGCCCCCTCCGGCCTGGCGGCGGCGGGCATCGAGCCGGCCCTCCTGCCCCCGGCGCCGCAGTTGGAGGTGGCGCGCGAGCCGGAACCGACGGCACCCGTCGTGCAGAGCAACGCGGCGTCCGTCCGGGATCAGCTTCCCGCCGGTGAGGCGAACGAGCCCCCCGAGCAGCCGGAGGACTACGCCGAGCCGCAGAGTCAGTGGCTTCAGGCGCGGAACCCCCAGTCCGTCGCGTATCAGGGCGGCTACGACCCGACGTACGACCCGGATATCGCGTACCGGCAGTGGTACGAGGAGCAGCAGCAGGCCGAGCAGTTCGAGGAGCAGCAGCAGTTCCGGGCTCGGCAGGAGTTCGAGGAACAGCAGCGGTTCGAGCAGCAGACGTTCCCGCAGCAGCGGTACGAGGAGCAGCCTGCCCCCGCACCGGAGCCCTCTCCGGAGGACACCGGCACCTTCCCGATCCCGTCCGGCCCGGGCCGTACCCGTGAGCTGGGTGCGGGCGGCGGCTCGGAACCGACCGAGGAGGACTACTACCTGGTCTTCAAGAAGTCGATAGACGGCAGCTATCCGACCTCGGGGCAGTTCAGGGGCAACGTGGAGGCGACGTACGGCACCACGCTCCCGCAGCGCGAGGCCGACCGCATGGTCAACCGCTTCACCAACCGCCACACGGCGGAACTCCAGGACGACCACATCGCGTAGGCACGTCAGCGTGCAAAAGGAAGGGGGCGCCCGGTGTTCACCGGGCGCCCCCTTCCTCGTACAGCCGAAGGCCCTACGCGCCGAGCAGCTTGCGCACCCGGTCCTGTCCGACCGCGAGCAGCAGGGTGGGCAGGCGCGGTCCGGTGTCACGCCCGACCAGCAGGTGGTACAGCAGCGCGAAGAACGTGCGCTGGGCGACCTTGATCTCCGGCGGGAGCTCCTTGGCGGTGGCGTCGGCGGGGAAGCCGGCCTGGACCTTGGGGACGCCGTAGACGAGGTGGGTGAGGCCGTCCAGGGACCAGTTCTGCTCGAGTCCGTCGAGGAGCAGTCGCAGCGACTCGCGGCCCTGGTCGTCGAGCGACTTGAGCAGGTCGACGTCGGGCTCGTCGCGCACGACGGTGCGCTCCTCGGCCGGCACCTGGGTGTTGATCCAGGTCTCGGCCTTGTCGAGCCGGGGCCGGGCCTCGTCCAGGGAGGCGAGAGGGTTCTCGGGGTCGAGCTCGCTCAGGATCCGCAGGGTCTGGTCCTCGGCGCCGGCGGTGATGTCGGCGACGGAGGCGAGGGTGCGGTACGGCATCGGGCGGGGGGTCCTGGGCAGGTCTCCGGCGGCGGTGCCGACCGCGCGCGTGTACGCGGCGGCGTCGGCCGGGAGGACCGAGCCGTCGGCGACCTTGCCCGCGAGCTTGTCCCACTCGTCGTACAGGCGCTGGATCTCCTGGTCGAAGGCGATCTTGAACGACTGGTTGGGTCGGCGGCGGGCGTACAGCCAGCGCAGCAGCTGCGGCTCCATGATCTGGAGGGCGTCGGCCGGGGTGGGCACCCCGCCCTTGCTGCTGGACATCTTGGCCATGCCGGAGATGCCGACGAACGCGTACATGGGCCCGATCGGCTGCTTGCCGCCGAAGATGCCGACGATCTGGCCGCCCACCTGGAAGGAGGACCCCGGCGAGGAGTGGTCGACTCCGCTCGGCTCGAAGATGACGCCCTCGTAGGCCCAGCGCATGGGCCAGTCGACCTTCCAGACCAGCTTGCCGCGGTTGAACTCACTCAGCCGGACGGTCTCGGAGAAGCCGCAGGCGGAGCAGGTGTAGGCAAGCTCGGTGGTCTCGTCGTCGTAGGAGGTGACGGTGGTGAGGTCCTTCTCGCACCGGCCGCAGTAGGGCTTGTACGGGTAGTACCCGGCGGCGGAGCTGCCGTCGTCCTCGGCGGCGGCGCCGGAGCCTTCGGCGGCTTCGAGCTCGGCCTCGTCGACCGGCTTCTGGCCCTGCTGCTTCTTCGCGGGGCCCTTCTTGGTCCGGTACTGGTCGAGGATCGCGTCGATGTCACCGCGGTGCTTCATCGCGAACAGCACCTGCTCGCGGTAGACACCGGAGGTGTACTGCTCGGTCTGGCTGATCCCGTCGTACTCGACGCCGAGCTCGGCCAGCGCCTCGACCATGGCGGCCTTGAAGTGCTCGGCCCAGTTCGGGTGCTCCGAGCCCTTGGGGGCGGGGACGGAGGTCAGCGGCTTGCCGATGTGCTCGGCCCAGGAGTCGTCGATGCCGGGGATGCCGACCGGGACCTTGCGGTAGCGGTCGTAGTCGTCCCAGGAGAGCAGGTGGCGCACGGTGTGCCCGCGGCGGCGGATCTCGTCGGCGACCAGGTGCGGGGTCATGACCTCGCGAAGGTTGCCGAGGTGGATCGGGCCGGAGGGGGAGAGCCCGGACGCGACAACGACCGGTTTGCCCGGGGCCCGACGCTCCGATTCCTCGATGACCTCATCCGCGAAACGGGAGACCCAGTCGGTGGTCTCGGTGCTCTGAGCCACGATCGGCACGTCCTTCTTTCTCATACGCCAGTACGGCTGACCCCACCATTCTCCCAGCTCGGGCGTGAACCGCGAAAACGGCTTTTCACCGCATGGGATACTGGCTTTCCTGTACTCAGAAACTCCCGGAACCCGAGCAGAACGGCAGCCACTCCATGGCCTCGGTCACGTCCCTCACCGCCTCCGTCCACCAGCGCCTCGCGGACGCCCTCTCGGCAGCCCTGCCGGAGGCCGGTTCCGGGGACCCGCTGCTGCGACGAAGCGACCGGGCCGACTTCCAGGCCAACGGGATCCTGGCCCTCGCGAAGAAGGCGAAGGCGAACCCGAGAGAGCTGGCGACGCAGGTCGTGGCGCGGGTCGAGTCGGGTGACGTGATCAAGGACATCGAGGTCTCCGGGCCCGGCTTCCTGAACATCACGATCACCGACAAGGCCATCACCGAGAACCTGGCCGCGCGGTACGAGGACGGCGAGCGCCTCGGTGTGCCGCCGGCCGAGAACCCGGGCACCACGGTCATCGACTACGCGCAGCCGAACGTGGCGAAGGAGATGCACGTCGGTCACCTGCGTTCGGCGGTCATCGGCGACGCGGTGGTCCAGATCCTGGAGTTCACCGGCGAGAGCGTGGTCAGGCGCCATCACATCGGCGACTGGGGCACCCAGTTCGGCATGCTCATCCAGTACCTGATCGAGCACCCGCACGAGCTGGACCACAAGGGCGCGGCGGAGGTCTCCGGCGAGGAGGCCATGTCGAACCTGAACCGGCTCTACAAGGCGGCGCGGACGCTCTTCGACTCCGACGAGGAGTTCAAGACGCGGGCGCGGCGCCGGGTGGTCGACCTCCAGGCGGGCGAGCCCGAGACCCTCGCCATGTGGCAGAAGTTCGTGGACGAGTCGAAGATCTACTTCTACTCGGTCTTCGACAAGCTGGACATGGAGATCCGGGACCCGGACGTGGTCGGCGAGTCGGGCTACAACGACATGCTGGACGAGACCTGCCGCCTCCTGGAGGAGTCGGGGGTGGCGGTCCGCTCGGACGGCGCGCTCTGTGTGTTCTTCGACGATGTGAAGGGCCCGGACGGCAACCCGGTCCCACTGATCGTGAAGAAGTCGGACGGCGGCTACGGCTATGCGGCGACCGACCTCTCGGCGATCAGGGACCGTGTCTTCAACCTCAAGGCGAACACCCTCGTCTACGTGGTCGACGCCCGTCAGTCCCTGCACTTCAAGATGGTCTTCGAGACCGCGCGCAGGGCGGGCTGGCTGGGCGACGACGTGCAGGCGCAGCAGCTGGCCTTCGGCACGGTGCTGGGCAAGGACGGCAAGCCGTTCAAGACGCGTGAGGGCGAGACGGTCCGGCTGGTGGATCTCCTGGACGAGGCGATCGAGCGGGCCACCGCCGTGGTGCGGGAGAAGGCCGAGAAGGTGGGCCTGAGCGAGCAGGAGATCGAGGAGAACGGCCGGTACGTCGGTATCGGCGCCGTGAAGTACGCGGACCTCTCCACCTCCGCCGTCCGGGACTACAAGTTCGACCTGGACCAGATGGTCTCGCTGAACGGCGACACGTCCGTTTACCTCCAGTACGCGTACGCCCGTATCCGGTCGATCTTCGGCAAGGCCGGCGATCGTGCGCCGCTGGCCCACCCGGAGCTCGAACTGGCCCCGGCGGAGCGGGCGCTCGGTCTGCACCTGGACCGGTTCGGGGAGACGCTGGACGAGGCGGCCGTCGAGTACGCGCCGCACAAGCTGGCGGCGTATCTGTACCAGCTGGCGTCGCTCTACACGACGTTCTACGACCAGTGCCCGGTCATCAAGCCGGCGCCGGCGCAGGAGGTCGCGGAGAACCGCCTCTTCCTGTGCGATCTCACGGCCCGCACGCTCCACCAGGGCATGGCCCTGCTGGGCATCAGGACGCCCGAGCGTCTCTGATCTCCCGCAGGGCGCCGAGCCCGGCGCACCCGACCCCGTAGTACCTGATCCCGTAGGCCGCTGACGCGCCTGCGGGATCAGGCGTTTCCGCACTCGGACGCGCGTACGCACGATCGCCCGAGCGGGTACCCCTGTCCGCTCGGGACTGTTACTCACTTTCGGGTGACGGCGAAGGTCGCGGACGGGTGGCGCGGCATGGCGAAGAAGTGGCGCAGGCCAGTACTGATGCGGCCACACCCCCCGAAGAGCCGTCAACCCGACACATCTTCACAAACCGTGCACACTACATGCGACTATCACGACAATGTCGTTGATCGGCAACGCCCTCCGATTCCGGGACGTAGCGGAGCACTTCAGTCGGCAAGCTATGCGGTGTCCGGCCAGCAGGCCGGGTGCACGAACAGCGGGCCGACAGCACGATCCTGTCGCCATGGCCCGCCAGTACCCCAAGGGGGCACCCATGACCGCTTCGCAGACCTTCACGGCCCGTCGCCTGGCCGCCGCCGCTCTGTCCGCCGCCGCGTTGGTGGGGGCAGCCGCCCTGCCGGCGGCGGCCAACGGAGCCGAGCCGCGCGGCCCGCAGGTGGAGATCAGCAAGGTCCAGTACGACGCCCCGGGACACGGCTCCAGGTCCAACCGCTCGTTGAACGAGGAGTGGGTGCAGATCACCAACAGCGGGCGCGACAGCGTGAACCTGGACGACTGGACGCTGTCCAACCGTCAGGGCCGCGTCTACACGTTCCACCACCTGCGCCTGAACGGTCACTCCACCGTCCGCGTCCACACCGGCGTCGGCCGTGACACCTACCGCGACGTCTACCAGGACCGCCGCAACTTCGTCTGGGACGACCGCAAGGACACCGCCACGCTGCGCAACGACCACCGTCGCGTGGTCGACACCATCTCCTGGGACGCCAGGCACCACGGCGACGACGGTCGCGGCCACGGCGACGACCGCGGACACGGCAGCGACCGCGGCCACGGCGGCGGTCCGGGCCACGGCCACCGCTGACCCCTGGCGGGTCGGGACCGGCGTACGGACTGCGCCTTCCTCGACCCGCGCCTGACACTCTTCGCGCGGCGTGCCACGAACCACCTGTGGCACGCCGCGCACGTGTGTCCTGGCCGTCCAGGACCTCGAGGGCGGACCCCGAGGCGCGTTGTCAGTGGCGGGCCCTAAAGTCACCGGCATGGCGACACTTCCGAACCCACTGCCCTCGCTGGCGGCAGATCCGAGCGGGCGCGCGCTCGGCCTCGAACTCCCGCCCGGGAAACTGATCGACGCTGGGGGTACCTCCCACGCCCTTAAGGCAGTGGGGGAGGACGAGGGCCCCTGGCACGAGCCGTTGCTGTGGCACGCCGAGGCGCCGGCCGCCCCCGGAGACTGGGCCACGCTGGGTTCCGCCCCGCGCACGGCCGGCCTGCTCCCCCTCCTCATAGACGTCGGCGGCGTCCAGGGCGGCCCGGAGGAATGGGAGTTGATGCCCGAGGAGACGTCGTATCCGGGGGATCACGACGCCGACGAGGTATTGGCGGGGTACTGGGAGGAGTACGCGGAGGACGAGCTCGAAGCCGACGCGGACCACCCCGGCAAGGAAGCGGTCACCGAACTCTTCGGTGAGGCGAAGGAGTTCGCCGAGACGATCGCGCCGCACGGCGTGCAGTGGCCCGGCCTGGCACCGGCCACCGCGCCCGAGGCGGACGCGGACGACCGGGCCACCGAGGTCGCCGACTCCCTCGCGGGCGGCGGTTCCTGGCTGAAGGAGCCGCGTCTCGCCCTGGTCCCGGCGCGCCGCAGCGCGGACATCCCTGCGGCGATCGGCTGGTCCGGTCCGGTGAACTACGAGGGCGACGTGGCCCGCCTCTGCGCGGTCCTGCGCTCCTGGGAGGACCGCTTCGGCATACGGGTCGTGGCCCTCACCTTCGACCAGCTGGTCCTGTCGGTGGCGGCCCCGCCCACGACGGCGGCCGAGGCCGAGGCGGTGGCCGCCGAGCACTTCGCCTTCTGCCCGGACAACATCACGCAGGGCGAGAGCGAGGCGCTGCGCGCGTACGCGGCGGACGAGGTGCTCGGCAGGCGCGTGTGGTCCTTCTGGTGGGACTGACCGGCTCCCTGTCCACCGAAGCGAGTCTTTCAGGGGCGCGGGGAACCGCGCGCCCAGCCCCCACCGGCCCGCAGGCAGGGAACGCACCCGGGGGCTGGGGGCGGGGCCCCAGGTGGACGGGTAGGGGCGGCGGGGGCGGGAGTCAGGGCTTGATGCCCGTCACCCCGTACACGTTGATGTCCGCGTCCGTCACGTCATTGATGTCGCGATAGCGGATCTTCTCGATGTCGTCGAGGCCGGCGAAGTACGCGGGATCCGCCTTCTCGGGCAGCGGAGCCGCACCGTCGGGCCGCCAGCGGTGCACAGGCACGACACCCGGCTCCTCCACCTCGAGCCCGTTCTCCGTGAAGAACCGCTCCACCTCGGCCCTGGACCGCAGCACGAACGTGAACCCCCGCTCGGTGAACGTCCGCTGAACCGCCCGGATGTTCTCCGCGTTGAGATCCTCGGTGAGGTGGCTGAGCACGAGCCGACTGCCCGAAGGCAACGCCTCCACCAGCTCACGCACGATCGGATAGGCCTGCTCGTCCTCGATGAAGTGCAGGATCGCCACCAGCACGAGCGCGATCGGCTGCTCGAAGTCGAGGGTCTTCGCGGCCTCTTGGAGTATCCGCACGGGCTCCTCGAGGTCCGCGTCGATGTAGTCCGTCCGCCCCTCGGGCCCACTGGTGAGCAACGCACGCGCGTGAGCGAGCACAACGGGGTCGTTGTCGACGTACACGACCCGCGACTCCGGAGTGATCCGCTGCGCGATCTGGTGGACGTTCTCCTGCGTCGGCAACCCGGTACCGATGTCCAGGAACTGGCGGACACCCGCTTCCTGGGTCAGCGTGGTGACCGCCCTGCGCAGGAAGTCCCGGTTGTGCCGGACGTCGAGGTACCCGCGCGGATTGGCCACGACCGCCGCGGCGGCCGCGGACCGGTCGACCGGGTAGTTGTCCTTGCCCCCGAGGAAGACGTCGTAGACGCGCGCCGGGTGCGCCTTGGTGGTGTCGATCCTCCTTCTCAGCTCGGCGGGGTCCTGGCTGAGAGCATCACCGGGCATAAAGCCTCTCCCTGGAGAGTCGCGTCATTCAACGGGCAACAACCTAACTCCTAGGGGGACTTGATAGTGCCCGTCTCCTGGCTAACCTGTCGCGGCCGTCTCCCACTCGCTGCCGCCCAGCGGATAGTCGTACGCGGGCCGCCCCACATTCCCGCTCGTCCGGAACGGCTTTCCGTTGTCGTCGATACGCACCGTGCCGCTGCGCGCTCCGCTGGACCAGTCGAGCTCCAGGTACCAGCTCACGTCGTGCGCCCGCGCGTCCGCGAAGACGTAGAAGACCTCGGGATCGGACTCGCTGACCTTGTAGGGGAAGTCCCGCTGCCCGGCCTTGGGCGTGGTCACGGGCCGCCCCGCGTCGAGATCCACGGCGAAGGACTTCGTCTGCACGCCGCCGCCGCAGCCGACGCCCATCGCGTAGTCGTTCCAGGCGAGCGGCGCGTTCTTCCCCACCACCCGCACGTGCAGCCCGTCCAGGACCACGGTGGCCTTCCCGGTCCCCTGCACGGTCAGCGCGAGCATCTGCTCCTGACCGGCGACCCCGCCGAGCGCCGTGACCCACCCGCGCGCGTCCGGCTCGTTCGGCGGCGGGGGCACCTGCTCGGCCTTCCGGTTCACCAGGTAGTGCTGACTGCACGGGCCTTCCCACTTGTACGGGTTGGCGACCACGAGCGGCGCGGTGGCGCCGTCGGCGACGTGCTGGCCCGTACCGCCACCCGAAGCCGCCGTCGAGACGGACGACTCGGGCCCACCACCGTGCGAGGCGCTGACCGAGGCGGACGGCTCCCGGTGCTTGCCGTCGGCCGACGCCGTCCCCCGCGGACTCTCCCGGGGGCCGGACGACGCGGCGGCCCCCAGGACCTCCCGCCCTCCGCTCCCGTCGCCCTTGCCGTCCGGCACGAACCGCACCGCGAGCGCGGCGGACGCGAGCACCGCGACGACGGCGACCGAGGCGAGCAGGACCGTACGCCGTCGCCGCCCCCCGGTCGAAGCCTCACCCGAGGGCCCGCCGACGACCTCCGAAGCCACACCCGGCTCCCCCGAGGAGCCCTCCACCCCCACCGGCGTCACGGCCGCCGCGGGCGCCCCCTTCTGTGCCCGCAGCACATCCGCCCGCACCCACCGCCGATGCAGCTCCACCAGCTCCTCGGGAGTCGCCCCGCACACACGCGCGAGCCGCTCCACGGGTGCGTAGTCCGTCGGTACGGCGTCCCCGTTGACGTACCGATGCAGCGTGGACGTACTCACGTGCAGCCGCTTCGCGAGCACCCCGTAACTGAGTCCGGACCGCTCCTTCAGCTCCCGCAGCAGCCCCGCGAACTCGTCGCCGTCCACCGTTCCTCCACCCCCTCGCGTCCCGGTCCGCATTCCAGGGGGACGGTATTCCCCCTGGTCAGACCCCCTACGAACGTTCCGGCGTCCCGTATCCCCCGGCAACCGTGGCGCCCGGGACGGATCAACCGACAAGCTGTGGTCATCCAAGCACGCCGCTCCCCTCGACCGGTCGAGCGGCCACCGACCAGCCACACCCACAGGGGGATCACCCATGTCCGCACGCACCGCCCGCACCCGCCTCCTCGCCGCCACGACGGTCGCGCTCGCCGCGCTCGCCCTCACGGCGTGCGACAACGGAAAGGGCGTACGTGACGAGGGTCCGTCCGCCGCGTCCAACTCCTCGTCGCAGCCGACCGGGTCCACGGCCGACGGCGGTACGACGGCGAAGCCGGCGGGTGAGACCGGGGGCTCGACGGCCGCCCCCAAGAGCACCACCACGCCGGGCACCACCACGGCGGGCACCAGCGGCGGCTCCGGCTCCCCGGGCAAGAACGGCGGAGGCACCACGAGCACCCGGAACCCCGCCTGCAACGGCGCCAACACCAAGACCACCGCGACCGAGGTCTCCCGCCCCCTCAACCACCTGCTCCTCACCGTCACCAACACCGGTGCGAAGAACTGCGATCTGACCGGTTACCCGATCGCCCGCTTCGGCGAGGCCCAGTCGGTCCCGCCGGTCGCCGAGTCGACCCACCCCCAGGCGGTCGTCACCCTGGCCCCGGGCGAGTCCGGTTACGCGGGCGTCCTGCTCTCGGCCGCCGACGGCAGCGGCGGCAACGGCTACACGGCCAAGACCCTCGTCGTCGGCTTCGCCAAGGGCAGCAGCGCGACCCCGGCGCTCCCGGCGAAGGGCGTGTACGTGGACGACAAGCTCACGGTGACGTACTGGCAGCAGAGGCTGGACGACGCGCTGGCCTACTGAGCGCCTACTGAGCGGCTGCCGGGCCCTGTCGGAGCTTCTGCGCGACCTCGGTGGCCCAGTAGGTGAGGATGTTCTGGGCGCCGGCCCGCTTGATGCCGGTCAGCGTCTCCAGGATCGCCTGGTCACGGTCGATCCAGCCCTTCTCGGCCGCCGCCTCGATCATCGAGTACTCGCCGGAGATCTGGTAGGCGGCCACGGGCACGTCGACGGAGTCCGCGACCCGCGCCAGGATGTCCAGATACGGTCCCGCCGGCTTCACCATCACCATGTCGGCCCCCTCCTCCAGATCGAGGGCCAACTCCCGCAGGGACTCCCGCGCATTGGCGGGGTCCTGCTGGTACGTCTTGCGGTCGCCCTTCAGCGAGGAGGCCACGGCCTCCCGGAAGGGCCCGAAGAAGGCGGAGGAGTACTTCACGGTGTAGGCGAGGATGGCGACGTCCTCGCGCCCGATCTGGTCCAGAGCGTCCCGGATGACCCCGATCTGCCCGTCCATCATCCCGCTGGGCCCCACCACGTGGGCCCCGGCGTCGGCCTGGACCTGGGCCATCTCGGCGTACCGCTCCAGGGTCGCGTCGTTGTCGACGCGGCCTTCCGCGTCGAGCACTCCGCAGTGCCCGTGGTCGGTGGTCTCGTCGAGACACAGATCGGACATGACGAGCAGTTCGTCGCCGACCTCGGCGCGCACGTCGCGGAGGGCGACCTGGAGAATCCCGTCCGGATCGGTCCCGGGGGTTCCGACGGCGTCCTTCTTCGCCTCCTCCGGCACGCCGAAGAGCATGATCCCGGAGATCCCGGCCTCCACGGCCTCCAGCGCGGCCTTCTTCAGGCTGTCGCGCGTGTGCTGCACGACGCCGGGCATCGCCGCGATGGGAACCGGCTCGCTCACACCCTCCCGTACGAACGCGGGGAGGATGAAGTCGGCGGGGTGCAGCCGGGTCTCGGCGACCATGCGCCGCATGACCGGCGTCGTACGCAGCCGCCGCGGCCGCGTACCGGGGAAGGATCCGTACTTCGTCATGCCCTCTACGCTACGCCCGCCCCTCCACTCCCCTTGCCGACACCGTGCCGGTACCCGTTTCGCTCGGCTGACAGCCGGTGGGGCGCTGGGGCACCGGGGCGCAGCCCCGTGCCTCAGGGGCGCGGGGAACTGCGCGACCAGCCCCCACCCACCCGCACCCGAAAACACACAGGGGGCATGAGGAGCGCAGCCCCCATACCCCCTACGCACATCTATGTCGCACGCCTACGTCGTACGACGCCTCCGCGCCCCCGGCCGACGCTCACTCGGCCGAGTGACCGGATCCCCCGCCTCCGCGGCGGCGGCCCGACGCCGGAGACCGAAGTCCGCCAACGCCTCGGCCAGCTTGTGCACGGACGGCTCCGGAGCCATGACATCGACCCGCAGCCCGTGCTCCTCCGCCGTCTTGGCGGTGGCCGGACCGATACAGGCGATCACCGTCACGTTGTGCGGCTTGCCCGCGATGCCCACGAGATTGCGTACGGTCGAGGACGACGTGAAGAGCACGGCGTCGAAACCGCCCCCCTTGATCGCCTCCCGCGTGTCCGCCGGCGGCGGCGAGGCCCGCACGGTCCGGTAGGCCGTGACGTCGTCGACCTCCCAGCCCAGGTCGATGAGCCCCGCGACCAGCGTCTCGGTGGCGATGTCGGCTCGCGGCAGGAACACCCGGTCGATCGGGTCGAACACCGGGTCGTACGGAGGCCAGTCCTCCAGAAGACCCGCGGCCGACTGCTCACCGCTCGGCACCAGATCCGGCTTCACACCGAAGGCGACCAGTGCCTTCGTCGTCTGCTCGCCCACCGCCGCGACCTTGATCCCGGCGAAGGCCCGCGCGTCGAGCCCGTACTCCTCGAACTTCTCCCGCACGGCCTTGACCGCGTTCACGGAGGTGAAGGCGATCCACTCGTAGCGGCCCGTCACCAGGCCCTTGACCGCGCGCTCCATCTGCTGCGGCGTCCGCGGCGGCTCGACGGCGATCGTCGGCACCTCGTGCGGCACGGCTCCGTAGGACCGCAGTTGGTCGGAGAGCGAGGCCGCCTGCTCCTTCGTCCGCGGGACGAGCACCTTCCAGCCGAACAGCGGCTTCGACTCGAACCACGAGAGCTGCTCACGCTGAGCCGCGGCGGAACGCTCACCGACCACGGCTATCACCGGGCGCCCCCCGTCCGGGGACGGCAGCACCTTCGCCTGCTTCAGGGTCTGGGCGATGGTCCCGAGCGTGGCCGACCAGGTCCGCTGACGCGTCGTCGTACCGGCGATCGTCACCGTCATCGGCGTGTCCGGCTTGCGGCCGGCCGCGACCAGCTCGCCCGCGGCGGCGGCCACGGAGTCCAGCGTCGACGAGACGACGACCGTCCCGTCCGACGCCCCGACCTCGGTCCAGCACCGGTCGGAGGCCGTACGCCCGTCGACGAACCGCACGTCGGCGCCCTGCGCGTCGCGCAGCGGCACACCGGCGTACGCGGGCACGCCCACGGCCGCGGCGACACCCGGCACGACCTCGAACGGCACGCCCGCGGCGGCGCAGGCCAGCATCTCCTCGGCGGCGTACGTGTCGAGCCCGGGGTCACCGGACACCGCACGCACGACCCGCTTGCCGCCCCGCGCGGCCTCCATGACAAGATTGGCAGCGTCCCTCAACGCGGGGTCACCAGCGGTCGTTGACGCGGCGTCAACAACCGCTAGTTGAGGCGTGCCTGTGCCCGGATACGTACTGGAAGACGTGCCCAAAGGCGGTCCCCCGTCCGTATTCGTACTCAGTACGGCGACGCCTTGTCTGGCATGGACGCGGACCATGTCGAGTACCTCGTACTCGGCGACGAGAACATCCGCGTTCGCCAGCGCCTCGACGGCGCGCAGTGTCAGTAGTCCCGGATCTCCGGGTCCGGCACCGAGGAAGGTGACGTGCCCGTGTTCGGGACCGGCGGGAAGGTTGGTGGGGCTCAATGTGCTCGCTCCCCCATCAGACCGGCCGCGCCCTTGGCAAGCATCTCGGCGGCGAGTTCACGGCCGAGCGCCATTGCTTGGTCATGTGTCTCGGGCACGGGACCGGTGGTGGACAGCTGCACCAGCGTCGTGCCGTCGGTCGTGCCGACGACGCCGCGCAGGCGCATCTCCTTGACAATCTGCCCGTCGGCCAAGACGTCGGCGAGAGCACCCACGGGTGCGCTGCAGCCGGCCTCCAGGGCGGCGAGCAGGGACCGCTCGGCGGTCACGGCGGCCCGGGTGAACGGGTCGTCGAGCTCTCCGAGCGCGGCGACGAGATCCGCGTTGTCCGCGGCACACTCGATCGCCAGTGCCCCCTGGCCGGGGGCGGGCAAAACGGTGTCGACGGACAGGAAGTCCGTCACGTCCTCTATCCGCCCGAGGCGGCCGAGGCCGGCGGCGGCGAGCACGACGGCGTCGAGCTCCCCGCTGCGTACGTATCCGATCCGCGTGTCGACGTTCCCACGGATCGGGACCGTCTCGATCGTCATCCCGTGGTTACGGGCGTACGCGTTCAGCTGGGCCATCCGGCGCGGCGAACCGGTGCCGACGCGCGCGCCGTCCGGAAGCTCCTCGAAGCGCAGCCCGTCGCGGGCGACGAGCACGTCGCGCGGGTCCTCGCGCAGCGGCACGGCGGCCAGCGCGAGCTCGTCGGGCTGCCCGGTCGGCAGGTCCTTCAGGGAGTGCACGGCGAAGTCGATCTCACCGAGCAGCAGCGCCTCGCGCAGCGCGGTGACGAAGACTCCCGTGCCGCCGATCTGGGCGAGGTGCTCACGGGAGGTGTCGCCGTACGTCGTGATCTCCACGAGCTCGACGGGCCTGCCGGTCACCTGGCTCACGGCCTGCGCCACCAGCCCGGACTGGGCCATGGCGAGCTTGCTGCGCCTGGTCCCCAGCCTCAGTGCCGCCTTCTCATCTGGTCGCCCTTGGGGCGCTCCAGTCTGCCCCTGCGGCGCACGTGGCTCACGTGGCTCACTCATGCTCGCCCTCGGTTCTTGGCGTTCTCGTTGTTGTTCTCGGCCCGCGAGACGGAGGCGACCGTCTCGGGGTCCAGGTCGAACAGGGTGCGCAGCGCGTCCGCGTACCCGGCGCCACCGGGTTCGGCGGCGAGTTGCTTGACCCGTACGGTCGGCGCGTGCAGCAGCTTGTCGACGACGCGCCGCACGGTCTGCGTGATCTCGCCCCGCTCCTTGTCGTCGAGGTCCGGCAGCCGCCCGTCGAGCCGCGCGATCTCGCTCGCGACAAGGTCGGCGGCCATGGTGCGCAGAGCCACGACGGTGGGGGTGATGTGGGCGGCCCGCTGGGCGGCGCTGAAGGCGGCCACCTCGTCGGAAACGATGCTCCGCACCTGGTCCACGTCCGCCGCCATCGGCGCGTCCGCGGACGCCTCGGCCAGCGACTCGATGTCGACGAGCCGCACGCCGAGCATTCGGTGCACGGCCGCGTCGATGTCACGGGGCATGGCGAGGTCCAGCAGTGCGAGCACGGGCGCGGGCCGGGGGGCCTCGGCGACCGGCTCGGGCCTGCGGCGCTCGGGCACCCGGCCGACGGTGGCGACGGCCAGGACGAGCGCGGCGATGGCGTCGGCGTCGGCCTCCGGGTCGAGTACGGCCGCCCCGCGCGGGGCACGGGCCGCGGCATCGCCCTTGTCCACCCAGGCCGCGTGCTGCTCCAGCTCGGCGGCGGCCATTCCGGCGACGGCGGCCTCGCCGAGCACGGAGAAGCCGGCCGTGCCCTGCACGGCGGACAGGTCGAGCGGACAGTCGTCGTCGCTACCGACACTGGTGGGAGCGAGCTGCGCCTGGTCACCCACGACCGCGGACGACGCCGTACGAGCGGAGCCGGCACCGCGCACGGCGGGCTTCGCCGCCGGCTCGGCCGTGGCCACGGACTCTCCCGTACGTCCCTCCACGGCCGCCGCGACCGACTCGGCCGTCAGGACGAGCCCGGTGGCGCCGGTGCACGAGATGGCGATGTCGGCACGTGTCAGCTCGACCGGCACCGCATCCATCGGTACCGCGCGGGCCACCACGTCCGTGTCGCCGCCCTCGTTCTCGTTGAGGATCTGGGCGAGCCGCTCCGCGCGGTCCGGGGTGCGGTTGGCGATGACGATCTCGGAGACTCCGGCGCGCGCGAGTGTCGCCGCGGCCAGCGAGGACATCGAGCCCGCGCCGATGACGAGGGCCTTCTTGCCCTTGGCCCAGGCGTCGACGGCGGTGCCGGCCGACAGCTGCTGGAGGCCGAAGGTGACGAGGGACTGCCCGGCGCGGTCGATGCCGGTCTCGGAGTGCGCGCGCTTGCCGACCCGCAGCGACTGCTGGAGCAGGTCGTTCAGCAGCCGGCCCGCGGTGTGCATCTCCTGCGCGGTGGCGAGCGCGTCCTTGATCTGGCCGAGGATCTGGCCCTCGCCCACGACCATCGAGTCGAGCCCGCAGGCCACCGAGAAGAGGTGGTGGACGGCCCGGTCCTCGTAGTGCACGTAAAGGTGGGGGGTGAGCTCGTCGAGGCCGACCCCGCTGTGCTGGGCGAGCAGCGTGGACAGCTCGGCGACGCCCGCGTGGAACTTGTCCACGTCGGCGTACAGCTCGATGCGGTTGCAGGTGGCGAGCAGCGTGGCCTCGGCGGCCGGTTCGGCGGCGACCGTGTCCTGCAGCAGCTTGATCTGGGCGTCCGCGTTCAGCGTGGCCCGCTCCAGGACGCTGACCGGGGCGCTGCGGTGGCTCAGCCCGACGACGAGGAGACTCATGCCGGCATCACGGCGGGGACGTCCCCGTCAGGACCTTTGCCGTCGTCCTCCTGGGCGGCCTGGGCCACGGCGGCGGCACCGGCCTGGGCCTCGGCCTCCTCGCCGGCCTTGCGCTGCTCGTGGAAGGCGAGGATCTGCAGCTCGATGGAGAGATCGACCTTGCGCACGTCGACGCCGTCCGGGACGGACAGGACGGTCGGCGCGAAGTTGAGGATGGAGGTGACCCCGGCGGCGACCAGGCGGTCGCAGACCTGCTGGGCCACGCCCGGAGGGGTGGTGATGACGCCGATGGAGACGCCGTTCTCGTCGATGATCTTCTCGAGGCCGTCGCTGTGCTGCACGGCGATCCCGGCGACCTGCTTTCCGGCCATCTCCGGATCGGCGTCGATCAGCGCGGCGACCCGGAAACCACGGGAGGCGAACCCGCCGTAGTTGGCCAGCGCGGCGCCGAGGTTACCGATACCGACGATCACTACCGGCCAGTCCTGGGTCAGGCCCAGCTCACGGGAGATCTGGTACACGAGATACTCGACGTCGTACCCCACACCACGCGTCCCGTAGGAGCCGAGGTAGGAGAAGTCCTTGCGCAGCTTCGCGGAGTTGACCCCCGCCGCGGCCGCGAGCTCCTCGGAGGAGACCGTGGGTACCGAGCGCTCCGACAGTGCGGTGAGGGCTCGGAGGTACAGCGGAAGCCGGGCGACGGTGGCCTCGGGAATCCCTCGGCTGCGGGTCGCCGGTCGGTGAGTTCGGCCAGTTGCCACGGTGCTCCTGCGGGTAGCGCGGGGCTGCAGGCGGTCACACGTACCTAGACCGCCCCGTCGAATGCAGGCTATGTCTTTGTGAACGCGTGCACAAAGATGGTGTCCGATTTGCCCGGGCAACGTGACGGGCGTCACGCACTCCCGGCGCGCCTGTATGGAACCGGCGCGCGCACCGCTTCGTTCCGCTCCTGAAGGGGGCAAAACCGCACACTCTCCTCAACGAACCCCGCCCCCGAGACCAATCGCCGTCGATCCTAGGCGACTTTCCGGACCCGTTGGACTCACCGGTCAGGACGGGGTCCGGACCCGATCACGGCACAATCCGGACGGAACACCGCGCCTCACCGGGTCGCTACGGAGCGAGGGCTTTACGCAGCCGAGCCTCGTCCACACGCCAGAAGGTGTGCTGCGCCCCGTCCACCAGCACCACGGGGATCTGCTCCCAGTAGGCACGGTGCAGCTCTTCATCCTCGGTGATGTCCTTGTGCTCCCAGGGGACCCCGAGATCCCCACACACCTTCTCCACCACTTCTTGTGCGTCATCACACAGATGACAACCAGGCTTCCTGATGAGCGTGACCAGCCGCTCCGAGGGTGCCTTCTGCGTCGTACGGCGCCCACCGCGCCGGAACATGGAACTCATACGGGTCATTCTCCCGCCACCCGCGCGGCCCGGAGGTGCCGGTCGGACGACTTCTTTAACGGCTCGGTCGCGGAGAGTTCACAGCCTCGCATCCTCTCGACTCCGGAAGCTCCGAACAAACTGGCTATGCTCACGACATGGCCGCTCTCGGATGGCTCACTCCCCGTAGGCGCTCCGCCACCGCGCGGAGCGTGTTGGCAGGCGAGGCCTCGGCGGAGGCAGCGCGCAAGTCCTCCCAGGAACTGGAGGAACTAGCCCACGACGCCGCGCCCGACGCCGACGCGCCCGACCAGGAACCGGAGTTCCCGGTCCTCGGCGACGAGAAGGCCGCGGCCTTCTTCGACCTCGACAACACCGTGATGCAAGGCGCCGCCCTCTTCCACTTCGGCCGGGGCCTGTACAAGCGGAAGTTCTTCGAGACCCGCGACCTCGCCCGATTCGCCTGGCAGCAGGC
Organism: Streptomyces sp. NPDC111656; assembly: GCF_055656965.1. Classification (NCBI taxonomy): domain Bacteria; kingdom Bacillati; phylum Actinomycetota; class Actinomycetes; order Kitasatosporales; family Streptomycetaceae; genus Streptomyces; species Streptomyces sp. NPDC111656. Next base: position 1,013,812 of record NZ_JBVKCA010000002.1, read on the forward strand.
GTGGTTCAGGCTGGCCGGCGTCGAGGACCCGGAACACATGCAGGACGCCCGCGACTCGGCACTCTCGATCGTCAAGGGCCACCGGGTCGCGGAGCTGATGTCGATCGGCGAGGAGATCTACGACGAGTACATGGCCGAACGCATCTGGCCCGGTACGCGCGCCCTCGCCCAGGCCCACCTGGACGCGGGCCAGAAGGTATGGCTGGTCACGGCGGCCCCCGTGGAGATCGCCACGGTGATCGCCCGCCGGCTGGGCCTGACCGGTGCGCTGGGCACGGTGGCGGAGTCGGTGGACGGCGTCTACACGGGCAAGCTGGTGGGCGAGCCCCTGCACGGCCCGGCGAAGGCGGAGGCGGTCCGCGCGCTGGCCGGCGCCGAGGGCCTGGACCTCTCCCGCTGCGCCGCCTACAGCGACTCCCACAACGACATCCCCATGCTGTCCCTGGTCGGCCACCCCTACGCGATCAACCCGGACACGAAACTCCGCAAACACGCTCGTACGTTCGAGTGGCGTCTGCGCGACTATCGCACGGCCCGCAAGGCCGCGAAGGTCGGCATCCCCGCCGCGGCCGGAGTAGGCGCCGTGGCCGGCGGCACAGCCGCCGCCATCGCCCTCCACCGCCGCCGCCGCTGACCCCCGGGGCTACGCCCCGGATCCCCCTGCCGTCCGGAAGTTGTTCGACTGCCGGCCGGTGGGGGCCGGTCGCGCAGTTCCCCGCGCCCCTGAAGCGGGGCTGCGCCCCGGATCCCCCGCCCGACATTCTTCGGCCGGCGGCCGGTGGGGGCTTGGCGCGCAGTTCCCCGCGCCCCTGAAGGCCTCCGGGCCGTCCAGTGTGTGAGGACGAGGCTGTTCAGGCGCACGGGGGCCTGAGGCCGGGGCGCAGCCCCGCCCCCAGGCCAGGGGCGCGGGGAACTGCGCGGCCAGCCCCCACCCACCCGCACCCAAAGGACCCACCGGGGGGTCTGGGGGCGGAGCCTCCAGGTTGAGGATGGGACGGGTAGGGGCGGCGGGGGCGAGGAAAGCCACCCGGGGCACCCCACCGGAAGCCGCCCAATCCCCTGTCCTACCCCCGTGGCCCCCCACCCAGTCACCCCACCCCCACACGGCCACAACACGCCCCGCACCCAGACGGAACCCGAACCCATCCGATCAACAACCGGTCACTGTCCGGCACTTGATCAGGCGTCAATCGGTTACAGAAGCGACGTAATCGATGATTTGAGCAACTCGGTGTAGCGCTGCCTGTACGAAGCGTTATTCTCCTCAGACGCAAACCGGTACCCCTCCGTCGCTACGACGGGTGAACGGTCCCGCACTGCACGTGATGGAAGCTCTGCCTCTGGGAGTCCCGTGTACTCACACGTCGGGGTTGACGCCTCGGGCCTGGCTACGCTGCGCGCAACGGTCCTGGACCGCTTGCGCGGCTTCGTCCCCACCGCGTACGCCGTCCCCGCCCTCGCCGCCGTCCCCGCGCCCCTCGGCCCTTGCTACGCCCTGGCCGAGGGCAGCGCGGCGGTCGGCAGACGAGGCCGCTCGGGCTCGGCCGCCACGCCCACCGCACGCCGCCCGGCCGCAGACAGCGACAGCGCCCGGATGATGGATCTCGTCGAGCGCGCGCAGGCCGGCGAGGCCGACGCCTTCGGCCGCCTCTACGACCAGTACAGCGACACCGTGTACCGCTACATCTACTACCGCGTCGGCGGCAAGGCGACCGCCGAGGACCTCACCAGTGAGACGTTCCTGCGCGCCCTGCGCCGCATCGGAACGTTCACCTGGCAGGGCCGCGATTTCGGCGCCTGGCTGGTCACCATCGCCCGCAACCTGGTCGCGGACCACTTCAAATCGAGCCGATTCCGACTCGAAGTGACCACCGGCGAAATGCTCGACGCGAACGAGGTCGAGCGAAGCCCCGAGGACTCCGTCCTGGAGTCACTGTCGAACGCGGCCCTGCTCGACGCCGTACGACGGCTCAATCCTCAGCAGCAGGAGTGCGTCACCCTGCGCTTCCTGCAGGGGCTGTCGGTCGCCGAGACCGCCCGGGTGATGGGCAAGAACGAGGGCGCGATCAAGACCCTCCAGTACCGAGCCGTCCGCACCCTGGCACGGCTCCTCCCGGACGACGCCCGCTGAAACCCGTACGAACACCGGCCCGTGCGAACGCCCCAGCGATCCCACACGCTCAGCGACGCTCAACTCACCTTCCGTGAAAGTCCGTTGACTTCGCGGTCCGATCATCCGTCGTCCGTAACCCAAGTGCCGCGACGCTCGTTGTGCGGGATACAGGCTCCCTGTGGTCACGACCCGGCCATCGCCGATCACTCGATCGTGTGGATGCGCTCGGGGCGTGCAACCCTCAGGACCCCCTGGGGAGTCGACCGTCTTGACGAGAGGAGGTGCCGCCAGTGATCGCGAACGTATCGGCACACCGGCGGGCGGACGCCTTCGCCCAGGCCCTGGAGGAGCAATCCGACCAGGGCACGGCGGCCGAGCAGCCCGATGGATCGGCACCGTCCCAGGCTGCGTCGGAACAGACCGAGCAGGGCCTGCTGTTGGCCCTCGCCACCGGTCTCGGCGAGCTGCCCAAACCGGAGCTGGATCCCGAGGTCAAGGTCGTGCAGCGAGCACAGCTCGTGGCAGCGATGGAGGCCATGCTGCTGGAAGGCACCGCCGCGGGGGGCGAAGGTCCGGACCGTTCCGTGCCCGAGCAGCGCTCGCACCGGGCACGGGGCGCACACCGGGCGACCGGACTGGGGAAGCTGCGACCGCGTTCGCGTTGGTCCAAGGGCCTGGCCGCGGGCGGGCTCACCGTGGGTGTGGCCGCGGGAGCCTTCGGCGGCGTGGCAGCCGCCAGCTCCGACGCCCTGCCCGGTGACTCGCTCTACGGGCTCAAACGAGGCATGGAGGACATCCAACTCGGCCTGGCCCACGGCGACAGCGACCGCGGCGAGCTCTACCTCGACCAGGCGTCCACACGCCTGAGCGAGGCACGCCGGCTGATGGAGCGTGGCCGGTCGGGCCACCTCGACCACGAATCCCTGGGCGAGATCCGCCGCGCCCTGTCGGGCATGCAGCACGACGCCTCCGAGGGCCACCGCCTGCTGTACGAGGCGTTCGAGCGGGACGGTTCACTGGGCCCCATCCAGGCCCTGTCCGCCTTCGCCCAGTCGCACCGCGAGGCCTGGGGCGCACTGCGCGACCGGCTGCCCGTCCAGCTCGGCGACGTCAGTCAGCAGGTGTCGTCGGTGTTCGCCGCCATAGACGAAGAGGTCGACCCGCTGCTCCCGGGCACCCCAGCGAAGGAGGGCACGGGCCGTCACCGGGGTGCCAGTTCGGACGCCCCCGGCTCGTCGTCCGGTACGGACCGTCCGGCGCCCAGCGCCGGCAGCGGCTCCACCACCGGCAGCCACAGCAGCGGCAAGCCGAAGCCGTCCAGCTCCAGCAGCACCGGCGAGGGCCTGCTCGGCGGCACCACGGGCGGCCTCCTGGACCCGCCCAAGGACACCACCAGCTCGTCCCCCTCGGCCGGCAAGTCCACCCCGACGAGCGGCGCGCCGGACGTCACCCTGCCCCCGCTGCTGCCCGGTCTCCTGCCGGGCCTGGGCATCGACAGCGAGGACAGCAGGTAACTCCGCCACGTGGCTGGGGGCGCCCTTCTCAGGAAGGGCGCCCCCAGCCACGTACGTCCGTCGCCGGAACCTCCGGCCGCATGTCCGTCAGAAGAAGACCGACCGGCGCTGCACCAGCAGCTTGTACAGCGTGTGCTGGATCTGCTCCCTGACCTGGTCCGTCAGGTTGAACATCAGCATCGGATCCTCGGCGGCCTCCGGCGGATAGCCGTCCGTGGGGATCGGCTCGCCGAACTGGATCGTCCACTTCGTCGGAAGCGGGACGGCGCCCAGCGGACCCAGCCACGGGAAGGTCGGCGTGATCGGGAAGTACGGGAAACCCAGCAGCCGCGCCAACGTCTTCGCGTTGCCGATCATCGGGTAGATCTCCTCCGCGCCGACGATCGAGCACGGAATGATCGGGACGCCCTGCCGCAGGGCCGTCGACACGAACCCGCCCCGGCCGAAGCGCTGGAGCTTGTAGCGCTCGCCGAACGGCTTGCCGATGCCCTTGAAGCCCTCCGGCATCACACCGACCAGCTCGCCGCGCTCCAGGAGCCGTTCGGCGTCCTCGGCGCAGGCGAGGGTGTGCCCGGCCTTGCGGGCCAACTCATTGACCACCGGCAGCATGAACACCAGGTCGGCCGCGAGAAGGCGCAGATGGCGGCTCTCGGGGTGGTTGTCGTGGACGGCGACCTGCATCATCAGGCCGTCCAGCGGGAGGGTGCCCGAGTGGTTGGCGACGATCAGCGCGCCGCCGTCGGTCGGGATGTTCTCGATGCCCTTCACCTCGACCCGGAAGTACTTCTCGTACAACGGCCGGATCAGGGACATCAGGACCTGCTCGGTGAGCTCCTGGTCGTACCCGAAGTCGTCGATCTCGTAGTCACCGGTGAGGCGCCGGCGCAGGAAGGCGAGGCCACCGGCGACGCGCCGTTCCAGCCCGCCGCTCACCCGTGCCTGTGACGTCGACGGCGCGTCGTTCGGCGTCGACGGCTGAGGCGGCTGTTCCTCACGCGTCACAGGAACATCATCCTGCGGGAAGGTCCGGCCGGGCAGGGGCTGGACCTCACGTACCACCACGGGATCGCCCTTGCGCCGGCTCCCCGCGGCCCGCCGCCGCGGCGGGCGCTGCACAGCACCCCCGCGCGACCGGTCGTCGTCGAACGGAATGACCTTGGCGTCCGCCATCGTCGATGCGCTCCTCAGTTGGCGCTCAGTGTCGGGGGGTGGCCGCCGCCCACGTAACGCAGCGCGGCGATCCGGTCGACGGCCCCCGCGAGGGCCTCGGGGGGCAGGAGTCCGGGCCCCCGGCTGCGTGCGAAGTCCGCGAAGGTCTCCGCGGTCGAGTATCTCGGTTTGTAGCCCAGCGTCTCGCGCATCTGGTTCGTCGACACGACCCTGCCGTGGGTGAGCAGCCGCAACTGCTCCGGCGAGAAGTCCGTCACGCCCAGGGTACGCACCGCCGTGCCCGCCCAGCTGAGCGCCGGCAGCAGCAGAGGCACCGTGGGGCGGCCCAGGCGTCGAGCGCACTGCGAGAGCAACAGGACGCCGTCTCCGGCGATGTTGAAGGTGCCGCTGTTGAGCGTGCCGCGCTGTGGATCGTGCGAGGCGATCCGCAGTACCTCGATCACGTCGTCCTCGTGCACGAACTGCAGCCGCGGGTCGTATCCGAAGACGGTCGGCAGCACCGGCAGCGCGAAGTACGAGGCGAGTGGCGAGTCGGCGCTCGGCCCGAGGATGTTCGCGAACCGCAGCACACACACGGCGACGTCGGGCCGCCGCCGCGCGAAGCCACGCACATACCCCTCGACCTCCACCGTGTCCTTCGCGAAGCCGCCGCTGGGCAGGGACTTGGGCGGGGTGGTCTCGGTGAACACGGCCGGATCTCGCGGCGCGGACCCGTAGACGTTCGTACTGGACTTCACGACGAGCCGCTTGACCGACGGGGACTTCTGGCAGGCGCCCAGCAGCTGCATGGTGCCGATGACGTTGGTCTCCTTGACCGTCGTCCGGCTGCCGCCGCCCAGCGCGATGCCCGTCACGTCCATGTGGACGACCGTGTCGACGGAGTGCTCGGCGAGCACGCGGGCGATCGTGGGCTGGCGGATGTCGGCCTGGACGAACTCGGCCTCGCCCAGATGGTGCTCGGGCAGCACCGCGTCCACGGCGATCACCCGGTCCACCTGGGGGTCACGCTGGATCCGTCGTACGAACCGGCCTCCCAGCTGACGGGCCACTCCGGTGACGAGCACGACCTTCCCCAAGATCAGCGCCTCTCTTCCCGTTCTGGACGTGAGCCGACGTAGCTCCGCTCGTACCCTGCCGTGTTCCCCGTGTGCCGCCAACCTAGCGGGTTGATGTTGCGCTGTGATGACCGCCCGATGCACGAAGTGACGACAGCCACGAACATACGATCAGACCAAGCCACCCGGCACATGGGCGTATGCACAGCATCGCCCTCCGGGGCCCTCGCGCAGGAGACGCGCGCCCGCTCCCCCCGGAAAGTACCCGCTCTGGGCGAAAGCCGCCGCGACGACGGAGGCCGGTACGCCGAAAGCCTGGCCGGAAAACGGCTGTGGCCCCCCACCGGCCGGTGGGGGGCCACAGAGCGCGCCGTTCGCAGCGCTCGCACAAGCGCAAGGACGAGCCCCGGCGATGCGGGGCACGGTCCTACTTCTTGTTGCGACGCTGAACGCGAGTGCGCTTGAGCAGCTTGCGGTGCTTCTTCTTGGCCATCCGCTTGCGCCGCTTCTTGATAACAGAGCCCACGACTACCCTCGCTCACTTCTCTTTACTCGGTGCTGGGCTGCATGGGCCCACACGACCTATGAGGGGCCAGCCTACCCGTCCGAGCGCTGAGGTCGTAATCGAGGGGATCCGAGTGGATTCCCGAGGTGACCACAAGGGCCTCTCGGGAACCCCTCGAAGCAACCGTCAGGCTGTCTCCACCCCCACATAGCTCTCGCGGAGATACTCGTGAACCGCTTGCTCCGGCACCCGGAAGGACCTCCCCACCCGGATCGCCGGCAGATGACCGCTGTGCACCAAGCGGTACACGGTCATCTTCGACACTCGCATCACCGAGGCGACTTCCGCCACGGTAAGGAACTGAACCTCGTTCAGAGGCCTCTCGCCAGCTGCAGCCATGACACACCTGAACCTTCCGCACTCGACGGCCACCGGCTTCCCCTTCCGGTGACTCTTCGTCGTTGCGTGCTCACTCCCCAATGTAGGGGCGGGTGATGCGAGTGGGGAAGAGGAGATGGCATCGGCCGCCTACTGTGACAGACACGCTCGATTGAGTACATAGCGAGTAAGCGGTCGGTAGTAATCAGACCGCACAGCGTCATCAAGCGGAACGACGACGGACACCCGCCCCTCTGCCTCTCCGACGAAGAGCGCAGGATCGTCCGTATCGGCCAGCCCCATGGCCTCGAACCCCAGCTGACCTGCTCCGCAGACCCAGCCGTGGTCCCCGATGACGAGTTCCGGGAGCGGCCCGCCACCCTCCGCGGCAGCCGCCAGAACGGTCCGAACCGGCAGCGGTGAGTGGGTATGTGCGCCGGTCGCACCACCGGGGGCTTGCGTGCCGGGTTCGCGTACCAGCGCGACACCTTGTACGTAGTCAAGGTTGTACGTGCGTAGGCCGAACCGGGTCGTTATGTCGACAGAGCTACCCTGCGCGGGGGTGAGGACGGTACATCCCGCCGCCGACAGGGCGTCCGCAAGGGCGGCGTAGAAACCGAGCAGACGGTGCGGGTGACCGGTCCCGAGGAGTACCGGCTCGCGCTTCCGGGCCGCCGCTGCGAGTCGCGCCGCGAAGGAATCGAGCGCGACCAGAGTCCGCTCGGGGTCGATCACATCATGCCCACTCGTGTGAGTCGGATCGGCCGAAACTCCACACTTGTCGGCCATCAACTCGATCAGATCCCGCTGCTCCCAGGTCCACTCGGGATCGAGCCCGAGCAGCACACGGGGATCGCGGGCCGCGAAGAGCCGATAACTCCGCAGACTCTCCTCACGCGAGGTGGCAACGGGCCCGGCCAACCGGGCCGCCAGCAGGTGCGCACGTAATGCTCCGGTGCTCAACACGACAGCGATGCTGACGCACATACCCCCCCTTCACCCCGAATTTCCCGAAAACGCCCCACACTTGGCGTAATGCACACTCTGGCCCCCTATCCCCCGACAGAGCCCGAGACGGAGCACGGGAGCACGCCCTCCGGGGGCCCGGGGCGAAGCCCCGCGGAGGGCAGGCTGCGGGGGTACGGGGGCGGAGCCCCGCAGGGATCCGGAGGCGCAGCCTCGCCGGGGTGCAGGGGCGCAGCCCCGCAGGGATCCGGAGGCGCAGCCTCGCTGGGGGTACGAGGGCGCAGCCCGCAGGGAACCGGGGGTGCAGCCCCGCCGGGGTGCAGGGGCGGAGCCCCGCCGGGGTGCAGGGGCGGAGCCCCGTCCGGGTTGAAGGGGCGGAGCCCCTGGGGATGGGTCGGGTAGGGGCGGCGGGGGCGAAGGAAGAGGGGTCAGGGCAGGAGGCCCCGAAGGGGGAACACGGCTCGGCGCGTCGCAACGATCGCCTGGTCGAGACGGTCGGCCGGGTCGTACCCGGACTCCCACCCCTTCCAGGACACGGGCCACCGCCCGTCCGTCATCCGCACGGGCGCCAACTGCCGCGTACGAGCGAAGACCTCCTGCCGCCAGCTCTCGGGAATCACCGTCTCGGGGTCGATGGGCCGCCCCGCCGCGACGGCGACCAGATGCGTCCACGACCGCGGCACGACGTCCACGACCGCGTACCCGCCCCCACCCAACGCGACCCACCGCCCGTCGGCGTACTCGTGCGCCAGGTCGTGACAGGCGACCTGCACGGCCCGCTGCGCGTCGAGCGAGACGGCCAGATGAGCGAGCGGGTCCTCGAAGTGGGTGTCGGCACCGTGTTGGGTGACCAGCACCTGCGGCCGAAACTCGGCGACGAGCTCAAGCACCACGGAGTGGAACGCCCGCAGCCACCCCGCGTCCCCGGTCCCGGCCGGCAGCGCGACATTGACTGCGGAGCCCTCCGCCGAGGAGGCCCCCGTCTCCTCCGGCCACCCGGTTTGCGGGAACAGCGTCCGCGGATGCTCGTGCAGCGAGATCGTCAGAACCCGGGGGTCGTCCCAGAACGCCGCCTGCACCCCGTCCCCGTGATGCACATCGACATCCACGTACGCGACCCGCTCGGCCCCCAGCTCCAGCAGCCGCGCGATCGCGAGCGAGGCGTCGTTGTAGATGCAGAACCCGGACGCCCCACCCGGCATCGCATGGTGCAGCCCACCCGCGAAGTTCACCGCGTGCAGCGCGTCCCCGTGCCACACCGCCTCCGCCGCCCCGACCGACTGCCCGGCGATCAGCGCCGACACCTCGTGCATTCCCGCGAAGGCGGGATCGTCCATGGTCCCGAGCCCGTACGAGGCATCCGCGGCCCCCGGATCCACCGACGCGGCCTTGACCGCCTCGACATAGTCCTCACGATGCACGAGCCGCAACGTCGACTCCCCGGCCGGCTTCGCCGCGACGACGTCCACCTCCCGATCGAGCCCGAAGGCATCGACCAGTCGCCGGGTCAGCGCCAGCCGGACCGGATCCATCGGATGGTCCGGGCCGAAGTCATAGCCCGTTACTGCCTCGTCCCACATCAGCTGTGCGCGGCCGCTCATGTCCGTCACCGTATCGGTCCGGTTCGGGCGCGAACGAGCGGGCGTACCCCAAGGTCGCAAGGACCAACACCATCGGCACAAGCATGGCGCCCCGGTAGTTCCAGGCGTCGCCCAACGCCCCCACCAACGGCGAACCGATCAAGAACCCGACGTAATTGAAGATGTTCAGCCGTGCGATGGCAGCGTCCGAAGCCCCGGGAAACAACCGTCCGGCCGCCGCGAACGTCTGCGGCACCAGCACACACAACCCCAGCCCCAGCAACGTGAACCCGAGCATCCCGACCCACGCCCCCGGTGCCACCGCCACCACCGCGAACCCCAGCGCCGCCACGACCGCCCCCAGCCGTACGACGGCCACCGCCCCGAACCGCCGCACCCCGAAGTCCCCGACGGCCCGCCCCACCAGCGTCATCACCATGTAGACGTTGTAGGGAACGGTCGCCAACTGCTCCGAACTGCCCAGCACATCCTGCAGATACTTCGCACTCCAGTTTGAAACCGTCGAGTCCCCGATGTACGCGAACGTCATCACCAGACACAACGGCAACAGCAGCCTGAAGACCAGGGCCCCACTCTCCCCCTGCCTCTTCCCGGCCTCGGCATCGACATTGCCACCGGTATCGGCATCGACCTCAAGACCAGAGGCGGCGCCCCCGTCGACGTACCACCGACTCCCCACGAACGCCGCCGGCAGCAGCACGAGCACCACCGGCAGATAGGACACGAACAGCGAGAGATGCCAGTGCGCCCCCACCCACGCGAGCGAGGCGCCCACGATCCCGCCCAGGCTGTACGTGGCGTGGAAACCGAGCATGATGCTGCGCCCGTACGTCCGCTGGAGGCTCACCCCGAGCATGTTCATGGACGCGTCGAGCGCGCCGACCGCGAGCCCGAAGGCGCCGAGCGCGACCGCCAGTTCGACCAGGCGGTCCCCCGCCCCGACGCCGAGCAGCGCCAGGAGCACAACCGGCTGGGACCAGCGCAGCAGCCGACTGGGCCGTATTCGCTTCACCAGCTGCTCGGTCGTCACGCTGCCGACCCCGGCGAGGATCGGCACGGCGGCCAGGAACGCGGGCAGCAGCGCGTCGGAGACGCCGTACCGGTCCTGGATGGCCGGAATGCGCGTCACGAGCAGGGCAAAGGTGGCGCCCTGAGCGAAGAAGCTGAACGCCAAAGAGGCCCTACCGCGCCGCAGCACATCTGTCATGGCGGCGAGCGTAGGGCCCTGGCTTACCGGTGGGTAGATCCAACCGAAGGTGAATTCTGCTCAACTCTTCGGCTGGACGGTCCCGGCGACCTCGTTCTCCAGCAGCTTCTCCATCGGAACGACCGCCAGCCGCCCACTGACCAGGATGGCCACCGCGATCGAACCGATCATCACGACCGTGCCCAGCCAGACCATCGTGTCGACCGGCAGGGTGTACGCCCCCACGACCCGCGCGACGCACTCGCCGAGCAGCACCACGCCCCAGACCAGGGAGAAGGTCCGCTCGGCCTTCCGGAACCGCGGGGAGCCTGCAACCAGCCGGTCCCACGCGGCGTTCTTGGCCGCGTCGCCCTTGATGAGGAACGGCTTCATGCCCGCCGTCATCATCGGCCTGCCGAGCTTCACGGAGACCAGGATGCCGATGCCGATCACGCTGCTGACCCCGCTGTCCTTGGCCAGCATCAGCCGCGGGTCACCGGCGACGAGGCTGAGGGCCAGCCCGACGACGTTGACGACCAGAATCAGCCCGGCCAGGGCGTTGGCCTTGCGCTCCTTCACCGCGCCCCACACGGTCCGCACCGCCGGCACCACGCTGCTCCAGCCGAGGGCCGCCATGGTGCTCATGCCGAACCCGTTCTTGAGGAGGTAGTACGACCCGACGGGCACCGCCACGTCGAGGATCAGCGGCAGGAAGCTGGGCCTGGCGGCGGCATCGGCACTCGTGGCGGCCGGTGCCTCGACGGTGGTCGCTCCAGTGCTGGTCTCGATGGCCGTGATGCTCATGATCGGGTCCCTCCGTCGTCGCTGTGTACGTCCCGTTCCGATGTACTCAGCTTCGCGGTCGGACCCCACTCGCCAATAGAAACGATCGTCCGGAGCTCGGCGTGACAAATGTCAGTGCCTCGCGATGGGTGCCGTCATACGAGCAGGTCAGCCAACTCGCCCAGCTCGGAGAAGAGTTGAGTGGCACCGGTGAGCTTGGCGGCCGGCGTCATGGCGGTGAACCCGTACACGTCCATCCCCGCGGCGTTCGCCGCCCGCACCCCGAGCGGACTGTCCTCCACGACGACACACCGCTCCGGCGCCACGCCCATCCGCTCGGCCGCGCAAAGAAACAGATCGGGGGCCGGCTTGCCCCGCCCCACATCCTGCGAGCTGAAGACACGCCCCTCGTCGAACCATCGGTCGAGCCCGGTCTTCCGATGCCCCACCCGGATCCGCTCATGGCTCCCGGAGGAGGCCACGCAGTACGGGACCTCGTCCGCGGCCAGCTTCTCCAGCAACTGCACGGCACCGGGAACGGGTTGCAGCTCCCGCTCGAAGGCGGCGAACACCCGCCCGTGAAAGACGTCGTCGAAATCCTCCGGCAGCCGCTGCCCGCTCCGCTCCTGGACGAGCTCGTGGATGCGGTGCATGGCAGACCCCATGTAGTCCCGGATGGACTCCTCGTACGAGGTCGGGTGCCCGAGTTCGGTGAGATAGGCGGCCAGAATCGTGTTGGAGATCGGCTCACTGTCCACGAGGACGCCGTCGTTGTCGAAGATCACCAAGTCATAGCGCATGACAAAACACTAGACCCCCGAACGCAGAAAACCCCCGTACCGATTTCCCGGTACGGGGGTTCTCCCTACAATTAGTTCGGCGGCGTCCTACTCTCCCACAGGGTCCCCCCTGCAGTACCATCGGCGCTGTGAGGCTTAGCTTCCGGGTTCGGAATGTAACCGGGCGTT
>NZ_JBVKCA010000003.1:0-266147 GCF_055656965.1 Streptomyces sp. NPDC111656
CTACCCGCCGAAAATCGCCCTGTCCAAACTCGTCAACTCCCTCAAGGGCGTCAGCTCCCGCTACCTGCGCGCGGAGTACACCGGCCGGATCAACCAGACCGGCACCGGGTCCGTGTTCTGGTCCCCCTCCTACTTCGTAGGCTCCTGCGGCGGCGCACCACTGAGCATCGTCAAGGACTACATCCACAACCAGAAGCAACCAGCCTGACCATCACCCCGCAGACCCAGAGAACACCGGCACTTCGCGCCTCCGGGCCGAGGACCGCACTCCCGCCCGGCCTCAAGACCGGGACTCCCTGCGAAGATTCAGAGGATGGAGTCGGCCGTTACGGATGCCCGCCGCCTTGAGTAGGGCCTTCCACTGATGATCAGTGGTCGGGCTGAGCGGCTCGCCCGTGGGTGTGGTGAAGACGTAGCCCTTCTCCACTCAGAGGTCGGCAGCGGCATACCGGCTACAGCCCGACGCAACCGTTCGACGTCCACGCGGCCCTTGTTCAGCCCGCCATACAAAGCGCCATGGCTGCGGCGGTGTTCAGGAGCCAGAGCCAGGTCGACCAGCGTGCGCACCGGTCCGTCCGCGCAGAGCACCGCATCTGCCAGCTCGAACAGGGCGTCACCTCGAGCAGTCAGGCAGGCGTACAACTCAGCACGGAAGTCCTGCAGTTCCGCGATCGGCTCCTTGGCGGTGGCAAGACTCGGTACGCTCTTCAGCACGGCCTCCACTGATCAGATGCGTCCCTGACAGCGCACAGCATGAGTCGAATCCTGTTCCAGGATGCTCTGAACTGCGTAAATACCCACGACCGTGTGAATCGTCTCTGAGCTCGGTGTGACCCCGGGCCTGAGCTGCTGTGAATCAGCAGCCGGGGTCGGTGACTACCTCGCCCCAGAGGGTGCGGGAGGCGTCGTCAGCTCGGATCGCGGGATCAATGCGTTCGATCCCCACCAGAACGATCTGCTCGCATGCTTCGCGGCGATCGAAGTATGCATTGATTTCTTCTTCGGAGCAGGGGCTGGAGGGCTCAGTGAGCTCCAAGAGAATGGGTATGGCGGCTCGCCAGCGCCAGCTGATCTGGACGAGTTGAGCGATCGACGAATTGATGAAGTCGACGGCTGGGCGGTACAGGTCACGGTAGACCTCTCGCAGCGCGGGATGCACATCAGCTGCGGTGACAGGTGCGGGCCTGATGGCCAGGACCCGACCATCATTCTCAACCACGCCGATCTTTGGCGTCAGGTCGTGGCTACCCCATCGGCCCAGGTCATACAGCCTGTCGGCTGGGGTGGCCAGCTTCCGTTCGCGCGGGCCAGCCACGTTGGGCACCAGAGTCGGTTCGGCGTCGGTTTGGAACAAGGGTGTCAGGAGCTGGTCGTCGGGCAGCCCCCGTTCAGCCAGTTCCCGACAATCGGCCTCCGGCAGGCGCCACGAGTACACCGTCTCCCCCGACGGTCGGGATCGATGTTCCGATTCGATCAGGGTGTCGAGAGGCACCGCCATGACCGCTTCCAAGCGCTGCTCGATCGATGGCACTGCCTCGGCTCCCCTCCGCACTTGAGAACCCGGCCCTCGCAAGCAAGTGCCTGGGATGCTCGCCTATCTGTTCACACAACCTAGCTCTCGGGACTGACACCGGCGCCGTCGTCACAGCAGGGGAGGTTAAACGGCAAGCTCAGCTAAGCTCAGAGGAACCTCTTCAACCGCATGCTCGGCCAGCTCTATCACTGCCTCCAGCACCGCGAACGGTTCGACGAGCAGGCCGCCTTCCCCGCACCGTCCTCGACGGCGGAAACGGCGGCCGCCTGACCTTCGGCTACCTTGCTCAGATCACCCACAGCAGTCGATCATTCACGGATGAGACCCGAAGTTCAGGCCTTCGTCGCCGATGGCCCCCTCCCCGACTGGGACACCGACGACGAGGAGCTCGTTGACCGCCGATTCCGGCAAATCGAGGCCATCTCCGCGCCAGTCACACCCGACGAGGCTCATGCTCTGGCTGGCTGCTTCGGCCCCGATGACTGCTATGGCATCGCCTGGTCGCTGCTGCACCTGATCGAGACCAGCTCAGGACCACTGCCAGCCGTGACACGCCCGGGACCCGACGCCGACGAATGGCATCGCACGCTCTGGAATCGCTGGGGAAACCACGGACTCACCGACGAGGACTTGACGCGTTAGAACCCTGAGGTGTCTATGCGGTCAGAGCACTAGCCGACCAACGCAACGGATCAACCCGACGTCTTGTGGCTTCCGCCCGAGCCTCCGCAGCGCTGGGCCCGCTCCCGCCGCACGCCAGGACCAGCAGGGTTCGCGTCTTCGGTGAACCGGGCTACCGGCGGCATAGCGGGCCCTCACTGGAGAAACGACACCCAGGGGGTGCGGCTATGGGCGCCACCCGGCTTGGGGGGTGCGGCGCTGTCCACCGTACGGCGCAGCCGTGCCGGATCGGTGCGGGTCAGGGCCAGCTGGGCGGCCAGCTGCCAGCCGCTCTCGTACGCCTCGGCGAAGCGCTCGTGGCCGAGCGCGGCCCGGGCGCGGCTGCCCAGTGCGCGGACCTGGAGGTCGGTGTGGTCGTGGGCACCGCGTAGGCGGGCCGCCGCGCCGAGCACGACGGCCGCGTCGAGGAACCGCCCGTACAACGCGGCGAGGCCGGCCACGGTCACCGCGACTGTGGCCACGATCGGCAGGTCCTTGCTGTTGACCGCGGCCGTGTACGCCCGGTCCAGCGCCGCCTCGCAGGCGGGGCCGTCGCCGAGTTCGAGACAGAGTTCGGCCCGCACGGCACCGACCAGGGCCTGCCCGTGGTCGTTGCCGAACGGGAGCTGGTCGGACAGCCCGGCCTCGGCCTCCTCGACCAGCTCACGCGCCCGGTCCAGATCACCGGTCCGCAGGCGGAGGCCGGCCTCCCGGGCGTCGAGCAGCACCACCGCCTCGGGCACGGTCGAGCGCACCGTGCGCTCCCGGGTCACGGCGATCATCGCCGCCGCTTGCTCGGTCTGGCCGAGCCGCACGTACAGGTCGATCAGGCGCAGGTCGATGAAGGTCTCGTCGCTGTGGCTGAGCGACCCGAACTCGCGGGCCAGCCGCTTGGCCTCGGTCAGGTCAGCCAGCGCGCCGCCGAGATCGCCGTCGTACTGCCGCAGCAGCGCGCGTGTCGGCAGTGCCATGGCCAGGCCCCAACGGTCGCCCGCTTGGGTGAAGCAGTCCAGTGCCACGGCCACGTCGGCGCTGACCTGGTCGAGGTGGCCGTCGTTCTCGGCGAGCTCGGCCCGGGCCATCCGGGCCAGCCCGGCCAGCCACCCGTCCGGGTTGTCGACCAGCCGCTGGATCACCGGCGACGCCTCGATCCCGGCCAGGGCAGCCAGCCGGGCCGCGGTCAGCACGCCGAAGCCCTGCAGCTCCGGATGGCTCAGCAGCCGGTCGGTGAACTCCTTGGCCGAATCGTCGACTGGCACGCCCCGGATGTCGTAGGCGTCGAGCAGCAGCATCCCCTCGGCGATGTCGCGGTCCATGCTCGGCCGCCCGGCCGGCAACGCGGCCGCCTGGCCGAGCCAGTAGGACGCGTCGGGATGCCGGCCGAGCATGTGCCAGTACCAGGTCAGGTCCACCGCGAGCCCGAGCGCGCCGTCGGCTTCCCCGGTGTCGCAGAGGTGGCGCAGGGCGGCCAGCACGTTGTCGTACTCGGCGCTCAGCACGTGGAGCGCGTCGAGCTGCTCGGGGCCGCGCAGCAGCGGGTCGTAGCGGGCGACCAGTTCGGCGAAGTGGCGGGCGCTCAGGTCCCGTACGGCGGTCAGAACGCCTTGCTCGGCCAGGCATTCCGAGCCGTACTCCCGGATGGTCTCCAGCATCCGGTAACGGCCGGTATCCGGCGCAAGCTGGAGCAGCGAGCGGTCGACCAGGCCCGCGAGCAGCTCCCGGACCTCGCCGGCCGGCACCGTCGTGCCGGCACAGACCGCGGTGGCCGAGGCCAGCGTGACGCCGCCGGGCAGGACCGAGATCCGCTCCGCGACCGTGCGCGCGTCCTCGCCGAGCAGGTCCCAGCTCCACGCGATGACCGCTCGCAGCGTGCGGTGCCGTGGGAAGGCGGTGCGGCTGCCGGTGGTGAGCAGGCGGAACCGGTCGGACAGCCCGGTGGCCAGGTCGGCCAGCGAGAGCGTGCGCAGGCGGGCCGCGGCCAGTTCCAGTGCGAGCGGCATGCCGTCCAGGCTGCGGACGATCCGCAGCACCTCGCCGACGTTGCGCTGGTCGATGTCGAACCCGGGCCGCACGGCCGCCGCCCGCTCGGTGAACAGCCGCACTGACGCCGTGCGGTGGGCCTGCTCGACGTCCGCGTCCGGCTCGGGCAGCGTGAGCGGGCCGAGCGGAACCAGCGCCTCGCCGTCGATCGCGAGGGGTTCGCGGCTGGTGGCCAGCACCCGCAGGCCGGCGCAGCGGGCCAGCAGTGCCGAGAGCAGGTGGGCCACGGCGTCGATCAGGTGCTCGCAGTTGTCCACCACCAGCAGGCTTTCCCGGCCGCTCAGCTGGTCCGCCAGTACGTCCAGGTCGTCGACCGGCTTGGCCGAGGTCTCGAACAGAGCCGTGCCGAGCAGCCCGATCGCCGCCAGCAGCGCCGCGCCGACCTTGGCCGGTTCGGTGACCGGGGAGAGGTCGATCAGCCAGCTGCCGTCGCGGTATTCCTGCTGGTGGCGGCGGGCGGCCTCCAACGCGAGGCGGGTCTTGCCGGCACCGCCGGGACCGATCACGGTGACCAGCCGCCCGGCGGCGAGCAGCATGTCGATCCTGGCCAGGTCGTCGTCACGGCCGACGAAGCTGGTCAGCGGCGCGGGCAGATTGGTCGCCTTGGTCTCTACGGCGGCAGGCTCGGCGCGCAGCAGGCTCAGGTGACGCTCACGTAGTGCGGCCCCCGGGTCGGCGCCCAGGGCGTCGGCCAGGGTTTCCCGCACTTGTTCGTACCGGGCCAGGGCCTCGGCCTGGCGGCCCTGGGCGGCGAGCGCGTCCATGATCAACGCGGCGGCGCGTTCGTGGACGGGATGGTCGGCCAGCAGGGCGGTCAGGCGGGTGGCGGCCGCGTCGGCGCGCCCCAGGGTCAGCTCGGTCTCGGCGAGGTCGGTGACGGCCTCGATCGAGGCGTGGGCCAGCCGGGCAGCGGCGGCCGGTGCGACCGCGGCGACGGCCGTGGGCGCGATGCCGGGGCGGTCGCCCCACAGCGCCACGGCCTCGCCGAGCATGGCCGCCGCGGCGCTCGGGTCGCCGGCGCGCAGGCGGTCGCGGCCGGCAGCGGCCAGTTGCTCGAACCGCAGTGCGTCCACGTCGGCGGCGTCCACCGCCAGCCGGTAGCCGTCCGCGAGCGGCGAGACGTCGCCGGGCGCACCGAGGACCCGGCGCAGCCGCGAGACCAGGGCCTGCAAGGCGTGGGCGGGGTCGGCCGGCGGGTCCTCGGCCCAGATCGCGTCGACCAGGACGCCCCGCTCGACCGCGCGCCCGCCGGCCAGCGCCAGCCGCACGGCCAGCCCCTGCAACCGGGCGCCGGGCACGGCCAGGGCGGCGTCACCGCGCGCCGCCTGAAAGGCACCGAGCAGCGTGACCCGAAGCCGCGCACCCCCGTCCATTGCGTCATCTTCGCGCGAGCACCCGTGTCAGCGCCATGTGCCCCCCGGGTGAGCGCCGTGTGCGCCCCGTGTGAGCGGCCGGCGGCAGTGTTGCCGTATCGGAGGAGAACACGCTGCTGAGAGGGGATTTCTCATGCATGACGCAGTGATCGTGGGGGCCGGCCCGGTTGGTCTGTTCCTGGCCTGCGAGCTCGGTCTCGCGGGCTGCTCGGTCCTGGTGCTCGAACGGGAGCCGGAGCCCGGCTCCCGGTGGCGGGCAGCGCCGCTTGGGATGCGGGGCCTGTCGGCCACGGCGGTCGAGGCGTTCTACCGCCGCGGGATGTTGCCCTCGCTGCTGGCGGCGTCGGGCGTCCACGACGCTCCCGACGGGAACGAGCCGTCGGGCCCGCGGGCCGTGGGCCACTTTGCCGGCATGGTGCTCGATCCGGCCAAGGTCGACGTCGACGCGCTGTCGTACCGGCTGCCCAGCCCGGTGCTGGAGGTCATGATGACCAGCCTCGAAGCGGTCGAGTCGGTGCTGTCCGAGCGGGCGGCCGAGCTCGGCGTGGAGATCCGGCGCGGTGTCACGGTCTGCGCCGTCGAGCAGGACGAGGACGGCGTGATCGTGCGTACCGGCGAGCAGGAGTACGCGGCTCGCTGGGCCGTCGGCTGCGACGGCGGGCGCAGTGCCGTGCGCGGGCTGGCGGGCTTCGACTTCGTCGGCACCGAGCCGCAGTTCACCGGCTACACCATGCTCGTTGGCATCGCCGATCCCGAGAAGCTGAGCCCCGGGTTCAACCTGACGCCGACCGGCATGTACATCCGGATGCCCGCTGAGGGGCACATCGGCATGATGGACTTCGACGGCGGCACGTTCGACCGCACGCAGCAGCCGAGCCGCGAGCACCTCCAAGCCGTGCTGCGCCGCGTGTCTGGCGCCGACGTCACGCTGACCGGCGTTCGGCTCGTCTCGACCTTCACCGACCGGGCAATGCAGGCCACGACGTACCGGCGGGACCGTGTGCTGCTCGCCGGCGACGCCGCGCACGTCCACTCCCCGCTGGGCGGGCAGGGGCTCAACACCGGCATCGGCGACGCCGTGAACCTGGGGTGGAAGCTCGCGGCGGTCGCGCGTGGACAGGCACCGGACGGACTTCTCGACACCTACACCCGTGAACGCCATCCGGTCGGCGCCTGGGTACTCGACTGGACTCTTGCCCAGTCGGTGGCCATGCGTCCGGACGCGCATGGCCAGGCGGTGCAGGGCGTGATCCGCGACCTGCTCGACACCCGGGACGGCACGACCTACGTGTACGGGAAGATCTCCGGCTCGTCGCTCGCCTACGACCTCGGCGGCGAGCATCCGCTGGTCGGCCGCAACGCCCCGGACTTCCAGCTGGCGGACGGCACTCGCCTCGGCGGCCTGATGCAGGACGGCCGCAGCGTCGTCCTGGACTTCAGCACCGACCAGCGCCTGCGCGATTCGGCGACGGGCCGGGAGAGCCGGCTGCACTACGTAGCCGGTACGGCGAAGGACGACCTCGGACTGGGTGCCGTGCTCGTCCGGCCGGACGGCATCGTCGCCTGGGCGGGCGATCGCGGCTTCGACTGGAAAGGTACTCCAGCAGCGTTTCGCTATCTGGCCTGGTCAGAGGCGTCGTCCGGGCACTGTCACGTTGGCTGACAGGGTGGGGTGACCTTCTGGTTGATCATGCTGGAGGGGGATGGCCCGTGGGGAACGTATCGCCGTCGTACAAGGGGCACCGGTACCCGGTCGAGGTCATCTCCCACGGTGTGTGGCTGTATCACCGCTTTCCGCTCAGCTTCCGTGAGGTGGAGGAGCTGATGCTCGAACGCGGTGTGACCGTCTCCTACGAGACGGTCCGCCGCTGGTGTGTGAAGTTCGGGCAGCAGTACGCCGACGCACTGCGCCGCCGACAGTCCCGGCCCGGCGACAAGTGGCACCTGGACGAAGTCTTCATCAAGGTCAACGGCAAGCAGAAGTACCTGTGGCGGGCCGTCGGCCAGGACGGCAACGTGCTCAACGTTCTTGTGCAGAATCGGCGCGACAAGGCCGCAGCCGGGCGCTTCTTCCGTCGCCTGATGAAGAAGACGGGTGCGGTGCCGCGGGTGGTCGTCACCGACAGGCTCCGCTCCTACGGCGCCGCCCACCGCGAGGTCATGCCCTGCGTCCAGCACCGGCAGTCGAAGTACCTGAACCATCGGACGGGGAACAGCCACCAGCCGACGAGGCAGCGCGAACGCGCGATGAAGGGCTTCCGTTCCGTCGGCGAGGCGCAGCGGCTTCTGTCCGCCTTCAGCGGCATCTCACCCCACTTCCAGCCCCGCCGCCACCAGATGACCGCACACAACTACCGAGCCGAGATGACCATCCGCTTCGCGATCTGGGAACAGATCACCGGCGCCGTCGGCCTGGCCGCCACGATCTGAGCGCAGGCCCCGAACCGGGCCCAACCACGCCCCGACGCACCGTCAGACACCCACGCGCCCAACAACGTGACAGCGCCCGCTGCGCCCCTGCCCGCCTCGGCCTGGACCTGACCACCCGCGTCGCCGTGCCCGCGCCGGAAACTCGGATGCGGGTGGCGCACGGCCGCCCCTAGGCTGCGCCCGCGCAAAGGGCGAGGCGCCGGGTCGACCGTCGATGGATCGGAGATACACGGGGTATGGCCAGTCAACTGTTCGCGATCTGCTTCAACGCGACCCGGCCGTCGGGCCTGGCGCGCTTCTGGTCCCGGGTCCTGGGCTGGGAGTTGGCCGACGGTCCGGACGACGACGTCGCGATCCTGCCCCCTGATGCCGGCGGGTTCCGCATCCGTTTCCTGCCGAGCCAGGAGCCGAAGACCGGCCAGAACCGGGCACACTTCGACCTGACGAGCACCTCCCCGGAGGATCAGCAGCAGACGGTGGCCAGGGCACTGGAGCTCGGCGGGACACACATCGACGTGGGCCAACTCCCGGAAGACGGACATGTGGTGCTCGCCGATCCGGACGGCAACGAGTTCTGCGTGATCGAGGCGGGCAACAAGTTCCTCGCCGGCACCGGTTCCATCGGAGCGCTGGCCTGCGATGGTACGCAGGAGGTCGGTTACTTCTGGAGCGAGGCGCTGCGGTGGCCGCTGGTCTGGGACCAGGACCAGGAGACCGCGATCCAGTCGCCGGACGGCGGTACGAAGATCACCTGGGGTGGTCCTCCGGTGGCGCCGAAGACAGGCACGAACAGGCTGTACCTGGAGCTGGCGCTCCCCGCCGACGCCGACGGGGAGGCGGAGGTCGACCGCCTGATCTCACTCGGTGCGACGCGCGGCGGCATCGGCGGGGGCGACGGCGTCCGGGTGCTGATGCTCGACCCCGACGGCAACGAGTTCTCCGTACAGAGGCCGCGGTAGCGGGGCCGGGCACGGTCGCTGAGCAGTTCGGCGGCCGCGCTGAGGGCCTGAGGGAGATCGGCGTGTGGTCCGCGGCAAAACCGGCGGGACCGGTTCGGCCACCGCGGGCGCGTGGCGCGCCCACGCCTCGACGCGCCCGACGGCACCGCACGACGGCGAGCCGATCAACGCGAACGATCCGGCCGGCCGCGCGAGCAGTCCTGCTGGCCGCTTCGGCGTCCGGGGCTCCCCCGGCTCACTGCAACCGGAGCAGAACTGCCGGCCATGAGTACGGTCGCACGTCGTCGGCAGGCTGATCGGGCGCTTCCGTGGCCACTGCGGCCCCGGATCCGGCCCGGCCGGTGGATCGCCCTGGGGTGGTGTTCTGGGCATTCGCGTCGGGTGGCTGTCCCGGCGTGGAGAGGACCCGCCCGGTACAGCGGGGTGTCACGGCCTGTGGGGAAGCAATCGTCCAGGGAGGCGGTCGACGGGGTTCATGTGTCGGTGCGGGCCTGGCCGTGGTCGGCGTGGCGGGCGCTGAGGGCCAGAGTGCCTTCGCCCTTGTGTGCGGCGTTCGTCTCCATGCGGGCGGACCGCCGTGGGGCGCGCGCTCCGGGATCCTGGCCGGCCGGGGTGCGGCCGTGTTGCTGTGAGGGCAGGCGCCGGCGTTCCGGAGTGGGGCGGCTCGGGCCGCGTCAGCTGTGGTCCAGGGACCACATGACCTGGTCCTCGTACCAGCGGGCGGCGCTGACACCGTGCCACGAGGCCGCTTCGTCGACCTGGTCCTCGTACCAGCGGGCGGCACTGACGCCGCGCCACGAGGCCGCTTCGCCCCCGTGGCCCGCAGTGCGTACGTAGCGCACGGTGTCCTGCCCACGGTGGTCGTCGTCCGTGTGGCGGCCGACTTGCTCGCTGCTGGTCGCGGAGGTGGCGGACACGTACTGCGTGTGCTGCGCGGGCACCGAAGCCGTGGCTGCCGACGCCGAGCCGCCGGCTCCGAGAAGGGCTCCGCCGGCCAGTGCCGTGGAGGCGAGTGCGAGCGAGACGCGCTTGGTGATGCTGTTCATGGTCATTTCCCTTGCGAGACTGCCGCGGTTCCGCCGAACTGGCGGCCGCCGCTTCTGTGTGAACCGAGATCCGGAAATCCCGGGTCAGTCGGCTTGCCGCAAGGTCATCCGGAGGGGTGCCTCACGTTCGGCTCTGCCACCGTACCCGAGGGGTGCCTCATGTTTGCAGTGAGGCTCATCACAGCACGTCAGAAGGGCGAGATTGCGATCGGAAACATGACAACACCCGAATTCGAGGGGGCCCTCATGTTACGCTCGGGCCATGAGCCACCACCACGCCCCGTCCGCGAGGGAGACACCGACGAAACCCCTGCGCCGTGACGCACAGCGCAACAAGGACGCGATCGTGGCCGCCGCCCGCGCAGCCTTCTCCGAGCAGGGCCTCGGGGCGTCCCTGGAGGGCGTCGCCCGCGAGGCCGGCGTCGCGATCGGCACGCTCTACCGCCACTTCCCCACCCGGCTCGACCTGGTCGAAACACTCTTCAACGCGAAGTACACGGAACTGCTCACCACCGCGGAAGAAGCCGCGGCCATGGACGACGCCTGGGAGGGGTTCTGCCGCTACCTGGAGAAACTCTGCCAGCTGCAGGCCTGCGACCGCGCCTTCAACGACCTGGTCTCGGCACGGCTGCCCCTTCACGTGGCCGGCCGCGAGATGTACGAACGCGCCAAGGAACTCTGCATCCAGATCATGCGCAACGCCCAGGAACAGGGCGTCCTGCGCGGCGACGTCACCGCGCAGGACATCGCCTTCGTGATCTGGTCCCAGGCCGGGATCATCCAGGCCACACGCACCATCGCCCCCCAGGCCTGGCGCCGCCACCTCCACCTGATGCTCGACGCCTTCCGCACCGAGGGCGCTCATGAACTGCCCGAACCTCCTCTGACCAGCCAGCAGGTCGACCAGACCCTCGTCACTCTCGAGTGCACCGAAGAGGACTGCCGCGAGCAGTCCTGACCACACGAGGGACGAGGCCGCGGACAACGGCTGCGCATCACACCGGACCGGCGCCACACCGGACCGGCACCCCGGCCGACCGGCCGGGAAGAGCCCGGACAGCATGCCGGCTCCCGCGGCTTCCCCGCAGCGACGGGCAGGGCGCCGCTGGTGAGCGCCGCCTGTACACGGCGCCCGCCAGGTCAGCGGGTCCTGACCTCATCAGCGTCCAGACCGCGGTCGACGCCGTGGGAGATGACCTTCTGCCCGGGCTCGGGTTCCAGGCGCTTGCCGTCGAGGTAGACCTCCACCTGGTCCGGTTCGAAGGACACCATGCCGCTGATCCGATCGACCTCCTGGTAGGCATCGCGGTACGTCCAGGCGGCGTGGTGGACGTCGCCGATGTCGTAGTAGTCGCACAGGCCCTTGTAGGGGCAGAACGTCTGCCCCTCGACAGGGCGCAGCCGGGTCTCGTCGATGTCGGCGCGCGGAACGTACCAGCGCGGGGCGAATCCGGACTCGTAGAGCACGACGGGGTGCTCGGAGCGGGCTACCACGGTGTCGCCCAGGCGGACTTCCAGAGGCCTGGAGGTGTTGCGGATGTCGATGCGGTGGTAGGGGTCCGCGGCGTGGCCCAGGATGCGCTCGTCTTCCTCGTAGAAGGCGTCCATGGCCCGCCACGCGAAGGCGATGCGGCCCCGCAGCTCGGCGGCATACTCGGGCGGCGAGGTGAACTCCCAGGCGGCGCGTTCGGTGCTGCGGTCCCCGGCGCGGACCGCGTACCAGGTGGTGTCGCCGAGTTCCTTGTGGTGGGTGACCTTGCCGCTTGCGGCCAGGGCCTTCTCCTCCAGGTCTTCGCGGGGGAAGTAGGCGACCGGGTAGCGGCCCGGCTCGTGCAGCAGGATCACGTTCTCGCTGTCGGCGATCCAGGTGCCGTTGAACTTCACGCGCATGCGGCGGCGCAGCCGCTCGGCGAACAGCAGGCGCTCAGGCAGGGGCTCGGGGGTGAGGAAGTGCCCGATCGCGCCTGCGGAAAGGGGCCCTTGCTGCCAGGACAGTCCCATGGCGTTCTTCTTCCGGGTGCGGGGGCGGCGTGAGTGCGGCACCCCGGGGTGCGGGTTTGTCGTGTCGTTGTCCGGTCAGGGTTTGCAGGAGCAGCGGGAAACCTGGGCCTCGGGCCGGTGGAAGCAGCTCCAGACGACTTTGGCGTCGTCATCGGCTGCGGTCGTCACTCCCCAGTCGTCGGAGAGCTCCTGGACGATATGCATGCCTCGTCCTGATTCCCCGCTCGCGGAGGGCGGCGGGATACGGACGGTGGACCGGAGCGCGCTGTCGAGCACTTCCACGTGGACGCAGCAGGTGCGCTGCACGAGGCGGACCAGGTAGTCACGGCCGTCCGGGCTTCCGTGCTGAACGGCGTTGCCGGCCAGTTCCGATACGCATGCCCGGATGTCGTCGCGGCGTGGGCACCCGCCCCAGTTCTCGAGGGCCTGCATCGCGAAAAGGCGGGCGGTGCGCACGGTCTGGGGGGTGGGGCTGAAGGCGTGTTGCGTAAGGCGTTGCATGACGGGTCCTTTGCCGACCGCGGCACAGGGGGCCCGTGAGGTCCGCGGCCCCCGCAGCCGCCTCTTGACGCGTCAGGTCAGGACGCGGCCGAGGAAGTCGCGGATGTGCTGGGTGATGGGCTGGAGGTGGCTCTCCAGAGCGAAGTGCCCGGACTCGAGGAGGTGGACTTCGGCGCCCGGCAGGTCCGTGCTGAACGCCTCGGCGCCCGCGGGGCCGAAGATCTCGTCGTTGGCGCCCCAGACCGCCAGCAGCGGGACCTGGGTGTCACGGAAGTACTGGTGGACCTGTGGGTAGAGGTCGACGTTGGTGGGATAGTCGCGGAAGAGCTTGAGCTGGATCTCGTCGTTGCCGGGCCGGTCCAGCAGCGCCTGGTCGTGGACCCAGTTGTCGGGGCTGACCAGACTGGGGTCGGCGACTCCGTTCACGTACTGCCATCGGGTGACCTCGGGGGTCAGGGCGCCTCGCAGGGGGGCTTCGGTGTCCGGGCCCGGCGCCTGGGCGTAGGCGAAGACGCCGTCCCAGAAGGGCTTGACGAAGCCCTCTTCGTAGGCGTTGCCGTTCTGGCTGATGATCGCGGTGATGCGGTCCGGGGCCTGGAGCGCGAGGCGCCAGCCGATGGGGGCGCCGTAGTCCTGCACGTACATCGCGAACCGGTCGATACCCAGGTGCTGCAGCAGGCCGGAGGTGACCTCGGTGAGGGCATCGAAGGTGTAGGGGAAGTCCCCCAGGGCGGGCATCGCCGACTGGCCGAACCCGATGTGGTCAGGAGCGATGACGTGGTACCGGTCGGCGAGCGCCGGGATCAGGTGGCGGAACATGTGCGAGCTGGTCGGGAAACCGTGGAGCAGCACCACGGCGGGTGCCTGGGGATCACCGGCCTCCCGGTAGAAGACCTCGAGGCCGTTGACGGTGGCCGTGCGGTGGTGGACTGCGGGAGCCATATCTCTAACCTTTCTATGAAGCTTGAGTGGTTACTCAGTCAGTCGACCATGCCCCATCTAACCTGTCAAGTGAATTTTACTGGTTAGGAGGCGCGGGGTTCGTGACGCCCGCCGCCGCGCAGGGCAGAACGCGCTCACCGCCGGCCGGGACGCGGGACCCAGGGCGGGAGCCGGCCGGCGTCCCGGATCCAGCCTCCGCCCGTGGACAGCCGTGAGCCAGCGCAGCCGGCCGTGAGCGCGTTCAGCCGGCCGATGCCGGCCTGCCGGCCTCGTGGGTAAAGGCCAGCCCTGCCGTGGCGGAGCGGGCGCGCCGAGGGCTGGGCTGTTCGCGGAACAGCCGCACCAGGCCGGTGGCGCGCTCCAGGTCGGTGCGCATGGGCGCGTAGGCGGAGGTGACCAGGCCGATCGCCAGACCTGCGACGACCGGGTCGACGCCACTGCCCATCCGGCCCGCCCACATCGTGACGCCCATCGCGACGACAAGGCCGCCGCGATGGGCGCAGCCGCAATGTGCGGCCGGCGAGGGTGGCAGCGAAGGACGCGGCGGCGACGGCCAGCGGGAGGGGCCGGATGCGGTGGCTGCAGAAGGCGGCGATCACCAGGAGCGCGACCAGGTCGTCGACGACGAACAGCGCGAGCAGGAAGGTACCGATCCTGCCGGGCAGGCTGCGGGCCATGACGCTGAAGACGCCGAGCGCCAGAGCACTGTCGGTGGACATGGCCACTCCCCAGCCGTGGGCGGTGGGTCCGGCATGGTTGACCGCGAGATAGATCCCCACCGGAACGGCCATCGCCACCACACCGGCTCCGACCGGCAGGAGGAGGCGCCGGCGTTCCCGCAGCTCCCCCAGGTCGAGTTCCGTGCGCGCCTCCAGGCCCACCAGCAGGAAGAAGAAGGTCATCAGCCCGCTGTCGATCCAGGTGCGCAGGTCCAGGCCCAGCCGGCCGCCGCCCAGCCCGAGGCTCAGCCCACACACACCGCCTCGTAGCCGGCGGGAAATACGTTGGACCAGATCAGGGCGGCCAGGAGTGCGGCCACCAAAGCCGCGGCGCCTCCTGCTTCACCGGCCAGCATGGCCCTGGCGCGTTCGACGACACGCATCGTGCGTGCGGCCGGAGCGCGACCGGCCGGCGTGACGCCCCCCCCGTCGGCGACCGTCACCAGCCGCCACCGCTTCCGCTCACACTGGTGCATCTCCGGGGCGTCCTGGTGCGTCTCCGGGGCGTCGGCGCTCCGGCAGGCGATCACGGGTTCTGTCCTTCCTGTCGCGGCTGCTGACCGTCCGGCTGGTGCAGCTCCTCAGCCGAGGATTCGAGGATTAAACTAACCGATTAAACACGTTTATCCAGTTAGGATGAACGAGCCCGTGTAACCTGTCAATCGAATCAGTACGGTTAGGAGACGCGATGGTGGCCGACCGAGAGCAGCAGGACGCACTGCTGGAACTCCTCAACACGACGCCGGTGGTGGGCGGGGTCGTCCAGGACCAGCTGGCAGATCCGGAAGCGGCCAGGCCCTGGCAGCGGGTGCACGGCGGCAGCGGCACCCCGGACGAGCACCGGCACCTCCTGCAGGCGCGCGATGCCCTGCAGAGCGTGGTGCGCGCCACCCGGCCGGCCGCGGCGCTCGCCCCGCTCCTCAAGGACGTCACCTCCCACCCGCACCTCTCCCCCACCGGGGTGTCCTGGGAGATCGACGCCCCGCAAGAGCGCCGGATGGCGGTGGAGGCCGTCCTGGCCTGGAGCGCACTGCAGGAGACGATGCCCGGCCGCCTGCGGCCGTGTGCCAACCCGGAGTGCCGGCGGTTCCTCCTCGACCGCAGCAAGGCCAACAAGGCCCGCTGGTGCTCGATGGCCGTCTGCGGCAACAGGATGAAGGCCAGGCGCCACTACCAGCGCACCCGCGACGACGGCGCCGCCGAGTAACGAGTCAGCACGCGGCAGTGGTGGCCAGACCGTTGACATGACGGTGGCCGCACGGGTTGGTGAGAAGCAGAGCACCGCCAAGACCACCACCGTCAGTGACGGCTCGGGGCGCCTGCCGCGGTCCGGGGCCGCCCGGCCCGGCCGGATGCGCGACCAGGCCGCGCTGCGCACCGAAGGCATCGCCGAGCAGCTGCGGACACCTCCGCAGGTCGCTGCGACAGCCGACGAGGGCCACCGGGGTCCGGCCGACGGCCTCCCCGACCAGGTGCAGGCACCTCCATGCAAGGCGAAGGACGGAGCACCACCGGGCGGGAAGTACGCCTGGCGGGAGGCGCGCCGACGCCAGTCCTCGCGGATCTGACGCCAGTCCTCGCGGATCTGCGGGGAACACACCACCGGCGAGGTACAGAACCCGGCGTCCGAGCCGGATTGAGCGGGCAAGGGCCCGGAAAAGCGCGGCAAAGCCAGCAAGCCGAATGCGGCGGCTTCACCTCACGAGGAACGAAAACCGCATTCCTGCAGCGCCCACGCATTGCCGTCAGGATCGGTGAACTCCGCGAAGCTCGCGTAGTCGCGGTGCTCCGGGTCAACGCCGGGCTCGAAGCCGCCCTGCCACGTGTCGACCGGCGCCTTGTGCCTGATCTCCCCGACGTCGACACCGCGGCCCACCAACTCGGCCCGCGCACTCTGAAGATCGGGGACCACCAGGTACAGGCCCTTCACCGAGCCGGGCTCGGCGTCAGTGAGGCCCACCCCGATCTGCACCGAGCAGGCGGACCCGGGAGGCGTCAGCTGCACCACGCGGAAATCAGGGCTGGGCCCGTAGTCCACGTCGAGGTGGAAACCCAACCGCTCGGTGTAGAAGGCCAAAGAGCGGTCGACTTCACTCACGGGCAGGATGGCGACCTCGAGCTTGTACTCCATGTGGGCATTCTGGTGCAGCACGGCACCACCCGCTACCGCGCACTCATGCGTAATGTGGATGACCAGCCGAGGCAACACGAATAGAAAGCCCGATTTCCGCGCCCGCCCCAATCATTCGGAAAATCTCTGACCATGCCTCAAAGAATGCATGCCCACGAAACAGCGGCGGCACCTGCCAAGAACTAAGATCGACTCCAACCGCACAAATCAAAGCGCCATGAGGGGCTTTCCCGGCTGGCCGCCCACGCAGGAGAAGCACTATGGCGACGCTGCTGTCCGTCAACGTAGGGACGCCCAAAGACGTCTCCTGGCAGGGGAAGACCGTCCACACAGGAGCGTGGAAGAGCCCCGTCCACGGCCCGCGGATGGTCCGGCGGCTGAACATCGACGGAGACGGCCAAGGAGACCTCGCCGGGCACGGAGGCGAGATGAGGGCCGTCCTCGTCTACCAAGTGGAGTCCTACCAGTACTGGCAACAGCATCTCGGCCGCGACGACCTCACCTTCGGCATTTTCGGAGAGAACTTCACCGTCGACGGCCTGCCCGACGAGGAAGTGCGCATCGGCGACCGGTACCGCATCGGCGAAGCCGAATTCGAAGTCACCCAGCCCCGCGTCACCTGCTACCGCGTCGGCATGCGCCTGGGCGAACCCGACATGGCCTCCCTCCTCGTCGCCCACCACCGTCCCGGCTTCTACATGCGCGTCATCACCGAGGGACACATCCATGCCGGCAACGAAATCACCCTCACCCGCAAGGGCCCGGAAGAACTCAGCGTCGCCGACACCGACGCACTGCTCTACCTCCCCGACCGCGACCCCGCGAAGCTGCGCAAAGCACTGAACATCCCCGCCCTCAGCCCCGGATGGCAGCAGTCCTTCCGCGAACTCGCCGCCGCCCAGCCGCCCCGGCAGGAACCGGGATGGCCGGGCGAACTCACCAGCGCCCAGCAGCCCCGACAGGAACCGGGATGGCCGGGCTTCAAGACCATGCGCGTCGCCCGCATCGTCCCCGAGACCCCCACCGTCTCGTCGATCTACCTCGACACCACCGACAGCACACCACTGCCCGAGGCCCGTCCCGGCCAGTACCTCTCCATCCGCCTGGCCGTCGGCGAGCCCGCCCCCGCAGTGCGCAGCTACTCCCTGTCCTCCACACCTGAAGCCGGCACCTACCGCATCAGCGTGAAGCACGAGCCCCACGGCCGGGTCAGCGGCTATGTACACACCAGCCTCCGCCCCGGAGACCTCGTGGACATCGCCAGCCCCCGCGGGACCTTCGTCCTTGACGAAGGCACCGGCCCGGTCGTCCTCATCTCCGCGGGGATCGGTGCCACACCCGTGCTGGCCATGCTCCACCAACTCGCCGCCGCACGAGACCCACGCCCGGTGTGGTGGATCCACACCGCCCACGACCGCGCCCACCACGCCTTCGCGGACGAGACACGCACACTCCTGGCACAGCTCCCCAACGCCCACCAGCACGTCTACTACACCGCTGAAGCCCCACACCCTGATGAGCCCCACATCACCCAGGGCCGCCCGACCGCCGCATCGCTCGCGGCCA
This sequence comes from Streptomyces sp. NPDC111656, assembly GCF_055656965.1. Lineage (NCBI taxonomy): Bacteria > Bacillati > Actinomycetota > Actinomycetes > Kitasatosporales > Streptomycetaceae > Streptomyces > Streptomyces sp. NPDC111656. The sequence goes on from NZ_JBVKCA010000003.1 coordinate 17,903, forward strand.
TGGGCATCCCCGCCGACGCCGACGCCTACATCTGCGGGCCGCTCGCCTTCATGGACGACCTCGGCGGCCACCTGCGCGATCACGGTCTGCGCCCCGAGCGGATCCATACGGAACAGTTCAGCGCCCTGCCCGCCATCAACCCCGGCGTCACACCCACGGCCGCGATCCGACCGCACCAACCACCCGGCCCCCCGGGCACCGGCCCGCTCATCACCTTCGCCCGCAGCGGCATCACCACACCCTGGTCACCGGCCCACGCCTCCCTCCTCGACCTCGCCGAGGCCTGCGACATCCCCACCCGCTGGTCCTGCCGCACCGGCGTCTGCCACACCTGCATCACCCACCTCGTCTCGGGCGACATCACCTACACGCCCCAACCCCTCGACCCCCCCGAGCCCGGCACCCTCCTCGTCTGCTGCAGCCGACCCACCACTGAAGTCGTCCTCGACCTGTAGCCGCACGATCTGGGCAGCCGAAGAGCACATGTCCAGGGGCGAAGGCCACGCAGACCCGTACAAGACGTACGCGCGCCCCGTCGGCGCCGGGTTCATCGTCCTGATCGGCGGCGACGCCGACGGCCGCCAGGCCGACGTCCCCCACGGCGGCAATCCGGGCCCGGACCGCTCCGCGGGCGCGGCTCGAGCAGCGAGTCCCAGGTCTCGCCTCACTCGGCCGAACTCCGAACTCCGAACTCGCACTGGGCGCCCGACGGGCGGGCCCGGTCCAAGGACGCAACGGACAGCGGGCCGGACGGCCTGCAGAGCCCCAAGGCGTACATCTCCGGACTGACACGCCGTCCGGAAATCCGCCGGAGGCTCGATGCCGCCCGGCAGTTCACCCTGAAGGGTGGCAGCCATGGGTGAACCCAGAACACTGACGAAGCGTCATAAGCGTTCCCTGACAGGCAGGTTGGCGGCCGTCGCGGCCGCCCTCTGTCTCACCTCGGCCACCGCGGCCCTGCTGCCCGCGCCCTCCTCCGCCGCGACGGGGCCGGGCGGCGAGACGGTGGCCGAGGGCGGGCACACGGCCCGGATCAGCCGGACCGAGTACGGCATCCCGCACATCCTGGCCCGGGACTTCAACGGCCTCGGATACGGCTACGGCTACGCGTTCGCGCAGGACAACATGTGTGAACTCGCCGACCAGGTGGTGACCTTGCGGGGCGAGCGGTCCCAGTTCTTCGGGCCCGACGGGGAGTCCGGCGAGGGCTCCAACCTCGCGAGCGACACGTACTACACGGGGCAACGGCGCGCGGGCACCGTCCAGCGGCTGCTCGACCGGAAGGCGCCGCTGGGGCCGACGGCGGAGCTGCGCCGGATGGTCGAGGGGTACGCCGCCGGGTACAACCGCTATCTGCGCGACACGGGCGTCGGCAAGCTGCCGGACCCGCGCTGCAAGGGCAAGCCCTGGGTGCGGCCGATCACCCCGCTCGACCTGTGGAGCGTCGTGTACGACGTCAACAGGGTGACCGCGGAGGTGCCGCTGGCGCCGGACATCGGCGACGCGAAGCCTCCGGCGGCGGGCGCGGGCGGCACGGCGGCCTCCGGAACCCCGGACGGCAAGGGCACGGCGGCCTCCGGGACCTCCCGTGCGACGGCCGCGGCATCCGTCATCCCGGGCGCGCAGGGCCCCGCCACGGCCGGCGTCGGCAGCAACGGCTGGGCGCTCGGCCGGGACGCCACCCGCACCGGCAACGCGATGGTCCTCGCCAACCCGCACCTTCCCTGGACCGTCGGCAACTTCCGCTTGTACCAGGTGCAGTTGACGATCCCCGGCACCCTGGACGTGTCCGGCGCCGGCCTGTACGGCACTCCCCTGGTCGAGATCGGCCACAACCAGAGCCTCGCCTGGACGCACACCACGAGCGACGCCCAGCACGCCTCCTTCTACGCCTTGAAGCTCGTGCCCGGCGACCCGACCAGCTATGTGGTCGACGGCAAGGCCGAGCCGATGAAACGCCGCACGGTCCCGGTCACCGTCCGCGACGAGAACGGCAGACTGTCGACCGTCGACCGCACCCTGTACACCTCACGCTTCGGCCCGGTCCTCTCCTCCGCCTGGACCACGAAGACCGCCTACGCCGTCCGCGACGCCAACGCCGACAACCTGCGCTCCATGAACGCCTGGCTGGCTATGGGCAAGGCCCGCAACCTCGCCCAGCTGCGCACCGCCCAGAACACCTACCAGGGCATCCCCTGGACCTACACCCTCGCGGCCGACACCGGCGGCGGCACGTACTTCACCGACTCCTCGGCCGTCCCGCACCTCACCGACGAACAACTGGGGCGCTGCACCCTTCCGGCCGGCAACGAGACACCCGCCGCCCTGGACGGTTCGACGTCGGCCTGCGCCTGGGGCAGCGACCCCGACGCGCTCGTACCGGGCGTCTACGGCCCCTCCCACCAGCCGAAGCTGAACCGCACCGACTACGTCGCCAACTCCAACAACGGACCCCAGTACACCAACCCCGAGGCCCCCCTCACCGGCCTCCCGGGCGTGTACGACATCAATCCCCGCCTCGACCAGCGGGCCCAGCTCGGACTCCGCATGATCGCGCAGCGCGCGAACGGCACGGACGGACTCGGCGCTCCGGCCTTCACCCGGGCCACCCTGCGCGCGTCGATGCTCGGCAACCGCGTCCTGTCGGCCGAGACGGGCCGCGACGACGTGGTCGGCATGTGCCGCGCCCACCCACGCCTGACGGCCACGGACGGCACGGAGGTCGACGTACAGCAGGCGTGCACGACCCTCGCCCGCTGGGACACCCGCGCCGACACCACCAGCCGGGGCACCGCGCTCTGGATCACCTTCTTCAACCGCCTCCTCGACAACGGCCCGCCCGACACCTGGCGCCGCGTCCCCTACGACCCCGCCCAGCCCCTCACCACACCACGCGGCATCAACGGCGACGACGTACGCGTCCAGCACGCCCTGGCCGACGCCGTCCAGGATTTCGCCGCCCGTGACCTCCCGGTCGACACCGAGCTCGGCGCCGTCCAGAAGTGGGCCGGCATCCCGCTGCCCGGCTGCGACGTGGGCTGCTTCGACGTCATGGACGCCAGCCCCGACTCGGGCACCGGCACCCCGCCTGCCGGCGTCTTCGGCAGCAGCTTCCTGATGGCCGTCGAACTGACCCCGGACGGCCCCCGCGCCCACACCCTCCTCACCTACGGCCAGTCGTCGAACCCGGCCTCGCCCCACTACACGGACCAGACCCGCCTCTTCTCCCGCAAGCAGTGGGTCACCGAACGCTTCACACAGGCGGAGATCACCGGCGACCCGGCCCTGACGGTGACGACCTTGCACAGCTGACCCGGCGTGGAGCGGGCCGGTCCGGGCGCGGTGACCACCAGCACCCGGCCCGGCCCGAACTCCTGATCACTCACTGCCTGCCGCACGCCGGACGACGACACCGTCCGCCATCAGCCCTCCTGCCGCCTTCTCTTGCTCACGGCCCGGTCCGGCCGCATAGGCCAGCGGAGGTGCGATCGCCTGGACATCCGCTTCCTCCGCGACCCACAGCGCGATGAACAGCGCGGCGGTCGCCTCCAGGAGCCCCGCCCGTTCGAGACCGCCGCCGGCCACGGGCTCGCAGCCCACATCCCGCACCAACTCCCGTACGCGCGCGAGAGCTGCATGGTCGTCCCCGCAGACCGGAACGGCCAGTGGCCGCCCGTCGAAGACGGGCGGCCGCATGCGCCACACGTCCTCGTGGCAGAGATTGAACGCCTTGACCACATGGGCGCCCGGTGCCGCCGCGGCCAGCTGCCGCGCGGCCGAAGGACCTCCTTCCGTCAGCAGCCGGAAGCCCGGCCCGACCGGATTGGAACAGTCCAGCAGCACCTTGCCGTCCAGCGCCGCCCGCAGCTCCCGTGCCACGCCCGCTCCTGCGTCATAGGGCAGCGCGGCCAGCACGACCTGGCCGGACTCGGCCGCCGCACGCAGACTCGCAGGCTTCGCGCTGCCCCCGATGCGCGTCGCGAGCCGCTCCGCCTTGTCCGCGTCCCGTCCCCCGACGGTCACCTCGTGCCCGGCCCGCGCCCAGTGGGTGGCGAGTGCGTCCGCCATGTTGCCCGTTCCCAGCACGCCGATTCTCATCACGCGATTCCTCTCCGTGCCTGCTTCGACCTTCCGGGACGACGCTAGGCGGCCTGTCGGGCACCATGTGGTACGTGACGACCGACGCCTTCCTCGCCGACTGCCGCGCCCGCCTCGCCTTCGACCTGCTCTCCAACACCTGGAACGCCGTGGTGCTCTGGGCACTGCGTGAGGGTCCCCGGCGCCCGGTCGAACTGCGGGAGCGGATCGGGGGCATCAGCCCCAAGGTCCTCACCGAGACGCTGCGGCGCCTGCAGTTCAACGGACTGGTGGACCGGCACGCACATCCCGGAGCACCACCGCGGGTCGAGTACCGGCTCACCGCCCTGGGACGGACCTTGTTGGCCCCCATCGACGCCGTCGGAGCATGGGCCTTCGAACACGGTGATGAGGTCATGGCCGCCCAGCAAGCCGAATGCACCCCCACCACACAGCACCTGCCCTCCGGCGGTGCCTCACAGGGGTAACGCCCGGATCCCGACCGTCCGGCGGCACGGTGGAACGCACACGCTCGCTTCGTGGGGAAGATCTTGATCACCGGGATGTCGCAGGTGGTGCTGCTGAGTATCAAGCTCATCGGGCGGGCAAGGGCGCGTCACAGATCAGGCCCGCGTGGCAGGCGTCCCGGTAGGAGGACTCGTAGACACGTTCACCAGCAGCCTTCGCGCCGATCATGATCCCGCAGATGGCGACGGACATCACGAGCTGGGTGATGGCGACCGCACGTACCCGGCGGACTGCGGCCACGACAGCGGCCAGCAAGGCTGCTGCCGGCACGAACGCAGCCTTCTGCAGGTAGGGACCCGGAGAGGCGCCGTAGTGCTGCGGGTCCCACGACCAGTAGGACGAAGCCCAGGACAGCCAGACCAGGGCAAGGGCTGCCAGCTCGACAGCAGCCAGGGCCACGGCCACGCCCCGACCAGTACGTTCGGCATCTGCACTCACCCAGCGACAGTCGCCCCGGCAGGCACGCGGTGTCATGAGTACCCGTACTCAGACCCAGCACGTGGCGCCCACGGGCAGTGGTCGGCCGGACATCGGCATCACGGACGCCGCGAGCCGGCCGATCGCGACGCGCACCGGGCAGGCCCGTCCGGCGCCGCGGTGGGCCCGCGGGCGCCGGGTGCGCAGCCACTTGTTCAGGTCCCCGCGCCGTCACATGTGCGCAAGTGCGCCGCTCACTCGAAGGGAGTCAGGAAGTCCCGGGTGGCCAGGGCCCTGTTCACGATGCGGGTGTCGCCGATCCATCCGTAGAAGCCCTGCCCGAACTGCTCGTCGAACTGCGTGGCGCCGATGACGAAGGGCTTGCCGAGCGTGGTGATGCCGGTCGACGGCTGCGACGGATTGCGGGCGATCTTCGAGCCGTCCACGTACATCACCGTCCGGCGGCCGTCGTTGACGAGCGCGATGTGCATCCACCGGCCGACGGGCACGGCGTGGCTCCACGACGTGGGGTCCGCGTCCTGCTTGTAGGGGTAGACGACGAACTGGAGGAACCTCTCGGGCGACAGGTTGAGGCTGCAGGTGGGCTCCAGCGGGGACCAGCCGGTGGTCTTGCCCGCGTCTCCGTTGCGGCCCTCCCAGCTGAGGATGCCCATCCAGCTGTGGTCGCCCTCGAACGGCTCGGGCAGCATGAGATACGTCTCGATGGTGTAGCCGCCGGTGAACTTCTCGCTGTTGAGGGCGGCGCCCGCGGCGGTCGTCAGCACGGCACCGCGGTCCGGGCTCTTGCCGCCGTCGAAGCGGAGGCTGGCGTGTGCCGGCTGGCCGGGGTGGTGGTCCGCCGACCAGGTGAGCGCGTCGGGTCCGCTGGAGTGCAGCCGGCTCACGCTCAGATGGTTGCCGTTGCCCGTGAGGTCGCGCACGACCGCTCCGTCGGCCACGGTGGCGCCCGGCGATCCGGCCGCAGCCGTCCCGGACGCGTCGAAGCGCCAGTACGCGACCGTGCCGCGGGGCATCACGGCGGATGCCGGACGCGGCTTCGGCGGGACGGCCGGGGCGAAGCCCTTGAAGCGCTCGTCGAAGTCGACGCTCAGGCTGAACCGGTCGGTGGGGCCGGTCAGTTCGATCGTCTCCGCCTCCAGCGGCGACCGCTCGTGCGGGTCACGGGCGAGGAACCACGGCGAGAAGGTCTCGACGTCGATGACCTTGCGGACCAGGTCGAAACCGTACAGGCGGATCATCCCGGCGCCGCCGTAGTAGCGGTCCTGGTAGTTGGTGATGTGGACGTGGACATCGTTGTCGGCGTCGTTGGTCAACACCGTGCGCCCGGGCGGCCAGTAGTGGCCGCCCAGCGCGAGGAAGATCTGGTCGTTGCCGCGGATGAGACCGTCCCACAGCCGCCTCCCGTGGTCCGACAGCTGCGCCGCGCCGTCGTCGTCCGACCAGGCGAGGTCGTGCGTGGTGAGGACGGCGGGCAGCGTGGGGTGCGCGTCGAGGACCCCCTGCGCCCAGCGCAGTCCGTTGTCCGACACCCGCCAGTCGAGGGCGAGGACCAGCCACTCCCGGCCCGCCGCACGCAGTACGTGGTAGCTGTTGTAGCCGTCGGGAGAGGCGCCGCGGAAGGTCGGCATCGAGGCGTAGCGCTGGGGTCCGAACGCCGCGAGGTAGGCGGAGTCGCCGCGCTGGTCGTCGGTGGAGGAGCGGATGTCGTGGTTCCCCGCCAGGACGCTGTAGGGCACCTTGCCGTGGATGGTCCTGAAGGTGTCGGCGGCGAGTGCGATCTCCTGCTCGGTGCCGTGTTCCGTGACGTCACCGAGGTGCGTCATGAAGGCGATGTTCGCCTCCTCCCGCTCGGCGGCGAGGTAGCGGAACGTGGCGCGCAGGGGTGCCGGGTCGGAGCTGTCGGCGTCGAAGAGGTATTGCGTGTCGGGCAGGACGGCCAGCGCGAAGCGGGGGCTCTCGGTGTCGAAGTGGGACCGGCCGCCGCTGCGGGCTGCCGGGCCGGCGTGTGCCGGGGTCGCCTCGAGTGCGGTCGCCACCGCGCCGGCCGCGGGTATGGCGACCGCGGCCTGCAGCAGTGCGCGTCTGTCCAGCCGGTTGTGGTGCCCTGCTGTGCTCATGTGCCCTCCAGGTGGGGAACGTTGGGTTCGCAAGGCACAGTCCTGAGCGGCCGTGGCCACGTGGTGGCAGGTAGCTGAACGCCGAATTCTGTTCGCCGCACGTTTGGCTTCCGTCGCCGTGGTGCGGGGCGGGGTGCGCTGTCGGAAGAACAGCTCGCGTGCGTTGTCCCGGCCGGCCGGCTCGCCCGCTGCCTCCTTCGCCCTCTCCCCTGGGGTCCTCCCCCGGGCTCCTGCGAGCGGTTCGGCGAGGCCGGCGAACACGCGTAACGCTGCCGTCTGCGAGGGGAATCGGCTCCGCCAGCCCCCCGGTCCGGCCCCGCCATGTCGACGGGGCGCGGCCCGGGGGCGGGAGCAGCCGGGCAAGAGGGTCGTGGCCGTACAGCGTGAAGCGGCCGCCCCTCGTACGGGCTGCCCCTCGCACGGACTGCCCCTCGCACGGGCCGCCCCCTGCACGGGCCGCCTCTTCAGAGCCGGCAGCGGTGCCCGGCCGTCTGCCCGGCTCGCGCAGGGCCTCCGGCCGGATCCCGCTCACCGGGCCGGGGGCAGGCCCCGTCACCGTTCCTGTGGCCTGCCCCCGAGCGGCAGGCCCTCGGCGTCCCGTCGTCGGCCGGGCGGCCGGGCGGCGGGTCAGGCGTGGTTCTGCTCGTGCTGGTGCGCCGCGACCAGGGCCTCGATCATGTCGACGGTGCTGCCCTCGTGGTCGCTGCCGGCCGTTCCGCTGCCCTGCTGGATGTTCGCGGTCCGGTCCACCTCGAGGATGGAGTCGGCGTGCGAGTTGTCGAGGACGGTGATCAGGCTGTCGCCCGCGGCCGCCGGTGTTGCCGCGGTGCCCAGCAGGGCCGCCGCCAGCACGGCGGCCGTGCGCAGTCGCGGTGGCGGGACGCGTGCCGGTGTCACGCGCTCACGCCCTGGGGTTCCGGCCGCAGCCGGGCGATGTTGCGCTCCAGCAGCTGGGTGGCGGTCTTGACGCCGACGCCGTCCGCCGTGTTCACCGCGGGGAGCCGGCCGTCCGCCCTTCTGAGGTCGGCGAGCGCGGAGTGCATGGCCTGGTGGGCCGCGAACAGACACGGTGTGCTGTAGATGGCGACGTCCACGCCGAGTTCGGACAGTTCGGTCAGCGAGAGCCGGGGTGACTTGCCGCCCGCGATCTGGTTGAACAGCAGGGGCTTGTCGCCGACCACCTTGCGGATCCGCCGGATCCATTCCACGCTGCGTACTCCGTCGACCAGCACCACGTCCGCGTCGGTCGCGGCCAGTTTCTCGGCCCGGTGCAGGATGTCGTTCTCGTCGGTGGCGTCCGTACGGGCCACCACCACCAGGTCCTGCCGGGTCGCCAGGACCATCTCCAGCTTGGCGAGGTACTCGGACAGCGGCAGCACCTGCTTGCCGTCGGCGTGTCCGCACCGGCGCGGGCGCTTCTGGTCCTCCAGGATCACTCCCGACGCCCCGGTCCGCTCCAGTCCCTCCACGACATGGCAGGCGACCTCGGGGTCGACGTATCCGTCGTCGATGTCCACCAGGAGGTGGTGGCGCGGGAAGGCGCCCCGCAGCCGCTGGACGAACGCCATCATGTCCGGCCAGGCGATGAAGCCGATGTCCGGCAGTCCATAGTACGAGGCCGCGAAGCCGAAGCCGGAGACGAACATCCCGTCGTAGTGCTCGGCCGCGATCGACGCCGAGTACATGTCATGCACGCCGATCAGCGGGGTGGTCTCCGGCCCGGCGATCTGTTCCCTCAGTTTCGTCCCGTAGGTCAACGTCCGGTTCCTCTCGTGGGGTTGGACACGTCGCGCGGAGAGGGCCGCCGCAACACGACTGCCCTTTGCCAGAACAAGAGGATCCCTATAGCGACACCTGGCTCTCTCCTTGGGAGGGCTTTACTCACCTCAATGGCGCAAGCGGTTCACCGGAGAAACGTCACTGGTCCTCCGTCCGGGCCGCCCGGTTGATCCCGCCGGGGCGGGCGGACGCGGGAGCCCGGGTCCGCGCAGGCGGCCGGGGCGCGGCCGAGGGGGTGCACAAGACCCGGCCGGCGTCCTGTTCCCGGCACCAGACCAGCCGGGGGGGGCGCCGCGGTCCCCGGCGTTCAAAAAAAGCAGCCCCGCCTCCGGGAGACCGGAGGCGGGGCTGTGCGGAGCGCCGGGCAGGCCTTGCACCTGCATCTCCCCGCAGGAAGCGGGGCGTCTTTCCTTGGACCACCAACGCGAGGCCGGCCGCCGGAAGTTCGGGCGTCTTGCTCAAGATCAATGATAGCGCAGTCCCAGCGTCCCGGATCACGCGGCGGCGCAGGGACCGGGCCGGCTGCCGTGCGGGGCAGCGTCCGGGTCCTCGGGTGTTCAGGGCAGCGCGATGGTGACTTCGTCCTCGACCGGCGGGTCGAGTTCCTGCGCGCGGTTTCCGGTGGCCGCGAAGCAGCGCAGCCGGACCGATTCCGGGGTGACGTCCAGGCGCAGGAAGCACTTGAAGAAGGGCGGGCTGTAGGTCGCCGAGCTCGGTGAGAAGAGCTGGGTGTAGATCTTCCGTACGGGCAGGCGGAAGCGCGAGGTGCGGTCGGGGCGGCCGCCCGCGCCCAGCAGGTTCGCGATGAGACGGGTGCGCCGGGTGACGCGGGCGGGCGGGCCCTGGGTGCGGGTCGGCGGGATGCCGAGGCGCTCGGCGACGACGGCTGTCGCCTCGGCCTCGGTGAGGGTGAACAGGCGGCGCAGGCGGAGCCGGTGTCCGTAGAGCCTGCTGTAGAAGGCGAGGGAGTCGCCGCGCAGCGGGTAGCAGCGGAACTCCTGCTCGGTGACGTTCGCGACGGAGACGCGGGGGATGGTGTGGGTGGCGTGCATGAAGGCTCCGCCGCCGCCCGACACCACGTACTGGATGGTGCGGCCGTCGACCTGCACCGGGTAGCGCTGGTAGTTGTGGATGTCGCCGCCTATGGCCGCGAGGTAGCGGTGGTCCGGGTCGCGGACGAGGTCGTCGACGGTGCCGCCGCCTTCGATGGGGCAAGGGTGGTGTTCGCCGTCCACGTACAGGGGCGAGCCGGTGACGAGGATCTTGGGGAGAGGTCCCTTGGACACCTCGCGCAGCCATGCGCCCTGTTCGGCGTCGATGGTTCCCAGCAGTCCCGTGTCGATGCCTATGATCCGCACCGGACCGGCGTCGATGGCCCAGTACGGGCCCGGCTGGACGGCTTGTTGGGCCGGTGAGGAGCGCAACTTGCGTGCTTCGGTGAGGTGTTGTCCGTCGGCCGGGTGCGGCCGGTGCCACAGCAGTGACCGCAGCCAGGCCCGTGAGAGGGGGCGCGGCGCGGGCTGTGGGGCGAGTGGCCGGGCGTCGTCGCAGAAGACGCGCATGAAGCCGCCGAGGTCTTCGTACCAGTCGTGGTTGCCGGGTATCGCGTATATGGGTGCCTGGTAGTCCTGGTACGGGCGGAAGAACTTCGTGCCGTAGTCGTCCGTCCGGCCGACGGGGTAGATCACGTCGCTGGCGATGACGGCGAATTTCGTGTCCTGACTGGCTTTCAGGAAGCCGGGGACGACGGCGTATTGGGGATCGTCGCCCTCGCCGGTGTCTCCGATGACCATGAAGGAGAAGTGGTCCGGGTCGTCGCGCCGGATCACCTTGGTGGCGGGTGCTCCGGCGGCCGTCCGCTGTGCCACCCAGCGGCTGCGGGTGCGGCCCGTGGGATCTCCGAACCAGGAGGCCAGTACGCCGTTGCGTGCGGCCCACAGGGTCTTCGGGTTGAGCCATGAGAGCTTGTCGACCTGGTACGGCATGAGGTGCTTGTACTCGCCGTGTTCCAGGGTGCCCCAGCCGGCGCCTTCGGCGGTATCGCGTGAAGAGTCAGACACCGGTGAACCGTAGCAACGGTCCGGGAACGGGCCGGGGATGGGGTGCGTGGCGACGCTGCCGTCGCTGCGTGCTCCAGGGGGGAGGACGTCGGGTTCGCCGTCGCTGCGCGGCCGCGACGGGAGGCCGGGCAGGAGTGAGGCCGCCGGGCACGGCCACGGGCGCGAGTGGTGCGTCTGGCACGCGTCTCACCCCGCCGCCTTGTCGGGCCGCGGGGTGACAGGCAGGGGCAGGGGCAGGCGGCGGCCGGTTCGGCCGTCAGTGCTCGGTCAGCTGCTGCTCCCCCGGCAGGCGCCGGCCGCGCACGTGTCGAGCCAGGCGGCGAAGTCCGCGTCGTAACGGGTGCCGATGCCGGTGTTGTAGAGCGCATAGGCTCCGGCGTAGTCGCCGGTGCGGAACTTGGTGAGCATGGCCTGCACGTCGTCCGGGTGGTTCTCAAGCATGTAGCGGACGGCCAGGTAGCCCCATGGGTAGGTGCGGGTCAGGTCGGAGTTGGCGTACGTGCTCTGCCACAGGGTGCTCAGGGCGTAGGTGTGCTTCCCGGCATCAAGGAGCGCCTCGGTGTCGGGCACGCCCCGGTAGCTGTACGAGACGTACTCGGCGAAGCCCTCGATCCACCAGATGTCCGGGACCGTCTGGCCCGCGGAGAAGTCGCCGTAGGTGTCGTAGCGGCCGTCGAGGTAGTGGGTGTACTCGTGGTTCAGGTTCCAGATGTCCGCCGGGAAGCCGTCGCCCGCGCTCTTCACGTAGGCGACGAAGCGGGCCTGGTTGTCGGGGTCGGCGGGGTTGCCCTCCAGGTATTCGCCGCCGTTGTCGGTGCTGTTGCCGAAGATCCAGCCTGAGTAGGTCTGGTAGTCCCTGGGGCTCGCGAAGACGACGATCTGGATGTCGGTGTTGTGGTCGTCGGCGACCGGGCCGCTGTCTTTGACGATGCCGTGGACGTAGGCGTCCTGTCCCTGCACGCTCTTGCAGGCCTCGGCGAGCGCCGGGCCGGTCAGGGACTGGGCCAGGAACGTGTGCCCGTCGTCGCACGTGTAGGTGAGGGGCAGTGCCGCCGCGGTGAGCTGGGACGTCAGGTCGCAGGTGTCGTAGTACGAGCATTGGGCCGCGTCGTGCGCGGAGGTCATCTCGGCGGCGCCGACCCACAGCGCAGCGGTCGGGCCGGTGATCGAGGAGGCGTCGAGCAGGCCCTTCACCATCGGCCGCACCTTGTCCTTGAGCCCGGCCGTGTCGAGGAAGCGTGCCGTCTCCGTTCCGGCGTTGGAGGCCATGAAGTACCAGGTCCCGCTCAGCATCGGCAGGTGGTTCAGGGTGAACGAGTTCAGCGTGTCGATGATGCCCGGGTCGGCGGTGACCGCGCTGATGAACGCGGGGTTGAAGTGGCCGCGGAAGAGCGGGGTGAAGACGTCGTTGACGGCCGTGTCCATGCTCCAGTAGGCGTCGTAGGAGCTGTCGTAGGCGTTCAGCACTCGCTGGTACGTGTCCAGGTAGCGGGCCTGCTCGTTGGCGCTGTCCGTCAGGATGATGACGTCGCCCAGGATGTTGCCGTGTTCCGAACTGACGTCCATGAAGTGGGAGTTGGCGGTGAACGTGTCCAGTCCGCCTTCGGTGGCCGCGGCCAGGGTCGGGCCGTAGTCGCCGACGTCGGCCGAGTCGTTGTACTGCACGTAGTAGCCGGCGCGCAGGAACAGCACGAGCTGCCACACGTGGGTGGAGTTGTCGCCGGGGTACGTCTGCGACGCGTCCTGCAAGGCTCCTGCGACGGTCACCATCTGCGCCTCGCGGAACACGTTGCGGGCGTCGGTGCCGGTGATGCCGAACAGCGTATTGATGCAGTCGGTGGTCGAGTCCTGGATGTACGCGAGCAGTTCGGATCCGGTACGGGTGCCGAAGTCGGCCGGGGTGCACGACGCGGCTGCCGCGTGTTTCGCGGCTTGGGGAGGCCGTATGGCCTTCGAGGTCGAGGAGGTCTGCGGCAACTGCGGGCTGAGCGGCCGGACCTGGGCGGCGGCCAGTCGCCCGCTCTGGACGTCTGCCTGCTCGGACGCAGCGGTGTTCGCGCCGAGCGGCGACAGCGCGCGCGGCCTGGGCCTGGTCGCGGCGGTGGTCGTGGGAGCAGCCGTCGCGGCGGCCTTCGGTCCGGCGGCTGCGAGGGCCGGTGCGGCCGGCAGGCCTGCCATCAGGGCGCTGACCACCAGGCTGACGGCCAGGAATCCGGACGCGCATCTGAACGTGAATCTGGACGTGAATCCGGGCGGACTTCCGGGATGGAATCGGGGCAGGGCAGGTCGACGACGCATCCATGCTCCTTCGTGAGTGGGGGGTCGCTTCGAGCACGAGCGGCGAGGCGTGGGGGGAACGTCCCACCCACCGTGGCCGATGACAACGGACCGGGGGATACGACAATGGAGGGGCGGGCCATAACATCGGTGCCCGCAGAGGCAGTTGACGGTCAGGGCGGGACGCCGAGCAGGTCTTCGCCTGGTGTTATGCCTGCGGCGGGAAAACGGTATGGGGCGGGGCGGCCCCCTGCTCCCTACGATCCCGGCATGACGACGAAGAAGCCGCTCCACACCGGTTCGCACGACCTTCCGGTCTCCTCGGCGCTCGCCGAGTTCCTCATGGGGAACTGGGAGTCTTCGCCGCGGGCCGATCCGCCCCCGCAGTCGATCGCACCGTGGGCGGCCAAGCGGCGCGACCGGCTGTCCGCGCGCTTCCCCGGCGAACGGCTCGTCGTTCCCTCAGGCGTCCTCAAGGTGCGCAGCAACGACTGCGACTACCGGTTCCGCCCGCACACCGCGTTCTCGTACCTGACGGGCGGCACCGAGCCGGACAGCGTCCTGATCCTCGAACCGACCGGCTCTGGTCACGAGGCGGTGCTGCACGTCCGCCCGCGATCCCCGCGCGACACCGGGGAGTTCTACCGCGACCGCCGCTACGGCGAGATCTGGGTCGGCCGCCGCGCCACCCTCGACGAGACCTCCTCACTGCTCGGCGTGGCGACCCAGGGCCTCGACGACGTGCCCGCCCGGCTGAACGGCGCGCGGCCGGCCCGCTTGCTGCGCGGCGTCGACCCGGAGATCGACGCGCTCCTGGACAGCACCGGCCGCGAAGAGGCCGACCTCGAATTCGCCTCGTTCCTCTCCGAGATGCGCCTGGTCAAGGACGAGTGGGAGGTCGAGCAGCTGCAGATCGCGGTGGACGCCACGGCGGCCGGATTCACCGACGTCGTGCGCGCACTGCCCGAGGCCGTCCGCCATCCGCGCGGCGAACGCTGGGTCGAGGGCGTCTTCGGCCTGCGCGCCCGCCTCGAGGGCAACGGCCTCGGCTACGAGACGATCGCCGCCGCCGGAGCGCACGCGTGCGTACTGCACTGGATCGCCAACGACGGTCCGGTCCGTCCCGGGGACCTGCTGCTGCTCGACGCCGGCGTCGAGTCGGACACGCTCTACACCGCCGACATCACGCGCACCCTTCCGGTGAGCGGCATCTTCACCGCCGCGCAGCGCGACCTCTACGACCTCGTGCTCGCCGCGCAGGACGCGGGTATCGCGGCGGTCCGGCCGGGCGCGCGCTTTCGTGACTTCCACCTCGCCGCGATGCGGGTCATCGCCGAGGGGCTGCACTCCTGGGGCCTGCTCCCGGTGACGCCGGACGAGGCCCTTGAGCCCGGGAGCGGCCTGTTCCGCCGCTACACGTGGTGCAGCAGCGGCCACATGCTGGGCATGGACGTCCACGACTGCGCCGCGGCCCGTGCCGGGCAGTACCTGGACGGCGTCCTGGAGGCGGGCCACGTCCTGACCGTCGAGCCGGGCCTGTATCTCCAGCCGGACGACCTGACGCTGCCGCCGGAGCTGCGCGGCGTCGGCGTGCGCATCGAGGACGATCTGGTCGTCACCCAGGACGGCGCCCGCCTCATGTCGTCGGCGCTGCCGCGCACCGCGTCGGCGATCGAGACGTGGATGGGCGAGCTCCTGGCCTGACCCTGCGCCCCGGGGTGCGGGCGCCGCCGTAACCGGCCCTAGGAATATGGCAGACGGAACGTCTGCGCCGCCCACGCCTGGAAGTGCGCCGACCGTGTGATGAGGTCGCGGTAGGACGCGTGCGCGGAGCTGAACAGTGTCTCCGTGATGTCCTGCGTGACCTGGTCGCGGCGCCATGCGAGCAGATAGCGGGTCCACAGCGGTGTGCCGGCCAGCGGTTTGACGATCACGCCCCGGTTCGGCCGGGTCGTAGCCTGCACGATGGAGACGCCGAGTCCCTCGGCGATCATGTCCTGGAGCTGGAGCCGGTCACCGAGGTACTCGTGGACGGCCGCGGGCGTGAACCCGGCTGCCGCGCAGGCCGCGTAGAACACGCCCGGCCAGCCGGCACCGTCGTCGGGGGTCAGGAACCAGGCCTCGTCGGCGAGTTCGGCGAGGGGGACCTCCATGCGGTGCCTGAGCCGGTGACCGGCGGGCAGGGCTACGAACGCGGGTTCGTTGACGATCTCGCGATGCGCCACGGCCGCGGAGTGCCGCAGTTCCATTCCGGGGTAGTCCGCGGCGATCGCGGCGTCCAGTTCGCCCTGCTCCAAGTGCTCGACTATCTCCGACGACGGGTAGACGCTGCTCACCGTCAGCGTGAGATCGGGCCTCCGGCTGCGTATACGGACGACCATGCCGGACAGGACGGGCGAGTTGGTCGCCGCAAGGCGCAGGGCCCGGGGTGCTTTGACGCCGTCCCTCGCCGGACGGCGCCTGATGGCATCCGCACGGGCCAGAATGTCGCGCGCCTGGGTCAGGACCTCAAGGCCGTACTGGGTCGGCTCGACTCCCGACGCGGTACGCACGAACAAGTCCTCGCCGAAGAGCCGCTCGATGCGGCGCAGTTGGGTGCTCATCGCCGGCTGCGAGTACTTCAGGAGTGCCGCGGCCCGCCCCAGACTCCCGGCGTCGGCGATCGCACACAAGGTCCGCAGATGCCGAAGCTCCAGGTCCATCGTCCGGGCTCCTCGTCTCGACGCCCCTGCCGTCCGCGGTCACCGGGCGACTCTAGCGGTGGTTCATCGCGGGGTCACCTTGCCTCCGTGATGGGCCGGACAGAACCTGGGCCGGCACTCCCCCAGCGCGGAGTCCCTCCGCTTCTGGCTGCCAAGACCGCTAGGCTGACATCTGCGGGGCATGCTTTCGCCGCCGCCGGTCCGACCCTGTGTATCGGGCAGAACGAAAGACCAGGGCATGATCGAAAAGGCATCGGATGCCACCGCGCGATCCCGCTGGGCCCCGGCGCCGGATCAGCTGCCTGGTGACCTCACCGAGCTCATCGGTCCCACCCAGGGCACGGTCGTCCTCCCTCTTCACCTGGCGTGGTCGGGGCTGCGCGCGTTCGATCTCGGTGATGAGAAACTGCTGCTGGGGATGTACCGGATCGTCTTGCTCAACGGCAGACGCGAGGACTACACCTGCTATCTCGACGCCGCACAACTGATCGCGCATTGGCCGATCCTGCGCAAGATGCTCGGCCGCGGTGTGCGCACCGCGTGGGAGGACCGCTTCGCACAGTTGCAGCCGGCGGCTGCCGCGTGACACTGCCCGGCCTGCCCGACCACCACCGCCGCCTGCTCGCCGACGCACTCACGGCCGGGCGCCCGTTCGGACTTGCACTGATGGGAGGCTACGCGGTTCAGGCGCATGGCATTGTCCACAGGCCCAGCCAGGACCTCGACTTTGCCACAGAGCATCCGGCAGCGATGCACGAAATCATCGAACAGCTGGTACTCGGCCTGAGCGGGCGAGGCTGGCAGGTTGACGTCCACGCTGCCCGGCACCTCTACAGCGCCGGAGAACTGGAAGGCCTGGCCGCACGGCGCCCGGAGGAGTTCGATCTGCAGAGCTCCATGACCGGCTGGAAAGCCTGGAATGGATCAGCGATGCGGAATTCGAGGCTTACGGACTGGACGCGGCTGATATCACTGAGCTCCGGAGCTGGGCGCAGGAATGGCTGGATGATGTTGCGCAGCGACTCGCTGAGCCCTACACGGAGCCGAACGAGTAACGGCGGTAGTCGGCATCCAAACCGCCCTACCCTCATTTCACAGGAGCGGTGCTCCGCCAACGCGCTGCCCCTGCGGGCCGAATAGCCCCCCTATACGAGGATCGCTGTCCGGGGGAAATGAGGGGACGGCCGGCATGCCGTGGTTCCGCACACGCGGAGATGGTCTTCGTCACCCAACCGGCCGCATCCAAGCTCCAGCAACTGCTCTACCCAGCATCCTCCTGGACACCGGCGATCCGGCACCAGTCCCTCGTACGTATTCCGCTCCCCTACCGTCCGTACTGCCGACGGGGTAGATCACGTCGCTGGCGATGACGGCGAATTCCGTTCCCTGACCGGCCTTCAGGAAGCCAGGGGCGACGGCGTATCGGGGATCGTCCCCTTCGCCGGTGTCTCCCGATGACCATGAAGCGGTGAACCGTAGCAACGATCCAGGAACGGGCGGGGAAGGGTGCGTCGGGACGCTGTCGTCTCTTCGTGCTTCAGGAGGGGTGAAGGCGTCGAGTCCGTACCTGTGCATCGGGCCGGGCCGAGAGGTGGCGCCTGTCTGCGGCACGGCGGTGAAGGAGTTCGGCCGGCCGGGGGTGAGCTGCGAGGCCGTCGTCGCCTGTCCGGGGACCCGCGTGTCCGGGGACGGCTGGTCCTCCGGTTCTGGCCGGGGCTGCGTCTCCCCCGGTTCACCGGTTTCGCCGCGTGAGGGGCGTGGTGGTGGGGCCGTGCCGTCCATGGTGCGCGTCGGCGGTGATCGCAGAGGGCGGCGGTCGCGTCGCCGTGTTCGTCGCCGTCCGGGGCGCGGGGCCCGGCGGGCTGCGCCGGGACCGCTCTGCGGCCGGGGTGGACGGCCCCGGCCCGAGATAGGCAGGCTGCCTGTTAATATTTGTCAGGTGGCCTGCTCATCTCCGCCGGGATCTCCCCAGCAGGCCTGCCCCGTCGCGGAAGGTCCCGGAGGAAGGAGCCGCGCCGTGCCGTCTGCCGGTGACACCCGCACTCCGGAGCGGATATCCGAGGCCGGAGCGCCCCGCGGCAATCCCTTCGGTGCGCGCTTTGTGGCGCCGCTGTACCTGGGGGCCTCGCTCAACCCGGTCAACAGCTCGATCATCGCGACGGCGCTGGTCGCCATCGCCGCGGCCCTGCACATCCCCGTCGGGGACACCGCGATCCTGATCTCCAGCCTCTATCTCACCAGCGCGCTGGCCCAGCCCGCCGCCGGGCGCCTCGCCGAGGAGTTCGGGCCCCGGCGGATCTTCGTGGCCGGTATCACGCTGGTGCTCGCGGCCGGGATCGTCGGCTCGCTGGCCCACTCGCTGACGGCACTGATCGTGGCCCGGGTACTGATCGGCGCGGGCACCTCGGCGGGCTACCCGGCGGCGATGCTGCTGATCCGCCGCCGCGCCGCACAGGCCGGCCACGAGGCCCCGCCGCGCGAGGTGCTCGGCGGTCTGTCGATCACCGGTGCCGCCACCGTCGCCGTCGGCCCCGCCATCGGCGGACTGCTGATCGGCTGGGCGGGCTGGCGCGCCGCCTTCTGGATCAACATCCCGGTCGCCGCCGTCGCCCTGTTCCTGGCGCTGGCCGGGATCGCCCGGGACCCCGACCCGGTGCGCTTCGGCTCGCCCCGCGCGCTCGCCTCCCGCATCGACCTGCTCGGCATGCTGGGCTTCGGCGGCTCGCTCACCGCGCTGATG
Source organism: Streptomyces sp. NPDC111656 (assembly GCF_055656965.1). Classification (NCBI taxonomy): domain Bacteria; kingdom Bacillati; phylum Actinomycetota; class Actinomycetes; order Kitasatosporales; family Streptomycetaceae; genus Streptomyces; species Streptomyces sp. NPDC111656. The sequence continues at coordinate 36,621 of NZ_JBVKCA010000003.1, forward strand.
GTCTTCCTCGACGCGCTGCCGCGCCTGGACCGGCCCGCGCTCGCCGCCGCCCTGGTCCTCGCCGCCGCCCTGGTCGGCTGGGAACTGCGCGCCGCCCAGCCCTTCCTCGACGTACGGCTGCTCGTCGCCAACGGCGCCCTGACCCGCACCTACCTGCGCAACGGCCTGACCCTGATGGGCACCTACGTGATCCTGTACGGGCTCACCCAGTGGCTGGAGGTGGCCCGCGGCCTGTCCGCCTACCAGGCCGGGCTGATGCTGATGCCGATGGGTGTGCTGACCGCCCTGGCCGCCCGGCTGGTGTCGCGGCGGGCGGCGGTGCGGTGGCCGCTGATCGCCTGCGCGGTCCTGCTGCTCGTCGGCGCGGTGGCCACGCTGTTCGTGGGCAGCAACACCCCGATGGCGGCGGTCATCTGCGTCACCGCGGTCTTCGGCCTGACCTCCGGCGCCGGAACGGTCGCCAACCAGACCGTCCTCTACCAGGAGGCCCCCGCCGCCGCGCTGGGCACCGCTTCCGGACTGCTGCGCACCTTCGGCTACATCGGGTCCATCGCCTCGGCGGCGATCACCGGCACCGCCTTCCACCGCGGCGTGAGCGACAGCGGCCTGCACTCCATAGCGTGGGTGCTGGTCGCGATCTCCGCTCTCGTCCTCGTGATGACCGTCCTCGACCGGCAGTTGGCCCGCGCCGACCGGCACCACACGAACCAGCCCCCGGCCGGGGCGCGGAATCCGGACCCCGCGCCCAGCACACACCCCACTCGCACAGAACCCCCTCGCACAGAAAGCCGATCCACAGACATGACCACTGGTACGCACACCGCCCCCGCCCTCGACCCGGCCCGCACCGCGCTGCTGCTGATGGACTTCCAGCCCGTCGTGCTCGGCGCCGTGCCCGACCCGCAGGGCGTGCTCGCCCGCGCGGGCGAGGCACTGGCCTGGGCCCGCGCCCACGGGGCGCACGTCGTCTTCGTACGCGTCGCGCTCGCGGAGAAGGACGCCGCCGCCGTGCCCGCCCACAACAAGACGTTCTCCCAGGCCGTCGCGGCCGGGTACCTCACCGACGGCACCGCGGCGACGGCCGTGCACGAGTCCCTGAAGGCCGGGGAGGACGATCTGACCGTGCGCAAGACACGGATCAGTGCCTTCGCCAGCGACACCGACCTGCGCGCCGAACTCCGTGCCCGCGGCGTGGACACCCTGGTCCTCGCCGGGCTGTCCACCAGCGGCGTGGTGCTGACCACCCTGCGGCAGGCGGCCGATGAGGACTACCGTCTGTTCCTCCTGGCCGACGCCACCGCCGACCCCGATCCGGAGGTGCACCAGGTGCTCATGGAGAAGGTCTTCCCCCACCAGGCCGAGATCATCAGCACCGCGGACCTCGCCGCCCTGAGCACGGCAGCGCAGTAGCCGGCACGGCGCTAGGCGGTCTCACAGTCCGCCAGGCGATTCATGATCTCGGCGGCCCTGTCGAGCGTCCGGCGCTCGGGGGCCCGAAGCGCGGACCCGATCACCTCGGCCAGCCACGCCTCACGGGCCGCCGGGATCCGCTCGGTCAGCGTCCGCCCGGCCGGGGTCGCGCTCACCAGGGCCTTGCGCCCGTCGTCGGGGTCCTTCGCGGTGGTGACCAGTTCACCGGCGCGCAGCGCGGCCACGGTCTCCGCCATCGACTGCCGCCGCACGTGCTCGGCCTGCGCGAGCTCGCTCACGGTCATCGGGCCGTCCGTGACGATCCGGTGCAGCGTGGTCAGATGCGACCAGTTCCACGGCAGGTCGTCGATCGGCGCCTCGGTGCGCAGCCGCGCGCGCAGCCGCGTCATCGCCCGCATCAGCTCGACGGCGGTGCCCTCTGGCGGTACCGGTTCGCTACTCACCGAGCCAGCATATTGCAGGGCGAAGATGCCCTGACCAGGGACGGGAACCGGGAGAGGCGGATCCCCGGGCAGGCGGACCCGATCCCGTCAACGGCCGGCCGGACAGACCCTGTTGCACGTACGGAGCTCGCTCCCGGCGGCGCCTCCGCGGCGGGCAGTGCGCCGTTCGCCTGCCGGCCGCCGTGGCTGGGGTGGTGGTTCCCGTCCGCGCCGCCGTCCCTGGCACGGCGCGCGTCTTCGGGGTGGCAGATACCTTTGAGGACGAGCGGCAGGTCGGTGATCGACCGCAGCCGGCTGAGATCGTCCCAGGTCAGCGGATTGCCGAAGGTCCGTGCCCACTCCAGCAGTGCGGCCCGCACATCCTCCTCGGGGGCTTTGGCCAGCCGGGTCCGGAAGGCCGGGTCGGACGTGTGGCTGGCAAGGCAGTGGCCGCGCGACTGCGGGAAGTTGCCGGTTGCCCGGTCGCGGGGGCTCCATCCCGTGATCCAGGTGGTCACAGCGGTACGGACCGCGCTGAAGGGGTTGTGGCCGGCGTGCATTGATCCGCCGCGGCCCCCGGTCACGTCGCGCGTGCGCGGTCCGCCGATGAGCAGCCGGTGATCTCGTTTTGTACGATCGGGGCATGGCTGCGGAGTATCCCGAGGCCGCAAAGCAGCTGTCCGTGGTCGCGGAGAGCGTGGGGGCACATCTTTCGGACGTCAGCCGTGACATCGGGGAGCAGCTGCTCGCGGAGATCCCGGAGCTCCGGGGTGACGGGACCGTCATCAAGATCCTCGAAGCGAGCGTCGCGGAGAACGTCGCCACGCTGCTGCACATTTTCGAGAACGACATACCGCTGGACAACGTCGAGGGGCCCCCGGTCGCCTCGGAGTACGCCCGGAGACTGGCCCAGCGGAACGTACCCCTCGGTGCGCTGATCAGGTCCTACAGGATCGGGCACTGGCGTTTCCTGCAATGGTGTCTCGACGAGCTCAGCCGTCAGGGCGCCGACGAGTCCCTGTCCGCCGCGACCAACCGGCGCATGCTGAACATGAGTTTCGGCTACATCGACCGGGTCACGGAGCATGTCATCGATGTCTACCAGCTCGAACGCGACCACTGGCTGCTGAGCCGGACAGCCGTGCGTGCCGCGCGCGTGCGGGACATCCTCGCCGGGAAGGACGTCGATCTCGACTGGGCGGAGTCGGCTCTGGGGTACCGCATCCGGCAGTACCACCTCGGGCTGGTGTCCTGGCTGCCCCCGCTGGCGGAGGCGGGTGCGGGGCTGGCCAGACTCGACCGGATGACCACCGTGGCCGCCGAAGCGCTCGGCTGTCCTGCCCGGCCGCTGTTCGTTCCCCGGGACGAAGCGCTGTCCTGGGCGTGGCTGCCGTTCGGCTCGCACCACGACGTCTCCTGGGAACAGCTGTCGGACGCGATCGAGAGGACCGATGCCTCGGTGCATGTGTGCGTGGGGAACGTGGAGCCCGGCATCGGGGGGTTCCGCTCCACGCACCACCAGGCACTGCGCACCCAGGAGCTGGCGACGCTGGCCAGTCCCGGCACCCGGTTCACCGAGTACTCCCGGGTGGCTCCGATCGCCTTGATGTGCGCCAATGTCGAGGACATGCGCGCCTGGGTGTGGGGGGTTCTGGGCCCGCTGGCTGTCGATGACGAGAACTGCGCGCGGCTGCGGGAGACCGTGCAGATCTTCCTGGACACCGGCTGCAGTTACACCGCCACGGCCGGCGCTCAGATTCTGCACAAGAACACCGTGCACTACCGCATCCGGAAGGCCGAGGAGGTCATGGGCCATCCCGTCCAGGAGCGCCGCATCGATCTGGAAGTCGCGCTGCTGGCCGTCCAGTACCTCGGCCTGACGCTCCTTCGCAGCGCCCCGGCATGACACGCCCTCGCGCCGGCCGGCCTGTCGCCCCCGGGCGGTCCGTGGCCGAGATCTGGGAGCTGCTCCTCGGCGTCAGTCGGTGCCGGCCGTGACCGGCTCCCAGCGGGTGTACTCGTCCATCAGTTCGGCGAAGCGGCCGCGCACCATCTCCAGGCCTGCGGTGGCCACCGCGAGGTGCAGCGGGGGCTCGTCGATGCCCGTGATGTCGGCGACGGCCGCCATGGACTTGACGAGGTCGCCCCGCACCGCCTGCTGGTCGAATGCGGCCATGGCGGCGTAGGAGGGCGCGTAGTCGGGGATGGACGTGGCGGGGAGCTTCGCATTGGTCCCGAAACTGGTGTTGTAGCCCGCCGGCTCGACCAGGGTGACGCGGATGCCCAGCGGGCCGACCTCCTTGGCCAGTCCCTCGGTCAGGTTCTGCACGGCGCTCTTGGAGGCGCAGTACACGGCCATCGTGGGCAGGCTGACGTGGCCGCCCATGGAGCCGACGTTGATGATGTGGCCGCGGCCGCGTTCCCGCATGTGCGGGAGTACGGCCTGGATCACCTGGACGAGGCCCACCACGTTGGTCTCGAACTGGTCGCGCAGCTGGTCGGGGCTGACTTCCTCGACCGTGCCGACCTGCCCGTAGCCGGCGGCGCCCACGAGGGCGTCGATGGCGCCGAAGCGGTCGAGGGTCTCCTTGACGGCCTGCTCGATGCCGGCGGCGTCGGTGACGTCGAGGCGTGCGACCAGGACGTTGCCGAGGCCGGCGAAGGCCGGGTTGGCCTTGGCCGTGTCGCGCATGGTGGCCACGACGTTCCAGCCGCGCGCGGCGTACTCGAAGGTGGCCGCTTCGCCCATGCCTGTCGAAGCACCTGTGATCAGAACGGTCTTGCGCATGATGCCCTCTCTCGCGGCGTGGTCTCTGCACCCACACTCGCTACTAAACAGAATCTACAAAACATGTATAGCACGCTCAGTCGGTATGGTGTGCATATGGCAGCGACCCGTGGGGACACCCGACGCCGCGAGCAGGTGCTCGCGGCGGCACTGACCGTTTTCGCCACGTTCGGCTATCGCAAGACGTCGATGGACGCGGTGGCCCAGGCGGCGGACATCTCCCGCCCCGGCCTGTACTTCCTCTTCTCCGGCAAGGAGGAGCTGTTCCGCGAGACCATGCGGCAGGCGCTGGACGAGGCCCTGGGCGACGCCCGCACGGCGCTGGCCGCGCCCGGTGCGGACCTCAACGCGCGTCTGGTGGCCGCGCTCGACGCCCATCTGGGCCGCTACGTCGGCACGCACATCAACGAGGGCGTCGACGACCTGCTGGAGCACGGCACCGCGCAGCTCGAGAACATGTACGACGACTACCGGGGCGCCTTCCTCGACGCGCTCACCGAGGCCGTCGCCGCCTCCGGCCGGCCCACCGCAGGCGTCACCCCGCGGCAGATCGCCGAGGTCCTGCACGCCGCCGCCGAGGGCTGGAAGCACCGCGTCGCCGACCGTCCGGCATTCGTCGACAAGCTCACCATGGCCGTCGGCGTCGCCCTGCGCCCCTAGGCTCCGCCGGCGGCACCGCCGCTGGGGGCACCCCCTGCTCGAAGAGCTTGGGGGAGGGCGTACCGGGCCCCCGCATCTGCGGCATGACCGGCCGGGCAGGCCCTAGAAGCTCCTGCGCACACCCCCGTCGACCGACAGCATCACGCCCGTCAGGTAGGACGCGGCGGGCGACAGCAGGAAGGCGGCGCTGCGGCCGAACTCCTCGGGGGTTCCATAGCGGCGCAGGGGGACGCCGGCGGTCGCACGGGCGCGGGCGGCGTCGGCGTGGCCGGTGTGCGCGTCGAGTTCGCGGACCCGGTCGGTCTCGATGTGGGCGGGCACGAGACCGACGACGCGGATGCCCCGGGGACCCAGCTCGTTCGCCAGGTTCTTCGCGTAACCGGCCAGGCCCGGCCGGAAGGCGTTGGAGAGCGCGAGGCCGGGAATCGGCTCGTACACGGAGCTGGAGAGGACGAAGCCGATGACCCCTCCCCCGTCCAGCTCCGCCGCGACGGCGCGCGACAGCCGCACCGCACCGAGGAAGACCGACTCGAAGGCGGCACGCCACAGATCGTCGTCGGTGGTGTCCGACGTACCTGCCGGCGGGCCGCCGACGCTGATGAGCACCCCGTCCAGCCGCCTGAAGGCATCGCGTGCCGCGCCGATGAGCCGGTCCGGGGCAGCGGGGTCGGCGTTGTCGGCCACGACACCGACCGCCTGCCCCCGGCCGCCGAGCTCCGCCTCGGCGGCGGCCACCGGCTTCTCGCCGCGGCCGCTGACGACCACCCTCGCCCCGTCCGCCACCAGTTCGCGCGCGGCGGCCCTGCCCAGACCGCGGGTGCCACCGGTGACGATGTACACCCGGTCCTTCAGTCCAAGGTCCATGACCGCTGTCTCCTGTCCCGCCGTGCCGGTCGCACGGCCTACAGCATCGCCTTCTGGGGCTGGGTGGGCACCACGATGACGGTGGTGGTGCCGGCGCTCAGGGCCGCCTTGAACTCACGCTCCAGGTCCCCCGTGGTCTCCACGTCGACCGCACGGCATCCGAATCCGCGGGCCACGGAGGCGATGTCGAGCCCGGGCAGGTCGAGTCCCGGAACGCCCGGTGTCTCCTCCAGTACCGCGAACGACTTGAGGATGGAGTACTCCTGGTTGCGCATGACCACGTACACGATGGGAAGGTCGTGCCGGGCCGCCGTCCAGATGGCCTGCACGGAGTACTGGAAGGAACCGTCGCCGATCAGGCCGACCACCGGCCGGTCGACGCCCCGCTCCCGGTCGCCCAGCGCGACGCCCACCGCGGCCGGGGTGCCCCAGCCGATCCCTCCGCTGGCCGTGGCGAAGAACGATCCGCTCCTGACCGTCGGAAGCCACTCGACCTGCTGCGCCATCGTGGAGGTCGATTCGTTGACGATGACCGCGTCCGGCGGCCGGACCCTGCTCAGGGCGGCGTACACCTCCGGCGGGGTGAGCGGGCTGCCCGGCACCTGCGGCAGCTCACGGGGCCGCGCCATCGGCTCCGGAGCGGTCCGCGCAGACCCCTCGGCGACCATGTCCAGGAGCAGCCCGGTCGCCGTCGCGGGATCGCCCAGGAGGCTGTCGCCCACCCGCGCCGCCGCGGCCACCCCCGGATTGCCGGTGATCTGCAGGAGTTCGGTGCCGTCGGGGAGGTAGTCGCCGGGCACGTAGGGGTAGTAGCGGAACGCCTCCGCGCCGATCACGACCACCAGGTCGTGCCCGGCCAGCCGGTCGCTGATGGTCTTCACCGACATGCCGAGCGGGCCGCGGAAGAGGGGGTGGTCCTCGGGGAAGGAGGCGCGGTCCAGCAGCGGGGCGCCGTAGACGGAAGCGCGCAGCTTCTCCGCCGGGGCCACGGCCGCGTCCCAGCCGCCGGCGCGGTCCACCTCCGGCCCGAAGACCAGCGCGGGACGGCGGCTTGCGGAGATGCGGTCGGCGAACAGCCGCAGGCGCTGCGCATCGGGGACGACCCGGTCGCTGACGGTCCGGACCCGGGTGAATCCGGACAGCGGCCGCTTCCAGTCGTCCATGGGAATCGACAGGTAGACCGGTCCCGCCGGCGGCTGCAGTGCCTCCGCGTAGGCCCGCATGAAGGCCTCGGGGACGTCTTCGGCGCGGGCCGGCTCGTAGGACCACTTCACCCACGGCTTCGGCAGCGTGGTGGCCTCGCGGTTGCCGAGATACGGCTCCCCGATCACGAGTTCACGGTGCTGCTGTCCCGAGGTGATGATCAGGGGCGTGTTTCCGTGGTAGGCCGCCACCAGGTTGCCCACCGCGTTTCCCACCCCGGCCGAGGAGTGCACGTTGACCAGTGCCGGGCGGCGCGTGACCTGGGCGAAGGCGTCGGCCATCGCGATGACGGACGCCTCCTGCAGCGCCAGGACGTAGGTGAAGTCCTCGGGGAAATCCTGCAGGAAGGTCTGCTCGGTCGAGCCGGGATTGCCGAAGACCGTGGTGAGTTTCAGGGTCCGCAGCAGGTCGTAGGTCACGCTGTGGACGGTGGATCGCTCGGTCATTGTTGCCACCGACTTTCGTGCTGGAGCCGGGCGCCGGGTCAGCGGCCCTGCCCGTGGGGTGCGCGCTTCTCGGTGAAGGCCCGGGCGCCTTCCCTCGCGTCGTGGGACGCCGGAACCAAGCGCCGATCCGATCCTGCTCGACACCGGCGCCCTCGTCGCGAAATGCGGTCCGTTCGGTGACGGCACGTCCAGCGGCCGCCACGGCCGGCGGGGCGACGCCGCAGCGGACCTCCGGCCGGCCGGGGCCCGGCGCTCCGCGCGGCCACGGTCATGCCACGGGCGGGCGCCGCCCCGGGGCCCGCGACGGGCCGGCCGCCGTGCCGTCCGTCGCGTTCATGCACCGCTCCTTTGCCGCGCTCATGTACCGCTCTCCTTCCGGTCCGGGGATCGGACCGCTTCCGTCAGGACGACGCTAGGAGCGTGCACGGATGGAGCCATTGGGCGACGGACACCACATTTGCCAGGAAATTGGTTTCCTGACACCAATAAGAGCGATACTCACCGGTATTTCCTTGCTTGACAAAGCAGATGAATGCCTGGGCATACTCGGTCGGTCGGTCCGGACACGGGAGCCCGCATGAACCTCGGCATGGCCATCGCTGACTTCACCCGGCCCCGGGGCCCGGCAGGTATCGCACGTCACGTGGGCCGGCTCGCCCGCACCGCGGAGGAGTACGGGTTCACGCGCATCGCCGTCATGGACCATCTCTTCCAGATCGGGATCGTGGGGACGTCCGAACAGGAGATGCTGGAGGCGTACACCACGCTGGGCTACCTGGCGGCGAGCACCGAACGCGTGGAGCTTCTCGCCCTGGTGACCTCGGCCGGCTACCGCGAGCCCGGCCTGCTGGCCAAGATGGTCACCACGCTCGACGTACTGTCCGAGGGCCGGGCGGCCTTGGGCATCGGCGTCGGCGCGGGGTTCAACGTCGCCGAGGCGCGCGGACTGGGCCTGCCCTTCCCGCCCCTCGCGGAGCGGTTCGAACGCCTCGAGGAGACGCTGCGGATCTGCCTGCAGATGTGGAGCGACGACGAAGGGCCCTTCAACGGCCGCCACTACCGGCTCGAACGCACCCTCAACTCCCCGGCCACGGTACGGCGCCCCCATCCGCCGGTCCTGATCGGCGGGTCCGGCGAGCGGAAGACACTGCGGCTCGTCGCGGAGTACGGCAACGCCTGCAACCTCTTCCACGGACCGGACCTCCGGCACAAACTCGACGTGCTGCGCGGGCACTGCGACCGGGCCGGGCGGGACTACGACACGATCGAGAAGACCGTCCTTCTCCCCCTCGACCCCGGGCCGCGCGGCGAGCACGTGCCGGGCCTGCTCGCCGAACTGCGCCGGTTGCACCGGATCGGCATCGACCACGTCATCGGCCCGGTACGGGGAGCCGACCAGCAGGCAGCCCTCCAGCTGCTCGGAGAACGCGTCGTTCCCGAGGCAGCGCATTTCTGAGATACCGCGCCTCTGGGATACCGCATCCCTGGCCGCAGCACGTGGCAGGAACCTGACCAACCCCCGCTGTATCAGTGTGCTTGAAGAAGCGTTCAAAGAGCATCCGCTGACAGGCCCTCAAAGGAAAGTCCGTGCGTGACAGCAACGACCGCCGGGCAAGGACGCCGATGTCATCGTCGTCGGAGGCGGATCCGCGGGCGCCGTACTCGCCGCCCGGCTTCGAGCGGTCGGCGGCAGTTCACGATGGCGTCCGGCAGGAGGCCGTCGTCGTCAGGGCGTGCTGAGCTGACTACCTCCGCGACTGCTGGCGGTACCGGCCGGGAGCCAGGCCGTACTCTCGTTTGAACGCTTTGGCGAAGGCGAATTCGGAGGTGTATCCGGTGCGCTGCGCGACGGTCTGTACCGGCTTGTCGCTGTCACGCAGCAGTCGCGCCGCCAGGGTCATCCGCCACCAGGTCAGGTAGCCCAGCGGCGGTTTGCCGACCAGCGAGGTGAACCGGCGGGAGAAGGCCGCGCGCGACAGTCCGGCTTTCGCGCCCAGCGCTTCGACCGTCCACTGCCCGGCGGGTTCCCGGTGGATATGGTGCAGCGCTGCGGTGATCGCCGGATCGCGCAGCGTCGCGGCCCACCCGGTGGCCGGACCGTCGTCGGTTTGCTCGTCGAGCCAGGCCCGCAGGATGTACAGCAGCATGATGTCCAGCAGGGCCGACACGACCGCTTCGGTTCCGTGGTCCGGGTAGGCGATCTCGTCGCCGAGCAGGTTGACGGCAGCATGCAGCGGCGTGCGGTGGCCAAGACGTGCCGGAAGGTGGATGACCTCGGGCAGTTCCTCGAACAGTGGATGTGGCCGGGTCTGGTCGAGCGTGTATGCGCCGCACAGCAGGACCGTCGTGGCTCCCTCGCCGTCGTCGGCGCTCGGCGCTATCTCCCGCAGGGAGGCCGAGGGTGCGCCCGTCAGGGTCGTCGACGGGCTGTCGGCCAGAGCGTGCCCGCAGCCGTGCGGAAGGCACACCACATCGCCCACGCTCAGGGCGATCGCGGCGCCCGTCGGCGGGATCAGCCAGCATGCCCCTTCCAGCACCACATGGAAGCCGGCCCCGGAGAACGGCTCGGCCCGCACTCCCCACGGAGCGCGCTTGCGGATCTCACTGGAATGCGGGCGCCCCATACGCATGACACCGATCGCATCGCTGAGCACGTCCATCGCCAGACCGTATCGCGAGGCCGCTACGCGCAAGACGATCAGATATGAAACGGAGACGGTGAGCCATGGGGAGCGCCTCCTGACCTCCATACGCTGAGTGCGCCAAACAGATTGGCCGATCGGTCTACCAGAAGGGCAGGACATGAGCCTGTACACCGCCGTCGCGACCGCGACCGGCCGCGACGGCCGCGCCTTCAGTTCGGACGGCAAGTTGGACGTCGAGCTGGCCCTCCAGAAGGAGTTGGGCGGCACCGGCGAGGGCACCAACCCCGAGCAGCTCTTCGCGGCGGGCTATGCGGCCTGCTTCGCCACCTCCATGCAGCTGGTGGCACAGAAGGAGAAGATCGACGTCTCGGGCATGTCGGTCACCGCCGAAGTCGGCCTCGCCCCCAACGGGCAGGGCGGCTTCCAGCTCGAAGTCAGCCTGCGGACGAAGCTGCCGGACAGCCTGCCCCGGGAAGTCGGTCGCGAGCTCATCGAGGCCACCCACCAGGTTTGCCCGTACTCCAACGCCACGCGCGGCAGCATCCCGGTCGAGCTGCTCGCCGAGTAACCGCCGCCCGCTGAACGCCGCCTGGACCGCAACCGCCGGAGTTCGCGATCCATTCGCGATCCAGGTGGCGTCGTCCTGCCCGGTTGCCCACGGCGCGGGGCAACGCCTGTCGGTCTTGAGACCAGCTCATTTCACACCGAGACCCTGTGTACGTTCAGGCGTACCTGACTGTGCACGTTTGCTTGCCTGTACGCCGGCAACGGGGCTTGACCGGTGCCGGTGAGCGGGGTCCGGTGCGTGCAGCCGCAAGGCGGAGGAGGGAGTCGTGGCGGAGCCATGGCGACCGACGACAACGCCGCAGGGGGCCCTTCCCTGTTCGAGCGAAGCCGAGAGTTTGGGGGCGTGCGTGCCAGACCCCCGCGGCCCAGGCCTGACCCAAACGCAGCCCCGGGTCCTCCCGCGTCACGGACGCGTCCCTGAGCCACGCCTCGGCGGCAGCGGACGCCGGTGACCGCCCCGATCCGTTGTCCCGGCGAATTCGCCGAGCAGGACGGCGGGTGGCTCCTCGCCGAGCGCGGGCTGACGACCGACCGGACCGGGACACGGCCGCCGGTGGCCTGATTCAGTCGAGTTCTTTCACCACGGCCTCGAACTGCCTCACCAGAGCGGGCAGGGAGCGTCCGTCGAGCTGGTCGACGACCCGCTTACGGGCACTCGCCAGATGAACGGGGTAGGCGGCCTGAAGACGCTTCAGCCCCTCGGGGGTCAAAGAGGCCACATTGCCCCGCCCGTCGCCTTCGTGACGCCGCTTGGTCACCTGGCCCCGGGCCTGGAGCGTGTCCACGATCCGGGTGATCCGGCTTGCCGACAGGGCGCTGGCCGCGGCGAGATCCGTCATCCGCAGCTCCTGGTTCTCCGCTTCGGAGAGACTCATGAGGACGACGTACTCGGTGAGCGTCAGTCCCGTGGCCCGCAGCAGATCGTCGTCCAGCGAGCGCGGGAGCGCGATGATGACGCGCATCAGGGCACGCCAGAATCGCTCTTCCTCGGCGGCCAGCGGAGCAGCGTCATTCATCCGTGTAGCTTACATGCTCAAGCAAGCAAGCTCAAACGGTGACCGGATCCCGGGTTCCCGCGCAGCCTGCGGCACTGGCAGGGCCGGCCGGCGACCGCCCGCGCCCGCGCCCGCGCGGCGAACGGGCTGGCGGCCGCGGGATCCAGCCGGCCCACGGCACGCCTGCAGGCGCCGACCCGACAAGCCCTCGTTTACTTGCTTGACAAAGCATCACCATCGTAGAGATGCTTGCTTACGCAAGGAACAATCTGTCGGGGATCGCCGCGTGCGACGACGAGTGAGAGGCCAGAAGGGCATGAGTGTCCAGTTGCCGCCCGCCGGGACCTACCAGGTCGATCCGGCGCGATCGTCCATCACCTTCACCACCCGGCACCTGTTCGGCCTCGGCAGGGTGAACGGCACCTTCACGCTGGAGTCGGCGAGCATCTCCGTCGCCGAACCGGTGACCGGGTCGGCCGTGCACGCGGTCGTCGCGGCGGGCAGTTTCCACACCGGTGCGGCGCGCCGGGACGATCACGTGCGCTCGCCCGCGTTCCTGGACACGGACCGGCACCCGGCCATCCGCTTCGAGTCGAGCGGGGCGGTCCGCGGCGACGACGGCGTCTGGACGGTGGAGGGGTCGCTCACGGTCCGTGGGCACCGCGCTCCCCTCCGGCTGACGATCGACTCACTGACCGTCAGGGACGGATCGCTGCGGCTCTCGGCCTCGGCGACCGTCGACCGGCACCGCCACGGCCTGACAGCCGCCCGCGGGATGGCGGCCCGCCGGCTGCGGCTCTCCCTGACCGCCACCGCTCACCCCACCACCAGCCCCACCACCGGCCCCATCACGAACGCGACCACGCACCCCGCCCTCAGCACGGCGACTCGCGCCGTCACGCCGGCAGAAGAAGAAAAGGACCTTCCGATGTCTCCCAAGATCGCAGTGATCTACTACTCCTCCAGCGGGACAGTCCACGAGCTGGCGGAGTCGGTGGCCGAGGGCGCCCGCAAGGAAGGCGCGGAGGTACGGCTTCTGCGCGTCGCCGAACTGGCCCCCAAGGAAGCCATCGCCACCAACGAGGCCTGGGCGGCGCACATGGTGGCCACCGAGGACATCCCCGTGGCGACCCCGGACGACATCGAGTGGGCGGACGCCGTCATCTTCGGCTCCCCCACCCGCTTCGGCAACATCGCCAGCCAGCTCAAGCAGTTCATCGACACCCTCGGCGGCCTGTGGGCCCAGGGCAAGCTGGCCGACAAGATCTACAGCGGCTTCACCGCCACCGCCACCGCGCACGGCGGGCAGGAGTCCACGCTGCTGGCCCTGTACAACTCCGTCCACCACTTCGGCGGCATCATCGTCACGCCCGGCTACACCGACCCCGTGAAGTTCGCCGACGGCAACCCCTACGGCACCAGCCACGTCAACGGCCAGGGAGCGGTCCCCGTCGACGACACCGCCCGTGCCGCCGCCGTCTACCAGGGCAAGCGCGTGGCCGCCGTCACCGCGCAGTTCAAGAGCGCCTGACAGGACGTTCCGGGCCGCGTCACGGCGCGCGGGCCGGGGCCGGGCTCGACCGCTCGGTCGGCGGGGGTCAGTGCTGCGCGAACTGAACGCGCGTCGGCTGCACGGCGTCCGGCCGCAGGGCGATCCCGTTGAGCACCAGGGGTTCTCCGTAGATGTCGGTGATCCTGATCGCGCCCCCGCACCCGCTGCCCCGGTCGGAGAGGAAGTAGTTGTAGTCGGTACGGGGCAGCGGATGCCAGCCGCCGCCGGTGCGGACCTCCAGCCGCGCCACCGGATTCCGGTGGCCGATCACCTGGATGGCGCACCACCAGCGGCTGGACCCGGTCTTGTACCGGATCGAGACCGTGTCGGACGTGCTGGGGCTCAGCAGGCTCCACGTGACCTGGATGCGGCCGAGCGAGGGAGCGGCGAGTTCGGCGAAGGCCTGCGCGCTGAGGTCGAGTTGACCAGGTGCACAGGGCAGCGGGCATTCGTTGGTGATCCGGACCGTGACCGAGGCGCCGCCTGCCGCGCGGACGCGCACGTACGCCCCGCACGCCTTGGACGACTCGTAGTCGGTGTGGTTCATCGCCGCGGTCATGAGGTCATCGCTCGGGCCGTACAGGCAGGCTCCGTCGCCTGTCCCGGCGTCGTAGTGGGTGGCGGTTCCCCGATAGGTGGTCTCGGGCCGGATCCGTCCCGCCAATGACGCCGTGCCGGAAGCCGGCCGGCGGGTGGTCGCGGGCCGGGTCCGCGCCGGTGCGGTGGTCGCAGAAGGCGCTGGAGCGGTCGCGCCGGCCGTCGCGGCCGGGGAGGCCGTGGGCGGCTTGCGTCCGGACGCCGCCGACGGGACGGCCGTCTCCTGGGAGCCGGCGACGGGCGTGGCCGCTGCGTTCCCGGCACCGGCGTCGCGGCCGGAGCGGAGGACCACGATCAGGGAGACGAGCACAACGGTGGCGACCAGCGCCAGCGCCGTGCCTGTCACCCGCCCTCGCCTGCGCGGGCGACGCCGCGCGGCCTGCCTTGTTGCCTTCATGTCCGTCCGATCAAAAGAGCGAGTCGATGGTGCGCTGTTCAGTGGCCGCAGAAGCCGGAAAGGTTGCTCCCGGACTCCCGGGCGATCGGGTCCGTACCCGGTCGCCGGGTCGGGGCGGCGACGGAGGCGAAGTTCCCCGCGCGAGGCCGGACATCAGGTCAGCGGAGGGCTGAACGGCCCCGCGGCTCTCTCAAAGACTTCGAGGGTGATCTCCGGGACGAAAACAGCATCGCTCTCCAGGCCCTCGGGAAGGTGTCCCCGCATGTCCTCACGGCACAAGAACGTGCCGTCGGGAATGAGGATCCCCGCTCCGAGCCGGTCCGCCAGCTCGATGATGATCTTCCACACGTCGCCGGCCTGCGGGCGTTCGACGCCGATGCCGCTGTCGAAGACGAACACCTCGGCCTCGCTGCCGTCGGCGGCACGGATCCAGAACTCCCTATCGCCCTCGGCCGCCTTCTCGGGCGCGGCGTCACAGGGCGAAAGGACCGCCCGGACCACGTCCATGTCCGGCTCGGCCGGCTCACCGTCCAAGAACCTGTAGAGGCTCAGGCTGTAGCTCATTGCGGAGGCCCCGGTCTGCACACGAGCCCGATTGCCCTGACGTCGTTGCCGAAGGGCCTGGTGTCCCCGCTGTCCAAGAGGGGTCTCCTTCGCTGTCGTGTGCGGGGATCATCGCATCGGCGACTGACAGCGGGCGCCAGAACTCCCGAACCAGCCGGACCGCTTCGGCCTTGACCGGCGCGGCCGTCACGGCGAGCGCTTCGCGGCGGCCTGCGACGTCCGGGGAGGGACGCGCGTCGCACTAGCGTGGCCGCATGCGTTTTGCCTTCAAGACGTCACCGCAGAGTACGACTTGGGACGCCATGCTCCAGGTGTGGCGGGCCGCCGACGACATCGGGATGTTCGAGTCCGGCTGGACCTCCGACCACTTCTACCCGACGCACAGCGCCGACCCGGCCCTCCCCCGCCTGGAGGGCTGGATCACGCTGACCGCGCTGGCACAGGCGACCAGCCGGCTGCGGATGGGCACGCTGGTCACCGGCATCCACTACCGGCATCCTGCGGTGCTGGCCAACATGGCGGCAACGCTCGACATCGTGTCCGGCGGCCGGCTGGAGCTCGGCCTCGGGACCGGCTGGAACCAGGAGGAGTCCAGTGCCTACGGCATCGAGCTGGGCACCCCGAAAGAGCGCAGCGACCGGTTCGAAGAGGCGTGCGAGGTCATCACCGGTCTGCTCAGCCGGGAGAGCACGACGTTCAAAGGCAGCTACTACGAGCTGACCGGCGCCCGCTGCAACCCCAAGCCCGTGCAGCGGCCGCACCCGCCGCTGTGCATCGGCGGCAGCGGCGAGAAGCGCACCCTGCGCACCGCCGCCCGCTTCGCACAGCACTGGAACTTCGACAGCGGCACGGTCGGGCAGTTCATCCGCGCGCGCGACGTACTCCACCGGCACTGCGCCGACGTCCGCCGGGACCCGGCGGAGATCCTGCTGTCGGGCCAGGTGCGGTTCAGCGGCGATCCGGCCGCGACGGCGGCCACCGCCGCCGAGCTCGGCGAGGCCGGTGCGGAGCTTGCCATCGTCTACCTGCCGCCGCCCTGCACCCCCGCCGTGCTGGAGCCACTGGCACAAGCGCTGGGCCGGCTGGCCTGAGCCCAGGAACGGCGCCCTCCACAGCCCTGCGACGACCTGGATGACGGGAGCTGTACCAGTCACGGCTGCAGCGCTGTCACAAAACCGACCCCTATCCGGTCATCAGGGGAGAAAAGGGGCACACCGCCGGAGCCCCATACCGCCGGCTTTCCCAGACTCCCGAGGACAGCACTTGACGACCACGATCAGCATCGACGCAGTGACACTCGGCAAGCAGTTGAACGCGTCTGATATATCCGACACGGCCATCGCGCTGCTCGACGAGCAGGGGACGGTCGCCGCATGGACACACACCGCCGAGCGGCTCGTCGGATTCTGTGCCGGGGACGTCGTGGGCCGGTCCGCCGCACTCGTGCTGCCGTCCTTCAAGGAAGCGACGACGACATCAGCGTTTGTCGAGCAGTGCCGGGCCGAAAACGGGTGGTCAGGGGCGACGGCAGTGCGCCACCGGGACGGCCGCGTACTCGACGCCAGCGTACGGCTCACGATGTTGCACGGTCAGGACGGGACAGCGCGATGGCTCGCGTCCGTGACCGACGCCGTCCCGCAGTCCGGGGACGCGATCGACCGATCGGTGCGGGGACCGCTTCTCGCCCGCGCGCCGATCGGTGTCGGCATCCGTGACCGGCAACTGCGGTCCACCTACGTGAACGACGTTGCCGAGAACCACGACGGCCTGTCCCGTGACCGACGTCTCGGACGTCGGTTCACCGAGGTACTGCCCGGTGTCAATGCCGAAACGATCGAGGCGGTGATGCGGCAGGTTCTCCAGAACGGTGCGACCAAGATCCACGAGTACCGGACGTGGCTGCCGACGAGTCAGGGCCCGGAGCACCAGTTCGCGGTTTCGTTCCAGTGCCTCCAGGGCGCCGACGGCCGAGCGCTGGGGGTGTGCATCATCGGCGCTGACGTCACCGCGAGCCGGCGGACGCGTGAGCGCCTCGCCGTCCTCAGCCAGGCCAGTACGCGTCTGGGCAGCACCCTGGATGTGACGCAGGCCGGCCAGGAACTGGCCGACCTGGCCGTGCCGTTGCTCGCCGACCACGTCGCCGTGGACCTGGAGCAGTCGATCTCGTTCGGGGAGGGGCCCCCGGTCCGCATCGGCGCGACGGGCAAGCATCTCCCCGCTCTCCGGCGTGCCGGTCTGGCCTCGATCCACCAGGGGGTCCCGGACAACCCCTGGGCGTCCGGCGAGCCGGTGTTCGTGCCGCCGGTCTCACCCTTCACCGACGTCCTGCGTACCGGGAAGTCCTTCCTGGAGCCGGTCCTGGACACCGCCCCGGGCACATGGATCGACGAGATGCCGGAACTGGCGCGCAGCGTCCGCGAGCACGGCGCGCACTCGATCATGATCGTACCCATCCGTGCACGGCGCTCCCTGCTGGGCGTGGCGCTGTTCGTCCGCACGAAGGATCCCGTGCCGTTCCATGAGGTCGATCTCCTCCTGGCCGAAGAACTCGTCGGCCGCGCCGCGCAGTCGTTGCACAACGCCCGTCAGTACGCCCGCAAACACACCGCCGCCCTCACACTGCAACGCCATCTGCTGCCCCGCCGGTTGACAGGCGGCACAGCGGTCGAGGCGGCGTCGCGCTACCTGCCCGCGGACCTGGACCACGGTGTCGGCGGCGACTGGTTCGACGTGATCCCGCTGTCCGGCGCACGGGTGGCGCTCGTCGTCGGCGACGTGATCGGACACGGCCTCCACGCCGCCGCGACCATGGGCAGGCTCCGCACCGCCGTCCACACCCTCGCCACCATGGAACTGCCCCCCGACGAACTGCTGGCCCACCTCGACGACACGGTCCAGCGACTGGGCGAGGAAGACGCCGACAGCCCGGACCAGACCCCCGCGGTGGTGGGCGCCACCTGCCTGTACGCCGTCTACGACCCGGCCACCCGCCGGTGCACCATGGCGAGCGCCGGGCATCCCCCGCCCGCGATCATCGACCCGCAGGGGCAGGTCACGTACCTCGACCTGCCCCCCGGAGCCCCCCTGGGTGTCGGCCTGGGGGACCCCCCCGAATCCGTGGAAGTGGAACTGGCCGAGGGAAGCATCCTCGCCCTGTACACCGACGGCCTGATCGAGACCCGCGACCACGACATCGAAGAGGGAATGCGCCGGCTGGGCAGCGTCCTCGCACAACCGGGCCGGTCCCTGGAAGACCTCTGCGACATCGCAACGCAGTCCCTTCCGGACCAGGCACCGTGCGACGACGTCACACTCCTCCTCGTCCGCACCCGCTCCCTCAACCCGGCCCGGGTCGCCTCCTGGACACTGCCCGGTGACCAGTCCGCCGTCAGCAGCGCCCGCACCCTGGCCGCACGACAGCTGACGGAATGGGGCCTGCACGGTCTTCAGGACGCCACGAAACTGATCGTCAGCGAACTCGTCACCAACGCCATCCGCCACGGCACCGGACAGATCGAGCTACGGCTCGTCCGGCACCGAGTCCTGACCTGCGAAGTGTCCGACACCGGCCTCTGCACCCCGCGTCCGCGTCGCGCACGCACCCTGGACGAGAACGGCCGCGGCCTCTTCCTCGTCACCAACCTGTCCCGCAGGTGGGGCTCCCGCCCGATACCGGGCGGCAAGGTCGTCTGGGCCGAACAGAACCTCCCCCACACATCCGGCCTCCGACCGGCGGCCGCCTGAGGCGAACCCACCCGCCCCCCACACACACAATCGATGCGCAGATCAGCGCAGCGAAGGAGTGAACCCATGACCCGCAGACGAGTACTCATCACGGGCGCCTCCAAAGGCATCGGCCGCGCCCTCGCCGAGCAGCTGGCAGGAGAAGGCCACACCCCCGTGGGCATCGCCCGCAGCGCACCGCAGTCCTTTCCCGGCGAGTTCCACGAAGCCGACCTCGCCGACCGTGCGGCCACCGATCAGGTCCTGGGCGAAGTGATCGGCGCGGGACCGGTCGACGCCGTGGTCAACAATGTGGGGACGGTGCGGCCCGCGCCCGTCGGGGAGGTCGCTCTGTCCGACCTCGACGCGGTTCTCGACATGAACGTGCGCACCGCGGTCCAGATCGTCCAGGCCGTCCTGCCCGGCATGCTGGAGCGGTCCTGGGGCCGCGTGGTGAACGTCACCAGCCTGGTCACCCTGGGGCTGCCCGGTCGAACGTCCTACGGTGCGGCCAAGGCCGCCCTGGAGTTCTTGACACGAGGCTGGGCCGGAGAGCTCGCCGCACACGGGATCACCGTCAACGCTGTCGCCCCGGGCCCCACCGAGACCGAGTTGTTCCGGGAGACCAACCCGCCCGGGTCGGCCTCAGCCGCCCGCTACCTGGCGACTGTTCCCATGGGAAGGTTCGGGCGCCCGGACGAGCTCGCAGCCGCCATCGCCTTCCTGCTCTCCGAGAAGGCGGGTTTCATCACCGGCCAGATCCTGCGCGTCGACGGCGGCGCGAGCATCGGCCGCAACAGCGCCTGAGAACGGCATCCCCCTGAGGCTCCGCCGGTGGGGGGCGGAGCCTCTCGGGGGCCTGTGTGAGGCGGCTACCGGACGAGTTCCCAGTCCTGCGAGCCGTCCGTGAGCGCGTTCTGCAAGGTGAGCGGCGCATGGTCGGACGGGCCGGTCAGGTACAGGTTCGTGTTCCTGACCGACTGGAGTCTGTAGAACCCGTCGGTGGTCTTGACGAGGTTCCAGCTGCCGGCGGCGCTGTTGTCGACCCACTGGCCGATCCGCTGCCCGGCCGTCGCGTTGCCGGTCCAGACGGCCGCCGCGCGGCCGCCGGACTTGTTCAGCAGGCTCACACCGCCGTTCGGCTCGGACACCACGTGCCAGTACTGGGTGTCCGGGTTCGCCGCGGAGCCGGGGTCCTCCAGGACGACGTCGGGGACGTCCGCGTTGCCGATGTTCGCGTCGTTGGTCTTGTTCCCGGTGCCGATCACCTGGCCGGTCCCGCGGTTCACCAACTGGTAGTAGGCGCCGCCCGATCGGCCGAGGTCGACCTCGGCGTAGGCGATCGTGGAGGTGCCCTGGTTGTTGAGGACCGCGATGCGGCCGGTGGCGTCGACGTACTGCAGACTGCGGCTGTAGCCGGCCTTCGAGGTCGTCTGGTACTCCTTCCACGTACCGTCGCTGCGTCCGCTCTCGTTGACCCAGACGTTGCCGCTGCCGGCCGCGTTATAGACCAGGCGTCCTCCGGGCAGCCTGATGACGACCGGACTGCCGCCCGTCGCGAGCGCGTGCGAGCCGGTGTCGACCGGCAGCGAGGTGACGCCCGTGCGGTGGCCGAACCCCGGTAGAACTCCAGCGGGTTGTCGGCGAACACGTACCGTATCGCTCGGTTGCGGCCGGACAGCGCGTCATGTCGGTGCGGACGGCCGTCAGGCGGCCCGTGTACTCGTCTGCGATGTCACCCACGACGAGGTCCATCACCCGGCACGGCTCGATTGCCTTGGGCCATGTCCCGGTGAAGTATGCGAGGACCGGAACTCCGCTCATCCCGAGGATGAAATCGAACTCCGCGTCCTCACGGGGTCGGTGAACCCGCTTCGCCATGGAAACTCCTGACCTCACGTTCCGTCATTCCATCCCCATCATCCCTCGCGCGGTGTGCCAGGCCGGCCCGGTCAATCGTCCGGTTGACCTGTCGGAAGGGAGGCACGGGGCCGTCGCAGAACCACGGTGGTCCCCGGCGCGAGCGGCCCGGCCCCCCGCCCCTGGTGACCCGGCCTCGCCGCCCCGCCGGTCACCCAGCTGCAGCCCGCCGCGCGCCCGTGGGTCAGCTCGTGCCAGGACAGCGGCCTCCACGACGACATGAAAGCCGTTTTCCAGGGCATGGCGGCCCAGATCACCGACCAGATGCTCGATGAGCGCGTCGACGATCGGGCCGGTGCGCATCGTCCACCGGATTCAGTCGAGCCGTATCCGCCACCGCGCTTCTCAGAGACAGCGCCCCCGACGGGCTTCCCGAGGCCTTGTCCGGTCTTCACATCAACCCCCGGTCCCAGCTGGCCAATACCGCTCTTCCCCGGGCCGCATGAGCCGGCTGATGGCACCGAGAACGAGGCACGATTCCTGGACTGCTCGCGGACGCGGGCGTGGACGGTCGACGTACGCGTCAGCTGCCCCGAAGACCGACCGCCAGCGTCAGTTCAAGGACCCGCTGTGGCGATGCGAGATCCGGAAACAGCTCCCGCAGCTGCGACATCCGGTACCGGACTGTCTGGGGATGGACGAACAACGCCGCCGCCACCTCGTCCCGCCTGCCCTGGTGCAGCAGCCACGCCCGCAACGTCTCCTCCAGCCGCCGTGCGGTCGCGACAGGCAAGGTCCGCAACGGTGCGAGGGCTCGGGCACGCAGGTCTGCGAACGCGTCCACGTCGGCGCTCAGCACCAGCTCGGGCAGGTGGTCCTCGGTGTCGCGAATATCAGAGGAGAGGGAGCGCGCGCGTACGGCTCGTGCGTACGAGGCGGACGCACGGGTCCATGGCCGGGCCGGGCCGACCACGGCGGTGCGGTCGGTCAGCTGCCGCAAGAGACGTGATCGGTCGGCATCGGGGACGAGCAGCACACCGGTGGCGTCCGGCAGATCGTCGAGGACGAGGGTGCTCGGGTCGAGCGCGCGGTAGGCAGGCCGGGCCTGGGCGGCGGGCAGCAGGACCGCGGTCAGCGAAACCGGAGGCTGCCACCCGGCCCGTTGAACAGAGGCCAGCAGCGCGTCCGGGCCGGCGCCGGCGAGGAGGTCGCGGGCCAGGTGTTCCAGGTGGCGCTCGTGGGCCCTGCCCTGGGCGGCCAGTTCGTCGGCGTGGCCCGCGGCGCTCGCGGCGGAGAGCTCGTCGATGTAGGCGAAGGTCAGCTCGGCGAACTTGGCGACCTCGGCGGCGGGCAGACCCGCGGGTACGGCACCCGCTGCCAGGCATCGCCAGGCCACGCGGGCGCCGACGCGGTAGGCGCTGAGCAGGGCGTCCATCGAACGGCCGTCGCGCACCTCGCCGCGGCCCAGCTCGTAGGCCGCGTCACCGCCGTCGCCGCCTGTGGCGTTCCCGCTCGCGAGGTCCAGGTAGTGCCCCAGGGCCGTGCGGACGGCCTTGCGGATGGTGCCGCCCATGCGGCCCGAAAGGGCGTTGGCGTAGGGAGGGACCTCGTCAATGATCGCCTGGACGACCTCGTCGGCGGTGCTCTTCAGCGCGGCCCGAAGTGCGGTGACCGTCGTCTCGTCCAGGGCCAGTTCGCTGGCCCTCCGGATTGCATGGTTCACTTTTTTGTTCCCTGCGAACAATTCAGCCGACCAGATTTACGTCCTGCGGTCAGGACTTTACGCCTTGAGGCGCAGCAAGCTGGAGTCATGACGAGTGCAGCCCTCCGCAGCAGGGCGTGGAAACTGCTGGAGATGGTCACGACGCCGCTGCTGCCGTCGGACTACCTCGACCTGGTCAGCCCGCTGCGTGCGGGCGCTGACCTGCGGGGGCGCATCGAGGCCGTGCACCCCGAGACGGGTGACGCCGCGACTGTCGTGATCAGGCCGGGACGGGGCTGGCGCGGCCACACAGCCGGTCAGTACGTGCGGATCGGGGTCGACGTCGACGGGGTGCGCCTGTGGCGTGCCTACTCCATCACCTCGCCGACAAACCGCCTGGACGGCCGCGTCACGATCACCGTGAAGGCGATTCCGGACGGCAAGGTCAGCAACCACCTGGTCCGCAGGGCTACACCGGGCACGCTGATCCAGCTCGACCAGCCGACCGGTGACTTCCTGCTGCCGCAGGCCAAGCCCGCCAAGGTGCTCTACCTGACGGCCGGCAGCGGCATCACGCCCGTGATGGGCATGCTGCGCGACATCGAGTTCGACGACGTCGTCATGGTCCACTGCGCGCCACAGCCGCAAGACGTGATCTTCCGCGACGAACTGCACGACCTGGTCGCGGACAAGAAGCTGCGGCTCACCGAGGTGCACACCGACACGGACGGCATGCTCGACATCGCCCGTCTCGACGAACTCGTGCCCGACTGGGCCGAGCGCGAGACCTGGGCTTGCGGGCCCGCGGGCCTGCTCGACGCCGCCGAAGAGCACTGGACCGAGCACGGCGTACAAGAGCGCCTGCACACCGAACGCTTCCGCCCCAGCATCGTCGCCGGCGACGGCGGCGGCGGCGGCGGCGAGGTCACGTTCAGCGCCACCGGCAAGACCGTCGACGCGGACGGCGCCACGCCGTTGCTGGACATCGGCGAGGAGGCCGGCGTGCTCATGCCCTCCGGGTGCCGCATGGGCATCTGCTTCGGCTGCATCACGCCGCTCAAGGCGGGCGCCGTCCGCGACCTGCGCACCGGCGAGATCACCGAGGCCGAGCCGGGCGTCCTCATCCAGACCTGCGTGTCCGCCGCGGCGGGCCCCTGCGACATCGAACGGTAGGAGCACCTTGACCGCCATCGACCCCACCGCCCACCTGACCGCGGAGCAGATCGAGGAGCTTGGCCGCGAGCTGGACGCGATCCGCGACGAGGTGATCGCCGGCCGCGGCGAGAAGGACGCCGCCTACATCCGCAAGGTCATCTCGGCGCAGCGCAAGCTCGAGCTGGTCAGCAGGGGCGTGCTGCTGTTCTCGTTCTTCCCGCCCGCGTGGCTGCTCGGCACCGCCGGTCTGTCCGTGGCGAAGATCATGGACAACATGGAGATCGGCCACAACATCCTGCACGGCCAGTGGGACTGGATGCGAGACCCGAAGATCCACTCCACCACCTGGGAGTGGGATCACGTCTCGCCGTCCGAGCAGTGGAAGCACTCGCACAACGAGCTGCACCACACGTACACCAACGTGATCGGCAAGGACAACGACCTCGGCTACGGCATCATGCGCGTCGACGAGGACCAGAAGTGGCACCCGTTCCACCTCGGCCAGCCGCTGTGGAACTTCATCAACGCCTGCTTCTTCGAGTACGGCATCGCAGCGTACGACCTGGAGCTCGGCAAGAACCTGCACAAGCGCCGCCGCAAGAACCCGGAGTTCCGCGCGCGGGCCAAGGCCGTGGGCCGCAAGATCCGCAAGCAGGTGCTCAAGGACTACGTGATCCACCCGCTGCTGTCGGGCCCGTCGTTCCTCACCACGCTCGCCGCCACGTTCACCGCGAACCTGGTCCGCAACATCTGGTCCCACTCGGTGATCATGTGCGGGCACTTCCCCGAGGGCGTGCAGGTCTTCGAGCGCCGGTCGATCAAGGGCGAGACGCGCGGCCAGTGGTACCTGCGCCAGATGATGGGCTCGGCGAACATCAGCGGCAGCAGGGCCATGCACTTCATGACCGGCAACCTGTCGCACCAGATCGAGCACCACCTGTTCCCGGACCTGCCGAGCAACCGGTACGCCGAGGTCGCGGTGAAGGTGCGCGCGCTGTTCGAAAAGTACGAGCTGGAGTACGTCACCGGGCCGCTGCCCAAGCAGGTGTTCTCCGCGTGGCACAAGGTCTTCCGGCTCTCGCTGCCGAACAAGAAGCCCAAGGTCAAGACGCCGGACCGCGAGCAGGAGCTCGTCGCGGCCTGATTCCCGGTATTGGTTCAGATCTTTCGGCCGTACCGGCGGCACCGCCGGGTTCGGTGAGATCCGTTGCGGACGGTGGGCGGCACGCCTGCGGTCACGACGGGAATCCTCGCCGGTAGCGGTCCCTGCCCGCTACCGCGCAGCCCGACCTTCAGGGCAAGGCACCAGGCTTCCGCTCAAGATTCGTCCAGGCCTCCGAGCACCAGCACCCACACCCAGACCCATACGGCCGGCCGAGCCGGAACCCACTCGTTCTGTGACCGACTGGCGGTCGAAGCCGTACTCGGAGCGCCGCGGACGATCGCTGGACCTGCGGGACGGCGGACCGCCCGCGATCCGCCCGGTCCCGGTCACCGACAGCATCGAGACGGCCCTGGACCGGGTGGGCGCCCTGGGCGGCGTCGAGGGTGTCGTGATGAAGCCTGTCATCTGGTCGTGTCCGCGCGAGTTCCGGCAGTCCATCGAATCGTCGGACACGGCTGGCGGCGTCTCCGGGCCAAGGGCGCGGGGTCTTCGGGAGATGGATCAGGGAGATTGCGTCGATGAAGCAGCCGGAAATCTCGGGGGGCTTCGAGACGGAGATGGAGGTTGGAGAGCTCGATCACGACGTCGGGGCTCGACGGTCCCTTTCTGAGGATGATCTCCAAGGAGTCGTCCTCGGCGAAGGCGGCGAACGAGATTTGGGTGATGAAGTAGCCGCTGAGCGGTGCGAGCGTTCGCGAACGCCTCCCGAACCCGGCATGCCCGTTACCGAGCACTCGGGAAACCGGTCGTGCGGGACCTTCGTCACGGCCGCCGTGAGTGTCGTCTTCCCGTGGTCGATGTGCCCGATGGTGGCGATGTCGACATGCGGCTCGGTCCGCTCGAAGTTCGCCTGCGCCACTGCGCACCCTCCTGATCACCTGGGTGACGCCGAGCGTTGCTGCGCCGCTTCCTGGCGGGGGCCGAGCGCTGAACGAGGTCAGGAAGGGGCGCCCTTCCTGATTACTCGCTCGGGGGCGCGTCGAACAGGGCACTGACTGACTCACCGTTGTGAATGCGGCGCACGGCCTCGGCGAGCGCCGGGGCGATGGACAGGATCCGCAGCTTCTCGGTGTGTTCCTCGACCGGCACCGGCACGGTGTTGGTGCACACGATCTCCAGGACGTCCTCCTGCTCGCTCAGCCGCTTGAGCGCGCCCGCCGCGAACAGCCCGTGGGTGCAGGCGACCCGGATGGACCGAGGCCCCAACTCCCGCAGCCGCTCCAGGAGTTCGAGGACCGTACTGCCCTTGGCGATCTCGTCGTCGAGGACGATGACATCGCGCCCGGTGATCTCACCGATGACGGAGCTGATGCTCACCCGGTCGTCGGCGAACCGCTGCTTGGCACCGGCGGCCACCTGGGCGCCGATCAGCCGGGCGAAGGCCGCGGCCTCCTTGGCGTTGCCCAGGTCCGGCGACACGACCGTCGTACGCGACAGATCGTGACCGCGGAAGTGCGCGGCGAGCTCCCGCAGGGCGTGCAGATGGTCGACCGGCACCGAGAAGAACCCGTGGACCTGCGGGGAGTGCAGTGTCATCGCGAGGACGCGGCTGGCCCCGGCCGCCACCAGCAGGTCGGCGACCAGCCGCCCGCCCATGGAGATCCGCGGCATGTCCTTCTTGTCCGAACGGGCGTACGAATAGTGGGGCATGACCACGGTGATCCGCCCGGCGGAGGCACCACGCGCCGCGTCGCACATCATCAGCAGTTCGACGAGATGCTCCTGCACGGGGGTGACCAGCGGTTGCACGAGGAACACATCGCGCTCACGACAGTTGGCCTGGAGCTGGACCTCCAGGCAGTCGTTGGCGAACCGGCTGACCCGGGTCGGGCTGAGGGGCACGCCGAGATGGGCACAGACCTCTGCCGCCAGCTCGGGATGGGCACTACCGCTGAACACGGCGATGTCACGCACGACCGCTCCTCGCAAGATCGATCCGGGTGCGCCGCCGGTCGGCATGATCGACCCGGGATGCGTGCCTCATGCTACTGGGCCCCGCCCGGGTACTCCCACCGGGGGAAATTCGGTTGCGCACGGTCACGGGGCATACGCCAGGATGGATCCGCCAGCGCCCCTCACCCACGGGAGAACGACATGCGCCGATTCCTCGGAACTTCTCAGCGCCCCCACCGGACGACTGATCCCGAGGACTCGATCACGCATGGACACTCTGAACATCGGCATTCTGGCCCACGTCGACGCGGGTAAGACCAGCCTCACCGAGCGGCTGCTCTTCGACGCCGGCGCCATCGACCGGCTCGGCAGCGTCGACGCCGGTGACACCCGCACGGACGACGGGGAGATCGAGCGCCGGCGCGGAATCACCATCCGCTCGGCCGTCGCCGCCTTCACCGTCGGTGACGTCCAGATCAACCTCATCGACACCCCCGGGCACGCCGACTTCATCGCCGAGGTCGAGCGCGCCCTGGAGGTCCTCGACGGCGCCGTGCTGCTCCTGTCCGCCGTGGAGGGCGTGCAGGCACAGACGCGCGTCCTGATGAAGACCCTGCGACGGCTCGGGCTGCCCACCCTGATCTTCGTCAACAAGATCGACCGGGCGGGTGCGCGGGAGGCGGGACTCCTCGACGACATCCGGCGCCGCCTCACGCCGTACGTCGTCCCGCTCGTCGGTGTGCGCGGCCTCGGCACCGCGCGCGCCCGGGTCGTCCCGCGTCCGCTGGACGAGACGGCGGCCGGCACACTCGCGGAGGTGGACACGGACGTCCTCACCGCGGTCGTGGACGGCCCTCCGCCGGCCCCGGACGACCTGGCGGCCGCGCTCGTCGCGCGCACCGCCGACGGCTCCCTCCACCCGGTCTTCTTCGGGTCCGCCCTGGGCGGGCAAGGAGTCACCGAGCTGATCGAAGGGCTGAGCCGGCTCGTCCCGCGCCCGACGGCCCCCGACTCCGCCGAGCCACGGGGCACGGTGTTCGCCGTGCGCCCCGGACCCGGCGGCGAGCGCACGGCGTATCTGCGTCTGTACGGCGGTGAAGTGACGCGTCGTCAGCGGCTCGCGTTCACCCGGCGCGAGGCCGACGGACGCGCCACTCAGGTCCCCGGCCGGGCCCGGGAACTGGAGGTCGTGGGGCGGCCGGGGGCCGCCACCTTGACCGCGGGCAACATCGCCGCGCTCCGGGGCGTCGCCGGCATCCGCGTCGGCGATCGGCTCGGCGAGGTCACCGACCGTGCGCCGCAGTTCGCGGCGCCGACCCTGGAGACCCTCGTCCGGGCCCGGCACCCCGACCAGGCGGCCCCGCTGCGCTCGGCCCTCCTCGCACTGGCCGACCAGGACCCGCTGATGCACGCCCGGCCCGCCGCGTCCGGCAGCACCGCGCTCCTCCTCTACGGCGAGGTGCAGAAGGAGGTCCTGGCGGCCACGCTCGCCCAGGACTTCGGCATCGAGGCGGAGTTCGAGCCGAGCCGGGTGCGGTTCCTGGAACGGCCGGACGGCACCGGCGAGGCCTGCGAGGAGATCCAGCGGCACGGGCACGTCGGGTTCTGGGCCACGGTCGGGCTGCGGATCGAGCCCGGACCGCACGGCTCCGGAGGTGTCTTCACGTACGAGACCGAACTCGGTGCGCTGCCCCGGGCCTTCCACCTGGCGATCGAGGACACGGTCCACGCGACCCTGCTCTCCGGTCGGCACGGGCGGCCGGTCACGGACTACCGGGTGACGCTGGTCCGTTCCGGATTCGTCGGGCCGCTCAGCACGGCCGCCGACTTCCGCGGCCTCACCCCGGTGGTACTGCGACGCGCGCTGGAGCGGGCGGGGACGCGGGTGTACGAGCCGTACCACGCCTTCGAGGTGGAGCTCCCGCTCGATGCGCTGGCCCCGGTCACGGCTCGGCTCGCCGCGCACGGCGCGCAGTTCGGGGAGACGACCGGCGGCCGGACCTCCTGGCTCGTCACCGGCGAGCTGCCGGCCCGGCATGTACGGGAGGTCGAGCTGCGGCTGCCGGGCCTCACCCACGGAGAAGGGGTCTGGTGGTCCCGCCCGTCGGGGGACCACCGCGTGTAGTGCGGCGGATGCGGTACGGCGGGCGGACGCGGCGCTCATTCGGCGTACGGCGAAGTGCGGTGGCCGGTGCCGCCGCAGTGGACGCGCTCCCGCCCGCGCTCCCCGTCAGCGACGTCAATCCGCCAACAGGGCGGCCTAGTAGGTGATTTGGGGGGCATTCGGTGAGCAGGAAGGAGGACCGTCGAATGACGACGTCCATCAAGCGCCTGCCCAAGCGCATGCCGGCGTGGGCCAAGGCGATCACTGCCGTCGTGCTGGTGCTCGTGGTGCTGTTCGCCGGGCTGCGCCTGGCCGTTCTGCCTGGGCTGCGCGACCTGTTCGGCACCCAGACGCACGACCGCTCCGGACCAGCCCTCCTCAAGTCCATCCAGGACATGAGCCGTTACGACGCCGCCTCGGGCAACTTCCAGGTGGTGGTGGACCTGGAGAAGGATGCCAAGTATCTGCCCGACGCGATCCGCGGCACCCGCACGCTGTACGTGGGGGCCGGCACGGTCGAGGCGTATGTCGACCTCGGTTCGCTCGCCAAGAAGGACGTGACGGTCGACGCCGACCGCACCACGGCCACCCTGCGGCTGCCGCACGCGTTCCTCGGCAAGCCCGCACTCGACCCCAACCGTTCGTACGCCGTCTCCAAACAGCGTGGGCTGCTCGACCGGCTCGGCGACTTCTTCTCCGACAACCCGGACAGCGAACAGGCCGTGCAGAAGCTCGCGGTCAAGCACATCGGCGACGCGGCGAAGGACAGCGAGCTCACCAAGCGGGCCGAGGAGAACACCACCGGCATGCTCGACGGTCTGCTGCGCTCCCTCGGCTTCAAGGAGGTGAGCGTGAGTTACGGCGCCTGAGCCGGGCTGCACTCCGGTGAGGGTCCGGTGGGGCGAGGCCGTCGCCCCACCGGGCCCCGCCTCCACCCCCTCCTTCCGTCGCGCGGGGCTCGGCATCGAAGGACGCTTTGCGGGTAACCGCCCTACCTGGAGAAAAGTTGAAACCGGGAGAATCGAATGGTCCGTACGGCGTCACTCCTGAGCACCCTGCGCACCACCGGTACGGCGAAATCCGGTCGACGGTCATCGGTACCCGCGCAGGAGCGCAAGTCGCTCCCGCTGCCCGTGCGGCTGCTCGTGATGCTGCTGGCCTTCGTGGCCATGGTGGCGTTCGCGGTCGCGCTGGCCCGGCTGACGCTCGAGCCGTCACCGGCGTCGAGGGCGCTGATCCACACCAATCTGCACCCCGGCAGTTCTCTGCGGGCCTATCTCGACCAGCCGGCGCTGCGCGACGCCGTGAAGCAGATCGGCGGGAACGTCGTGCTCGGTGTGCCGTTCGGCGTGCTGGTGCCCGTGCTGATTCCGAAAGCCCGGGGGATCCTGCGCGTTCTGCTGCTCACCGCGGTGGTGATGCTGCTGGTCGAGTTGGTCCAGGGCACGCTGATCACCGGACGCGCCTTCGACATCGACGACGTCATCCTCAACACGTCCGGAGCGCTGGTGGGTTATCTGCTGCTGGGACGGCGGATCGGCCGGGCGGTGCATCCCAAGCGCCGTCGGCAGGGCCGGCGCAACCGGCGCGGGGCCCCGAAGGCATGAGGGGCCGCACGGCATGACCCGTCCGCCCGCGGCCCCCACCGCGGGCGGACGGCGTTGATCGGCCGAAGTCGATCGGCCGGAGTCGATCGGCCGGAGTCGATCGACTGGGGGCGAGCGACTGGGGTCGGCCTCTCAGCAGCCCATGGACCAGGTGTGCGAGTCACCCCGGTCGTTCGCCACGGCGTTGTAGCCGACCTCCTCCCCCGGTCCGAGACAGATGGTCATGGCGCCGCCCTGCCAGGCGTCCTCGTAGACCTTCACGTGGTCCTTGACGCCGGGGCCCGAGATGGCGTGGTTGGCCCAGGAGGAGTCGGTGTCGGCGATCCAGCTCTCCCACCAGCCGTCGTCCCCCGACCAGTTGGCGCGCTGGCCGTCGAAGTTGGCGTTCTCCCAGACGCAGAAGTTGCCGCTGGGGCAGTCGGCCGCGCCGGAGGGGGTGGCCAGAGCGAGGCCGCCGGTGAGGGCGAGCAGGGCCGCGGCGGCGGAGAGGGCGAGACGCTGGGTGATCACGAAGGGTCACTGCCTTTCTTCAGGGTTACCTGGACGGTCCGCTCGGCGTACAGATCCGCCGCGCGGCGCAGTGCGCGGGTGCGCAGCTGCCGGTAGGTGGTCAGTTGTCCGTGCCGCTCGGCGCGGACCCGGGCCAGCAGGGCCGGTTCCAGCCGCGCCCGCAGCCGGGTGAGGCCGCTCTCATGTGCGCAGCGCGTGGAGACGGCGGGGTCGGGGCGGCCGGGGCGGGCCTCGTGCGCCGGGGTGACGCAGCGGGTCCAGCGGGCGGTCGCGGCACGGTAGTCGGGGTCGCGCTTCATGCGCTGCTGGGCCTCGGCCCGCAGGTTGTTCACCACGACCCGGGTACGGAACCAGAGCCGCTGGTCGCCGTAGAGATCGCGCTCGGCGGCGGCGAGGCAGCCGTCCGTGTGGGCGGTGACGGTATAGCCGGTGGCGAGGGTGACGGAGAGTTCGGGGTGGCCGCGGCCGAAGAGGGCGCCCTGCAGTCGGCGGTCCTGCGGGGCCGAGGCGCTGTGGTCCTGCGGGGCCGAGGCGTTCGGGAGGGTCAGTCCCCGCCGGGCCAGACAGCGGTCGACGAGCACCTGCTGGGCGGTGTCGATGAGGTCGTTGCGGTCGCGCTCGGTCCTGGGCAGCGGGGGCACGGCCCGCTGCGCCGTCGCCGTGGAGCATCCCGTCAACGCCAGCACCGCGAGCGCGGCGGCGGCGAGCGCGCGAAGGAGTCGCACGGGTCAGCCGACCTCGCAGCCCATCATGGTGTCGGCGACGCCGTCGAGCCGGGCGCCCCAGGGCCAGTTGTCGGCCAGGTCGTGCGCCCGGATCAGCCGGGCGTAGCAGGTGCCGCGGCCCCAGTCGATGGCGTACACGGCGGTGTCGGCGTTGGACCTGAAGGATGCGGCTTTGTCGTGCAGGAACTCCGGGACGTCCGTATAGCCCGGTGGGGTGTAGCACCACGACGAGCCGTGCTGTCCGGCGGCGGTCCAGAAGCACACGTCTCCGGCCCGCGACGCGCCGTGCGTCGCCGCGCTCGCCGGTACGGCGGCGAGGAGGGCGGTCGAGGCCAGCAGGCCGGTCGAGGCGAGGAGGGCGGCGGCGGGCACGGCGAAGCCACGGGGCATGACGACTCCCGGAGGGAAGAGGGGACGCCGGGGCGGTCGCGATCACCCGGCAAGATCAACCGTGCCCTCGCGGGAATCGGCTCATGCCGGGTTCCCACCCTTTGGTGATCTTTCCTGGGGTGCGGGGTCACTCCTTCCGCGACAGCTCACACCGGCGCGAACCCCGAGGTCCGCGCGCTCCCCGCCCCTCGATCCAGCCGTCCGGCGCCGCGACCTGATCCGCCGGACAGGCCCTAGCGGTGCGCCCAGGTGAACTTGTCGCCGCCCACCCAGCGCACCACGTCCGGGTCGTCGAGATCGTGGATGTGGATCCCGTGGGAGCCGGCGATCGTCAGGACATCGGTGATCGACTTCGCCTCGCCGACCATTTCCCCGTCGATCTCCATGATGCGAAACGGCGGGTCGCACGGCTGCACCCCGAGCACCATGACCCGCGGGTAGGAGATGTGGGGGCTCGAGATTTCGGTCATGCCTAGAGCGTAGATCGATTCCCGCGAGCGGGCCGTGGTGAGTGACACCCCGCCGTGCGGGCCGACGGCGGCTGGGCAAGGCTTGAAGGGCTTGAAAGGGGTGGGGAGCTCACGGAAGGTGGTGCCGATGGATCCCGTCGAGGCCCTGGACCGGATCGCGTTCCTGCTGGAGCGCACCCAGGCCCCCACCTATCGCGTACGGGCCTTCCGTACCGCGCAGGCCGTGCTGGCCGCGCTGCCCGCCGGGGAGGTCGACAGGCGCGTCGCCGCCGGAACCCTGGAGTCGCTGAAGGGCATCGGGCCGAAGACGGCGCAGGTCGTGCGCGAGGCGGTGGCCGGTCGGCTGCCCGGCTATCTCGAGACGCTGGAACAGGAGGCCGCGGGCCCCCTCGCCGAGGGCGGCGAACGGCTGCGGTCGCTGCTGCGCGGCGACTGCCATCTGCACTCCGACTGGTCGGACGGCGGCAGCCCGATCGAGACGATGGGCCGGACCGCCGCGCGCCTCGAGCACGAGTGGGCGGTGCTCACGGACCACTCGCCGCGGCTGACCGTGGCGCGGGGCCTGTCCCCCGAGCGGCTGCGCGAGCAGGTGGCGGTGGTGGCGGAGCTCAACCGCCGGTGGGCTCCCTTCCGGCTGCTCACCGGCATCGAGTGCGACATCCTCGACGACGGGTCGCTCGACCAGGAGCCGGAGTTGTTGGAGTCGCTGGACGTCGTGGTGGTGTCGGTGCACTCCAAGCTGCGCATGGACGCCGGGGCGATGACCCGCCGTATGGTCACCGCCGTACGCAATCCGCTCGCGGACGTGCTCGGGCACTGCACGGGTCGGCTGCTCACCGAGCGGCGGCGGCCCGAGTCGGAGTTCGACGCGGACGCGGTCTTCGCCGCCTGCGCGGAGTCCGGTACGGCCGTGGAGATCAACTGCCGTCCGGAACGGCTCGACCCACCGCGCCGGCTTCTGCGCCGGGCGCTCGACGCGGGCGTGCTCTTCTCGATCGACACCGACGCGCACGCCCCCGGCCAGCTCGACTGGCAGATCCACGGCTGCGCGCGGGCCGAGGAGTGCGGAGTGCCCGCCGAGCGCGTGATCACCACCTGGAGCGAGGACGAGCTCTTGGCCTGGACGCGGTCGCGGACGGCGCCGACCCGTGTGACCAACACCTGACGGGCGTACGCTGGGAGGCGAGAGCACATCCGAGCCCGAGCGCCCGGACGCGTGAAGCCGTACGGCGAGCAGAGACGTGAGTCGTCCGGCGACCCGAGAACCGTCCGCCCCTCTTGCCCCCTCCGGGTGACACAGATCACCGCGCCTGCCCAGGTCACGCGGGAACACCCATCGGTAGTTCCCCGTTAAACCAACCGTGGGTGCGGATGGGACAGTGTCCCCGGGCCTCACCTTTGCCCACAGGGACGATCGTTCGGCTGAAGCCCTGTGGAGCCTCTCGCCGAGAGGTGACCGCCATCCGTGCCCACCACAGACGGCCCCGACCGAGATTCCCCCGTCCGGTCGGGGCCTTTTCATGTCTGGCGCCCTGCATGCCCGGCCCGCCCTGCTGCCCCCGCCCTGCGCTGCTGCCCCCTCCGTGGGCGGCGGCCTCCGCTTGACTTCGAGTGCTCTCCAATCCGTAGCGTCGAAACATGACCACTGCACAGCACAAGATCGGCTCGGGGTTCGGCGCCCACAGCACCGCCGACGACGTCCTCCAGGGCGTCGACCTGACCGGGAAGCTCGCGATCGTCACCGGCGGGTACTCGGGGCTCGGCCTGGAGACCACCCGCGCGCTCACCAAGGCGGGCGCCCACGTCGTCGTGCCGGCGCGCCGCCCGGACGTGGCCAGGGAGGCCGTGGAGGGCATCGAGGGGGTCGAGGTGGACGAGCTCGACCTCGGCGACCTCGACAGCGTCCGCGACTTCGCCGAACGCTTCCTCGCCTCCGGCCGCACCATCGACGTCGTCATCGACAACGCCGGGATCATGGCCTGCCCTGAGACCCGCGTCGGTCCCGGCTGGGAGGCCCAGTTCGCGACCAACCACCTCGGCCACTTCGCGCTCGTGAACCGTCTGTGGCCCGCGATCGAGCCGGGCGGCGCACGGGTCGTCTCCGTCTCCTCGGGCGGTCACCACAACTCGGGGATCCGCTGGGACGACGTGCACTGGCGCACCGGCTACGACAAGTGGGACGCGTACGGGCAGGCGAAGACCGCGAACATCCTGTTCGCCGTCCACCTCGACCGGCTCGGCCGGGAGTCCGGCGTACGGGCCTTCGCCCTCCACCCCGGCGGCATCCTCACCCCGCTGCAGCGCCACCTCGCCAAGGAGGAGATGGTGGAGCGCGGCTGGATCGACGAGGCCGGCAACCCGCTGAACCCGTCCGGCTTCAAGTCGCCCCAGGAGGGTGCGGCGACCCAGGTGTGGGCCGCGACCTCACCCCAGTTGGCCGGCCTGGGCGGGGTGTACTGCGAGGACTGCGACATCGCCGAGGTCGCTCCGGCGGACGGCGAGCGGACCGGCGTACGCGACTACGCGATCGACCCCGAGCAGGCCGCGCGGCTGTGGACGCTGTCGGCGGAGCTGACCGGGGTGAACGCGTTCGCGTGACGCGCCCGGGGCGTCAGTCGCGGGCCATGAACTCCCGCAGATCCGCGAGGAGTCGTTCCGCGTGCGTGGCGAAGAGGCCGTGGCCCGCGTTCTCGTAGACCTTGAGTGTGCCGTCGGGGAGCAGTTCGGCCGCCCGGCGGCCGGTCAGGTCCAGCGGCGCCGACGTGTCGTGGGTGCCGTGGACGACCAGTGCGGGCAGGTCGAGCTTGACCAGTTCGGGGGCGACGTTCAGGGTGGCCGCGAGGTCTCCCAACGCCGCCCCGCCGCGCGCGGTGGCGCCGTGACAGCGGTTGATCATGGACTGCACATAGGCCGGGGAGAGTTCGTTCCCGGGGAGGTCGAGGGCGAAGAACGAGCGGGCCCCGTCCACGAAGAAGGCGGCCCGGTCTCGGCGGAAGACCTCGTTGCCGGCCTCGACGACGCCCGGGTCGATGCCCTCCGGATGGTCCGCGGACCGGACGGCCCCGGGCGCCATGCCCGCGACGAGTGCCACCCTCGCCACCCGCTCGACGCCGTGCCGGGTCAGGCAGCGTACGACTTCCGCGGTCCCGATGGAGTGCCCGACCAGTGTCACCCCGGACAGGTCGAGGTGGCGCAGCAGCCCGTCGACGTCGTCGGCCAACGTGTCGAGGTCGAACCCGCCCCACACGTCGTCGGACCGGCCGTGGCCGCGCCGGTCGAAGCCGACGCACCGACAGCCCTCCGCGGCGAGCGGCAGCATCTGGTACTCCCACATCTCCGTGCCGAAGTAGGCGCTGTTGACGAACACGATGACCTGTCCGGCGGCGGGACCGTAGTCGACGAAGTGCAGTCGGGTGCCATCGACGGGGCTCTCGAAGTACGGCATGGGAAACCTCCCGGAATCCGGTGGCGGGACGAGTGGGTACGTCCTTCATGGTTCCGAAGGGCCGGGGCGGGGTCGATTACCCCCGAGGTCATGCACGAAGGCGCCGCCGGGCAGAGCGGAGTGCGACGCCCGGCCGTGGTCGGACAGTTACCGGGCCGCCCGCGCGCCCGACCTCGTGGTCAGCTCGGTCGGCCGATGGCCCGCAACGGGCACCCGGTGTCGACGCGCGTGGCGAGTTCGGCCCGCAGGGTGGCGAGTTCGGCCATGCGGGCGTCGATGACCTGGATCTTCTGCTCGAACAGCACGGACAGCGCCTCCGCGGAGTCCGGCGCCTCCCGCAACTCCTCGCCGTGCCGCGCGATCTCCGCGAGCGAGAATCCCAGCGTCTGCGCAGTGCGGACGTACTGCAACCAGGGCACCGCCTCGGGCGGGAAGTCGCGATAACCGTTGGCCAGCCGCCGACCCGTGACGAGGCCGACCTTCTCGTAGAACCGAATGGTGTCTCTGCTCATGCCCGCCTGCGCGGCGAGCTCTCCGATACGCATGTCCCTCCTTCGGACGGCGGGCTTGACCTTGGACCGTACTCCACTGTTTAGCGTGAGGCGTCGCTGCCCCGAGACCAGTTGGAGCCTCATCGTGATCCGGACCCTCGCCCCCGAACGCCCCGCCTATCTTCGCGCCGTACGGGCAAGCGCCTGGTACGACCTCGTCGTCACCGCGGGCTTCGCGACGCCTTGGACGTACGCGCTGGTGCACGATGCGCTGTCGTCGTGGGGCAACGCGCTCGGGCTGGGAACCCTGCCCGAACTCGACCCGGTGCAGACCCTGTACGCGAATCTGATGGGCTCGGTCGTGGTTGTGTGGGCCGTCCTGCGCATCGTCCGGCCGCTGCCGGTGCACGGCCTGCTCGACGGCATCGCACGCACGCTGTTCGCGGCGTGGCAGGCGTACGCGCTGGCCCACGGTGCCATGCGGCTGCTTTGGCTGTTCTTCGGCGTCGAGGTGATGTTCGGCCTCGTCCAGCTGGTGCCGTGGTGGCGAAGCCGGAACACGAACCCGTTGGACACCGCGGCCGGCCCGGCCGTTGGGCATCCGCTCACCCCGGAGGGCCGGTGACACCCTGTCGAGGGCTGCTGTGCTCCGCCGCTGCCCACTGCTTCGACGGCCCGTCGAACGCCCCGAGTACGCGGCGGCGTGCCCGGCCACGTGCCCCATAGACCCTCGCCGAGCCGAAACCCGTACGGCGATACTTCCTACTCGTCATCGCGTCGACTATCCCGGTACGGGCGGGAACGCCCCTCGGTGATCCCGACAGGGACGCCGTGGCTGTCGCCCGGTCCAGCACGGCCGAAGAACGCCGAAGCACGCCGCAGAGCAGGGCGTAGCCGTGTGCGCACCGACGACAGCCCACCCAGCCACCGCGGTGCCACTCGACCTCGTTCAGAAAACGTTCTGGAGACAAACCCGATGAAGTTCGCCAAACGTCTCGTCCTCACCACGACAGCTCTCGCCG
This sequence comes from Streptomyces sp. NPDC111656, assembly GCF_055656965.1. NCBI lineage: Bacteria > Bacillati > Actinomycetota > Actinomycetes > Kitasatosporales > Streptomycetaceae > Streptomyces > Streptomyces sp. NPDC111656. The sequence continues at coordinate 74,014 of NZ_JBVKCA010000003.1, forward strand.
CCGTGACCGCCGGCACGCTGTTCAGCGCGACGGTCGGCCAGGCCGCCGCCTCGCAGCCCGCCCGCACCGGCGTCGACGCTCCCGCCGCGCTGAAGGTCCCCGACGGCAACCGGCTCACCGACGTCTTCTCCGCCGCGGGCGTCCAGACCTACACCTGCGCCGACGGCGCCTGGAAGCTGCTGGAACCCGCCGCCACCCTGTGGGCCAAGAACGACCGCTCCCACCGCCCCGTCGCCCTCCACTCCCGCGGTCCCGTCTGGGTGTCCACGGTGGACGGCAGCGCGGTCAACGCCGCCGCCATCGCCAACTCCCCCAAGACCGGCACCATCCCCGAGCTTCTCCTGCAGTCCACCGCCACGCGCGGCACCGGGGTCTTCGCCGGCGTCTCCTACGTCCAGCGCCTCGACACCCACGGCGGCGTCGCGCCCACCACCGCCTGCACCGGTACCGACCAGATCAGCGTCCGCTACTCCGCCACCTACGCCTTCTACAAGCCCGCCAAGTGATGCGGTAAGGAGCGACGGCAGGGGCCCTCCGGACGATCCCAAGGGCTCCTGCCCTGCTGCGGGCAGCCGGGATCCGAGTCTCCTCGACCGCACCGCACACCTCACCACTCAGCCTCAAAACCCGTCGCGCCCGCCGAGCGGACGATCTAGCCTGCTGCTCAGTGCCCGGAGCCTGGATGGACGGCTCGGGCGAACTTCTGAGCCGACCGGACACTGCGCGCGCTCAACGACCAAACGGGTGGGGAAAACAGTGGTTCGTCCATCACGGGCCGGCAGCACGATTGCCATGCTCATGACTTTCTCGACGCTCTCCGCATGCGGATCCGGGCAGGGTGCCCCGGCAGGCGCAGCGCCGGAAGAGACCACGACGGCCGGGGTGCAGGGCAAGTCGTTGAACAAGGCGGACCTGGAGCGGACGGTGATCACCGAAACGGATCTCGACGGCTACGAGGTCAACCCGACCCTGACTACTCCCTCGGCGTCTCGCCGGACGGCGGATCCTGCCGCATGCACGCCCGTCGTTCAGGCCCTGGGCGGAAGCAGCGGCTTCACAGCCACCGCACGCACGGGCCGGATCATCTTCTCGAAGAAGCACGGTCCCGGAGCATCCATGATCCTGTCTTCACACAGCGCCGGGGACGCCGCGCGGGTGATCGACGCATTCCGCACGTCCGCCGAGCGATGCAAGACGTTCAAGGACATCCGGGCGGACTTCCGCTACGCCGATGCCGACCTGCGGCCCGACCCCGGCTACGGCGATGAATCCGTGTCCCTGCGGCTCACCCAGCTCGCGGCGGACAGTGCGGACGAGGACCCCGTCCGGGTGCCCTTCGCGGTGGTGGCCGTTCGGCAGGGAACGACCGTCGCCATGTTCTACGCGTTCAACCTCCCCGCAGGGCCAAGGGGCAAGGAGCCGGCCGTCATACCGGAAACGATCATCAAGGCGCAGCTGCACAAGCTCGGCAAGCTGACGGATTCCGAGTGATCGCGGCCGACTCACCGCGCGGGAACGGGCGTCGAGAATCCCCGACTGTGGGTCAGTGCGGGGCGCGCTCCTCCAGGGCGGTGCGCCAGGCCGGGGAGGGGCCCTCGCTCACCGGCTCGGCGCGTCGGCCGCCCCGCGCGAAGAAGTCGGCGAGCGGCAGGATCGCGGCGCCGACGGTCACCGCGTCCGGGCCGAGCCGGCCGAGGTCGATGGAGACGCGCTCGGCCGGGTAGCGCAGGGCGTAGGAGGCCGCGTACCGGCGGACGGCGGGCAGAAAGCGGGTGCCGAGCTGGAGGCCCGCCCAGCCGCCGATCAGGATCCGCTCGGGCTGGAAGAGGTTGATCAGGTCGGACAGGCCCGCGCCGAGGTACTCGGCGGTCTCCTCCAGGACGGCGAGCGCGACGGGGTCAGGCTCGACGCCCTCCTCGGCCGGGTAGGCCGCGGTGAGCATCGCGGTGAGCGCGGTCTCCTCGTCGGTGCCCTCAGGCGGGCGTCCGCCTTCCTCGCGCCAGCGGTCGAGGAGCGCCTCCGCGCCCGCGTACGCCTCCAGGCAGCCCAGGGCACCGCACCGGCAGCGGCGCCCCCTGACCCGTACCGTCAGGTGGCCCCATTCCACCGAGCGGCCGTGCTCCACGTCCTCGGTGACCAGACAGGCGCCGACGCCCGAGCCGAAGAGGACGACGACCGCGTTGCGCGCGCCGCGTCCGGCGCCGAACCACATCTCGGCCTGGCCCAGGGTCCGGGCGCCGTTGTCCGCGAAGTACGGGACGGTGTCGGGGAGTTGGCAGGCCGAACGGAGCAGGGACTCCAACGGGACGGCGTCCCAGCCGATCGTCTGACCGTGCACCACCGCACCCTCCTCGGGCGTACGGGCGACGATTCCCGGGACGCCGATACCGACGCCGAGCAACCGCTCGGGAGCGATGCCCGCCTCGTCCAGCACTTCGGCGACACCGTCCCGGATGTGCCCGACGATGACATCGACGTCGTACTCCCGACGCTTCGACGACGGTCCGCCGCCCAGCGACGGCCCCTCGCCCTGAGCCGCCCCCTCGCCGTCCGACGCCCAGTCACCCCCGTACCTCCGCTGCTCCAGCGGCCGCTCCGTGCGGGCGAGTTCGGTGAGGGTCAGGTCGAAGAGTTCGACGCGGACGCGGGTTTCGCCGACGTCGACGCCGATCATGTGGCCGCTGCCGGGCACGACCCGCAGCAACGTGCGTGGGCGACCGCCGTCGGAGTCCACGCTTCCGGCCTCCTCGACCAGACCGTCCGCGACGAGTTCGGCGACCACGTTGCTGACGGAACCAGAACTCAGGCCGGTGGCCGGGCCCAGCTCGAAGCGGCTCATGGGGCCGTCGAAATACAACCGTTGCAACACCGCGGTGCGATTGCCGCGCCGCAGGTCACGCACTGTTCGCCCGTTCCGCACCGCCATGTGAGTCCCTCCTGGCCCGCCCGACCTGCAAGATACCCCTGCGCGATCCCTTGACGCGACTTTCTTCCGGGTCTTAACTCACGTCCTAAATTAAGACATGAGGGTCGTTCGAGAAGTGAACGCGGGCGCCCCTCGTGGCTCTTCCTCCGGGAAAGGGACATACGCAGCCATGCGCAGAATCCGAGCCGCGGCCGCCGGTGCGGTCACCGTCTCCCTGCTGACCGCCGTGACCGCCTGTGGTGGCGGCTCGTCGACGGGCGGTGGGTCCAACGACTCGCCGAAGACGCTCACCTACTGGGCCTCCAACCAGGGCGCCAGCATCGAGGTCGACAAGAAGGTCCTCCAGCCCGAACTCGACAAGTTCGAGAAGCAGTCCGGGATCAAGGTGAAGGTGGAGGTCGTCCCCTGGTCGGACCTGCTGAACCGGATTCTCACCGCGACCACGTCGGGTCAGGGCCCCGACGTCCTGAACATCGGCAACACCTGGAGCGCCTCGTTGCAGGCCACCGGCGCACTGCTGCCGTGGGACGCGAGCAATTTCGCCAAGATCGGCGGCAAGGACCGCTTCGTCGATTCGGCGCTCGGCTCGACGGGCGCGCAGGGCAAGGACCCGGCCGCGGTCCCGCTGTACTCGATGGCGTACGCGCTCTACTACAACAAGAAGATGTTCGCCGACGCGGGGCTTGCGAAGCCGCCGGCCACCTGGGACGAGCTGATCGCCGACGGCAAGAAGCTGTCCAAGGGCGGCAAGTGGGGCCTGGGGGCGGAGGGTTCGAACCCCTCGGAGAACATCCACCACACCTTCGTCTTCGCCAAGCAGCACGGGGCCGACTTCTTCACCGCCGACGGCAAGCCGGACTTCACCTCGGACGGCACGGTCGCGGCGGTCAAGCAGTACGTCGACCTGATGGCCAAGGACAAGATCATCGCGCCCGGCAACGCCGAGTACGCCCAGAACCAGTCCGTGAGCGACTTCGCCAAGGGCAAGAACGCGATGCTGCTGTGGCAGTCGGCGTCCGCCAACCTCAAGTCGCAGGGCATGAGTGACGACGCGTACGGCATCGCACCGGTCCCCGTGCAGTCCGGCACCCCGGGAACCGGCACCAACGTCAACTCGATGGTGGCGGGCATCAACCTGGCCGTCTTCAAGAACAGCCACAACCTCGACGGCGCCACGAAGTTCGTGAAGTTCATGACCAGCGACGCCGAGCAGAAGATCCTCAACACGGCGTACAGCTCCATCCCGCCGGTGAAGACGGCCCAGACGGACGCCACCTTCAACACCCCGGCGAACGCGGTCCTCAAGGACACCCTGGCCAAGAGCGCCGCCGCGCTTCCCCAGGTCGCCGACGAGTCCCAGTTCGAGACGACGGTCGGTACGGCCGTCAAGACGCTGTTCGCGGCCGCGGCCGCCGGACGCGCGGTGACCACGGAGTCGGTGAAGGCTGAGCTCGAGAAGGCCCAGCAGCAGATGCCTGCGAAGTGAGCGCGGACTCCCTCATGACCACCACGACCGCCGCCTCCGCCGATTCCGGCGAACGGGCGGTGCCCAAGGACTCCCCCGGGGCGGCGCGCGGACCGCGCCGCCCCGGGCGGATCCGGCGCATCGCACTGCCCTATCTGCTGCTCCTGCCCGCCCTGATCCTCGAACTCCTGGTCCACCTGGTGCCGATGGTGATCGGCATCTTCATGAGCTTCAAGGAGCTCACCCAGTTCTACATCCGCGACTGGGGCACCGCGCCCTGGTCCGGCTTCGACAACTACAAGGTGTCGGTGGACTTCAGCGCGCCCGTCGGCAAGGCGCTGCTGCACTCGTTCCTCGTCACCGTCGGCTTCACCCTGCTGTCGGTGGCCCTGTGCTGGCTGATCGGCACGGCGGCCGCGATCTACATGCAGGACACCTTCCGCGGCCGCGGTCTGCTGCGGGCGCTCTTCCTCGTCCCGTACGCGCTGCCCGTGTACGCGGCGGTCATCACCTGGGTGTTCATGTTCCAGCACGACAACGGCCTGGTGAACCACGTCCTGCACGACCAGCTGCACGTCACCGACAAGCCGTCCTTCTGGCTCATCGGCGACAACAGCTTCTACGCCCTGCTCACCGTGTCGGTGTGGAAGGGCTGGCCGTTCGCGTTCCTCATCGTCATGGCAGGCCTCCAGAACATCCCCGGGGAGCTGTACGAAGCCGCCGCCCTCGACGGTGCCGGTCTGTGGCAGCAGCTGCGGCGCATCACCCTGCCGTCACTGCGCCCGGTCAACCAGGTGCTGGTGCTGGTCCTGTTCCTGTGGACGTTCAACGACTTCAACACGCCGTTCGTCCTGTTCGGCAGGACCGCTCCGGAGGCCGCGGACCTCATCTCGGTGCACATCTACCAGGCCTCGTTCGTCACCTGGAACTTCGGCACCGGATCCGCGATGTCGGTCCTGCTGCTGCTCTTCCTGCTCGTCGTGACGGGCGTCTACCTGCTGCTGACCTCCCGAGGAAGGAAGACGGCCGATGTCTAGCACCGCGCGGACGGCGTCCCGCGCCTCGAAGGCGCCCCGCTCGCCGATGGCTCCCCCGCGGTCCTTCCTCTGGTCCCGCAGGATCTTCCTCACCCTGCTCACCGGCTTCGTCCTGGTACCGGTCTACGTCATGGTCTCCAGCTCGCTGAAGCCGCTCGCGGACGTCTCGGGGAAGTTCCGCTGGCTGCCGAGCGGGCTGACGATCCGCCCGTACATCGACATCTGGTCGACGGTCCCGCTGGCGAGGTACTTCGTGAACTCGCTGATCGTGGCGGGCGCGGCGACCGTCTGCTCGGTGGTGATCGCGGTCTTCGCGGCGTACGCGGTGAGCCGCTACAGCTTCCGCGGCAAGCGCGTCTTCACGGTGACCGTGCTGTCGACGCAGATGTTCCCCGGCATCCTCTTCCTCCTGCCGCTCTTCCTTCTCTACGTCAACATCGGCAACGCCACGGGCATCGCGCTGTTCGGCTCGCGCGGCGGCCTGATCCTCACGTATCTCACTTTCTCCCTGCCGTTCTCGATCTGGATGCTGATCGGGTACTTCGACTCGGTGCCGCGCGATCTGGACGAGGCGGCGCTGGTGGACGGCTGCGGGCCGCTCGGCGCGCTGCTGCGGGTGGTCGTGCCCGCCGCGATCCCCGGCATCGTCGCCGTCGCCGTCTACGCCTTCATGACCGCCTGGGGCGAGGTGCTGTTCGCGTCGGTGATGACCAACGACACCACGCGCACGCTCGCCGTCGGGCTCCAGGGCTACTCCACGCTCAACAACGTGTACTGGAACCAGATCATGGCCGCCTCGCTCGTGGTGAGCGTCCCGGTGGTCGCCGGGTTCCTGCTGCTCCAGCGCTACCTCGTCGCCGGCCTGACGGCCGGAGCCGTCAAGTGACCGACTCCTCATCCCCTGAAGGGACTTCCGTGACCATCGACCTTGCCGCACTCCCCGAGGACTTCCTGTGGGGCACGGCCACGTCGGCCTACCAGATCGAGGGAGCCGTCGCCGAGGACGGCCGCTCGCCGTCCATCTGGGACACGTTCTCGCAGACTCCGGGCAAGATCGACAACGGCGACCACGGGGACATCGCCTGCGACCACTACCACCGCTGGCGCGAGGACATCGCACTCATGCGCCAACTGGGCACCAACGCCTACCGGTTGTCCATCGCCTGGCCCCGGGTGGTGCCGGGCGGCGACGGCCCGGTCAACGCGAAGGGGCTCGACTTCTACGACCAGTTGATCGACGGCCTGCTGGAGGCGGGCATCACCCCCTCCGTCACCCTCTACCACTGGGACCTGCCGCAGGTGCTCCAGGACCGCGGCGGGTGGCCGGCACGCGACACGGCACACCATTTCGCCTCGTACGCGTCGGTGGTCGCGGAGCGTCTGGGTGACCGCGTCCACCACTGGACGACCCTGAACGAGCCGCTGTGCTCGGCCTGGATCGGCCACCTGGAGGGCCGGATGGCTCCCGGCCTCGCGGATCTGGAGGTCGCGGTCCGCGCCTCGTACCACCTGCTCCTGGGCCATGGCCTGGCCGTGCAGGCCATCCGCGCGGCGGCACCGGACGCACAGGTGGGCATCGTCAACAACCTCTCCAGCGTCGAGGCCGCCACCGACCGCCCCGAGGACGTCGCGGCGGCCCGCCGGCTGGACGGGCACACCAACCGCTGGTGGCTGGACCCGGTGCACGGCCGCGGGTTCCCGGCGGACATGCGCGAGGTCTACGGCGTCGAACTCCCGGAGCTGCCGGGCGACTTGGAGACCATGGCGCAGCCCCTGGACTGGCTGGGCCTCAACTACTACTTCCCCTCCAGCGTCGCCGACGACCCCTCAGGACCCGCGCCGCGCGTGCGTACGGTGCGCCGCCTGGGCGTTCCCCGCACCGGCATGGACTGGGAGGTCGACGCCTCCGGCATCGAGCGCCTGCTGCTGCGCCTCACCGACGACTACGGCGCCCGCAAGCTGTACGTCACCGAGAACGGCTCCGCCTATCCCGACGTCGTGCGCCCCGACGGCACCGTCGACGACCCCGAGCGCACACGGTACCTGGAGCAGCACCTCGCCGCGTGTGCCGCGGCGGCCGGCAAGGGCGTTCCCCTCGCCGGATACTTCGCCTGGTCGCTGCTCGACAACTTCGAGTGGGCCTACGGCTACGACAAGCGCTTCGGCCTCGTGCACGTCGACTACGAGACCCAGCGGCGCACGGTGAAGGGGAGCGGGCACCGGTACGCGGACATCATCCGGGCCCACGGGGAGCGCGGGCGCAGCGCGGCCTGACGTACGTCCCGGCCTTCGCGCTGGACGCGGGTGCTCCCTCGAACGGAGCTCGCGTCCAGCCGAAGGCGGTGGACGAGGTCACCCCTGCGACCTGTCGGCTCCATGCCGGCCGATGTCGTCCAGGGCCGCCTCGAGCTGCGGAGCCACCACCTTCCGGGTCCAGGCGACATCGTCGTCACCCACGGCGCGGGGCACGGTCTCGATGAGCATGATCAGGTAGAGGTAGCTGCGGTAGAGGGCGAGGCGTCGGCGGGCCGCGGGGTCGAAGTCCGCGCGGCCTCCCGCCTTCCGATAGCCGGTCAGGAAGGCGGTGTCGTCCTCGATGTCGCCGAGGAGGGCGAGGGAGACGAAGTCCGCCAGGGGGTCGCCCCAGAACATGCGCTCGCCGTCGATCAGACCGCCGATCCGGGGTGTTCCTTCCGGCCGGTCCACGAGGATGTTGCCCGGCCACAGGTCGAAGTGGACCAGGCGGGGGGTGGTGACCTCCTCCAGGGTGTCGTACGCCGCCCTCGCGGTGCGGGCCACCTCGTCCACGGGCCGGGGCAGCCAGGCCCGATAGCGGCGGGCGTCGTCCAGGACGGCGTCGTACATGGTGGTGAAGGCGGTGCGCCAGTCGGGGGCGAGTGGGCCGAGCGCCCCGGAGGGGTAGCCGAAGCCGGGTCCGGTGACCTGGTGGAGCCGGGCCACCAGGCCGCCCAACTCCGTGCGCAGAGCGGTCTGTTCGACGGGGGTGAGTGTGCCGTTCCACGACTGGCCCGGGCAGGCCGTCATGAGGAGGTGACGGCCCCCGGTGGCCAGGACGCGCGGCGCCGGTACGTCGACGGTGGCCGCCGCCCGGTAGAACTCCGCCTCGGACACCAGGAGTTCGCGCTCATGGCGCATGCCCGGGTTGGTCTCCGGGGGCGGGACCTTCAGCACATGGCGGGTGCCGTCGGTGAGGAGGAGTTCCTCGACGGTGTTGTAGGTGCCGCCGTCGAGCGGGCGGCAGCGGGCGAGGCGGTCCGGCGGCAGTCCGGCCGCCGCGAGGATCCGCCGCGCCCGCTCCCAGGAGTCCTCCGTCATGCGCCCCACCCGCCCTTCGATCACCCGGCCGCGTACACGTCCTCCACGTAACGCCCGTTCGCGATCAGCTCGTTCAACCACCTCTCGGCGGCCGCCTCGTCCGCGTCCGGCGTACGGTCCCGGTACAGCGTACGGAAGGCCTCGCGGACGCCGGGTGCCCTGCGCGAGCCGTCGCCGCACACGTACACCCGGGCTCCGGCCCGCAGCAGCTCCCAGACCTCGTCCGCCTCGGCGGCGTGGAGTTCCTCCGCGTGGAGGTAGTCCCGGCAGGGCTGGACGCGGGCGAGGACGGTGTCGCCGGGCTTGACCGTGTGCAGATGGCCGGAGCCGACTCCGTTGTACGTCCCCACGCCGGAGCGGGCCAGGGCCTCCAGCAGGGAGACCATCAGGTCGGCGTGGCCGGGGTCGGTCGCGGGAACTGGTCGCGCGCGCCTAGGCGCTGGGCGTACTGACTCCGGGAGTGTGGCCGCCCGCGGCCGTGCCCGCTCCCTGAGGGGCGCCGAAGCGCGCGAGGCAGTGCCACACCCTCTTCAGGTCCTGGAGTTCGTGGCGGCCGGTGCGGGCGGCGTCCCCGATGATCCGGGGGTCGAGCAGGCCGTCCTCGGCGATCCGGGCGCCGAGCGTGACGAACTCCGGGCCACGGAAGTCCGGGTGGCGCCGCAGTTCCTCGACCGGGAGCCGGTAGCCGGGGTGCCACTCCACGGGGCACGGGAGTCGCCGGACCGCCGCCTCGACGGCCGTGCCGCGGTAGCTCGCGTCCAGGACCAGGGCCTCCGTGTCCCTCGCCAGGTCGACGGGGCCGTGCACCTGCGCCTCGATGTAGTCGTCGAGCGCGTCCTGCACGTCCGCCTCGGCCAGCTCGATCAGGGACATCCCGGCGGCGACCCCGAACGCGGACGGCTCGGCCGCGCTGTCGGGATAGCAGAAGGTCGCCCGCCGCAGGGCCGCACCGGTCAGCCGGAAGTACGAGGAGCCGAAGCGGGGCGCCGCGCCGACGAGTTGGCGCCGGAAGTTCAGTCCGCCGTACACGGGTCGTTCGTGCGCGGGTTCGGCGTCGTACGCCGCGCCGAAGATCCGGCTCTCCCAGCGCCAGCGGTCGCCGCCGGGGTGTGCGGTGAGCCCGCCGTTGCTCGTTCCCGTGACGAACTGCGAGACGTACGCGCCGTCCCGGGCCAGTACCTCCAGGATCGGGAGCCCACCCACCAGCCGGTCGGGGTGGAAGTTCAGAGTGATGCGCAGCACCGGGTCCACCGCCGCGCCCCGGGAGAGAGCCGCCACATGGCGCAGTGCCCGCTCCTGGGGTGTGCGTCCGCCCCTGAAGTCCACGTGACCCCTCCCCGCCCTGTTCCCGCACCTCTTCGCCCCACTCGGGGACCCTTGGAGATCACTCGTCGGGCGGGACATCCGCAACTCATTTCTCCTGGACGGCCAGCACGATCTTGCCTCGGTTGTCGCGCCGCTCCAGGCGTTCGTGTGCCGCGCGCGCCTGGTCCAGCGGGACCACCGTTTCGACCGGCACACGGTACGTGCCCGCCGCGACCCGCCGGGCCAGCTCGCGCAGGTCCTCGCGGGGGTCGTAGCCGTGGATCTGCAGATTGGTGAGTTGGAAGCCGAGGACGGCGGCGTTCTTCGGATAGAAGTCGCGGGTGTCGATCGTGCTCGGTTCCAGGGCGACGTTGGCGAGGGCGACCACCCGCCCGCCGTGCCCGACCTCGCGCAGACTCCGTCCGAAGGCGGGGCCGCCGACGGTGTCGAGAACGACGTCCGCACCGCGCCCGCCGGTCAGCCGCAGCACTTCCTCGACCTCCGCGTCGCCCGGGTGCGCGGAGGTGTCGAGGGTGTCGTGGGCGCCGAATCCGGCGGCCCAGGCGGTCTTGTCGGGTGAGCCCGCGAGCGCGACGACACGGGCGCCGGCCTCGGCGGCGATCTGGACGGCCGCGCTGCCCACCCCGCTCGCGGCGGCCTTCACCACCACGGTGTCGTCCTTGGTCACCTTCGCCAGATGGCGCAGGCAGTACCAGGTGGAGAGCCAGGCGACGGGCAGGGCGGCGGCCTCGGTCAGCCCCAGACCGTCCGGCACGACCGTGACCTGCCGGGCGGGCACGACGGCCAACTCGGCGTAGAAACCGGGTGCGTTCACCCCGTCCAGGGCCATGACCCGCTGTCCGACCTCGATGTCGGTCACGCCCTCCCCCACCGCGGCGACGACGCCGGCCGCCTCCACGCCCGGGATCAGCGGTGGACGGCCGGCCCGGTGGTACCGCCCGGCACGGACCAGCGCGTCCGCCCGGTTCACCCCCGCCGCCACGACCCGCAGCAGCACCTGGCCCGGGCCCGCGACCGGGTCGGGGACCTCCATCGGCACCAATACCTCGGGCCCGCCGAACTCGTCGATCCGCACCGCACGCATACCGCACCTGCTTCCTGGTGGACGCACCGGAGCACCGCGGAATCCGAGGAGGCCCCGGAGAGCGGTGACACCGGTTGAAGTGGTGTCACCATGCGACACCACTTCAACCGGTGTCAAGGCGTTACACTCGGACCATGCCCTCCGCTCCCGCCGCCGCCCCCGAGCCCGCCTCGCCGTTCCCCTTCATCGGCGGACGCCCCTGCCTGAACTTCGTGGCCACGCTCGGCAAGCGGCACGCCACCCCCCTGGAGCGGCTCCCGGACCCCGACGCCCTCGCCCGCTGGATCACCGAGGCGGGCCTGAGCGCCGGGGCCGACGACACCCCGGTGCGCGTCACCGAGGGCGACCTCGCCCACGCCCGCACCCTGCGCGAGGCGCTCTACCGGCTCGTACACGCCGCGATGGACGGGGAGGCGCCCGACCCGGTCGATGTCGCGCGGGCCAACGAGGCGGCGGCCCGCCCCGACCTCGCCCCCCAACTCGCCGAGCCGCAGGACGAGGACGCGGGCCCCCGGCAGCCCCTGCGCTGGACGGCCGAGCGTCCCGGACCCGCGGCCCTCGCGACCGTGGCCCGGGACGCCGTCCTGCTGGTCGGCGGCCCGCTCCTTGCCAGGGTCAAGGAGTGCGAGAACCCCGAGTGCTCGCTGCTCTTCCTGGACGACTCCCAGGCCCGTCGGCGCCGCTGGTGCTCCATGGACCGCTGCGGCAACCTCGCGAAGGTGGCCGGCTACCGGTCCCGCAGCCGCGCCGACTCCAGCCGGTGACGACGCCGACCGGCCCGACTCCGGCCCCTTCCGGCATACCCGAGGGGGGCGGCCACCTCACTCACCCTTGCGGACCGTTACGGTCCTCGATCAGCACGTTCGGTAGGCCTGCGAAAAGGGAAAAGGCCAAGGATGCGAGACGTACGTGGTGCGTGGGCCGTGGCAGGCGCACAGCTCCGGAAGTGGCACGAGGAACCCGTGGTCGTCCAGTCGGTGCGGTCGGCGGGGGCCGCGACCGTCGCGTACGTGATCGCGCTGCGGCTCAGTCCGGAGCCCGCGCCGCTCACCGCCCCGCTCACCGCGCTCCTGGTCGTACAGGTCACGCTCTACGCCACCCTCACCACCGGCATCCGCCGGGTGAACTCCGTGGTGGCGGGTGTCGTCGTCGCCATCGCCTTCAGCGTTCTCGTGGGTCTGACCTGGTGGAGTCTGGCCCTGCTCATCCTCGCCTCGCTGGCCGTCGGCCATCTCGTCCGGGTCAGCGAGTTCGTGCCCGAGGTGGCGATCAGCGCCATGCTCGTGCTCGGCGTGACCAGGGTCGGGGACACGGCCTGGGCCAGGGTGCTGGAGACACTGATCGGCGCGGTGGTCGGACTCGGCTGCAATCTGCTCTTCGCTCCCCCGGTGTGGGTGGGAGCGGCCGGCGAGTCCATCGAGGATCTGGCGCGGCGGGTACGCCGGTTGATGCTGCGCATGGGCGAGGAGGCGGCCGGCCGCACCCCCGTCGAGCACGCCACCGCCCGGCTGCACGAGGCGCGCCGCCTGGACCACGACATCGTCCAGGTGGACGCGGCACTGCGGCAGGCCGAGGACAGCCTCAAGCTCAATCCGCGCGTACGGGAGGGCCTGCTGCACCGGATCGTGCTGCGCACCGGCCTCGACACGCTGGAGATCTGCACGGTGGTGCTGCGGGTGCTCGCCCGCACCCTCACCGACCTCGCCAAGGAGCGCGATCCCGACCCGCTGTTCGAGCCCCAGGCGGGGGCGACGCTGGAGCAGCTGCTGTCCGAAGTGGGCGACGCCGTGGTGAGTTTCGCGGTCCTGGTGACCACGGACATCAGCCAGAACGCCGAGTCGGCCGAGTCCCGGCTCGCCGCGGAGCTGTCCACCGCCACGGCGACCCGCGACAAGCTGGCCCAGCTGCTGCTCGACGAGGTGCAGCGGGACGCCCGGCAGTGGCACCTGCACGGCGCCGTCCTCACCGAGGTCAACCGCATCCTGGACGAGCTGGACACGGAGCACCGCTCACGGCGGCTCATGGAGGAGCTCGACCGCGGCACCCGCGAAGAGCGCGAGCGCCGTGACCACCTCGTCCGACTGCGGCAACGCCTTCGGATGCCCCGCGGGCCGCGACAGCCGCGCTCGGACCGGAACCGTCCCCCCGTCTCCGGTCGTTCTCTCTGAGGACAGCCGTTCCGTTTTCGGGGACGGGAGCGACGACGGGGGGAGCGGACGGATGGCCGACGACGCTGTGCGGATCGACGGGAACACACTGCGTCTGCCGGGCGGGGTGCGTGTCCGGTTCATGCGGACGCTGCGCCTGCCCGAGACGGGCACGCACGAACTGCCGCCCGGGCTCGGCGAGTTCCCCGTGCGCCGCGTCGAGGACCACGCGGACACCGTGCCCGCCGAGTGGCGTGCGCGCGGCGGCGTGATGCTGCCGGTGTATCTGCGCGAGGCCATGTGGCTGAGCTTCGCGGGCTCGACGGAGCCGGCCGCGCTCCAGGTCGGCGTGGGCAAGGTGTGCGCCGTCTCGGGCAGGCCGTGGAGCTCCCTGCTCACCCAGGACCCGCAGAACTACGTGGTGCTCCCCCGCCAGCCCTGGCTCGACGGCGTCAACTCCGGGAAGGGCACGGTCCGCCAGTTCGTGGCCGTTCCGCTGGGGCTCGGCGCCACGGTCGAGGGCCAGGTCACCGGCGAGGAGGTGTGGGGCGGCCTGCAGCTGCAGTCCTTCCGGCTGAATGACGCGGAGCTCGCGAAGTGGCGTGAGTGGGAGCGCCGCCGGTCCGTGAGCACGAGGTCGGTCAAGAGCGTGTCCGCCTATGGCGCCGCCCCGCCGGCTCCCGGCGCCGCCATGGCCGCCGCGCCCGCCTCGGTGGCCCGCGCGAGGAGTGCCCCGGCCATGGGACTCGGCGTGGGAGGCTCGATGCGCCAGGAGGTCTACGTGGACGAGCGATCGCGCGGCGCCTGGGCCAGGGAGCCCGCCGGCCGGGTGTTCGTGCATCTCGTGACGCCTCCCGAGTGGCGCCGCATCACGGGAGAGGCTCCCCCGCCGTCCCCCGTCGACCGCGCGGCGTACACCCGGGCCGGGCTGCCCTGGTTCGAGTACTACGACGACGCGGCCCAGGACGTCGCTCCCTCCGAAACCCTGGGTGCGGTGCGGCCGGTCGGCGAGTGGCTCGGCGACGACCACGAGCCCTGGCAGGAGCCCGCGCCCCACCAGGTGAAACAGCTGGGCGACGCGCCGGGCAAGCCGGTCGAGGACGGTGACTGGTAGACGGCCCCGCCCGGTCGTCGGGCAACCCCGCCCATCGTTGCACAGGGCGCAACATGCATTGCCGTTCTTGCACTTCTCGGGTGTCGCACGCCAAGGTGGCTGTGACGACCGAGGCAACCGACACCCGAGGTGCAGGTATGAACACTGGCGCGGATCCGGCGCGGGACGCGGGCGGCGGCTGGGGCAGGCGCCGGTTCATCGGAGCGCTGGCGGGGATCACCGCCGTGACGACGGTTCCGGCACCGGCCGCGCCGCGCACCCGCCCCGCGGCCGCCACGAACCCACCCGCCGAGGGCTCCCCCGCCACCTCGGCCCCCGGGCCGACCTCTCCCTCCCCCACCGTCCGCCGGCTGTTCCTCGGCACGTACACCTCGGTCGAGGGCGGTGGAAAGGGGATCGGCCTGGCCACGTACGACCCGACGACGGGCGCCGTCACGGCCACCGGCACGCTCACCGGCATCGGCGACCCGTCGTACCTCGCCACGCATCCGAAGGGCCACACGCTGTACGCCGTCGACGAGCGGCCGCAGGGTGCCGTGACGGCCGTACGGCTCGCCGACAACAAAGTACTGGGCACCCGGAGCACCGGCGGCGCGGGCCCCTGCCACCTCTCCGCGCATCCGAGCGGACGGTGGCTGCTGAGCGCCAACTACACCTCGGGCAGTGTGGCCGTGCACCCCGTCGACGCCTCGGGCGCGCTCGGCGAGCGCACCGACCTGGTCACACACTCCAGTCCGGCACCGGGCCCCGGCCAGGACGGCCCGCACGCGCACCAGTTCGTGACCAGTCCGGACGGCGGCCACGTCCTCGCCGTCGACCTGGGCACCGACACGGTCTACACCTATCGCCTGGACCAGTCGAAGGGAACGCTCACCGAGGTCTCCCAGGCGCACACCCGGCCGGGCGCGGGGCCACGCCATCTCACCTTCCACCCCGACGGCCGTTTCGCCTATCTCGCCAACGAGGTCGACAACACGGTCGTGGTCTGCGCGTACGACCCGGCGAGCGGACGGCTCACCCCGGGCGACCCGCAGTCCACCGGCACGGGCACGGGCACGAACTACCCGGCGCAGATCCTGGTGCCGTCGAACGGGTCGTACGCCTATCTCGCCAACCGCGGCCACAACAGCCTCACGCGGTACGGGGTCGAGGCGGCCGGTGCCCGGTTGAGGCTCCTGGACACCGTGCCGGTCGGCGGAGACTTCCCGCGCCACCTCGCCTTCTCACCGGACGAGCGGCTGCTGTTCACGGCGAACCAGCGCTCGAGCACGGTCAGCGTCTTCCACGTCGACGGCACAAGCGGTGAACTCCGGCTCGCGGGCAAGCCGTTCGCCTCACCCGTCGCCGTCTGTGCGCTGCCGCTGTAGCGCGCGGGGGCAGTTCGCGGAGCTCGCCTGCGTGAGCAGCACATGCATCCGCTCGGTGAGCTGCGAGACGTCGTCGGCGGGCGAGTGGAAGGACAGGCGTACGTCGCCGTTGCCGCGCGCCCGTTCGATCCGCAGCGTCAGTCCGTGCCGGTCGACAGCGAGCGGCTGGACGCGGACCGCGCCGTGCAGACCCTCGGGCTCGACGAGGCGGGTCAGCCGCTCGACGGCGTCCGGGTGCGCGTCGGCCAGGTGGGTGAGCAGGCTCGCCTCGGCCGTCGCGAGCGGATCGGGGACGGCGTCCGCGAACTCGTCGAGGTCCACACCGAGCGCGCCGGACGCCTCGCGCAGCACCACGCGCGAGGGCCGGAACTCCAGGTGCCCCTCCGCCAGGACGAACCGGCCGGCCATCCAGAGCCGGGCGCGGATCCGGTTGCGCACCGGCACGGGCGCGACGTCCGCGAACTCCAGGACGGCGGAGGGCTCTCCGCGCGGCGCGCAGACCGCCGCGGCCGTCAGGGCGCTGTCGTCCGGCACGTGCAGGAGAACCCGGCCGTCCGCGGTGACGGTGTGCGCGCCGACGAGTTCCTCCCTGCCACCCTCCGCGGTCACCGCGCAGGACCATGCCGCGGCGAGCACCGAGCGGGCGCGCTCGGCAGCGGCGGGCGCGGCCGTCCAGTGATGACGGTCACCCATGCGGTCACCCATTCCCAACCTCCCTTAGGTAAGCCTTGCCTAACCTATCGGAGATCCGGGTGTACGCCAACCACGCCACACCCGTGTCCCTCGCACGAGTTACGGCGTGATGGCACCCAGAAGCGCCCGCGCGCACAGATCCCGCAGCTGCTCCCGGGTCAGCTCCGCCCCCCTGAGCCACTCCAGGCACACGGCCGTGGTGAAGGCGAGCCAGCCACGGACGGCGATCCGCAGCTCGGGCCGGTCCTCGACTCCCCCGGGAACGTCGGGGTCCGCGTCGAGCGCCGCCAGGATCTGCTGCTCCTGCGCGGCCAGCGCCCGCTGATAGACCCTGCGCACGGCCTGGTCACCGGCCGCGTCGGCGCGATGGAAGGCGCGGAAGCCGTGCGCATGGGCCTCGACGTACGCCAGGAAGGTGTCGAGTCCGGCGCTCAGCTGCTCACGGACAGGAGTGCCGGGCACCGCCGCCGTCAGCCGCAGCATCCGCTCGCTCTCACGCTCCACGACGGCCGCGAAGAAGTCCCGCTTGGTCGGGAAGTAGTGGTACAGGAGCCCGCGCGAGACCCCGGCGATCTCGGCGACCTGCTCGATCCACACCTCGTCGTACGGGCTCTCCGAGAACAGCCGCGCCCCGACGGACAACAGCTGCTCCCTGCGCTCCTCGGTACTCAGCCGACGGCGCGTCCGTTCTCCTCGCTCCCCCTGTTCGCCCATCATGGCCGCACCTTACTTGACGTCGGTTCAACAACGGGATCACACTGAAAACCGCTATTGAACCCGCGTACAACAGGTCAGGACAGCAGCATCGACGTGCCGCAGGCACAAGGGAGATCGCGTCATGGCGGAGACGACAGGGGCCGTGCTGCCCAAGGGGTTCCGGAGCGCGGAGCTGGGCTGGCCCGAGCTGCACCGCATCCCCCGCCCGCCCTACCGGCTCCCCCTCGTCGGGGATGTGATCGGCGCGAACGTCCGCTCTCCGGTGCAGGACTCGATGCGATTCGGGCGCAGGCTCGGGCCGATCTTCCGGCGCAAGGGCTTCGGCAAGGAGATCGTCTTCGTCTGGGGCGCCGAGCTCGCCGCCGAGCTGGCGGACGAGACACGGTTCGCCAAGCACGTCGGTCTCGGGGTCGCCAACCTCCGGCCGGTCGCCGGGGACGGTCTGTTCACTGCGTACAACCACGAACCGAACTGGCAGCTGGCCCACGACGTCCTCGCTCCGGGCTTCAGCCGTGAGGCCATGGAGGGCTACCACCCGATGATGCTCGCCGTGACCGAGCGGCTGATGGAGCGCTGGGACGGGGAACGCGCGGCGGGCCGGGCGGTGGACGTACCCGGCGACATGACGAAACTGACACTGGAGACCATCGCCCGCACCGGCTTCGGCCACGACTTCGGCTCCTTCGAGCGCTCCAGGCCGCACCCGTTCGTCACCGCGATGGTCGGCACCCTGACCTACGCGCAGCGCCTCAACGTGCTCCCCGCACCACTGGCTCCGGTACTGCTGCGCGGGGCCACCCGCCGCAACGAGGCGCACGTGGCGTACCTCAACCGGACGGTCGACGCCGTCGTCGCGGCCCGTCAGCACTCCTCCGGCGAGGGTGACCTGCTCGACCGGATGCTGGAGACCGCCCATCCCGAGACCGGGGAGCGGCTGACGCCCGAGAACATCCGACGCCAGGTGATCACCTTCCTGATCGCCGGCCACGAGACGACCTCGGGCGCGCTCTCCTTCGCCCTGCACTACCTCGCCCAGCACCCGGACGTCGCCGCCCGCGCGCGGGCCGAGGTGGACCGGGTCTGGGGCGACACTCCCCTGCCCGCCTACGACCAGGTCGCCAAGTTGCGCTACGTCCGCCGGGTCCTCGACGAGTCGCTACGACTGTGGCCGACGGCGCCCGGCTTCGCGCGCGAGGCCCGCGAGGACACCGTGCTCGGCGGGGTCCACCCGATGCGGACGGGTGCCTGGACCCTGGTCCTGACGACGCTGCTGCAGCGCAACCCGGAGGTGTGGGGCGCGGACGCCGAGGAATTCGACCCGGACCGCTTCGACCCGGGGGCCGTACGGTCCCGGCCCGCCCACACCTTCAAGCCGTTCGGCACCGGGGCGCGGGCCTGCATCGGCCGGCAGTTCGCCCTGCACGAGGCGACGCTCGTCCTGGGGCTGCTGCTTCGCCGCTACGAGCTGCGGCCCGAACCGGACTACCGGCTGCGGGTCGCCGAGCGGCTGACGCTGATGCCGGAGGGGCTGCGGCTGCACCTCGAGGACCGGGCACCCGCGGCGGACCCGGTGTCACTGCGTCCAGTGGCCCGGGCGGGTGACTGACCGCGGCAGCCTGGTCCCGGCGCTGCCCCTGGCCGCGTTCAGCTGGGGCTGGGTCAGGAAGAACGCGTCGGTCAGATCCGCGTCCGTGAGATCCGTGTCGCGGAAGTCGGCGCCGATCAGGTCCGCGCCGCGCAGATCGGCGCCGGTGAGGTCGGCGGCGATGAGGTAGGCGCCGCGCAGGTTGGCACCCCGCAGGTCGGCGCCCTTGAGGCGGGCGCCCATGAGGTCGGCGCCGCGCCGCTCCTTCTTCTTGCCGCGGCCGACTCCCGCGCGCACGAGTTCGCTGGTCCGCAGCAGGAGGGTGTTGACCTGCTGCCGGTGCGCGTTCACGTCCAACGCCCCGAGTTCCTCCGCGGATCGGTTCGTCAGTCGCTCCGTCTCGGCGAGGGCGCGGCGGATGTCGGCGTGGATGGGGCGGGCCGCGGGGAGGGTCAGGGCCTCGTTCAGGTACCAGAGCAGTTCGTGGAGCTGGCGGACGACCGGGAACACGTCGAACATGTGCCGGGCCCGCTCCGGCGAGCCTGTGCGCCAGTCCTGCCCGCCGAAGGTGACCTGGGAGACCTGCTGGCCGGCGCCGAAACAGTCGTACACCGTGCACCCGTTGAACCCCTTCTCCCTCAGCTGCGTGTGGATTCCGCACCGGGAGTCCGTCCGCAGGTTCTGGCAGGGCTTACCCGCGTCCTTGTCGATCGCGAAGTCCGCCGATCGGGTGAAGGGCAGGGCGACACAGCACAACCCGAAACACCGACCGCAGTCGGCCCGCAACTCGAGGAGCCGGTCATCGACTGCCGTCACGCTGTCTTCTCGCATGTCACCAGCGTACTGAGGCGGCAGGCACCCTCCGTGAGAGGTTCTCTCGCCCCCGCCGCCCCTACCCTCCCCCAAGCTCTCGGCTTCGCTCGAGCAGGGGGGACCCCATCATCCCCACTTGGGGGCTCCGCCCCCAAACCCCCGATCGGCCTGAACGGCCTCGTCCTCAAACGCCGGACGGGCTGAAGATGCGCGCAGCGCCCCTTCGACCGTGTCCTACATGATGAGGCGGACGAGCCGCTCAGCGAACGGATGATCGCCGGCGTCGGCTGACGTGTCATTGGTGCGACCCGGTAGGCCACGCCGTAGCGGGCGAAGCAGTAGGCATCGACCGAGGAGCCCCGAGCATAGGCAGGTCGAGAACCGCGTAGAGAGTGCAGTTTGGTGTCACATGATGTGACACACAGGCTGAGCTGCTGTTCGCTGCGCCGCGTGGACGAGCTGAGTGAGCCGCGGGTGGGGTTGCTGCGCTCGGATGTGGAGCGCTTCTGCCAGCAGCTGGACGGGCTGAGCGGCTTCTGGAGGAGCTGCGGAGCGCGCTGGTGGGCGCGCTGGACGAGGCCCGGGTTGAGGCGAGGCGATGACAGAACCAGTCGGAGTGATGACCGGGACGCCGGCCGGATCGCCGGCTCAACCGGAGGGGCCGGATGCCCTCAGCGTCGCCTGCCGAGTGGAAGGTCATCGTTCTCGTATTCAGCGAGCTGTTCGTGAACCCGCTGACGGCGCTGCACTTCTGCCTCGACCTGCCAGGCCTGGCGCGACCACAAGGGTCGGCGGCGCCGGAGAACGCCATCGGGCGTGGGGCCCGCCCACTCGATGGGCAGGCCCCACGCCCGCGATGCACTTCGATCAGTCGCCGTTGAACACGAGGTATCTGTGCGGACGCTCCGAAACCACATCCAGCAGCTTCACCAGCTCCGACAGTGCCACCGTCTCGTCGGCGTCGCAATGTTCGCGAAGTCGGACCAGTTCTCCGCGTATATGCGATACCTGGGTTCTGTTGAACACTGTGTCGTCGTACTTGTCCACGCAGCCGAGCATCACCAGGCCTCGTTTTCGCGCAGATTCACAAATTGCGCCGATCGCAGGGTGCAATGACGTTGCCAGGACCTCGCCTGTATAGGTGCGCACCAGAATGCTGAGTGGCATTACTTCACCTTTCGTTGACCTTGGCTGACCCTGTACGCCCTACCGTGGTACGCCGGGATGCATGGTGACCACATTTCCCCACTTGTCCGTGACGACAGTATAGGTCTTCGTCGGCAAACCCGTTTCGACGTCTGTTCCGATGATATCGGAGGCATTGCCGACACGGACATAATTGCCGTTGTCTTGCAGTTTGGATTCAAATTTGGCAGCGTCGTCTGACAGCCTGTAAAGATCGACGTCCTTGTTGAATAGACCCTTCGTGGCATCTGCCTTTGCGCCGCCCGGTATGTGCTTGCTGCGTACGTAGTTTTCGCCCGCCGCGTCCAGGAACGGGGGATCGCACTGGGTGTTATGCACCAGCACTGGCGTATTTCCTGCCAGCACGTAGTACGTGTGGAGCTCGTCGACGGTGAGGTTGTAGGTGCGTGTGTGCTGGTCGAAGGCGCGGTTGGCCTTGACGCTGACCGTGGTGCCGTTGGTGCTGAGGAGGGTGGTGCCCGGTGTGAGGTCGTGGGCCTCGACCCACTGGTGTGCTGAGGGGCTCCAGAAGGGGTGCTCGTAAGTGGCGGTGAGCTTCCGAGGGCCGTCGGGGGTTGCGATGGTGAGTTCGTCGAAGTGCTTGTCGCCGCCGGTGACGATGAGACGGCTGACCTTGCGGGGTGTGCTGCGGCCGGTGAGCGGGTCAGTTGCCAGGACGGTATCGCCCGGGTGGACGGTCTCGATCTTCTTGGTTCGGCCGTTGTTCATGAGGACTTCGGTGCCGGCCGGGAAGCAATGACCGCAGCTCTTCACATAACGGGCGGCCCGCAAATCCTGCAGCGCTTGCATCCCTCGTTCGAGGTATTTGAACTTCGAGCTGAGGAGGAGGTCTTCGCCGAGCTGGAGGCAGGAGACAGGGTCGCCGCCTTTGCAGGCGTCGAGTTGTCCGAGGCCGAGGAGGTCCTTCTCCACGGTCCACAGCTGTTCGGCTGCGGCTTCGGCGCCGGGGCCCTGGGAGAGGATCGTGCACAGGGTCTCGTTGTGCTGGCACCAGTGCGCCGGGTGTTCGACGGCGTCGCAGCCGAGGACGCCGCAGCGGTAGCGTGCTTCGGCCTGGCTTCCGGTGTCCTTCTCGGCTGCTTTGCGTTCGGCTTCCTTCTTCTCCACGGCGGCCTGGAAGGCGTCTTCGAAGGCCTGGTCGGCGGCCTTGTAGTCCTTGCCGGCCGCGGTGGCGGAGGCGCGGGCCTGCTCTCCGGCGGTGTAGGCAGCGCTGGCGGACGCCTGTGCCCACTGGGCGGAGCCGGCGGCGTCGAGGGCGGACGTGGCCGCGTCGCTTGCGGACTGGTCGGCGGAGGCAGCGGCCTTGGCGGCGGTGTGGGCGGAGGCGGCTGCCTGGTCGGCGGAGGCCTGAGCGTCCTTGGCCGACTTGGCCGCCTGGTCGGCGTAGCCCTTGGCCTTCTTGGCCGAGGCGTCGGCCTCTTTCGCCCAGTCGGCGGCCTGCTGTGCGGCCTTGGCGGCGGTGGCGGCGGCTTTGTGGGCGTCGGCGGCGTTTTTCTGGGCGGTGGCCGCGATACCGGCGGCGTCCGCGATCAGCTGGGCGATCTGCGCGGTGTGGGTGGCGCCTAGGAAGTCCTGGCGCTGGGCCTTGTACTGGCCGACCTGAATGAACTGGTGCAGCAGGTCATCGGGGCCCTCCAGGGCGATCCGGGCGGCCGATTTGACGTCGGGGCCGCCGCTGTCGATCAGTTGGGCTGCGCGGACCCGTTCGTCCTGGGTGCGTGCTTGGTACTGCCCGGTGGTGAGGAACTCCCGCAATTTCTGAGGGTCGTTGGAGTCCAGTGCGGTCCGGCCGGTCTGCTGCACCACCGGTCCGCCGGCGTTGATGATCTGGGCGGTGGCCACCCGGAAGTCCTGCGCCCCGGCCTCGTACTGCCCAGTGGCCAGGAACGCCGAGACCTGATCACCACTGCCCTTGAGCGCGTTCTCTGCGGCGGTGCGCACCGAGGCCAGGGAGCTTTCCTTCGCGAGGGTCTGCACGCGGTAGCGGTCGTCCTGCTGGGCGGCCTGCGTGCGGCGGGTGGTGAGGTAGTCGACGACGTCCTGGTCGGTGCCTGTGAGAGCTTCCTCGGCGGCGCCCCTGCTCCACGGCCCGCTGCTCTGCATCGTCGCCAGCGCGGCCTTGCGGCCGGCCGGGGCGATGGTCTTAGGGTCGGCTCCGGGCTGTGCGGCCTGCCCGGCCAGGTTCTTGGCCTGGGCGTCGGTGTCCTGAGCCTGCTGGGCGGCCGCGGCGTCCACGGCCGTGAGCTGGTCCTGCTGGGCCTTAAGGTCCTTGGCCTGCGCGATACCGGCGTCGGTGCGCTCGGTCAACTGCTCCGTCTCGATCTTGACGGCGATGTCGTGGGTCTTCTGGGACTTGGCGACGGCCGCGGTGGCAGCGTCGGCCGCGTCCTGGGCGGCTTTGGCGTGGGCTGCGGACTGCTTGGCGGCGGTAGCCGCCTGCCCGGCATGGGCGGCCGCGACATCGGCGTCCTTGGCGGCGTTGTCCGCATGGGTGGCCGCCGCGTTGGCCGCATCGCGCGCGTCGTTGGCCGCGCCGGCCGCCTCACCGGCCAGTGCCGCGGCCGCGTTCGCGGCACGGTTGGCCTCCTGCGCGTGGCGGTGGGCCGCGGCTGCGTCGGCACCAGCCTCGCTGGAGTGGACACCGGCCTGGGTGGCGTAGGTGTTGGCCTGGTCGGCCGCGTCCGCGGCGGCGTCGGCGTTGCTGCCGGCATCGGCGGCGGCCTTCGCCGCCTTGCCGGCATCGATCGCCGCATTACCTGCCTGCTTGGCCGCATCCGCCGCCAGCCGCGCCCCCTTGGCCGCCGTGCGGGCGGCCTCGGCCGCCTTGCGCGCCGCAGATGCCTTGCCCGCGTCCGTGGCCGCGTCCGCCGCGGCGCTCTGCGCACGCGATGCGGCCTGCGCAGCGCCCACCGCGGCGGCAGCAGCCTGCTGCGCCGCGCTGGCCGCCAGCCGCGCACAGTTGTTGGCAGCGGCCGACGCGGCAATCGCCTCCTGCGCAGCCTCCGCGGCCTGCTTGGCCGCAGAGGCGGCCCGGCCGGCCGCAGAGGCGGCGTGCAGAGAGTCGTTCTTGGCTGCCTGGGTCTCGGCCGCCGCCTTCTGCGCGGCCTCTCTGGCCAGCTTCGCCGCGGTCACGGCACGCGCGGAGGCGTCCTTGGCCGCCTTGGTCTGCGCAGCTGCCTTTCTGCCGGCCTCCTTGGCCTGCGCCGCCAGCTGGGCGACCGTGGCGTGCTCCTGATCACGGGCACGCGCCACGTACTGGCCGACCTGTAGGAACTCGTGGATGTCGTCCGCCGTACCGTTCAACGCGATCCGGCCGGCCGCCGCCACGTTCGGGCCGCCCACACTGATGATCTGCGCGACCTCGACCCGCTCGTCCTGCGCCCGCCGCTCGAACTGACCGGTCGACAAGAACGCCCTGATGTCATCCGGCGTCCCGTTCAGCGCGGCCTGCCCCGCCTTCTGGACCTCCGGACCGCCCGCATCGATGATCTGCGCGACCTGAACCCGCTGATCCTGGAAGAACGGATCCTGCCAGCCCTCCTCCAGGAATCCCTGAAGGTCGTTCGGCGTCCCGTCCAGAGCCTTGCGGACTGCGTCCTGCTGGTACAGCCCGCCCACGCTGGCGAGCTGTGCCACAGCAACGCGCTCATCCTGGAGCGTGGCGTCCTTCGCCGTGTCGAGAAAATGCCGTACGTCTTCGTCGCTGCCGGTCAGTGCGACTTCCGCGGCAGCCCGCACCCCGGGGCCGCCCGTCGACCACAGGTCGAACGCCCGGGCACGGTCAGCCACCTCGTCAGTGGTAGCACTGCCGCCACTGCTCGGGCCGTCGTCGGCCACCGCACGGGAGGCAGCGCCTCCGAGCAGACCGACTACAAGTGCAAGAGGCAGCAGGCACAGACAGAGCATCCGTGCCGCTTGCGCAACCCTTCTCGCCGCGATGCTCGCGGACTTCTTCTCGTTCAACTGTCTCTCATATCGTCCGTGGTCAAGCGGGAGTCACGCGGGAGACGACCGGGCAGGCGACGACGGGGACGGTTAGCCGGTGGTCCGGGGACCGCCCCTGCGAAAGCCGTATCCGGTTACGTCAGCTGGCGGGTGCGAGTTGGATCTCGTTGTGGAGGCCCTTGGTGTCGACGGCGGGGAAGAGGCTGACGTGGCCGTCGTTCCAGCGGACGATGACGTCGTCGGCGGTGGTGCTGGCGGTGAAGGCGCCGGCGGTGACGACGGTGGCATCGGCCCAGTTGGACTTGGCGGGACGGATCTTGATCTCGCCAGGCAGGGCCTTGGCGGTCATGCCGGAGTAGATGGTGGTCTCGCCGTCGATCCAGCGCACCAGCAGGTCGTCGGTCTTCTTTCCGGTGAAGGAGCCGGTGGTGAGCTGGGTGGCGTAGGTCCAGGTGGTGTTCTTGGCGACGGTCTGGGTCTGCTTCTTCAGCCCGTTGGCGGCCAGGTGGCTGAAGACGGAGACGTGGCCGTCCTTCCAGTCCACCAGCAGGTCGTCACGGCGGCCGCCCGGCGTGAAGCGGCCCCCGGCCAGCAGCCGCGCGTCGTCCTTCCAGGTGTCGTTCTTCGGCGGGGCGAGCTGCTTCTCACCGTGGAAGCCCTTGGCGTCCACGGTGGGGTACAGGGTCATCTCCCCGTCGACCCAGCGCACCACGAGCCCGTCCGTGCCGCCGCCGGTATTGACACTGGTCACGGAGACAGCCTTGGTCCAGATGCTCTTCTCGGGCTGCAGCTGGTGTTCGGCTGTGAAGGGGTGGGCGGGATCGGTGCCGTCGCCGCCCTGGTAGAGGGTGACTTCACCGTCGTCCCACACGACAACCATGTCCATACGGCGGGTACCGCCCGCGGAGTCGCCGGTGTAGTAACCGGCCGTCATCTGCACGGTGTGCTTCCACGGGGCTGCCGCGAAGGTGGTGCTGTAGGAGACCTGCTGAACCCAGCCGGCCAGGTCGTCGGCGCGGGCAACTACGGCACCGGTACGGGTCTCGGCAGGGTCGGTACCCAGACAACCGCCCTGCCACGAGGAGCTGTTGACACCGACGATCGCCGTGTGGCCGCCTGCCGTGCTCAGCAGGGGGCCGCCGGTGTCGCCCTTGCAGATCGCCGCGCCGTCGGACTTGGCGGCCAGGTCGAGGGTGGTGCGGCCGGTGTTCTGGACGGTGTAGGCGGCCGAGTGGACCTGATCGGGTACCCACTCGTCGTGCGTACGGCCGTAGCCCGCGGCCTGGACCTCGTCCCCGGTGGCGGGCGCGGTGCCCGTCACCGGGACGGGGGTGATGCCGGTGACGGGCTTGGCCAGTTGGGCCATGACCACGTCACGGTCGGTGCGCGGCACCAGGTTGACCACCTGCTGGGCGCTGCTGCCGAGGGTGGCGGTGGTCTTCAGCTTCGGCGCGCCGGGGGTGAGAGCGGTGCCGGGGGTGACGGTGAAGCAGCTCGCGGCGGTCAGCAGCCACTGCGGGGCGACCAGGGTGGCCGAACAGCCGTGCTGGCCGCCGATGTCGAGGCGCGCGGTGGTGGCGGAGACGGCGTCAGAAGCCTGCGGGCCCGATACGGCCATCGCGGGGGTGGTGGTCAGCGCTGCGGCCAGCGATGTGGCGGCGATCAGGCCGCTGGTCCACGCGGTGTGCGGACGAAAGCCAGACATGATGGTTCCTCGTTGTCATGCGAGATCGAAAGGGGAGAGGCGGGCAGGCCGGTCAGCCGGTGACCCGCAGTTCCAGCAGGACGGCCGGTGCGCCGCCGGCGGCTCCCTCACCCACGCTTTGGTAGCCGTTCTTGCCCACGGTCACTGTCTTGGCCGGTGCCGAGGGATCAGCCTGGGGCCTCAGATCGGCGCTGATGGGGTGGTCCGTGGTCTCCAGGGCGAAGACACGCGGCAGTTCGAGGCTGAGGTAGCCGCTCTTCGCACTCGCCTTGAAGCAGTAGGCGCTCTGGGGGTTGCCACTGGGGCCCTGCACGGTCAGGACCTTGATCTGCCGGCCCGAGTCGTCGCACGTGGCGAGAGTGATGTGCCCGTCGCCCTTGATCAGCTTGATGCCCGCCTCCTGCTGGATCTGATCCGCGTTCGGGTAGGCGTAGTCCTCCACGGCGGACGGCGGCCTGTCCCCCGTAGGGCCGCCCGTCGGCTGTGGGTCGGCGGAGGCGAGCATCGGAGTGCCCGCGAGCGCCAAGATGACAGCTGCTCCCGCGACGGGAAGCATCCTGCGAATACGAGAAGTCACCCGAATTCCTTTCCAGGCACGGGTGACGGCATGACGAATCACCTGCGGCCCCCGCACACAGACGTAAAGCAAAAATAAATGGTCGAGCGAGACTCTAAAACAACGTCAGTTATGGAGACAATGTGACCATCGCCATGGAGAATTCATGGAACCTGCACAGTCATCTCACAGCAGGGCGGGTGCGTAACGCCTCGAACGTCGCAAAATGCACACAGAAGCGCCCGTCGTTCCAGCGGTTCCGGCCGGACGGTGCCGCACACCGCTCATTGCTGTTTCACGTTGCATCAGTTTAGCGAATTCTTACCCAAATTTAGGGAAGTAGAAGGAACGGAACGCGTCGTCGCGGGAGTCCCCCCAGCTGTTACGGGTGGGGCGTCACGGAATTCTTCACCCCGGCGGTCGCGAATCGTAATGGGGACGGCGATTGTCGCTGGCTGGTATGTCACACAGGAGCCCGTACGCCACCGACTCGATCTGCCCTTTGCTCCGGTATAGGCATCACCGGTTGTCCGCGCAGCTCAACCCTGAGGTGCGTACACGCGCGACGAGTCCTTCTGTCGGCGGGGTAGCCAGCTCGTCGGCGATGCTGATGAAGACGCGCAGCGCGGCCATCTGGCCCGGGCGTAGCGTCACCAGTTGCTCTTCGGGGCCTGGTTCGGCCCCTAGACGGGTGCGTGCGTACACGACGGCGTCGCCTCCGCAAGGGGTGAGGCGGGCTGCCCAGCGGATGGGCCGTGCGTCTTGGGTGGAGAGTTCGGCGCGGGTCTCGTGGTTTACCAGCTCGGAGAGTCCTACGCGGACCGCGGATTCCACGCTCTGCTTAAGACCGTGTCCTACGTGGCAAGGGGGACGAGCCGCCTGTAGCAGCAAAGGGCGGCGGCGAGTCCGAGAAATCCCAGGTAGTTGTGGGCATTCCGCTCGTATCGGGGGCTGAGGCGGCGGTAGTCGGAGAGCCAGGACATGGTCCGCTCGATGACCCAGCGGTGGCGCCCTACTCGTGGGCTGGACTCGATGCCTTTACGGGCGATGCGTACGCCGATGCGCTTCCACCGCAGCCATCTGCACAGGTCAGGTCGGTCGTAGGCTACCCCGCCCCATACCAAGTATGGGACCGCCTCACCACCTAGGACACGGTCTTAGGGGCGCGGGGAGCTGCGCGGCCAGCCCCCACCCGCCCCGAGGCCGAAGAACGCCCCCCTCGGGGGGAGGCCGGAGCCCCCAAGTGAGGATGGGTCGGGTAGGGGCGGCGGGGGCGAGGGAACGGCGGGTCAGCCCTTCAGGTCGGGGAGGGCGAGGTCGGACAGGCGGGCGGGGTCGGCGAGGATGTACATCTCGACGATGCGGCCGTCGGTGATGGTGACGCCCATGACGGATAGGGGGCCACCTTCGGGGGCCGTGACGACGCCGATCGCCCCGTTGACCAGCGCGAGCCGGGAGAACTCCGCGAACTGGCGGAACATGAGGGCCTGTTGGGCGACGCTGGTCGCACCGTGGACCACCTTGGACGCCGCCGCCCCGCCGACGAGCACACCGGAGTCGACGCGGAGCACGACATCGGGATGGAGGACGGACACCAGCGCCTCGAAGTCCCCGGCACGCGAGGCCGCGAGGAAGGCCTCGAGGGCCAGTTTCTGCCGGGCGGGATCGAGCTCGGGCTCCGGCGCGGCAGCGCCCCGTACCCGCCGCCGCGCCCGACTCGCCAGCTGCCGCGTCGCGGCCGATGAGCGGCCCACGACGGGCGCGATGTCGTCGAAGGGCACCTCGAACATGTCGTGCAGGACGAACGCGAGGCGCTCGGCGGGTTCCAGTGTCTCCAGGACCACCAGCAGGGCCAGGCCCACCGAGTCGGCGAGCAGCACCTCCTGCTCGGGATCGATCCGCTCCAGGGGGCTGACCAGCGGGTCGGGGACATAGGTGTCCAGCGGCTCCTCGCGGCGCGCGGCACGCGTACGCAGCAGGTCCAGGCAGACCCGGCCGACCACCGTGGTCAGCCAGCCCGCGAGGTTCCTGATCTCGCCGACGTCCGTGCGGCCGAGCTTCAGCCACACCTCCTGGACCGCGTCGTCCGCCTCGCTCAGCGAGCCGAGCATCCGGTACGCCACCGCCCTCAGGCGACCGCGGTGCTCCTGGAACCGATCCGCAAGGTGTTCGAGGAGTTCGTCGTCGTCCATCGCGTTGCCCTCTCCCCCGAACGGCGCCCGGTCAGACCTCGTCGCGCGACAGCGCCAGCAACCGGTCCAGGACGCGCGACCCCCCGGCCCGTACACCGTCGTGCTCGAACTCGTCGGTCACCCAGGTCCGCAGACCACCGATGGCACGGGCCGTGCGCAGGGAGTGCTCCGGGTCGACGTACATGTCGTCGTGGTAGACCGCCGCGGCCACCGGCACCTCGTTGGCGGCGAGGCGGGCGGGGTCGTACAGCGGCCGCCAGTCGGTGCGTGCGGCGAGTTCCTCGGCGGTCTCGCGGAGGGGACGCAGCGCGGGGTCGGTGTCGAACACCCAGGGGTGCACGGACTCGCCGGTGAACAGCAGCGGTCCCTCGTCCGCGAGGGCCTTCGCCGCGTCGAACTGGGGGAACTCGGCGCGCACCCGCTCGGCGGACCAGGCGGTCGGCCGGTCGTCCTGGGCGTAGCAGGCCTCGTGGACGAGCGCGTACAGGGGGTGACCGGCGTACGAGAGGAGGCCCTGTACCTCCTCCTGGAAGGCGTCGGAGAGGGCCGGGCCCTGCGGGGTGCGGACGAAGGCCTCCTCCAGGAGGTAGTGCAGCCGGTGGCTGCCCTCGCCACTTCCGAGGAGGATGCCGAGGGACTGGAAGGCCTCGACGGTCAGGCGGTAGCCGTTGCTCAGGACGGTCTCGTGGCGGAGGAGGTGTTCGGCGATCTGCCGGGCCCGCTCGATGTTCTGGGGGTAACGCGCGTAGTGTGCCGCGACCTTGCGTTCGATACGGGGGTACGCGGCCCGGTAGACGTCGTCCGCGTGCGCGTCGAGGGAGGGCAGGCCGCCGGTGATGAGGGCCGCGCGCAGACCCTCGGGGGCGGTCGAGAGGTAGTGCACGACGCAGAAGCCGCCGAAGCTCTGGCCGAGTACGGTCCAGGGGTCCCCGCCGGTGAGCCGGGGACGGATGGCCTCGCAGTCGCGGACGATGGAGTCGGCGCGGAAGCGCGCGAGGTAGTCGGCCTGCGCGCCGGGGCCGCCGCGCAGCGGCAGCGTCTGGCGATTGGCGGGCGTGGAGTGACCGGTGCCGCGCTGGTCGAGCAGCAGCACCCGGAACTCCTTCAGCGCGCGGCCGAGCCAGGCCTGCTTGCCGACGAAGCGGTTGGCGCCGAAGCCGGGGCCGCCTTGGAGGTAGACCATCCAGGGGAGATCCTGGTGCGCCTTGTCGCTCGCGACGACCTCGCGGGCGAACAGTTCGATGCTCTCCCCCGCCGGATCGTCGTGGTCGAGGGGCACGGTGAAACGGTGGTCGGTGAGGACGACACCGGGCTGGCGGTAGCTGACGGTCAACAGGGCTCCCGAGACGTACGGATCCAGGCTGCGTCCCAGTTGAGCACATGATCGCCGACCGGCCGAGACCGGGGATCAAGAAAGTCGTACTGAATGGTCGCTCAGCAGGCCAGGCGCGCGGACCGGGCCGCGCGTCAGCGCGCCGACAGACTGGAGCGGCGCACGACCAGCTCCGGCTGGAGCACCACGCGCCGGTGTTCGTGCGGCGTGGGTGCCGTCTCGGCCTCCGTCTCCTCCAGCAGCAGTTCGGCGGCGAGGGCGCCCATGGTCATGGCGGGCTGCCGTACGGAGGTGAGCGGGACGGCCGCGGCGGCGGCGAACTCGATGTCGTCGTAGCCGACGATCGCGAGGTCGTCGGGGACGCCGACGCCCGCCGCGTACATGGCCTGCAGGACGCCGAGCGCGAGCAGGTCGTTGGCGCAGAAGACGGCGGTCGGGCGCTCGGCGAGGCCCAGCAGCCGGGCGCCCGCGTCGCGGCCCGCGGCCACGTCGAGGCGATGGGTGGGCAGCTCCCGCATCGCGGTGGGTGGGAGGCCCGCCTCGGCCAGCGCGTTCAGGGCGCCCACGCGGCGGTCCCTGACCTGGTTGAGGCCGGGCGGCCCACTGACGTACGCGATCGATCGATGGCCCGCGTCGACCAGATGCCGTACGGCCAGCGCGCCGCCCGCCACGTCGTCGACCGAGACCGAGCACTCGGTGGTGCCCTCGGCGACCCGGTCGACCAGCACGAAGGGGATGCCGTTGCGGCGGAACGTCGCGATGTTGCGCCCGGTCGCGTCGGCGGGCGTCAGCAGCACGCCGCGTACCCGCTGCTCGGCGAAGAGCGACAGATAGTCGGCCTCCTCGCTGGCACTCTGCGCGCTGTTGCAGACCATCACGCCGAGCCCGGCGTCCCGCGCGGCGCGCTCGGCGCCGCGGGCGACGTCCACGAAGAAGGGGTTGCCCATGTCGAGGACGAGCAGGCCCATGATCCGGCTGCGTCCGGCCCGCAGCTGGCGCGCGGACTCACTGCGGACATAGCCGAGCCGGTCTATCGCCGACTGGACACGGGCCCGGGTCTCGGAGGCGACGCTGTCCGGGCGGTTGATGACGTTCGAGACCGTGCCCACGGAGACTCCGGCGGCGCGGGCGACGTCCTTGATACCCACCGACTGTGCCATCAGGCAGGAACCTCCAGGGGGACGAGAAGCGGCGGGCGGGCCTTCACATTACCCGCGAGTCCGCCGACTGTGCTGGTCATGCGGGCAGCCGGAAATCGACGACGTGGAGCGCCGAGGGCGTGGTCCCGCTGGACTTCTCCTGGTACATGACCGACAGCGTCCCGTCCTGTGAGACGCGGGTCTCGTCGATGACCACCTCGCCGAACGCGTCGAGGCCGCTGCCGTCGTACAGGAGCTTCCAGTCCGTGTACCCGGAGGACTTCGAGGCGCCCGCGATCCTGCCGAAGGGCATGATCGCGTAGGCGTTGTCGTACGTGTCCAGGATCAGCTTCGTGCGCTGGCTCGAGCCGAGGGCGATCGGGATCTCGGTCTTGGTCCAGCTGCCCGAGGTGTTCTTGCGGAGGTGGAAGGCGCGGCCGTTGTTCGTCCGGTCGGTGACGTAGTTCGTGGTGCACTGGCCGAAGCGCCCGGGCACATAGCTGATGATCGCGTGCGGCAGGCCGGTGGAGTCGGTGGCCTGGCTCTCCTGGTTCATCAGGGAGTGGTCGGGGTTGAGCGCGTCGACGACGAGTCCGGCGTCGGTGACACCCACCGTGTCGGAGCCGCCCGTGGTGCCGACGAGGGTGCCCGCGTCGTTGCGCCAGGTGCGGCCGCGGTCGGTCGAGTACACGTAGCCGGTGTCGTGGTTGGTGATGCCGCCGCTGTTGCACATCACCGCGCCGTTCTGCTCGCGCCAGGTGAAGAAGGAGTGCAGGCGTCCGTTGACGTCGTAGTCGATGCCGTGCAGGTACATGTTGCGGGCGGTGCTCGAGCCGTGCTCGCTGGTGTACGTGCCGGTCGAGCCGGACCACTCCCCGAGAGCGGTCCAGGACGAGCCGTCGTACTCCGCGAGGGCGTTGCGCCCGTTTCCGGAGATGCCCACGCGGTAGCTCAGCTGGAGCTTGCCGTCGGGCGTGGAGACGAACTGGGGGTAGGTGAACTGCGTGGTGAGCGCGAGGCCGTCCAGCGAGGTCTGTACGGCTCCGAAGACGGCGGAGGTCCAGGCGGTGGAGGCGGGGTTGTCGAGCAGCCCGGCCACCGACTTCACGTAGAAGAAGCCGTCGCTGTGGGAGTCCATGTTGAGGTGCAGCCGGCCGTCGGTCTTGGACACGCCCATGGAGATCACGTTGTGCGAGTCGGAGCTCTTGAGCCGATGGGCGAGGGTGACCGTCGACCAACCGGACGCGCCGAGCGCCCGGCGGGCGACGACCGCGCTGCGGTCGATGGTGTACCAGACGGCGTACTGGTAGCCCTTGTAGGTCAACAGACCGTTCTTCTGGAACGAGTTGTTGTTGACCAGGCCGTCGTACGACACGAAGAACAGGGCCTGGGCGTCGAGTTGGGTGCTGCCGGTGAGGGAGACCGAGGGGCCGGGGTCCGCCGCGCGCGCCGTACCGGCGCCTGCCACACCGGTCAGCAGGGCGGTGGCCAGCAGGGTGCGTCTCTTCATGTCCGGACTCCTGGGTAGGGCTTCGCGCGGGTGTCGGCGGGTGACGGCGGGTGACGGGCGGGGTGACGGGGGTGCCAGGCAGGTGTCAGGCGAGGTGGAAGACCTCGGTGAGGGGCTTCATGGCCTCGTCGGGTCTGGCGCCGTCCAGCGATTCGAAGAACGGCGCCATCTCCGCCTGCCAACGGGCATTGATGTCGGTGGCTTCCATGCCGGCCTGCGCGGCCGCGAAGTCCTCGGTCTCCAAGTAGCCGACCAGCAGGCCGTCCTCGCGCAAAAAGAGCGAGTAGTTGTGCCAGCCGGTGGCCGAGAGCGCGTCGAGCATCTCGGGCCACACGGCGGCGTGGCGCTCGCGGTACTCGTCGAGGCGGTCCGCACGGACCTTCAGCAGGAAGCACACACGCTGCATCAAGGGACCCCCGGATCCTAGAAGTTGAACTGGTCGATGTTCTTGGCGTCGAAGACGGTCGGCTTGCCCAGGTTGATCACGCCGTCCTTGCCGATGGTGAACGAGCCCATGTCACCGGCCTTGAAGGTCTCGCCCTCGGCACCGGTGATCTGTCCCGAGGCGAGCGCCACGGCCGTCCGCGCGGCAAGCTCACCGAGCTTCGCCGGGTTCCACAGCTCGAAGGCATCGACGGTGCCGTTCTTGACGTACTTGCGCATGTCGTTGGGGGTGCCGAGACCGGTCAGCTTGACCTTGCCCTTGTACTTGGATCCGGACAGGTACTGGGCCGCGGCCTTGATGCCGACCGTGGTCGGGGAGATGATCCCCTTGAGGTTCGGGTGCTCCTGGAGGAGACCCTGGGTCTGCTGGAAGGACTGCTGGGCGTCGTCGTTGCCGTAGGCGACCTTGACCAGCTTGACGTCCTTGTACTTGGGGTCCTTCAGCTCGTCCTTCATGAAGTCGATCCAGGTGTTCTGGTTCGTCGCGGTCTGCGCGGCGGACAGGATCGCTATCTCGCCCTTGTAGCCGATCTGCTCGGCGAGCAGCTGGACTTCGGTGCGGCCCAGGTCCTCGGCACTGGCCTGCGAGACGAAGGCGTTGCGGCACTCGGGGTTGGTGTCGGAGTCGTAGGTGACGACCTTGATCTTGTTGCTCATGGCCTGCTTGAGCGCGGTGCACAGGGCGCCCGGGTCCTGCGCGGAGACTGCCATCGCGTTGACCTGCTGCTGGGTGAGCGTGTTGACGTAACTCACCTGGCCGGAGGTGTCGGTGGCGCTGCTGGGGCCGACCTCCTTGTACTTGGAGCCCAGCTCTGTCAGCGCCGTTTCGCCGCCCTTGTCCGCGGAGGTGAAGTAGGGGTTGTTGACCGCCTTGGGCAGGAAACCGACCGTGAGGCCCTTCTTGAGGGCGGCGTTCGGGTCCGCCTTGCCGCCGGTGACGGCCGAGCCGGTGTTCTCGGCCTTGACATCCTTCTTGGTGGTGCCGCCGCAGGCAGTCGCGGCGAGAGTGAGAGACGTGACGGCGGCGAGGGCCGCGCAGGCACGACGGAGGGATGACTTGCGCATGGCATGGGGTCCTTTGATACGAGGGTGAGCGGGAGCGCCCCTTCAGGGGCGCGGGGAACTGCGCGACCAGCCACATCGGGGCCCGCAGACGCAGAACGACCTATCCAGTGGAGCGAGCCGCGGCCCTTGCCACAGCGACTTGCTGAGCAACCCGAGGGCCAAGCACGGAGACAACGAGCAGAACGCCGGTGACGACGATCTGCGACTGCGCGGAGACGTTCAGCAGACTCATCACGTTCTGCAGCGCCCCGAGCAGAAAGACACCCGCGATCGCACCTCCCAACGTGCCCTTGCCGCCGTCGAAGTCGATGCCGCCGAGCAGGACGGCGGCGACGACGGAGAGTTCGAGGCCGTTGGCGTTGTCGTAGCGGGCGCTGGCGTAGTGCAGGGCCCAGAAGATGCCGGTGAGCGAGGCCATGAAGCCGGTGGCGACGAAGAGGATCAGCTTCTGCCGCTTGACGCGGATGCCGGCGAACCGGGCGGCCTCCTCGTTGGCGCCGACCGCGAAGGCCGAGCGCCCGAACGGGGTGGCGTGCAGCACCACCACGGCGATCGCGAGGAGCACGAGGAAGGGCAGGAATGCCTGCGGGATGAAGGTGTTCCCGATGCGCCCGGACGCGAAGTCCTGGTACTGGGTGGGGAAGTCGGTCACCGCGTCCGAGCCGAGCACGATCTGCGCGATGCCCCGGTAGGCGGCGAGCGTGCCGATGGTGACGGCGAGGGACGGCAGCCCGAGCCGCGTCACCAGCAGGCCGTTGACCAGTCCGCACACCACTCCGAGGAGCAGGCAGATCGGGATGATCGTCTCGATCGCCATGCCCTGGTTCCACAGGGCGCCCATCACCGAGCCGGACAGACCGGCCGTGGAGGCGACCGAGAGGTCGATCTCCCCGGCCACCACGAGCAGGGTCATGGGCAGCGCGATCAGCGCGATGGGCAGTGTGTTGCCGATCAGGAACGACAGGTTGAGGGCGTTGCCGAAGCCGTCGACGAAGCCGAAGGAGAACAGCAGCAGGACGATGAGGAGGGCGCCGACGACCGTGTCCCAGCGGACGGCGCGCGCGAGGGACGAGTCAGCCATGGCGGGCGTTCCTCTTCTTCAGTGCGGAGGCCACGCGCAGCGCGACGATCCGGTCGACCGCGATGGCGAGGATGAGCAGGATGCCGTTGATGGCGAGCACCCAGACGGAGCTGACGCCGAGGGCGGGCAGCACACTGTTGATGGAGGTCAGCAGCAGCGCGCCGAGCGCGGCGCCGTAGACGCTGCCGGAGCCGCCGGTGAAGACGACACCGCCGACCACGACCGCGCTGACGACGGTGAGTTCGTATCCGGTGCCGGTGCCGGAGTCGACGTTGCCGAACCGGGCGAGGTACAGGGCGCCCGCGAGTCCGGCGAGACCGCCGCACACGACGTACGCGGTGAGGATCCGCTTGCGGACGGGGATGCCGGCGAGCCGGGCGGCCTCCGGGTTGGAGCCCAGCGCGTACAGCTCGCGGCCGCTGCCGAAGTGTTTGAGGTAGTACGCGGTGACCAGCAGGACCGCCAGCGCTATCAGCGCGAGGTACGGGACCGCGGAGATGCCGCCGGAGCCGAAGTCGACGAAGCCGCCGGGGAGGTCGGCCGCGGTGATCTGGCGGGAGCCGACCCAGATGGAGTCGACGCCGCGGATGATGTAGAGCGTGCCGAGGGTGACGACCAGCGCGGGCACCTGGCCGAGGCTGACCAACAGCCCGTTGACCAGTCCGCAGCCGATGCCGAGCAGGACGGCCAGGAAGACCGCGACGACAGGATTTCCGCCGCCGTGCAGATAGGTGCCGGCGGCGAACGCGCTGATGCCGAGGGTGGAGCCGACCGACAGGTCGACGTTCCGGGTGATCACGACCAGCGACTGACCGGTGGCGACCAGCACCAGGATCGTCGCGTTCAACAGCAGGTCCTTGATGCCCTGTTCGGACAGGAACTCGCTGTTGCCCATCTGGGTGATGGCGATCATCACCAGGAAGACGACCAGGATGGCGAGTTCACGCATCTTGAAGACACGGTCCACCAGCCGGGTGCCACTCGACTTGGGCACCTCGGCGGCGGGCGCGGGATTGGGTGCGGTCACCGTCATGCCGTCCTCCTTTCGTTTGCTTCTCCGCCCGCGCGGCGCAGAGGTGCGGGCATCGTGCTCGTCTGCGGCCCCGCGGCCGCGCGCGCCTCGCTCACGCGGCCCTCCGGGGGTTGTTCGGGGCCTGGCTGACGACCGTCGTAGTGAACGGAACGGCCCCCTGGGGGAAGGCGGGTGTGGCGCGGGCGGCCGAACCGGCGGCTCCGAACTCCCCAGCGGCGGCCCGCTCAACGTTCTCGGGGGCGAACCGACCGCCCACCCCGGCCGCTGCCGGTACCGCCGGTGCTGCGTCGAGGGTGGCGCGCCCGGTGGCCGTCACGCGGCAACCCTCCCCGTCGCGGCGGCCATCACGGTCTCCTCGGTGGCTTCGGAGCGGGGTATCTCGGCGGTGAGCCGGCCCTCGTGCATCACCAGCACGCGGTCGGCCATGCCGAGGATCTCGGGCAGGTCGGAGGAGATCATCAGGACGGCCACCCCGTCGGCGGCCAACTCGGAGAGCAGCCGGTGCACTTCGGCCTTCGTGCCCACGTCGATGCCCCGAGTGGGCTCGTCGACGATCAGCACCTTGGGGCCGGTGGCGAGCCACTTGGCGAGGACGACCTTCTGCTGGTTGCCGCCCGAGAGCGTGTTGACCGTGTCGGCGATCCGG
The DNA here is from genome assembly GCF_055656965.1 of Streptomyces sp. NPDC111656. Taxonomy (NCBI): domain Bacteria; kingdom Bacillati; phylum Actinomycetota; class Actinomycetes; order Kitasatosporales; family Streptomycetaceae; genus Streptomyces; species Streptomyces sp. NPDC111656. Next base: position 111,479 of record NZ_JBVKCA010000003.1, read on the forward strand.
GCGTACTTCACCTGGAGCTTGACCGCCCAGTCGAGCGAGCGGCTGCGCTCGGCGCCGCGGTCCACCAGCCCCGCCTTCACGGTCGTACGCAGCCCGGTGAGCCCGATGTTGCGCTCGATGGACATGTTCATCACCAGTCCCTGGGCGCGCCGGTCCTCGGGGACGAGGGCGAGCCCCGCGGCCATGGCCGTGGAGGGCGCCCCGTTCGTCAGCGACTTCCCGTCGACCTCGACCTCTCCGGCGTCCCAGCGGTCGACCCCGAAGACGGCCCGGGCGACCTCCGTACGCCCGGCGCCGACGAGTCCGGCGAGACCGACGATCTCGCCGCGCCGCACGTCGAAGGAGACGTCGGTGAAGACGCCCTCGCGGGTCAGCCGGCGCACGCTCAGGGCGACTTCGCCCGCCTCGACGTCCTGCTTGGGGTAGAGCTCGTCGAGGTCGCGGCCGACCATCCGGCGTACGAGGTCGTCCTCCGCCATGCCGTCGAGGGGCTCGCTGGAGATCAGGGCGCCGTCGCGCAGGGTCGTGACCCGCCGGCAGATCTGGAAGATCTCCTCCAGACGGTGCGAGATGAACAGCACCGCCGAGCCCTGCTCGCGCAGGGTGCGCACGACACCGAAGAGGCGGGCCACCTCGCTGCCGGTCAGGGCGGCGGTCGGCTCGTCCATGATCAGGACACGGGCGTCGAAGGAGAGCGCCTTGGCGATCTCGACGATCTGCTGGTCGGCGATGGACAGTCCGCGCGCCGGGCGGTCGGGGTCGAGTTCGACACCGAGTCGCTTCATCAGGGCGGCGGTCGCCTCGTGGGTGGCCTTGTGGTCGATACGGCCGAGGGCGCGTCGGGGCTGGCGGCCCATGAAGATGTTCTCCGCGATCGACAGGTCGGGGAAGAGGGTGGGCTCCTGATAGATCACCGCGATGCCCGCGTCGCGGGCGTCGGCGGGACCGTGGAAGACGGTGGGCTCACCGTCCAGCAGCACCCGACCGGCGTCCGGTCGGTGCACGCCGGCGAGCGTCTTGATGAGGGTCGACTTGCCCGCGCCGTTCTCACCGGCGAGAGCGTGCACCTCGCCGGGGAACAGTTCCAGGGACACGTCCCGCAGGGCGCGTACCGCGCCGAAGGACTTGGAAATGTCCTCCAGCGCCAGTACGGGGGCCGGACCCGCGTCGGACCGGTGGGTCATGTGAGCTCCTCAACGACGCGGGCGGCGAGGCCTCACGACGTCGTGAAAGGTTTCAACTAGGTTGCCGGGACGTTAGGCAGGTAGCCCAGGTCACGTCAATGGGTGCGGGTCGAAATTTTCGATAGCCGATGGTCACAACCGAGTCACGAAGGGCGGTCTTCATCCAGGGGCTTGACACGACTTCGGACGGCTCATAGCTTCGGCGTTCTGAATCGTTTCAGATCGTTTCAGGCGGAAGAGCTGTTCCGATCAGGCAGAAGTGCAGTTCGGACCCGACTCCACAAGTCGTTCGAAACCGAAGCCACACCCGAAGTCACAGGAGCCCCGAAGTGACCGAACTTGCCGCGGTGAAGACCGCCCTCAAGACCCAGGCAGTAGAGACGCCCTCGTGGGCGTACGGGAACTCGGGAACCCGCTTCAAGGTGTTCGCGCAGCCCGGAGTCCCGCGCAATCCGCGCGAGAAACTGGACGACGCCGCCCAGGTGCACGCCTTCACGGGGGCCGCGCCGACCGTCGCGCTGCACATCCCCTGGGACAAGGTCGACGATTATGGGGCGCTGGCGAAGTACGCGCAGGAGCGCGGCCTGAAGTTGGGCGCGATCAACTCCAACACCTTCCAGGACGACGACTACAGGCTCGGTTCGATCTGCCACCCGGACGCCGCCGTCCGCCGGAAGGCCCTCGATCACCTGCTCGAGTGCGTGGACATCATGGACGCGACGGGTTCGAAGGACCTGAAACTCTGGTTCGCCGACGGTACGAACTATCCCGGTCAGGACGACATCCGTGAGCGCCAGGACCGGCTGGCCGAGGGCCTGGCCCAGGTCTACGAGCGACTCGGGGACGACCAGCGGATGCTGCTGGAGTACAAGTTCTTCGAGCCCGCCTTCTACATGACGGACGTCCCGGACTGGGGCACGGCGTACGCGCACTGCCTCAAGCTCGGCCCGAAGGCGCAGGTCGTCGTCGACACCGGGCACCACGCGCCCGGCACCAACATCGAGTTCATCGTCGCGACGCTGCTGCGCGAGGGGAAGCTCGGCGCGTTCGACTTCAACTCGCGGTTCTACGCCGACGACGACCTGATGGTCGGTGCGGCCGATCCCTTCCAGCTGTTCCGGATCATGTACGAGGTGATCCGCGGCGGTGGCTTCACGCCGGACGTCGCCTTCATGCTCGACCAGTGCCACAACATCGAGGCGAAGATCCCCGCGATCATTCGTTCCGTGATGAACGTGCAGGAGGCGACGGCGAAGGCGCTGCTCGTGGACGGTGCGGCGCTGGCCGACACGCAGCGTACCGGGGATGTGCTCGCGGCCAACGCGGTGATCATGGACGCGTACAACACCGATGTGCGGCCGTTGCTGGGTGAGGTGCGCGAGGAGCTGGGGTTGGATGCGGATCCCGTCTCGGCGTACCGCCGATCCGGGTGGGGGGAGAAGATCGCGGTGGAGCGGGTGGGTGGGCAGCAGGCGGGGTGGGGGGCGTGAGGGGCTGAATCTCGTCTGCCTGGTTCGGTTTGTCGCAGGCTGCGGGCCGTATGTGGCTGGTCGCGCAGTTCCCCGCGCCCCTGAGGGGCGCGCCGCAGCACAGGTACGTCACTCTCTTCACTCTTCTTTCTCTAAGGACCAAGAACATGGCATCCCATCCCGAAGCCGCCGCTCTGTTGGCACGGTCGCACCGGCTCGGTGCTGATCCTCGTAATACCAACTACGCGGGCGGCAATGCCTCCGCGAAAGGCACCGACACCGACCCGGTGACCGGCGGTGATGTCGAGCTGATGTGGGTGAAGGGGTCGGGTGGGGATCTCGGGACGCTGACCGAGTCGGGGCTCGCCGTGCTGCGGCTGGACCGGCTGCGGGCGATGACGGAGGTCTACCCGGGAGTGGAGCGCGAGGACGAGATGGTCGCCGCGTTCGACTACTGCCTGCACGGCAAGGGCGGCGCGGCCCCGTCCATCGACACGGCGATGCACGGGCTGGTGGACGCGGCCCACGTCGACCATCTGCACCCCGACTCCGGGATCGCGCTGGCCTGCGCGGCGGACGGCGAGAAGCTGACCGCCGAGTGTTTCGGCGACAGTGTGGTGTGGGTGCCGTGGCGCCGGCCCGGCTTCCAGCTGGGTCTGGACATCGCGGCGGTCAAGGAGGCCAACCCGGGGGCGATCGGCTGCGTCCTGGGCGGGCACGGCATCACCGCGTGGGGCGACACGGCGCAGGAGTGCGAGCGGAACTCGCTGCACATCATCCGCACCGCCGAGGCGTTCCTCGTCGAGCGCGGCAAGGCGGAGCCCTTCGGGCCCGTCGTCGAGGGGTACACGGCCCTGGAGGCGTCCCGGCGCCGGGAGCGGGCCGCGGCGCTGGCGCCGTACGTCCGGGCCCTCGCCTCGCAGGACAAGCCGCAGGTCGGTCACTTCACCGACTCCGACGTCGTCCTCGACTTCCTCGCGAGCGCCGAGCACCCGCGCCTCGCCGCGCTCGGCACCTCCTGCCCCGACCACTTCCTGCGGACCAAGGTCCGGCCGCTCGTCCTCGATCTGCCGCCGACCGTGGAACTGGACGCGGCGATCGCGCGGCTGACGGAGCTGCACGGTGAGTACCGCGAGGAGTACGCGGCCTACTACCAGCGGCACGCGGACGCCGACTCCCCCGCGATGCGGGGCGCGGACCCGGCGATCGTACTGATCCCCGGTGTCGGCATGTTCTCCTTCGGCAAGGACAAGCAGACCGCGCGCGTGGCCGGCGAGTTCTACGTCAACGCGATCAACGTGATGCGGGGCGCCGAGGCGGTCTCGGCGTACGCGCCGATCGAGGAGTCGGAGAAGTTCCGCATCGAGTACTGGGCGCTGGAGGAGGCCAAGCTCCAGCGGATGCCGAGGCCGAAGCCGCTCGCCACCCGGGTGGCGCTGGTGACGGGGGCGGGCAGCGGGATCGGCAAGGCGATCGCCGAGCGGCTCGTCGCCGAGGGCGCGTGCGTGGTGATCGCCGATCTCCACGCGGAGAACGCCGCCGAGGTCGCCTCCTCGCTGGGCGGCCCCGACAAGGCCGTCGCCGTCACCGTCGACGTGACCTCCGAGGAGCAGATCGCCGAAGCCTTCAAGGCGGCGGTGCTCGCCTTCGGCGGCGTCGACCTGGTGGTGAACAACGCCGGTATCTCCATCTCCAAGCCGCTGCTCGAGACCACCGCGAAGGACTGGGACCTGCAGCACGACATCATGGCCCGTGGCTCGTTCCTCGTGTCGAGGGAGGCGGCGCGGGTGATGATCCAACAGAAGCTGGGCGGGGACATCGTCTACATCGCGTCCAAGAACTCCGTCTTCGCCGGTCCGAACAACATCGCGTACTCCGCCACCAAGGCCGACCAGGCGCATCAAGTACGGCTCCTTGCCGCCGAGTTGGGCGAGCACGGCATCCGGGTGAACGGCATCAACCCCGACGGGGTCGTGCGCGGCTCGGGCATCTTCGCGGGCGGCTGGGGCGCACAGCGCGCGGCGACCTACGGCATCGAGGAGGAGAAGCTCGGCGAGTTCTACGCCCAGCGGACCATCCTCAAGCGCGAGGTGCTGCCCGAGCACGTGGCGAACGCCGTGTTCGCCCTGACGGGTGGGGATCTGACCCACACCACCGGTCTGCACGTCCCGGTCGACGCGGGTGTCGCGGCGGCCTTCCTGCGATGAGCGAGCACGTGAAGAGCTTCGCCGCGGTCGACCTCGGCGCGTCCAGCGGGCGCGTCATGGTCGGCCGCGTCGGCCCCGAGGCGCTGGAGCTGACGGAGGCGCACCGCTTCCCGAACCGGCCGGTGCGGGTCCCCGAGGGGCTGCGGTGGGACATCCTCTCGCTGTACGCGGGGGTGCTCGACGGACTGCGGGCGGCCGGGCAGGTCGACTCCGTCGGCATCGACAGCTGGGCCGTGGACTACGGGCTGCTGGACGCCGACGGCGCGCTGCTCGGCAACCCGGTGCACTACCGCGACGCCCGCACCGAGGGGGTCGCGGAGAAGGTGTGGGCCACCGTGCCCGCCGCCGAGCTGTACGCGGTGACCGGGCTCCAGTACGCGCCCTTCAACACCCTGTACCAGCTCACGGCGGCCCGCTCGACGGTACAACTCGCCGCCGCCGAGCGGCTGTTGCTCGTTCCCGACCTGCTGGCTTACTGGCTCACGGGCGAGGCGGGCACGGAGATCACCAACGCCTCGACCACCCAGCTGATCGACCCGCGCACCCATGACTGGTCCCACGACCTCGCACACCGGCTCGGCATCGACCTCAAGCTGTTCGCGCCGCTGCGGCAGCCGGGCGACCCGGCCGGTCTGCTGCTCCCGCGGGTCCTGGAGGAGACCGGGCTGAGAGGCCCGGTCCCGGTGACGACCGTCGGCTCGCACGACACCGCGTCCGCGGTCGCCGCCGTCCCGGCGGCGGGCGAGCGGTTCGCGTACATCTGCACCGGCACCTGGTCCCTCGCGGGTCTGGAGCTGGAGCGGCCGGTCCTCACCGAGGCGAGCCGCGCGGCCAACTTCACCAATGAACTGGGCCTGGACGGCACGGTCCGCTATCTGCGGAACATCATGGGGCTGTGGCTGCTCCAGGAGTGTGTACGGGAATGGGGGCAGCCCGAACTGGGCGAGCTGCTGCGGGCCGCCGCGGAGGTGCCCGCGCTGCGGTCGGTGGTGGACGCGGGCGACACCGCCTTCCTGGCCCCCGGCCGGATGCCGGAGCGGATCGCCGACGCCTGCCGGGAGTCGGGACAGCCCGTGCCCAAGTCGCGTGCCGAGATCGCCCGTTGCATTCTCGACTCCCTCGCGCTCGCCCACCGCAGGGCGATCCGCGAGGCGGAGGCGCTCGCCGACCACCCGGTCGACGTCGTCCACATCGTCGGCGGCGGCACCCGCAACGAGCTCCTGTGCCAACTGACGGCCGACGCCTGCGGACTGCCGGTCGTGGCCGGCCCGGCGGAGGCCGCCGCGCTCGGCAACGTCCTCGTCCAGGCCCGCGCGCACGGTCTGGTCGGCGACCGTACGTCGATGCGGCGACTCCTCGACCGTACGCAGCCGTTGCGGCGGTACGAGCCCCGGGGCGACGCGGCGGCCTGGCGCGACGCGGAGGACCGGCTCACCCGTCCGTGAACGGCGACTCGCCCGTGTCCATGAACAGGGGCTCCCCTGCCGCTCGCCCTCCGCGTACCCTGCACTCATCCGATGATCGATTCCAAGGAGCTGCGATGCGTGTCGCCCTGTTCCTGACCTGTGTCAACGACACGCTCTATCCGGACACCGGCCGCGCCGTGGTGAAACTGCTGACCAGGCTGGGCGTCGAGGTCGACTTCCCGATGGCGCAGACCTGCTGCGGGCAGGCCCACTACAACACCGGTTACCGTCATGAGGCCGAGCCACTGGCCCGGCATTTCTCCGATGTCTTCGGTGAGTACGAGGCGATCGTGACGCCGTCCGGCTCGTGCGGCGCGATGGTGCGGGAGCTGTATCCGCGGATGGGTGAGCGGGCGCGGGCGGAGGGCCGCGGGGACACCCTCGCGGCCACCCTCGCCCCGGTCGTGCCGAAGACGTACGAGCTCACCGAGTTCCTGGTGGATGTGCTCGGCGTGACGGACGTCGGCGCGTACTACCCGCACACCGTCACCTACCACCCCACCTGTCACGGGCTGCGCAGTCTCGGGCTCGGCGACCGGCCGCGTCGGCTCCTCCAGGCCGTCAAGGGACTCGAACTGCGCGAGTTGCCGGGCGCGGACGAGTGCTGCGGCTTCGGCGGCACGTTCGCCGTCAAGAACCCCGATGTCTCGGCCGCGATGGGCGCCGACAAGGTGCGGGGCGCCGAGTCGACGGGTGCGGAGGTGCTGTGCGCCGCCGACAACTCCTGTCTGATGCACATCGGCGGCACGATGGCGCGGCTGGAGACGCGGATGCGGCCCGTGCACATCGCGGAGATCCTCGCCGGTACGGAAGAGGAGCCGAGCGCATGAGCGGTGGCACGTTCGTCGGTATGCCTGCGTTTCCCCAGGCGGCGCACGAGGCGGTCAACAACCCGACCCTGCGCGGCAATCTGCGCCACGCCACCCACACGATCCGCGCCAAGCGGGCGGTCGCCGTCGCGGAACTCGACGACTGGGCCGCGCTGCGCGAGGCCGGCAAGCAGATCAAGGACCACACGCTCCGTCATCTCGACCGCTACCTCGTGCAGTTGGAGGAGTCGGTCACCGCGGCCGGGGGCATCGTGCACTGGGCCGCCGACGCCGACGAGGCCAACCGGATCGTCACCGGCCTGGTGAAGATGACCGGGGAGAGCGAGGTCGTCAAGGTCAAGTCGATGGCCACGCAGGAGATCGGCCTCAACGAAGCCCTGGAAGCCGAGGGCATCCACGCCTACGAGACCGATCTCGCCGAGCTCATCGTGCAGTTGGGCAAGGACCGGCCCTCCCACATCCTCGTCCCGGCCATCCACCGCAACCGCGGCGAGATCCGCGACATCTTCGCGCGCGAGATGGGCGAGTGGGGCCGCCCGGCGCCGGAAGGCCTCACCGACACGCCCGCCGAACTGGCCGAAGCCGCCCGACTGCACCTGCGCGAGAAGTTCCTGCGCGCGAAGGTCGGCATCTCCGGCGCCAACTTCATGGTCGCCGAGACCGGCACCCTGATGGTCGTGGAGTCCGAGGGCAACGGCCGGATGTGCCTGACCCTCCCCGAGACGCTGATCTCGGTCGTCGGCATCGAGAAGATCGTGCCGACCTGGCAGGACCTGGAGGTCTTCCTCCAGACCCTCCCCCGCTCCTCGACCGCCGAGCGCATGAACCCGTACACCTCGATGTGGACGGGCACCAGGGACGGCCGCGCCGGGGAAGGGGACGGCCCCCAGACCTTCCACCTGGTCCTCATCGACAACGGCCGCACCGACACGCTCGCCGACGAGGTCGGCCGCCAAGCCCTGCGCTGCATCCGCTGCTCGGCGTGTCTCAACGTCTGCCCGGTGTACGAGCGCGCGGGCGGCCATGCCTACGGCTCGGTCTACCCCGGCCCTATCGGCGCGATCCTCAGCCCCCAACTCCGGGGCACCGCAAGCGAGATCGACGCCTCGCTCCCGTACGCCTCCTCGCTCTGCGGCGCCTGCTACGAGGTCTGCCCGGTCGCCATCGACATCCCGGAGGTCCTCGTCCACCTGCGCGAACGGATCGCCGAGGGCGGTCAGGTGACGCGGGAGGGCAACAAGGTCGTCCTCAAGCCCGCCAAGGGGCACGCCGCCGAGCGGGCGGCGATGCGGGCGGCACGCTGGGCGTTCAGCCACCCCGGCGCGCTGCGCACCGGCCAGCGGCTCGTCTCCCGGACCCGCCGCTTCCATCCACGCTCGCTGCCCGGTCCGGGCAAGGCGTGGAGCGGCACCCGGGATCTCCCGACAGTGCCCGCGGAGCCGTTCCGCGACTGGTGGCAGCGTACGCACGGAAAGGACACGGACAAGTGAGCAGCAGGGATCTGATCCTGGGGCGGGTGCGGCGCGCGCTCGCCGACGTGCCGCGGGACGACACGCCGTACGAGCAGGCCATTGAGCGGGGGTACCTGCGCGAGCACGGGGGGCGGAGCGTCGAGCAGACGGTGGATCTGCTGGCGGAGAATCTCGCCGACTACCGGGCGATCGTGCACCGTACAGACGCGGAAGAACTGCCGTACCTCATCATGCGGCTGCTCGCCGAGCGGGGACCCCAGTACGTGCTCGTTCCCCCGGGGCTCCCGCCGGAGTGGATGTCGGCAGCCGATCCGACCCGCGTGCACGACCGCGCCGTGAGCACGCCGCACGAACTCGACAAGGTCGAGAGCGTGGTCACGGGCTGCGCGCTCGCCATCGCCGAGACCGGCACCCTCGTTCTGGACGGCGGCCCGGACCAGGGACGCCGTCGCATCACGCTGGTCCCCGATCACCACATCTGTGTCGTCCGCGTCCCCGACCAGGTCGTCTCCTCCGTGCCCCAGGCCCTGGAGCGCCTGGATCCGACCCGCCCGCTGACCTGGATCTCAGGCCCGTCGGCGACCAGCGACATCGAGCTCGACCGGGTCGAGGGGGTGCACGGTCCGCGCACCCTGGAAGTGGTGCTGGTGAGCGGGGAGTGACCTGCCCGGTTAGGACCTGTCCGGCGGATCATCCCGCAGACGCGGGGCTTGGCACGCCCACCAGCGTCGATGAGGTATCCCCCGTTTCCTGCGGCCTGATCCGCCGGACAGGCCCTAGCGTGAGGGGATGATCCGGTTCGAACAGGTCACAAAGCGCTATCCGGACGGCACGACGGCCGTGGACGGCCTCTCGTTCGAGGTCGCGGAGGGCGAACTCGTCACGCTCGTCGGCCCGTCGGGCTGCGGCAAGACGACGACCATGATGATGGTGAACCGGCTGATCGAACCGACCTCGGGCCGCATCTTCGTGAACGGTCAGGACGTCGCCACGGTCGACCCGGTGCGGCTGCGGAGGCGGATCGGGTACGTCATCCAGCAGGTGGGCCTGTTCCCGCACCGGACGATCCTCGACAACACGGCGACCGTGCCGACGCTCATCGGCTGGAAGAAGGCGAAGGCGCGGACGCGCGCCGCGGAGCTGCTCGATCTGGTGGGCCTGGACCCGAAGACGTACGGCTCGCGCTATCCGGAACAGCTGTCGGGCGGCCAGCGCCAGCGGGTCGGGGTGGCCCGGGCGCTCGCCGCCGATCCACCCGTACTGCTGATGGACGAGCCCTTCGGGGCCGTCGACCCGGTGGTCCGGGAACAGTTGCAGGACGAGTTCCTGCGCATGCAGGAGGCCGTGCGCAAGACGGTGCTGCTGGTCACGCACGACATCGAGGAGGCGGTACGGCTCGGCGACCGCATCGCGGTGTACGGGCAGGGCCGCATCGAGCAGTTCGACACGCCGGGGGCCGTGCTGGGCACCCCGGCCACTCCCTATGTCGCCGAGTTCGTCGGCGCCGACCGCGGGCTGAAGCGGCTGTCGGTCACCGACATCGAGCCCGGCGACCTGGAACAGCCGCCCGTCGCCCGCCTGGACGAGCCCGCCGAGACGGCGGTCGCCCGCTTGCGCGCGCAGGGCGCGCGATGGGCGGTCGTCCTGGACGCGGAGGACGATCTGCACGGGTGGGTGGGCGTCGACGAGTTGGCGGCGGGCGGGTCCGTCGGCGACCGCGCCCACCGCATGCTGCACTCTCCGGGGGACACCCCCGGACCCCCGGCATGGGTCCCGGTGGGCGCCCCGCTGAAGCAGGCCTTCAGCGTGATGCTCCAGCACGACGCGGGCTGGGTCGCGGTACTGGACGGGACCCGCTTCCTCGGCGTGCTCACCCCGGCGAAACTGCACGAGGCGCTGCGGCGGTCGGTGGACGCGGATGCGCGGGGGGTGCGGCGGGGGCAGGTGTCGTTCGACTCGATCTCCGATGCGTGAGCGCTCCGCTGGGTTGGGCGGGGGGTGCGGGTTGTTCGGCGGTGCGGGTTCGACGTGGCTGGGCGCGCCGTTCCCCGCGCCCCTCGGAGCGCCCCTTTGGGGCGCCCCCGGCACGACTCAGGGCAGGGCGTTCTGCAGGTCGACGAGCACGGCGTGTGCCAGCTCGGCCGCTCCGGTGCCGGCGCCCGCGGCAGCCCCCGTGGCCGCGCCGGCCGCCACCGAGGCCAGTACGGCCCTGATCCGGCCCAGCAGACCGCGCAGGCGTCCCACGTCCGGCTGGGACCGGGCGGCCTCCGCCAGAGCGGCCTCGGCGTCCTGGCGCACGGCGGTCTCGTCCTCGGCCGCCAGGCCGAGCGTCTCCAGCGCCGCGAGCAACGACCGTACGGCCTCGGCGAGCCGGGCGCTCGCCCCGTCGCCGGCCGTCACGTACTGATGCTGGGTCACGTGGTGACCGCCGATCGCGATCTGGCTGCCGTGAATGGGCCCGTGGAACTGGGCACCGCCCGACCTCGTCAACGTGCGCCTCCTGAACCGGAGTTCTCTTCCGTCGCGCCAGCGAAGACAGCATCAAGGCGAGCCGCCAGGGCCGCCAGACGGGCGGTGAGCGGGGCGCCGCCGAGCTGCCCGGCCAGGCAGGCGAGGATCTGCTCGACGGCCCTGCGGACACGTTCCTCATGGATCGGGGGGCGGGCCAGCTCCACCTTGATCACCGCCGCGGCCTGCCGAATGACGTACTGCGAGTAGAGGTCGAGCCCCAGCCGATCGACTTCGACCCGCAGCGTTTCCACCACCTGTACGGGGTCGGCACGCCGCGCGGGCCGGAACTGCGCCCGGTACAACTGCTCGGGCCGTACGTCGGTCCGGTTCTGGGTCACATTCCCTTGGGAGTTGATCGCCACCTGGCTGTCGGTGATGGGGCCGAAGACATACACCAACGGAGTCGTCGGCTCGTCGGGACGCAGGCGGCTGATCTGCTCGGGACCCGGCTCACGGGCCAGGCGCAGCAACCTGTCGTAGTCGGCGTAGTCGATGAGCGGGAGCACGTCCGAGTTGTCTCGCACGCGCCGAACCTCCGGTACCCGACTGGTGGGCTGCCTCGCCGGCGGCTCAATCCCTTGTCCCTGGCTGGTCGGCTGCCTCGCCGGCGGCTCTACCTCGTGCCATCGACTGGTCGGCAGCCTCTCCGACTCGGTCTCGGTGGTGGGCCGGGACGTGGCCTTGGCCTGAGTAGATTCGCTCCGAGTCCGGAATCGCGCACTGCCCATGTGAACCCCCCGTGGCAAAGCATCCCTCTCAAGCGTAGCGAGCCAAGGGCCGGGAGGAAGGCCTCATCCGGCAACGGAACGGCGCAATCTGGCCACTTCCGCACACGTGTGTCCCTCCGATGCGAGGGCACCCGTTCCGCGGGAGGTCCACATGAACGCAAGTGCGACGGCACGGACCGGACGCATCAAGGCTCGGCGCGCGGCGAGGGGCTCGGGGGTGGAGTACGCCGCCCGGGCGGGTCTGACCGCGCGGGGCGTGATCTACCTGCTGGTCGGTGTGCTGGCGCTGCGGATCGCCTTCGGGGACGGGAAGAAGCAGGCGGACCGCAACGGTGCCGTCGCGGAGATCGCGCGGCAGCCCTTCGGCGCGGTGCTGCTGTGGGCGCTGGCTGTCGGCCTCGTCGGCATGGCGTTGTGGCGGCTGTCCGAGGCGTGCTTCGGTTCCGCCGGGCCGGACGGCCGGGCGGCGAAGAAGCGACTGCTGTCGGCCGTGCGCTTCGTGTTCTACGCGTTCGTCGCCTACTCGGTGCTGTCGTTCGCGGCGGGCTCGGGCAGTGGCGGCAAGGGTTCGAGCGACCAGCAGTCGCGGGATGTGACGGCCGAGGTGCTGGATCTGCCGGCGGGGCAGTGGATCGTCGGAGCCGCCGGAGTCGGCGTCGTCGTGGCGGGTCTGCTCATCGGCGGGCGGGCCGTGTTGCGCAAGTACCACAAGAAGCTGAGGCTCGGTCAGATGTCGGCGCGCACGCGGCGGGTGGTGGATGTGACCGGCGTGGGCGGTGGCGCGGCGCGCGGGCTGGTGTTCGCCGCGGCGGGGTGCTTCGCCGTGCGCGCGGCGATCGACTACGAACCCGACCGGGCGAAGGGGCTGGACGACACGATCCGCTCGTTCGCCCACACCCCGGCGGGACCGTGGCTGCTGGTGTGCGTCGCCGCCGGACTCGTGCTGTTCGGTCTGTTCTCCTTCGCGATGGCGCGCTGGCGCCGGGTCTGAGGGCGTCTGAGGGCGTCACTTCAGCAGACCCTTGTCCTTCAGATAGGTCCGCGCCACGTCCTCGGGCAGCCGTCGCCAGCTGTCCACCTGCCGGTTCATCGATGCCAGGTCCGCGGTGGTGAGTACGTCGTTGAGCTTGCCGAGTGCCTTGGTGACGCCCTCGCTGCCGGCCCGCGAGCGGTTGACGACGGGCACGATGTAGTCGGCGTTCTGCAGGTGTTTGTCGTCGGCGAGGAGGACGAGGCCGAACTCGTCGAGCGTCGCGTCCGTCGTCGTGGTCAGGAGCATCTGGTCCTGACCGCTCTGCACGGCCCGCTTCGCCTGGGTGGTGCCCACGCCCTTCGGGTCGACGCCGGTGATGTCGATGCCGTACGTCTTCTTCAACCCCGGTTCGCAGTAGGGACGTTGGACACACTCGTCGCCCGCCGCGAGCCGCACCGGAAGATGGGACGCGCCGAGGTCGCTGAGCGTCTTCAGGTGATGCTGCCCGGCGTATGCCGCCGTCACCGCGAAGGCGTTCTGGTCGACGGCCCTGCCGGGGTCGAGGACGGTGAGGCCGCGCGGTGTGGCGAGCGACCGGAGCGCCTTCATCGTGGTGGCGAGATCGGGTGAGCCGACGGGCGGCGCGTCCGCTCCGTGGGTCTTGGCGTTCAGCCAGTCGGCGAAGGTGGCCGCGTACTCCGGTACGACGTCGATCTGGCCGGATTCCAGAGCGGGTTCGTAGAGTTCGCGGTTGGCGACCGTCAGCATGGAGGTCTTGTATCCGGCCTGGTCGAGCAGCAGCGCGTACATCTGGGCCAGCAGGTCGCTCTCGGTGAACCCGGCCGAGCCGATGGTCAGATGCTTGCTGTCGCCGGGCGGCGCGGTGACCGCACCGCGGTTCTCCAGGGACGGCCCGGTGCCGCAGCCGGTCAGCAGGACCGGGCTCAGCAGGACCAGGCTCAGCAGGGCGCCGCCTCGCCTCATCGGATGCCCCTCGCCCAGCGCGGCGCCAACCGTTCGGCGATCTCGAAGATCCCCTCGACGACCAGGGCGAACGCGGCGACGAGGATCGCGCCGGCGACCACCTGCGGGGTGCTCGCCAGGTTGAAGCCCGCGGTGATGATCCGGCCGAGTCCGCCGCCGCCCGCGACCGCGGCGATCGTGGCGGTCGCGACGAGTTGGACCGCGGCGATCCGTACGCCGTTCATGACCATCGGGAGCGAAAGCGGCAGTTCTACGTGAAACAGCATCTGTCGGCCGGTCATCCCCATGCCTCGCGCCGAGCGCACCACGCTCCGGTCGACCTCGCGCATCCCGACGTAGGCGTTGGTGAGCAGCGGTGGTACGGCGAAGAGGACCAGCGCGACGACGGTCGGACCCTCGCCCCACTTGCCGAGCGGGGTGAGCAGCAGGAGGACCAGTACGGCGAAGGTGGGGACGGCGCGGCCGATGTTGGAGATGTTGACGGCGAGCGCGCCGCCCTTGCCGAGGTGGCCCAGGACGAGGGCGACGGGCAGCGCGACGAGGCAGCTGATGACGAGGCAGACGACGGTCAGGACGAGGTGCTGGGCGAGGCGGTGCCAGACGCCGTCGTCCCCGGACCAGTGCGCGGGGTCGCCGAGCCAGTCCCAGGCCCCGGTCAGGGCGTTCATCCGCGGGCCGCCCGGGTCCAGGGGGTGATGAGCCGCTGCACCGCGAGCAGAAGGAGGTCCGCGGCGACGGCGATGACGACGCAGAGTACGGACGCGGTGAGGACCTGCGCCTTGAAGTAGGTGTTCATGCCCGCGTAGATGAGATTGCCGAGTCCCCCGAAGCCGACGATCGCGCCGACCGTCACCAGTGAGACCGCCGAGACGGTGGCGATGCGCAGTCCGGCCATCGAGGCGGGCACCGCGAGCGGCAGTTCCACGGTGAGCAGGAGGCGGACGGGCCCGTATCCCATGCCGCGGGCGGCCTGCCGGGTCTCCTCGGGGACGGCGCGCAGGCCCGCGAGGATGTTGCGGACGAGGAGGGTCAGCGAGTAGAGGACGAGTCCGGAGACGACCAGCGTGGCCGACAGCCCGTACACGGGCAGGAGCAGCGAGAACATCGCGAGGGACGGAATGGTGTAGAGGATCGTGGTCACCGCGAGGACGGGTCCGGCCGCCCAGCCCCAGCGCCGGGCCAGGACGGCCAGCGGCACCGCGATGACGAGTCCGACGAGCACGGAGACCGCCGTGAGCTGGAGGTGCTGGACGACCGCGTCCAGGAGGATCTGGCGGCGCGTGCTCAGATACTCACCGCAGATCCACTCGTTGCGGGCGAGACAGTCGTCCGGGGGCGCGGTCACGCGTCCATTCCATCGGGGGCGGGCGGGAGTCGGCGCGTTCTGGTGACCCGTACGGGGTGTCGCTGAGGACACCCCGCGCTACGGGTTCTGCGCCCCATGTGGGTCGCGCGTCCGCTCCGTAGCGTCGTGAGCGAGGCACAGGGCGTGCCGGACGAAGAGTGATGACGACGTTCCGCCGCACCTCGCGACGTACGAACGAATCGGAACCCGCCCAGAAGGCACTACGGCTGGTCGAGGTCGGCAAGACCTACATGTGGGCGCGGTCCGCTACTGGCACCTGCCCGGCCGAGTGGCCACGATGGACTCCAAGGACGACGGTTTCCGCCGCCAGGATCCAGGCCCCGGAGGGGACGATGACGTCAGACGCCCGTTCGGGAGGCGCCGAACCGTGCGACGCGCCGCAGGAGTCGGCTTCGCCTTCCGACACGGCGAACCGGATGGTCGGGCTGCGGGAAGAGGTCGTCCAGCTGAAGGAGGCCGTCACCTCGCACGCCACGGTGGACCAGGCCATCGGCATGATGGTCGCCCTCGGCCGGGTGTCGCCCGACCAGGGCTGGGCGGTGCTCCAGGAAGTCTCACAGCACACGAACGTCAAGCTGCGCACTGTCGCGGAAATGATTCTCGCCTGGGGGCGACGGGGAGATCTGCCGCCCGATATTCGCGCGGCCCTGGAGGACACGCTCGACAAGTACGGGCCCACGCAGATCCCCGACGGTCACCCCGCCCCGTAGGCGCGGAATTTGTTTGGATCTGATCCTCCCAGGTAGTTCAGAGAGAGGTGGCCCGCTGGCCAACCGCTCCCGGGAGGGTTCGGCAGTGAGCTCGCCTCCGACCGCCCGGCCGGGGCAACCCCCCGGGCGGCCGGGTGTGCCCACCGCCCGTGGGCTATGCCGCATCGGAGAGCACCTGTTCGCGCAGAGTGGCGCAGCAGTCGCTGAGGAGGCGCGAGACGTGCATCTGTGAGATGCCGAGCTGATCGGCGATGCAGCTCTGCGTCATGCCCTGGAAGAAGCGCAGGTAGAGGATGGCCCGTTCGCGCTCGGGGAGCTCGTGCAGGGCCGGTTTCACCGACTCGCGATCGATGACCAGGTCGAATCCGGTGTCGCGCGCGCCCAGCGCGTCGTTGAGCGCGTAGCCGTCATCCCCGCCCGGCAGTTCGGCGTCCAGGGAGAGCGCGGAGAAGCTGTCCAGGGCCTCGAGACCGGTACGTACCTCGTCCTCGCTCAGGTGCGCGTACGCGGCGATCTCGGCGACGGTGGGTCGTTGGCCCTGCATCGTCTGCGACAGGTCCTTGAGGGCCGCGCGCACCCTGTTGCGCACGTCCTGGACGCGGCGCGGGACGTGCAGGGTCCACATGTGGTCGCGGAAGTGGCGCTTGATCTCGCCGGTGATGGTCGGGACGGCGTAGCTCTCGAAGGCGTTGCCGAGTTCGGGGTCGTAGCGGTCGACGGCCTTGACCAGGCCGAGTGCGGCCACCTGGTTGAGGTCCTCGACCGACTCGCCCTTGCCCCGGTAACGGCCTGCTACACGCTCCGACATGGGCAGCCAGGACCGGATGATCTCCTCGCGAAGCGCCTCCCTCTCGGGCCCGGCCGACAGGCCTGCTAGGCGGACGAAGGCCGCGGCGGTGTCGGGGGCGTCGTCATGCGGGTGTCTTTTGGTGCCGGACGTCATGCGCATAGTGCTCACAACTCCCTCAGGGGTTGCCGACGGGGCAGTCCCCATGGGAGGGCGCGCACAAAAAACCGGACGGGAGACCATCCGGCGATCTGGTGCACCAGCTCCCACGGACGTGCCTCCTGTCCGAAGCACTGATAGGACAATTCCCCCATACCGGTCACCCAAACAAGCGCGAAACAATCCCGGAGAATCATCCAAGGGGAGTGACGCCGGGCGAGGGGGCGATTCTGGAGCGTCACGCATCGTCCGCGAATCCATATCCGTACGCCGTGAATTCACCGCACGATCTCCGCCTCCGCGACGCGCGATTTCCATGCTCTCCGCAACGCCGCCGAGCAATTCACCGCGCAATGCGTCGCGCGAACGAGCGATTCGGCGCCGGATTCACGGGGCGGATCCGAGGCGGGGCGCATCGGCACAGGTGACGAGCCGACCCGCCGGAACAACGCGCGTACGAGTCGCACCCCACGGGCCCGGCACCGCGACATGGCGACCCCGGTGGCCGCTTCGAACGTCCGCCGCGTCGACGTCGACGACCCTGCGAGACGACCCTCAGGACGGACGCGCCGGAATATACGGATGGCCGGCCGAGGTCTTGCCGTCCGCGTGGCACCGGCGCCCCCGGTGACCTGCGCCTCTCGCCCCACCACGACACGGGGCACCACGGCCGTGCCGCCCCGCACGTGACCCCGGATTCACCCGGACCTCCGCCGACCGTTGACGGGGCAGCCGCACCGTGGAAATCTAATACTCATTGAGGAGAATGCAGTTCTCGCCTGCGCGACCGCAACTGTTCAGGCAACGCCTGTATCGGAGGACTGACGCGATGGCCCTTTATCCGAAGCCGGCCGAGGGCAGCTGGACCGAGCACTACCCGGACCTGGGAACGGGAGTGGTGTCCTACGAGGACTGCGTCTCACCCGAGTTCTACGAAGTCGAGCGCGAGGCGGTGTTCAAGCGGGCCTGGCTGAACGTCGGCCGGGTCGAGAACCTGCCACGCAAGGGGAGTTGCTTCACGAAGGAGATCGAGGTCGCCGACACCTCGATCATCGTCGTGCGCGATCTGCGGGGACGGGTGCGGGCGTTCCACAACATCTGCAGGCACCGGGGCAACGAGCTGATGTGGAACGACTTCCCGCGCGAGGAGCCCCGTGGGTCCTGCCGGGCGTTCACCTGCAAGTACCACGCATGGCGCTACGAGCTCACCGGCAAGCTCGCCTTCGTCCAGCAGGAGAGCGAGTTCTTCGACCTGGACAAGGACGACTACGGCCTGCTGCCGGTGCACTGCGAGGTGTGGGCGGGGTTCGTCTTCGTCCATCTGGCGAAGGAACCGGAGCAGACCCTGCCGGAGTTCCTCGGCCCGATGATCACGCCGCTGGACGGCCCGCACCGCATGGTCACCACCTCGGGCGCACCCCGTCGGCTGTGGCCCGCCGACTACCAGTACCCCATCGAGATCGCCACGCGCAGCGGCCCGTTCGGCCCCTGGGACGAGCCGGACCTGGGCACCGAGCCGGGCGGGACCAACCCGGGCAAGGTCAGGAAGTGGTCCGTGGACAACTTCCAGATCTTCCCGAACAAGGAGTTTGCGCTCCAGGACGCCGGCACGCTCGTGGGGACCCAGCGGGCGCTGGAGTCACGGGCGGCCGGCGACGACTTTCCCCTGGGCGACCAGGAGTTGCTGGTACGGCACTTCCACAGGTCGATCGCCGACTGGGTCGAGGAATACGAGCGCAAGACCGCGGGGTGTGAACCGGTGTCGGACACCCTCCTGCCCGAGGCGTTCGCGGAGCCGGAACCCTTCGCCGCGACCTGGTGCCTGGCGAGCGACATGACCGAACTTCAGGCGCTCTACGACGTCGGCTTCCCGCGCATCGAGGAAGCGCTCGCGTCCTGCGACAAGTTCCCGCTCGACGCGCTGCCCGACCAGGCGCGCCGCCTCCTCGAACTGGTGCATTCGATCACCATGGTGTCGATGTGCGTCGAAATCTGGCACCAGCCCAGGGTCGACGGCGCCAGCGCCGAGATCCACCGCGTCGCCGCACCGCTGCCCTGACCCGGCCCGGCGACCGCCCGAGCCCAGCCGACCCACCACTCACGACCACCGGGACCCACACGCCCGGTGCCGAAGGGAGCGTTGCACACGGTGAACGACTTCGAGGCGATGAACTTCTTCCGGGACGACGGGCTCGTCGCGGACCCCTACCCGTACTTCGAGGCGATGCGCGGGAAGTGTCCCGTACAGCGCGAGAGCCACCACGACGTGGTGATGGTGACGGGGTACGACGAAGCGGTTCACGTGTTCAACGACAGCGAGACGTTCTCGTCGTGCCTCTCGGTGACCGGCCCCTTCCCGGGGTTCCCGGTCCCGCTCGAGGGGGACGACGTGAGCGAACTCATCGAGCTGCACCGCGCCGAACTCCCCTTCAGCGACCAGCTTCCGACCCTCGACCCGCCGACGCACACGGACCATCGCGCGCTGCTGATGCGGCTGATCACACCGCGACGCCTCAAGGAGAACGAGGCGGCGATGTGGCAGCTGGCCGACCGCGGGCTGGACACGTTTCTCGCCCCGGGCGAGGGCGACTTCATCAGCGGGTTCGCGGGCCCGTTCACCCTGCAGGTCATCACCGACCTGCTCGGCGTGCCCGAAGAGGACCGCGAGGAGTTCGTCAGGGGGCTGGAGCACCGGCCGCAGGCGGACGGCGGTGTGGGCAGCACGGAACGGGAGATGGAGCACACGCCGCTGGAGTACCTGTACGAGCGGTTCGCGTCCTACGTCGAGGAGCGGCGCCGCGAGCCGCGCGACGACGTGCTCTCCGGTCTGGCCTCGGCGACGTTCCCGGACGGCTCGACGCCCGATGTCGCCGATGTGGCCCGGGTGGCGACCAATCTCTTCGCGGCGGGCCAGGAGACCACGGTCCGGCTGCTCAGCTCGGCCCTCAAGCTGCTCGTCGAGCGCCCCGAGCTGCAACGGCGACTGCGCGAGGAGCGCGCCCTCATCCCCAACTTCATCGAAGAGGCGCTGCGGATGGAGAGCCCGATCAAGGGCGACTTCCGGCTGTCCAGGGTGCCGACCACGGTGGGCGGTGTCGACCTACCGGCCGGCTCCACCGTGATGGTCCTGAACGGGGCCGCGAACCGCGACCCCCGCCACTTCGAGGAGCCGGACACCTTCGACCCCTCCCGCGCCAACGCCCGCCACCACATCGCGTTCGGACGGGGCATCCACACCTGCCCCGGTGCGCCGCTGGCCCGCGCCGAGGGCCGGGTGGCCATCGAGCGACTCCTCGACCGCACGGCCGACATCAGGCTCTCGGAGCGGGTGCACGGACCCGAGGGCGAGCGCAGGTACCGCTACATCCCGACGTACATCCTGCGCGGTCTGACCAACCTGAACATCGAGTTCACCCTCGCCGAAGAGCCGGCACGGTGAAGGCGAAGGTCGACGAGGACAGCTGCCGGGGACACGGCGTCTGCTGGTCGCTCTGCCCCGAGGTGTTCGACCTGACCGACGACGGCTACGCGGTGGTGCTCACACCGGACGTACCCGCCGAGTTCGAGGACACCGTCCGTACAGCGATGGGCAGTTGCCCCGAGCGCGCCATCACGCTGGACTGACGCCGGCGGCCCGCGCACACCGCGCGGGCCGCGACCGGCAAGGCTCCTTCACGCGGATCGCGACGGCATCTCGAACCCGGAGACGATCACGACGTTGCAGTCGGCCGCGGCCAGCCGCAGCGGCTTCGCCTCCGCGTACGCGTCCGACTCGTACCAGGCACGCGCCGCTTCCACGGACTCGAATGCGAGGACGACCGTGCGGTTGCCGTGCCAGCTGCCCTCCAGGACCTGGGGCCCTGTATCCACGGCCAGGACGGCGGCCCTGCCCTGCGCGATCGATCCCGCGGACGCCCGGCCGTAGGCCTCCATCCCGGCCTCGTCCTTGATGGCCTCGGTGAGGATGACATATCCCTTGGGCATTGATTCTCCTTTATACCTATAAGCAAATTTGATGACGGTAAGTCAATAATGGGAGGGAACTCACTCATGCGGGATCTCGAGCTGTCCTGCGGGCTCCCGCCGGGCCCGGACTTCGCGGACCTCGTCGTACTGGCCGAGGAGTTCGGCTACTCCAGGGTGTGGATCTACGATTCGGCGCCGCTGTGGGAGGACCCCTTCGTCCATCTCGCCCTCGCCGCACGGCGGACGACCCGCATCGGGCTCAGCACGGCCGTCCTCATCCCCGGCCAGCGGTCGGTGATGACCCTGGCCTCCGGCATCGCCACCGTCGCCCGCGTCTCCGGCGGGCGCTTCCGAGCCTGCTTCGGTACGGGGTTCACGGCCCGGCTCGCGGTGGGCAGGCGCCCGATGACGCTGGACGCCCTCGCCGACTACATGACGACCCTGCGCCGCCTGCTCGCCGGGGAGACGGCGATCGCGGACGGCAAGCCCGTGCGAATGCTGCACGCGGGCGGCCTCACCGCCTCGCGACCGATCCAGGTCCCGCTCTGGATCAGCGTGTTCGGCCCCCGGGGCACCGCGCTGGCCGAGAAGGTGGCCGACGGCGTCATCGGACCTCCGCACCCCGTGCTCCCGACCGCGACCATCATCTCCGGCACCGTGCTCGACCCCGGCGAGGACCGGGACTCGGACCGCGTCCGGGAGGCGATCGGACCGTGGCGGGTCGTCGACTGGCACAACGCGTACGCCAAGGGCGGTGCCGAGGCGGTCGACGCCCTGCCGGGGGGCCGGGCCTGGCGGGCGCCTCTCGAGGATCTCGCCCCCGAGGACGAACGCCATCTGCTGACCTTCGAGGGCCATGTCACACACCTCCCCGACCGCGACCGCGGACTCCTCGATCACATCGACCTCAAGACGACGGTCGGCGACGCGGCCAGGGTCGGCAGAAGCCTGGCGCGGCTCGCCGACCTCGGCTTCCACGAGGTCGTCTACACACCGAGCGGGCCGGATGTGGCCCGCGAGCTGCGCGCCTTCGCCACCGCCCGGCAACAGCGGTCGGCGGCGGACCGCTGAACTCACGGGCACCACAGGGCGTACGGGCCTCACGTGCACTCGTAGGGACTCACGTGCGGCCGGCTCGGGTCCGGACGGCGGCGCACACACCGCCGTCCACGAGGAGGTCGATCCCACTGAGGAATCCGGCCTCGGACGACAACAGGAAGGCGACGGCCGCGGCGACGTCCTCGGAACGCCCCTGTCGGCCGAGCGGGGTCTGCCGCAGCAACAGCTCCATCCCCGGATGGCTCGCGGATTCCTGCCGCCCCTGAGGAGTGTCGATCAGCCCGGGGGACACCGAGCAGACACGGGCACCGAGCGGGCCGAGGCGCACCGCCTCGCGCTGGACGAAGCGGTGCACCCCGCGCTTGGCCCACGCGTACGCGATGCCGGTGTCCTCGATGCCCGGCCCGACGGCCTCGTGGACGCGGTCGAGGAACCGTTCGTCGAGCGGGTCGTCCAGCACCGCGTCGACGGCCGGGTCGGGACCGGTGCCGCCGAGCAGTGGGGCCATCGACGCGAAGCACACCAGGGCCGTGCCCTCGGTCGCGAGCGGGCGGAGCGTCCGGGCCAGCAGCGCGGTCCCGACGAGGTCGACGGTGAAGATACGACGCCAGTCGGCCATGGTGGGCGAGATGCCCGCGGCGTGGGCGACGGCGCGCAGGGTGCCCAGTTCGCCGACGCGTGCGGCGAGTCCGGCCAGGCCCGCGGCATCGGTGATGTCGAGGACGAACGGTTCGACGACGGCCCCCTGCCCGGTGGCGGACAGGTCCTTGGCGGCCACGGTCACGGTCGCCTCGTCCCGGTCGACGAGGAGCAGTCTGTCCACCTGGTCGGCGAGCCGCTGCGCGCAGGCCAGACCCATCCCGCGACCGGCGCCGGTGACGATCCCGACGGTCGTCATGCGCTCATCCCCCAGAACCGTTCCAGGCTGTGCTGGGCCACCCGGCTCACCAGCTCGACGCGGTAGCCGCTGGCCGGGCTGCGCAGGAACGCGAACGGGGCGCCGTCGGCACCCTTGCGCGTCGCCTCCCGGACGAAACCGTGGCGTTCCAGTTCGGCGGCGTCCGCGGCGACGTCGTCGGACCAGTAGCCGACGTGATGCACGGCGCCGCCGGCCGCCGGCTCCCACAGGGTCCCCGGGACGCGCCGGACGATCTCGAGACGGGGTGTCGTCGTCGAGAACACGCATCCGAGCTCGACCACGGCGTCCGCGTCCGGCAACGTGACCGGAACCGGTCCGCTGATCTCGCCGCACCACTCGTACCCGAACAGGGAAGAGAACTCGGCCAGGGTCGCCTCGAAGTCCTCGACGACGATACCGAGATGGAACTGGTCCTGAGCCTTCAGCACCCGGCCGACGGCCGCCTGCCCGTACTCCGTCGCTTCCAACGTGTCTCCCTCGTCGTTGAGATCAACCACAGAAAAGAAGTTCATTCTTCGAAATGAGAACGATATTCTCACGTGCGGTCGGGGAGCGCAATGGAAGGACCGGGGGCCGTCGCGAGGCCCGGCGACGACCTTTCTTCGTACCATCGGATGCATGCCGCTTCCCAACGGATCCGGGGGTCACGGCGTGGGTGTTCAGGTTGTGTTCAGGCCCCTCGCGGGCCCTGGCAACTCCTGCACCAGAAGCCCCAAAGCAATGGCAAAGACCCCTGTGGCCAGCGCTGTTCGCCATGTCATCGTGCGGGCATGAGCACAGAGCACCTCACCCGCCGTCGTCGCGCCGCCGGCCCCGCCCATCCGGCGAGCAAGGTTCCGGAAGTCACCGTCTACTTCTGGGTGATCAAAGTGCTGACCACCGGCATGGGTGAGACCGCCTCGGATCTCCTCGCCAAGAGGCTCGGGCCGATCCCCGCCGTCGGCCTCGGCGGCCTGGCCCTCGTGGTGGCGCTCTGCGTCCAGCTCAAGGCCCGTCGCTACGTCGCCTGGATCTACTGGACGGCGATCGTGATGGTCAGCGTGTTCGGGACCATGGCCGCGGACGTCCTGCACGTCGGCCTGGGCGTCCCGTACACGATCTCCACCCCCTTCTTCATGGTCGCGCTGGCAGCCGTGTTCGCCGTCTGGTACGCCAGCGAGAAGACCCTCTCCATCCACAGCATCCACACCCGCCGCCGCGAACTCTTCTACTGGGCCACCGTGCTGGCCACCTTCGCGCTCGGTACCGCCGCCGGTGACCTCTCCGCCACGGTCGGCCTCGGCTACCTCGGCTCGGCCGTGCTGTACGCCGTCGCCATCGCCGTCCCCGCCGTCATGCACAAGTGGGGCGCCCTCAACGCGGTGGCCGCGTTCTGGACCGCGTACGTCATCACCCGCCCGCTCGGCGCCTCGGTCGCCGACTGGATGGCCCTGAGCCACGCCCGCGGCGGCCTCGCCCTCGGGCTGGGACCGGTCACCCTTTCCTGGACCGTCGCCATCATCGGCTTCGTCGGCTACCTGGCCGTGTCCCGCAACGACGTCAAGGACACCGAGCGCCTCGCATAGGGCAGCGGCCGTGCGGGGGTGACCGCCGGGGCCGCGCTCGACATGGTGGACGACCGCGGATCGACGGGCGCGCGGTCGTCCACGTGGGGTCCACCACCTGACGCCCGCGCCGCCGTCCCGCCCCGCGTCAGCAGATCCTCGGCAGCTGTTCCCCGATCGGCAGGTCGACCACCCGGGTGCCGCCCAGCCCGGTGCGGGCCACCACCATGCCCGGATGGGCGTCCACGACCTCGCCGATGATCCTGGACTCCGTGCCCAGCGGGTGCGCCCGCATGGCGTCCAGGACGGCGTCGGCGTGCTCGCGGGGCACGAACGCCACCAGCTTGCCCTCGTTGGCCACGTACATCGGGTCGAGGCCCAGCACGGCGCAGGCGTTGGCGACGGCCGGCGGGACCGGGACGTCACGCTCGCGGATGACGACGCCGGTGGCCGAGGCCGCCGCGATCTCGTTCAGGGCGGCGGCCAGCCCGCCTCGGGTGGGATCGCGCAGCACATGCAATTCCGGGGTGACGGCGAGCATGGCGTCGACCAGACCGCCGAGCGCCGCACAGTCGCTCTCGATCTCCACCCCGAACTCCAGGCCCTCACGCACGCTCATGATCGCCACGCCGTGCACGCCGATCGCACCGCTGACCATCACGACATCGCCGGGCACGACCCGCTGCGGGCGCAGGTCGACGCCCGCCGGGATGAGCCCGATACCGGCCGTGTTGATGAAGATCCCGTCGCCGTGACCGGCCTCGACCACCTTGGTGTCGCCGGTCGCGACCTCGACGCCCGCGGTCCGCGCCGCCGCGCCGAGCGCCTCGGCCACGCGGGCGACGGTCTCCATCTCGACGCCCTCCTCCAGGATGAAGCCGCAGGAGAGGTAGGCGGCCCGGGCGCCGCTCATGGCGAGGTCGTTGACGGTGCCGTTGACGGCGAGGTCACCGATGCTGCCGCCGGGGAAGAACAGTGGCCGCACCACGAAGGAGTCGGTGGAGAAGGCCATCCGGACACCGCCCAGCGACAGTGCCGCGGCGTCGCCCAGCTGGGCGAGCACGTCACCGCCGAACGCGGGCGCGAAGACGTGCTGGACGAGTTCGGCGGACAGGGCTCCGCCTCCCCCGTGGCCCATGACGATCCGCGGCTGGTCGCGCAGCGGGGCCGGGCATGTCCAGGCGGCGGGGTCGAGTACGGGCGTACGGAGTTCGGTGGTGCCGACGGTCTCAGACAACGGGGGTCGCCTCCCGGGGCGCGGGGGTGAGGTCCAGGCGCCGGTAGAGGTAGTACGCGGCGCAGGCGCCCTCGCTGGAGACCATGGTGGCGCCGAGCGGGGTGCGGGGGGTGCAGAGCGTGCCGAACGCCTCGCACTCGTGCGGCTTGAGCAGGCCCTGCAGGACCTCGCCACTGCGGCAGGCGGCCGGTTCGCGGGTCTGGATGTTGTCGACCGAGAAACGGTGCTCGGCGTCGTACTCCCGGTACTTCGGGGACAGCCGCCAGCCGCTGTCGGGGATCACCCCGATGCCGCGCCAGGCCCGGTCGGTGACCTCGAAGACATCCTCCAGCATGGCCCGTGCCGCCGGGTTCCCTTCCGGGCGGACGGCACGGGGGTAGGCGTTGTCGACGGTGTGTTCGCCGCGCTCCAGCTGCGCCACGGTCCGGCGTACGCCTTCGAGGATGTCCAGGGGTTCGAATCCGGTCACGACGATCGGGACCCGGAAGCGCTCCGCCAGTTCCGGGTACTCCCCTACCCCCATCACGCTGCACACGTGCCCGGCCGCCAGGAAGCCCTGGACGCGGCAGGTCGGTGACTGCATGATCGCCTCGATGGCGGGCGGTACGCGGACGTGGGACACCAGCAGGCTGAAGTTCGGGATGCCGAGCTTGCGGGCCTGATACACCGTCATCGCGTTGGGCGGCGCGGTCGTCTCGAAGCCGATGCCGAAGAAGACGACCTCGCGGTCGGGGTTCTGCTGGGCGATCCGCAGGGCGTCGAGCGGCGAGTACACGACCCGTACGTCGCCGCCCGCGCCCCGCACCTGGAACAGGTCCCGTCCCGTGCCGGGCACCCGGAGCATGTCGCCGAAGGAACAGAAGATCACCCCCGGCCGGGAGGCGATCTCCAGCGCCTTGTCGATGACCTCCAACGGGGTCACACACACGGGACACCCCGGCCCGTGGATCAACTCGACCTGGTCCGGCAGGAGTTGGTCGATGCCGTGGCGGATGATGGTGTGCGTCTGTCCGCCGCAGACCTCCATCAGCGCCCATGGCCTGGTCACCGTGGAGTGGATGTCGTCGAGCAGCCGACGTGCCAGGTCGGGGTCCTGGAACTCGTCGATGTACTTCACTTCCGCGCCTCCTCTCCCGCGGACGGCAGGGTCTCGCCCACCTCCGCGGCCATCTCCCAGGGGTCGCCGAACTCCTCCTGCAACAGGCCGAGGGTGGCGAACAGTTCGAGCGTCTGCTTCGCCGACTCCTCGTCGAGGCGCTGCAGGGCGAATCCGACGTGCACGATGGCGTACTCGCCGACCTGGAGGTCGGGCAGGTACTCCAGGCACACCTCCTTGACCACACCGCCGAAGTCGACGTTGGCCATCCGGGTGCCGTCCCGTTCCTCGATGTCCAGCACTCTGCCGGGTACCGCCAGGCACATGAGCCTCTCCTCGCTGTTGGTCAGTCGTTGCCTCGGGTACGGTCCTCGGCGCGCGCGGCCACCACGAGCTGCCCGAGGGCCAGACCGCCGTCGCCCGGCGGGACCAGGCGGTGGCGCAGGACCGTGAGACCGTCCGCGGCCAGGGCCGCCGCGCAGGCGGAGGACAGCAGCGAGTTGGCGAACACCCCGCCGGTCAGGGCCACCGTCTCCACCGCGTGCCGTTCGCGCGCCAGCGCACAGACGCGGTGCACGAGACCGGCGACGGCCCGATGGAAGCGCGCCGCGACGACGGCCGGTCCGGCCCCCGCGCGCAGGTCCTCGACGATCGCCGCGAGCACAGGTGCGGGATCCGCGAGCACGGGGCCCTCATCCGCACCGCCGCGTGAACTGTCGGTCAGTCCTGCCGGTCGTAGGGCGAACGCATACGCGACAGGGTCCCCGGCGGGAGCCTCCAGCGCTGCGGCCTCCAGCTCCATCGCCGCCTGGGCCTCGTAGCCGGCCGCGTGGCACACGCCCACGAGGGAGGACACCGCGTCGAAGAGGCGGCCCATGCTGGAGGTGGGGACGCAGTTCAGGTCGCGCTCCAACTGCCGCTCCAGCACGCGCCGTTCGTCGGGCGGACAGGCACTCACGCAGGCCAGCTCGTCCGACCAGTCGATCCCCGCCGCGCGCAGATGCGCGAGCGCCATCCGGTACGGCCGTCGCACCGCCGCGTCACCGCCGGGCAGCGGCACATACGCGAGGTGCCCGAACCGGGTGAAGCCGTCGTAGTCGGCGAGCAGGATCTCTCCGCCCCACACCGCCCCGTCGTCGCCGTAACCCGTGCCGTCGAAGGCGACCCCGATCACCGGCCGGCCGCCGTCCAGCCCGTGTTCGGCCATCGCGGCGGCGACATGGGCGTGGTGGTGCTGGACGCGTACGACGGGCCGGCCCGACGCGTTCCGGTCGGCCCAGCGCGCCGAACGGTATGCGGGGTGCCGGTCCGCCGCGAGCAGTTCGGGACGTACGGGGGTGATGGACTCCAGTTGGGCCACGGCGCGTTCGAAGGCGTGCTGGGTGGCGAGGTCGTCCATGTCGCCGATGTGGGCGGACAGCCAGGCCCGGCGGCCCTCGCCGAGGCAGAGCGCGTTCTTGAGGTCCCCGCCGACGGCGAGGGCCGGACGTACCGGGACCGGCAGGGTCAGCGGCAGGGGCGCGTAACCGCGGGCACGGCGCAGCGGCAACAACGCGCCGTCGCACACGCGCACCACGGAGTCGTCGCACGGCACGTGGATCGGCCGGTCGTGGGTGAGCCAGCCGTCGGCCAGCCGAGCCAGCCGCTCCAGCGCCTCCCCGTCGTCGGTGACGATCGGCTCACCGGACACGTTGCCGCTGGTCATGACGAGCAGCGGGGGCCCCTCGGGGTCGCCGGGCAGTCCGAACAGCAGGTGGTGCAGGGGGGTGTACGGCAGCATGACGCCGAGGTCGGGGCTGCCGGGCGCGACGGAGTCGGCGGGCCGTGGTGCCCCGGCCACGGGTACCTCCCTGCGGCGGCGCAGCAGCACGATGGGCCGGGTGGCGCCGTCGAGCAGGCTCCGCTCCTCGGCGCCGATCCGTACGAGGTGCCACAGGTCGTCGAGGCTCCGGGCCATGACGGCGAAGGGTTTGTCCCCTCGCGCCTTGCGGCGGCGCAGCAGGGCGACGGCTTCGGGGTTCGTCGCGTCGCAGGCCAGGTGGTAGCCGCCGAGGCCCTTGACCGCGAGGATCGCGCCGCCCGCCAGGAGCCGGCGGGCCTCGCCGACCGGGTCCGCTCCGGCGACGGGCTCCGGAGGGCCGCTCACCCCCGGTCGGGGGACGAGCAGCCGCAGTCGCGGGCCGCAGGCCGGGCAGGCGACGGGTTGCGCGTGGAAGCGGCGGTCGGCCGGATCGGCGTACTCGCGGGCGCAGTCGGAGCACATCGGGAAGCCGGCCATGGTGGTGTGGGAGCGGTCGTAGGGCAGGCCGGTGACGATGGTGAACCGGGGGCCGCAGTGGGTGCAGTTGATGAAGGGGTGGCGGTGGCGCCGGTCGGCGGGGTCGGCGAGTTCGCGCAGGCAGTCGGCGCAGGTGGCGGTGTCCGGCGGGATCAGGGTGCCCGCCGGTCCGCCCGTGCGGGAGGCGAGGATGGTGAACGCGGCGTCACCGGTGACGGGTACGTCGTCGTGGTGCACGGAGTCCACGCGGGCGAGCGGCGGTGCCTGGACGGCGATGCGGTCGCAGAAGCGGGCGACGGCCGAGCGGGCGCCCTCGACCTCCGCGATGACGCCCTCGGGGGTGTTGGTGACATGGCCGGACAGTTCGAGCCCGGTGGCGAGGGTGTAGACGTACGGGCGGAAGCCGACGCCCTGCACGACACCTCGTACGGTGACCCGTCGGCGCAGCGGTGTCCCGTCGGCGACGGCGGCCGGGGAGGGCGGACCGCTCACGAGTGGGTGTGCGCCATGGCGCCGGTGCCGTGCGGGTGCTCGTGGCCGTGATGTCGGTGGGTGTGTGAGGCGCCGTCGGGTCGGCGTGCCATGACGGGCTCGTGGAGCGGGACGCCGTCCGCGGCTGCCAGCGCCCGGTCGAGCAGGGCGCCGACGCCCCGGTTCCGGCGGGCCGAGGTCAGCAGCACGTCCACTCCGGGGTTGACCCGTTCGACGTTCGCGCGGAACGCCGCCTCGTCGAACTCGACGGCCTCGGCGATGTCGGTCTTGGTGACCACCACCAGGTGGGCGAGGCCGAAGGCGGTGGGGTACTTGAGCGGCTTGTCCTCGCCCTCGGTCACGGAGGCGAGCACCACTCTCAGGGTCTCCCCGAGGTCGTAGGAGGCCGGGCAGACGAGGTTGCCGACGTTCTCGACGAACAGCAGCCGGGTGTCGTCAGGCAGCCAGCCCTCCAGGTGGCGGCCGAGCATCGCGGCCTCCAGGTGGCACAGCCCGTCCGTGAGAACCTGCTTGACCGGGACGCCCGAACGGGCCAGCCGTTGCGCGTCGTTCTCGGTGGCGAGGTCGGCGGTGAGCGCCGCGACCGGCACGGACCGCTCGCGCGCGAGCCCCAGTTCCCCCTCCAGCAGGGCGGTCTTGCCGCTGCCGGGGCTGGAGAGCAGGTTGACGACCGTGGTGCCGCGGGCCGCAAGGCCGGCGCGCAGGGTGTGCGCGGTCTCGTCGTTCTTGGCCAGGACGGCCTGCTGCAGGTCGACCACACGGCACATGGTTCAGCGCTCCTCGGAGATCGGTTCGCGGGGGTGGGCGTGCGTCGGGCCGTCCTCCCACTGCACGCTGAGGATCTGGAGTTCCCGGCCCGCCAGTAGCTCCGTGGTGGCTCCGCCGCACCGCGGGCAGGTCAGCGCGGGCGGCATACCGACGGCCCAATCGTGCGCGCAGGGTGCGCAGCGGGCCCGTCCCGGCACGGCCTCGGTGACCAGTTCGGCGCCTTCCAACACGGTTCCGGCGCAGGCCAGTTCGAAGCAGAAGGAGAGGGCGTCGGGTACGACACCGGCCAGTTCGCCCACCTGAAGCCGCACCGAGCGCACGGCCGTGACGTCACCGGCCCGTTGCGCCGCCTCTTCCACCTGGCCGATCACCGCCATCGCGAGGGACATCTCGTGCATCGACCGGTCTCCGTCTCGGGCAGGGCGTCCGCCGCCCCTCATTAGAGGGGAGGCGTCCGAGGGCGGCGGACCGGCACGCCGTCGCCGGCCGGCCGCGTACGCCGTTCGCCGCAACGGCACGGCGCGGTGCGGTGCGGCAGAAGACGGCGGAGGGCGTACGACCGGGAGGGCGTCGGCTCACATACTGCGGATCCGCAGGTAGCGTCTGAGGTCGGGCAGGATCTGCACGAGGACGGCGGTGACAGCGGCGGCCAGCGCGCCGCCGACGAGGGTCTTGATCATGGCTTCTCTCCTCACTTCGCGGCTTCGCCGACCGTGGCCCGCGGCGCGGACTCTCCCGGTTCGTCGGCCCGCAGCAACTCTTCGATCAGCCGGACGGCCTCCGGCACGGCGGCCGACACCGGCGGGCTGAGCCCGATGCCCTCCTCGACGGAGGCGGGTTCGCATCCCACGATCAGCGTGCGGCGCGGCGACTGCCCGCCGGTGGTGGCGCAGAGGGTCTCCAGCAGCGCGAGCACCGTGTCGGGGGTCATCCGGTGGCCGTCGAGCGGGACGCCGTGCGGCTCGCCCGCGTCGGCGCTGTCGTGCTCGATGACGTACAGGGTGCCGGGGCGCTCGCCGCGCGCGGTGGCGTCCACCAGGATCAGGGTGTCGTAACCGTCGAGGACCTGGTACGCGAGGTGCACGCCTCGTACGCCGATGTCCACTGCCTCGACGTGCGGGGGCAGTCGCCGCCCGGTGAGCGCGCGCACGGTTTCCACGCCGAAGCCGTCGTCCCCGAGGAAGATGTTCCCGATCCCGGCGACGAGGACCTTGCCGCTCTCCTGGCGGGGTGGGTCCGCGGGCGGGCTCATGCCTCGCCCTCCAGCGGTTCGACCTCGTCGGGCTGGAAGTAGAGGAAGCGGCCCTGTTCGCGGCGGATGTCGGCGCCCGGATCGTCCTCGACCGTCACCGCCAGGTGCACTTGGCCGTCCACGTCGTGCAGCACGGCCTCGACCTTCGCCGTACGGCCCGCCACGAACAGGTCCTGTGCGTCGGTGCGGCGCAGCCCGGGCCGCAGCAGCACCCTGCTTCCCGCGCCCAGCGAGCGGCCGTCGACGACGACCCGGTCCTGCCCCGGGTCGAAGCCGGCGTCGCTCGCCGGGTCCCACCACGGGGTGTCGGGACGCGGCACGCCGAACTCGTCGGGGAAGCCGTCCGCGACGGGAGCGGACACCCTTCCGGTCGTCTCGCCCGCTCCGGTCACCTCGCGCAGACTGCGCACCGCCCCGTGCAGGCGCTCCAGGACCTCGGGCGGCATGGTGTCCGCCAGGTCGATCACGGCGGCCGCCCGGTCGTCGGTGCCCCGGGCCTCGCGCTTCTCCTCGTCGGTGAGCGCGGCGGTGCGCAGGGCGAGGATCTCGTCGATCTCGGTGGCGTCGTACAGGGCCCCGGGGCTTTCCGGGGCGATCGCCGGGTGGTCCTCCAGGATGATCGGCGAGGACAGCACCACGTCGCGGCGCCCGGGTTCACCGGCGAGGACCGGCCAGGTGTGCAGATTGCGGCAGGACGCGACCGCGCGCTTCGCCCACTCGGGGGGATCCGTCATCGACAGGAACGACCCCGCGTCGAGCCCCATGAGGAGGTGGGTGGCGACCAGGGAGCGCGGGAGGGCCGCGTCCCGGTCGGCCGCCGTGCCGTCCGGGGGTGTCCAGGTGCTGGTGTTCTCGACGATCGCGGTCAGCCGCAGCACGCGGTAGGGCCCGTCGAGTTCGCTCGCGGACAACCGGAGTACGCCGCTCGTCTCCTCGTAGCGGCGGACCATCCGGCCGACGACGCGACCGCTCTCGTCGAGGACGGGCTCGGTGTCCTCACCCGCGGGGCGGTCGAAGGGGACCCGCACGCCGTCGCCCAGGAGTTCGTCGACGGGCACGACCGCCTCGACGCGCTCCTCCGTACCCTCGTCCCAGGGGACCAACGTCCGGTCGCCGAGCCGGAGTTCGGGAACCGTCTGGAAGCCGCCGTCCGGGCGCGCCCGCTGGACCGTGCGGCGCCGGGCGCGCAGGAAGCGCAGCTCGACCGCGAGGGTGGCGTCCGCCTTGGGTTCCATCAGGCATTCGGTGTGCTGGAATTCGTGCTCCTCGCAGTCGGCGCCCCAGGCGGGCGGGACGAGCACGCCGAACTGCCAGCGCAGCCGGTTCTTGGCCGCGGAGGCACGGTACGGGTAGAGCACATAGCCCTCGAAGAGGACGGCGTCGGCCACCTGCCGGGCGACGGCGAGGCGGGCCTCGGTCTCCGGGGCGAACGTGGTCACGCTCACGGAGCGGTCCTTCCGGTGGAGCTGGTGATGCCGGTGAGACTGAATCTTCGGGGTGGTGCGGGAGCCGCCCCGCCGCTCTCGTCGAGCAGGGCCCGCACGGTCGCCTCCCAGGAGGGCAGGGCGCGTCGGGAGCGGAAGGCGAGCAGGGCGTCCATGGTGTCGCGGGGCAGCCGGATCCAGCCGCAGCCGGGGAAGTGCTGCTCGACCATCTCCCGCCAGGTGGCCACCGGCATCCGGAAGACCGCCTCCCGGTCCCACGGGACGGGTTCGACGCGGAAGCCGCCCGCCCCGGTGAACGCCGTGCCGGAGAACAGCATCAGCAGCGGGACCTCACCGCTGGTCAGCGCGTCGAAGTAGCGGGTCGCGGCGATGTCCATGTCGTAGGTGCAGGGCACGACGAGGTCCGTCTCGGTCTCCCCGGTGAAGGCGGGGACCATGACGGAGACCTGGGCGAACTGCACCGGTTGGAGGGTGCTGCCCCAGCGCGAGCGCTCGCCGAAGAGATCGGCGAGCCCCTCGGCCTCCGCGGTCTCGTAGCCGCGCTTGGCGGGCTCGATACGGATCTGGCAGCGCAGCGCCATGGCGTGGACCGGTTCGTCGCCGGTCGCGGTGATGCGCAGCCGGAAGACCAGGGTCGGTCCGGCGGCGAACCGGTCCGCGCGCACACCGGTGCAGGTGAAGGCGAACTCAGTCACGCCGGGCCCTCCTCGCGTACGGGGCGGGCGCGTCGTCCGACGTGTGCGAAGAAGGTGTCGAGGGCGGCGCGGGCCTCGGCGCCGCCGTCGAAGCCCTGCCACAACAGGCGCATCCGGCCGACCAGTTCGTAGCAGATGTCGACGGGCACGAGATAGCACTCGCAGCGGCCCTCGTGGCGGCGCAGCAGCAGCGCCTCGACATCGGGTTCGAGCAGTTCGGCGAGGCGGCTGTCGCCGAGGACGGCGCTCCACGTCGCCGGATCGAGTTCGCTCTCGGTGGCCCCGGCCGGGCTCGGATAGAGGGCCACCAGCCGGTCGAGCGCGGCGTTGCGGAAGAAGAAGGCGACGCCGACCGGGATCTGCAGCGCCTCCCAGGCGACCTCGTCGAGGTGGTGGTCCGGGTCGGTGAGACAGCGGTCCGGAACCGCGCGGAAACGGCCGCGTGCGGCGCCCGGCTGTTCCATCAGCAGGGCGCAGGACGTACAGGCGCAGACGATGGCCCGGTGCTCGATGTCCACCAGGTGGCGGTGGCGTGCCTCGTCCACCGCCACCGCGCACAGTCCGCACCGCTCCGGCCGCGGTTCACGTCCGGTCAGGAACCTGCGCAGCCCGAAGTCGCGCGCGGCCGGTCGGGGAGCCGGGGGCGCGCTCATGGGGCCTTCGCCGGGGCCGGTCCCGCGGTGGTGGCGGCGCGGGTTCCGGGCCCGTTGCCGATCTGGAGCAGCGTGGGTTCCCCCGTGCGGCCGGCGGCCTGTACCTCGACCGCCGTGACCTCCGGCGCGAAGCAGGCCAGCGCGCCCTCGACCGCCTGCTGGGCCGTCGTACCGCTCACCGCGCAGCCGCATCCGCCGCCTCCGGCCGCCCGCAGCCGGAGGGTGCCCGTCTCCTCGTCGAAGTCCACGACGTCCAGTTGGTGCTCGCGGACGCTGTCGAGCGCACGGGTGATGCGGGTCGTCCGGTCCTCGGGGTGCAGGTCGTGCAGGACGAGGAGGCTCGCGACCAGTTCGTCGCCGAGCAGGCCCGCCAGGGGATCACCGGGGGTTCTGCGGCCCACGGGCGTGGACAGCAGGTG
Source organism: Streptomyces sp. NPDC111656 (assembly GCF_055656965.1). NCBI lineage: Bacteria > Bacillati > Actinomycetota > Actinomycetes > Kitasatosporales > Streptomycetaceae > Streptomyces > Streptomyces sp. NPDC111656. The sequence goes on from NZ_JBVKCA010000003.1 coordinate 146,148, forward strand.
GAGCATCCGGGCCAGGCCCGCACCGTAGAAGTCCATGAGGGCCTGGACGAGTTCCTCGGCCGCCGCGCGGGCGGCCGGGTCACCGGTGGTGGCGAGCCGGTCGAGTACGTCCTCGATCCGCTGCCCGGTGCGCACCGCGTCGACCGCCGGTGCCGTCCTCGTCGCGTCGATGGTCGTGCCCGCGCTCATCCGCCCAGTCCGCTCAGGCCGGTGGGCATGTGCATCTTCTGCACGGTCTTGCCGCCACCGACGTACATGTGCACGCCGCACGGCAGACAGGGGTCGAAGCTGCGGACGGCGCGCATGATGTCGATGCCCTTGAAGTTCTCCGGGGAGTTCTCCTCGAAGATCGGCGTGTTCTGCACGGCGTCCTCGTACGGGCCGGGCGTGCCGTAGGTGTCCCGGGTGCTGGCGTTCCACGGGGTCGGCGGGTACGGGTGGTAGTTGGCGATCTTGCCGTCGCGGATCACCATGTGGTGGGAGAGCACACCGCGGACCGCCTCGGTGAAGCCGACGCCGATGCTCTCGTCGGGCACCTCGAACTTCTCCCAGGTCTGGGTGCGTCCGGCGCGGACCTCCTCCAGCGCCTTCTCCGCGAAGTGCAGGGCGACGGCGGCGGTGTAGGCCTGGAAGTAGGTGCGCGCGCGGTTGCGTTCCAGCGCGTTGCTCCAGCGCGGGATCTTCCACTCGAAGGTGGTCTCGGGCTTGGTCATGGTGCGCGGCAGGTTGATGACCACGCTGTGGCCGGTCGCCTTCACATAGCCGGTGTCGACGAGGCCGGACAGGGCGGTGGACCACAGACGGGCGATGGGGCCGCCGCCGGTGTCGAGGGCGAGGTGGTCCTTGCCGTCGAACCAGCGGGGCGACATGACCCAGCTGTACTTGTCGTCGAAGTTCCGCTTCTGCGGGGCGGGGATGGTGTGCTGGTTCCACGGGTGGCGCGGGTCGACCGGGTTGCCGAGCGGGTCGTGGGTGACGAACTGCTCCTGGCCCTCCCAGTCCTCGTAGTACGAACTGCCCAGCAGGATGCGGATGCCGAGGTTGATCTTGGTGAGGTCGTTGGTGACGAGCTTGCCGTCGACGATGATGCCGGGGGTGACGAACATCCGTCGGCCCCAGTCCGTCATGTTGGCGTAGGTGAAGTCGCAGTACTCGGGGTCGTTGAGCGCGCCCCAGCAGCCGAGCAGCACCCGCCGGCGTCCCACTTCCTCGTACCCGGGCAGGGCCTCGTAGAAGAAGTCGAACAGGTCGTCGTGGAGGGGGACGACCCGCTTCATGAACTCCACGTAGCGCATCAGACGGCTGAGGTAGTCCGTGAAGAGCTGGACGGAGGCGATGGTGCCGACGCCGCCAGGGTAGAGCGTGGAGGGGTGCACATGGCGGCCCTCCATGAGGCAGAACATCTCCCGGGTGTAGCGGCTCACCTGGAGGGCCTCGCGGTAGAACTCGCCTTCGAGGGGGTTCAGGGACCGCATGATGTCGGCGATCGTGCGGTAGCCGTGCTCGGCGGCGTGCGGCGCCTCGGTGCGCTCGGCGAGTTCGAGGACGCCCGGGTTGGTCTCCTTGACCATCTTCTCGCAGTAGTCGACCCCGACCAGGTTCTCCTGGAAGATGTTGTGGTCGAACATGTACTCGGCGGACTCGCCGAGGTTGATGATCCACTCACCGAGGTGCGGGGGCTTCACGCCGTACGCCATGTTCTGCGCGTACACCGAGCAGGTGGCGTGGTTGTCCCCGCAGATCCCGCAGATGCGGCTGGTGATGAAGTGCGCGTCGCGGGGGTCCTTGCCGCGCATGAAGACGCTGTAGCCACGGAAGACGGACGAGGTGCTGTAGCACTCCGCGACCCGCTTCTGCTTGAAGTCGATCTTCGTGTGGATGCCCAGGCTGCCCACGATCCTCGTGATCGGGTCCCAGGCCATCTCCATCAGGCCGCTACCGTCGCCGGCCGCCTTCGTCTTCGGTGCCATCGTGTGTGTCGTGCCCTTCTTCGCGGGTGGTCCGGGAGGGTGTGGACGGGGTGGTGGAGCTATGTCTCAGGAGGGGCGGGGGTTCACCACGGCGGCCGGTATCCGGTGGTGATCCTGTCTCCCGTGTGGCGCCACTTCGGCTCCTTGTCCACGGTGTTGGTCGTGAGCGACCTGAGTCTGCGGATCACCGCCCCGTAGGCGCCGCTGGCCGTGACGGACAACTTCGCGCCGGGAGGTTCGTCCATGAACGGCATGAACTTGTCGGGGAACCCGGGCATGGTGCAGGCGATGCAGATGCCGCCGACGTTCGGACAGCCGCCGATGCCGTTCATCCAGCCCCGCTTGGGCACGTTGCACTTGACGACCGGTCCCCAACAGCCCAGCTTCACCAGACACTTGGGCGAGTCATAGGTCGTCGCGAACTCACCCTGCTCGTAGTAGCCCGCGCGGTCGCAGCCCTCGTGCACGGTGGCGCCGAACAGCCAGGACGGGCGCAGCTTGTCGTCGAGCGGGATCATCGGGGCCGAGCCGGCCGCCTGGTAGAGCAGGTACGTCAGCGTCTCGGCGAAGTTGTCGGGCTGGATGGGACAGCCCGGGACGCAGACGATGGGGATGCCCGCGTGCGACTTCCACTCCCAGCCGAGGTAGTCGGGCACGCCCATCGCACCGGTCGGGTTGCCCGCCATGGCATGGATGCCGCCGTACGTGGCACAGGTGCCGATGGCGACGACGGCGAGCGCCTTGGGCGCGAGCCGGTCGATCCACTCGCTGGTCGTGATCGGCTGGCCGGTCTCGGGGTTGTCGCCGAAGCCGCACCAGTAACCCTCGGGCTTGATCGACTCGTTGGGGATGGACCCCTCGACGACCAGCACGAACGGATCGATCTCGCCCCGCTCCCCCTTGAAGAACCACTCGATGAACGTGTCCGCGCCGCCGACCGGACCGCATTCGAAGTCGATGAGGGGCCAGTGAACGGCGATCTTGGGCAGACCCGGCAGAGCGCTGAGCGCGATCTGTTCGATGCTTGGCTGCATGGCCGCCGTCAGCGCGACGGAGTCGCCGTCGCAGCTCAGCCCGGCGTTGATCCAGAGGATGTGGATCGTGGGCGTCTCGTCGGCGGGCGCACCACCGGCGTTCGTCGCGCCGGCCGTACTGGGTGTCGCCGCTGTCATGGGACCGCCTCCTCGGGGAGGTGAGGGACAAAAGCCTGTATTTCGACCATCAGCTCTCTTGGTACCAGCCATCCGGCCGACGCGAGAGGTCATCCAGGGCCGTTCCAGTGAGACGCGCCCTCGTGGAGCGGTCCGCTCCCGCCGCCGTCCTCGTGGCCGTGGTCGCCGCGAGGCCGAGGTGCGGCGGGGTGGACTCCGGTCGGCGCTTGTGGACGAAGGCGCGGCGCAGTGCGTGGTAGGGGGCGTCCGGGTCGTCGAAGGTGCGACGCATCCTGCTCAGCTCCCGCTCCCGGAAGGCGGCCAGGGGTTCGCCGCACTCCTGGCGTTCGAGTTCGGCCTTCTTCGCGGCGATCCTGGACGGTGATCCCGGCAGCGCCGCCAGCCGGGCCGCGAGGCGGCCGACCTCCGCGGCGAAGTCCCCGGGGCCGCAGTCGACCACCCGGTCGACGAGCCCGAGGTCGTGGGCGCTCGCCGCGCTCATCGGCAGGGCCTCGCCCAGCAGCCGGTCGGCCGTCGCCGCACCCACGCGGCGCGGCAGGGTGTACGTCCAGTACTCCGAGCCGTACAGGCCCATGAGCCGGTAGTGCGGGTTGAGTACGGCGCCGGCGCGGCACCAGACCTCGTCGGCGGCGAGGGCGAGCATCATCCCGCCCGCCGCGGCATTGCCCGCGACGGCGGCGACCACGAGGCGGTCCGTGGTGGTCAGGACCGCCTCGACGAGGTCGTCGATGGCGTTGATGTTGGCCCAGGACTCGGCGGCGGGGTCCTCGGCGGCCTCGATGACGTTGAGGTGGATTCCGTTGGAGAAGAAGTCCCGCTGCCCGCCCAGCACCAGCACCGAGGTGGGCCGCGCACATGCCTGCCGGTAGGCGTCGAGAAGGCGTCGGCACTGCGTGGTGCTCATCGCGCCGCCGGGGAACGAGAACGAGAGGACTCCGACGCTCCCCTCCTCCCGGTACCCGATGTCCGTCCAGGTGCGCCGGCGCGGGTCCGCGCAGTCCGGTGCGGCGAGCTCCGGCAGGGACGGCAGCCGGTCGCCGAGGGCCTGTGCGGCGGGCAGTTTGTAGGTGGGCGGCTGTCCCGGAGCGCGCCTGCGCCGCAGCTCGGGGATCCACACGGCGCCGTCCGTCGTGGCTCGGCAGATCGCGCCGGCCCGGGTGGCCAGCAACTCCCCCGGGGCGCCGCGCAGGCCGCCCTCGGGGTGGCCGCCGTGCAGGTACCACTCGGCGCCGCACAGCACGTCCAGCACGCCGGGCTGCGAGTCCGCCGCGCGCAGCTTGCGCAGGACGGTCTCCGTGGAGTCGGCGTCCCAGTCGATCCACCGGACGCTCTGGTCGAGGTACGGGCGGATGCGCACCGAGGTGTATTCGGCGTGGGCCGGGCCCTGCGGGCGCGGGGTGTGGGTCCCGGAGGCGAAGCGTTCCACGGCGAGCAGGACGGCCGCGAGCGCGGCGTCGGCGATCTCGCCCCGGTACAGGTCGCTCTTGCCCACCGGCGGGACCACGCAGTCGACGGACGCCCAGACGTCCCCGGCGTCCATGTCCTCGACCGCCTGAAGGACCGTCACCCCCCATCGGTCGGCGCCCCGCTGGATCGCCCAGTCCAGCGAGGACGGCCCCCGGTCCCCGAAGGGCCCCGGGTGGACGATGAAGCACGGGTACGCGGCCCACACCTCGCGAGGGATCGCCGTCTTCAGCATCGGTGCGAGCACGAGGTCCGGCGCGTGCCGTCGGACGGCCTCCGCCAACGGGTGCCCTGGCAGCGCGAGTTCCACCGCGACCGTGTGCCCGTGGTCGCGCAGTTCGACGTGGACGCGCTGGGTGAGGCTGTTGAAGGCGCTGGCCACGAGCAGGATGTGCACGGCGAGCTCCGGCGGCGGACGGTGCGGGCGGCGACGCCCCGGTCGACTGAGATGCTCGGACACCCCGCACCGCCGGGCACCGACGACAGGCTGAGGGGTCACCCGAAAGCGGACGCCTACCCGCCACCCGGCGGCCCGGTCCCACTCCGAACGACAGGCCCTAAATGCGGTACGTCGCCTCGTCGAAGTCGGCGGGCAGGCCGCCCCCGGACAGGTCCCAGGCCCACAGTCCGACGAACGCGCCGGTGAACCCGAGGGCGCGGATCCGGTAGCCCTCCATCTCCTCGGCGTGTTCGTCGGAGAGCACGGTCGCGTCGAGTGTCGGGCCGAGGGGGCGCCAGCCGGGGCCCGTGTCGTAGCGGAAGCGCAGGGCGGATCCGTCGAGGTCGAGCCCGAGACGCAGCCGCGTGATGGCGCCGAGGGGTTTCCCGCCCGCTTCGTCGACGGTGAGCTCGCCCCGGTCGCGGGCCGCCACGCGCAGCACCGCACGCCCCTCGTCGTCCGCGGTGACGTGCAGGAAGTACCAGTTGCGGGTGTTGTAGTACGCGGTGATCCCGGCCAGTTGCTGGAAGGCCCGCGGCCGGTACTCCATCGTGGCCTCGAACACGCAGCGCGCGGCGGTCACCCGGCGTGCCACCAGGCTGGGGGCGATGAGGCTCTGCGGGGAGCGGCCGCCGCGCAGCCGCAGGTGGGAGGCGCGGTCGGTCAGCGACAGCCAGTCGGGGGCCGGGGGCCGGCGCAGTGTGGACCACTGGGGTCCCAGCACCGGCCGGTCGAAGCCGTCGGAATCCGCCGGGTCTCCCAGGTCGTCGTGGTCGTCCGGGCGTGGGTCCGTGCCGTCGACAAGCGGGGCGGGGGCCGGTATCTCCAGGGCGGGCAGGCCGCTGGGGGTGCGCGGCCATCCGTCCGGGGACCAGGTGACGGGTGCCAGCGCGGTCTCGCGGCCCAGGACGCACGGTCCGTGCCGTGTGTGCGGCCGGGCTACGAGGTAGGCGAGGTACGACAGGCCGCCGGGGGTGTCCACCAGGCTGCCGTGCCCAGCCTTCTGGAGGGGCAGGTCCGGGTGGTGGCGGGCGGTGATCAGGGGGCCCGCGGGGTCGCGTTCGTAGGGGCCGGTCACGGTGCGCGAGCGGGCGACGGTGACCTGGTGGTCGTAGCCCGTGCCGCCGTCCGCGGTCAGCAGGTAGTACCAGGGGCCGCGGCGGTAGAGGTTGGGGCCCTCGATCCAGCCGGCCCCGGGCGGCAGTACGACGGGTTCGGGCTCGCCGACCAGGCGCCGCGTGGCCCGGTCGTAGCGGGTCGCCTCCAGGCCGGCCGAGCCGCCGTGGCCCGGACGCCAGTCGTGGACCAGGTTCACCAGCCGGCTGTCGGCCCCGTCGTGGAAGAGGGAGGCGTCGAAACCGCGCGCGTGCAGCGGCACCGGGTCGGACCAGGGCCCGTCGATCGACTCCGCGGTGACCAGGTGGTTGGGGCTGTCGGTGAAGCCTCCCGCGTACGTCGACACATTGCTGTAGACGAGGTGGAACACGCCGTCGGCGTGGCTCAGGTTCGGCGCCCACACCCCGCCGGAGTCGGGACACCCGGTCAGGTCCAGCAAGCGGGTGCTGCCCAGGGCGCCGCCCAGCGGCCGCCAGTGCACGAGGTCCCTGGAATGGTGCAGCCGCACCCCCGGACACCACTCGAACGTCGAGGTCGCCAGGTAGAAATCGGCTCCCACGCGGAGGATGGACGGGTCCGGGTGCGAGCCGGCCAGGACCGGGTTCCGGACGACCTGCGCGGTCCGCTGCCGCATGCGTCTCCTTCGACGGGCGATGATCGCGAGCGGGTGATCGAAGAGGACCGTAGTGTCGAACACGTTCGCAGGCAACGGTGGTTCCTCCGCCGGCAGCCCGTACACACCGAAGGGATCGGAATCGATGAACGACGTCACGACCGAGAGCCAGGTCCGCTCGCTCAAGGAGGCCGTCGGGCGGTACGGCATCTGGAGCGGGGGCCTGCGCTCGGAGGATCCGCAGGGGCGTGGCGAGCGCGCCGAGGCCGCCGCCGAGCTGGAGCAACTCGGCTTCGGCGCGGCCTGGTTGGGCGGCAGCGGCACCGCTGAGAACGCGGCGCCGCTCCTCGCGGCGACCGAGCGGCTCGTCGTGGGGACCAGCATCCAGAGCATCTGGACACAGGACGCCTTCGCGAGCGCGGCGGGCTTCGCGGAGCTGGAGACGGCCCACTTCGGCCGCTTCGTGCTCGGCCTCGGGGTGAGCCACGCCAAGATCGCGGACCAGTACCGTCGCCCCTACGCGAGCATGGTCGCGTTTCTGGACGAGCTGGACGCGAAGGGAGTGCCCGCGGGACGCCGGATGCTCGCCGCCCTCGGCCCGAAGATGCTGGAGCTCTCACGTGACCGCGCCGCCGGGGCGCTCCCCTACCTCGTGACGCCGGAGCACACCGCGCAGGCCCGCGAGATCCTGGGCGAAGTCCCGCTGCTGGCACCGGAGTTCAAGGTCGTCCTGGAGAGGGACCCGGACCGCGCCCGCACGCTCGCCCGGGGCGTCCTCTCGTTCTATCTGTCGCTGCCGAACTACACCAACAGCTTTCTGCGTCTGGGCTTCGCCGAGTCCGACTTCGCGGACGGCGGCAGCGACCGCCTCGTGGACGCGATGTTCGCCTGGGGCGACGAGGACCGTATCCGTGCCCGTGTCGAGGCCTTCCACGCGGCGGGCGCCGACCATGTGGCGCTCCAGGTGGTGACAGGACAGACCCCCGACTCCCTCCCGCGCGAGGAGTGGCGCCGACTGGCGGGCATCCTGCTCTGACCCTCCCCCGCGCTTCCAGGTCCTCGCCGGTCCCCTCCGTGGTGGCTCACATGGTGTAACGCGCTACACCATCGATCCGGGGGGCCGGTCCCTCGTGGCGGCGGGCGGGCGACGGGATCGTTGACGGCAGAGATCGCAACGGACCAGCGCGTCCCCTGCCGAAGGAAGATCCCGTGAAGTCACTGCTCGCCGCCGTACGGTCGTTCGTCGCCAACCTGCTGCTCTGGTCGTTCTTCGTGGGCGGCCTCGCCGCGAGTTCCGCCTCCGGCGCCGTCCTCGACGGCACGCAGAAGGACGTGGCCACGTACGCCGGTATCGCCGTGTCACTGGTGGCCGGCTCGCGCATCGCGAAGAAGCCGAAGATCAAGGCGTTCCTGTCGACGCCGCCGGTCCTGTGGTTCCTGTTCCTGTTCAACGGCGCCGTGGCCACGGTCTGCTACTTCACCATGGACGGCGTGAAGGGGATCATGGCCGCCGTCGGCATGGGTCTGGTCTCACTGGGCGCCGCCGGCGGCCTCGTCGCAGGCCGCCGGAAGAAGCCGGTCCAGGCGGTCGACCAGCCCTGGTACTGACCGGCCGGCCCACCCCGCTTCCGCTGCCCCTCGCCCCGTCACGCCCGAATTCCTCTGAAGGGACCTTCCCATGGCCGCCGACCGCCGACGTGGACGCCGCGTCGCCACCCTCGCCACCACCCTGGCCGCCGTCGCCCTGACCGCCGGGCTCGCCACCGGCTGCGACGGCGTCGACAACTCACTGGACTGCCTGCGGAACGCCGACACGATCGCCGACAGCCTCAAGGCGATCAACGAGGCCGGTCTGGACGCGGCGAAGGATCCCACCCGGACCGACAAGTCCATCGAGACCATCGACAAGAACCTCGACAAGATCGGCGACAAGACGGACGACGGCAAGGTCGACAAGGCGGTCGACAAGCTCGACAAGGCCGTCGCCGACTACAACAAAGCCATCCTGAACGGCGACATGAACCCGGACTCCAGCAAGATCAATGACGCGGCCGAGGAGCTGAAGAACGTCTGCACGTCGTAACGTCAAGTACGGCGTGCGGCCCACACCGTGCGCTCGGTGCGCACCCTCAGGTCGATGCGGCGCAGGATGCTGTGCGGGCCGCCGGTGTCGAGCAACCGGTCGAGAGCGGCCAGGTCCTCGGGCGTCAGGGCGGATGCGACGCCGCCACGCATGCGGCGCAGACTGCTGAGTGCGTAGCGGCCTGCCGCGTCGGTGCGGGGCGGGCCGATGTCGACGGTGACGGTGCGCTCGCCCTCGACGGTGAAGCCGGCCTTGGTCAGCTTGGTTCCCCAGTCGGCGCCGCGGTGAGGGACCTGCTCGGCGTGATGGCGGTCGAGTGCGGCATGGCAGCGCTCCTCCAGACCGGGAGCGTCCTCCGGGGCGTCCTCGGGCAGGAACCGGGGGAAGCCGGCCAGCTCGACGACGGCGAACAGCCCTCCCGGTGCCAGCAGGTCGTGGACCTGGCGCAGGGTGCGGTCGGGGTCGGGCATGTGGTGCATGGAGGCCGACGCCCAGACCAGTTCCGGCGTGCCGAGTTCGGGCCACGCCGTCGCGTCGAGGTCGGCCCGCACGATGCGCACACGGTCGGCCACACCGGCTGCGGCCGCCTTCTCGCGCAGACGGTTCAGATGGGCGGCCGACAGGTCGACAGCCGTCAACTGCGCCTCGGGAAAGCGCTCGAGCAGAGCGAGGGTGCCGGCTCCGGTCCCACAGCCCAGATCCACGATGCGGCGGGGGCCGGTCCCGATCGGCAGCCAGGCGGTGATGGACGCGAGGTGTTCGGCGAGCACTTCCGCGTCCAGGTCGAGGATCTCCACCTGGTCGCCTGTGTCGTGCTCGTGAACATGGTGCGCGTTGTGGGGTGCTGGGTGCGGGGAGGGGTGGTTCATGCGCCCACGCTAAGCGGGCCCTCCGCGTGCGACCTGGCGGGTTGCTGAATACGCAAGACGATGGCCTGCTGGGCTGCGGAACACGCAAACGGTCACGCTGACGGGCGGTTCGCTTTCCCGACGTCCTCGCCACGCTGGTGACCGCGGCGGGCGTCTCGGTCGAAGATGCCCAGGATCTCGCACGGTCCGCCCTCGGCGCCGATGGCGTGCGGGAGCATCGTGGGGAACTCCGCCGCCTGGTTGGTCTCGATCCGCAAGCGCCGATTGCCCAGCAGCAGGCATGCGGTGCCGGAGAGGACGACGAGCCATTCGCGGCCCGGGTGGGCGCGCATGCGCGAGGGGTTGTCGGGCGGCGGGTCGGTCATGCGCTGGCGTACGACGGTCATGCCGGGTTCCGCCCTGATGGGCCAGCGCATCAGCCCGTGGGCCGCGTCGATCATCGGGTGGGAGACGACGTCGTCCGCGGCGGTCTCGACCAGTTGGTCGAGAGAGGTGTCCAGGGCGCGGGCGAGGGTGACGAGCTGGTCCAGCGCCAGGCGGCGCCGGCCGTTCTCGATGCGGCTGAGCGTGGACTGGCTGATCCGGGCGCGGGCGGCCAGCTCCTCCAGGGACCAGCCCTGGGCCACGCGCAGGGCGCGGATGCGTGTGCGCACCAGGCTGTCCAGCTCACCGTTGCCTTGCTCCATGGGCAACATCGTAGGCCTCTGCGGCAAGGTGCGGTCGGCCGCGGAACAGGATCAAAGGCGGCCGTACCGGAGCGGTCGCCCCACACGGAAGGTGTACGTGTGACCGTCACGGTCCGACAGCGTTCTGCCGCAACGGACAGGTTTGCGCTGAGCCTCCCAGGTCAGGCGTAGTGGTAGAACGCAGAGGAGAGAGGCATGTGTGCGGAGCACCGGACGAACTCCCCCGACACCACGACCGTTCCCGGCCGGCTGCGTTCACCCGGACCGCGCAGCCCGGCCGAGGTGCGCGAGGCGGTCAGGCACGCGCTCGAGGAAGACGTACGACGGTCCGGCGGGCGCGACCGCGCGGGCGATGCCCTCGCCGTCGGCGACGCCCTGCTCGTCGCCTCGGAACTCACCACCAATGCGATGCTGCACGGCGGCGGTGTCACCGAGTTCGAGGTGATGCTGGCCGACCGGGAAATACGTCTGTCGGTGAGCGACCACAGCCGGGAACTGCCCACACCGGCGGAGCACCCCGACGAGCCGGGATCCATGAGGATCGGAGGCCATGGCTGGCCGATCATCTGCCGCCTCGCCCGCGACATCACCATCGCGGAACTCCACGCCGGCGGCAAGCGGATCACGGCCGTCGTACCGCTCTCACCGCACTAGCTAGGCCCTGTCGTCACATTCCCGTCGTCCGCCCGGAGGGCGGGCCTCGCGGCGAAGGGGGTCCCTCCCTGTTCGAGCGAAGCCGAGAACTTGGGGGCGCGTGCATGGCGTCGCAGGGCAGACGGGAATGTGACGACAGGGCCTAGGGCAGGCCTAGGGCTGGGACCACCAGGGCTGGGACGACGACACCGTCGTACTCCTGTGGTCGGCCGCGGCCCGGAACGGGTTCACGCCGTGAGGGCCTGGCGGGGCGTGCCGGTCGCGGAGGGTGCGCCTCGCACGACGGGGCGCACCGGGTACGTGGTCTTCGCCGGATCCACCACCGGGTCGCCCAGCTCGATCCGGCCCGCCGCGTGCAGCGCGTCGCACTCGTCCGTGGCCAGGGCCACGTAACAACCACCGCGCCCGGAACCGGAACTGAGGGGCTGCCAGTAGCCGTACCGACGCCGCCCGTTGGCATGCACGGTGAGGCAGACGGCAACGCGCTGGACGGTGATCAGACGCAGGACCTCGGCACCGCCGGGGCCGAGCGGAGCGGGCGTACGCGGGAGGGATCGGAGCATCGTCAGCGGTCTCCGTTCAGGGCTCGCGGCACGGCACGGCGTCGGAGAGCGGGCGTCATGTGCGGGCGGCCTTTCGACGGACGGGTTCGATCGCGTACCGCCAGGAGCGGTGACGTTCTCGCTGCTCAGCATTGTTGCGGAGGGCACTGACAATGCGATCGGGGCTGCTCCGGGCACACCCCCGATCCAGGTCCTGGACCCGGTCCCGATTCCGATTCCGGTCCCGGTCCGGTTCCGGGTCCCGTTCACCGCTGGTGCGGCAGTGGCTCTATGCGAGGGGCAACGGGCGCGCGGCCGTCGCGAGCGTCCTGCTCGCCCTGGACGAAGGGGTCGTCGGCGGGGTCGTAGGGTCCCGCGTGGTCGGCGAGTGTCCCGGTGACCCGCTCCCACTCCTCGACCTCCGCCCGTGCGACGACCGCGTCCCGGCCGGCGAGCGAACCGGCGCGAGCCGCCTTGTGGGCGGTGGCCAGCGCGGACCTCGCCTCGTGGTGGCGCATCCCCGTGGCCGAGCGGCGTACCCGCGCCCAGGCGGCACGCTCTGCGTCGGAGGGCTCCGGCACCTCGTCACCCGTGTCGTCGACGGGACCGGACGCTCGGTGCTGCTCCAGGCTCACTGCTCCACCTCGTTCAGGTGCGGGGGGCTGATGTGTCCTTCGGCAGTCCCGTGTGCCCCGGTCGCGCGAACCGACACCTGCCGGCGGCGAAGAGGCGCTCACCAGGACAGGAAGGCGTGCACGTCCTTGCCGTCGGGCCGCACCACGACGCTCACCTGGTGGCAGAGCGCGTGGACGAGGTGCCAGCCGATTCCGCCCGCGCCGTGGGCCGGGTCGACGCGGCGCGGCGCGGGCGGCGTCGTGCTGCTGTCACGGAGCGTGACATGCACGCCGTCGAAGGTGGGGCGGATCCGGAGTTCGAAGGGGCCGGGAGCGTACTGGACGGTGTTGGCCGCCAGCTCCGTCACCACCAGCAGGATGTCGTCCCAGTGCTCGGCCGCTCCGGGCGGTGACGTCCGCGCGAGTGCGCACAGATAGTCGTCCGCCACGAGGCGGGCGTCGGTCACGTTGCGCAGCTGTCCGGGAAAGGTGCTGGCGAGGCCCGGCGGCTCGTCGCCCGGCGCCTTCCCGTCCCCGTTCGGGTCGCTTTCCATCGCGCCTCCCCGGCCTCGTCGGCGGGATGTCTTGCTCTTCCTCGCCCCACGCGCCTTCGCACAGGGCGTCCTCGCACCGCGCGGGCGTCTCCCGCCCTTCGCGACCCGCGTGCCTACGATCCGGTGTCCCGGGACCTGCGGGCGACCGTACGCCGCCTCAGCGCGCGTCGTTCGGTCTCGCTCGTACCGCCCCAGACGCCGATGGTCTGCCCCGTGTCGAGCGCCCAGCTCAGGCACTCCTCACGGACGGGGCAGTGTCGGCAGACGGCTTTCGCCTCCTCGATCTGCGACAGCGCGGGGCCTGTGTTGCCGATGGGGAAGAACAGATCGGGGTCGACGCTCCGGCAGGCCGCGGACTCGCGCCAGTCGTTCATGGGGGCCTCCTGTGATCGCGATGGTCTTGCGCGATCTGTTGTTCGTGGGACTTCGGTCCTCCTTCGGGTCACCCTTGATCGCACCTGCGAAACAGACGGTTTCGCGGGACGGCGCGGTTTGAACGAGGAACGACGGGGACAGCCGTGTACGGGCACGGCGCCCCCACACGCCCGTCCGGCGCGGCGGGTACGCCCGGGTGGCAAAATGGGACCGCGGATGAGCGTCGGCGGCGCTTCGACGAACAAGCAGGTGGCACATGTCGCACGAGCCCGGCGAGGTCTGGGAGCAGTTCGCCGTCGCCCTGGCGGACATGGCACGGGATCTGCTGGCCCAGGACACGGTCCAGGGCACACTGGACCGCGTCGTGGAGCATGCGTCGGTTCTGATCAACGGGTGCGACGACGCCGGTATCCTCACCGTGCGGCGGGGCGAGGTCCGTCCTCTGGCGGCGACGAGCGACGTGGTGCGACGTGCGGACCGGATCCAGCAGGATCTGCGGGAAGGCCCGTGCTTCGACGCCGTGACCGACCGTCAGCAGATCTACACCATCGAGGACCTGAGCCGGCCGCATGAGCGCTGGTCCCGCTTCGCCCCCGAGCTGAGAAGGCTGGGCATGGGGAGCGTGATGGGCTTCCTCCTCTTCACCGAGGACGACGAGCTCGGGGCCCTCAACCTGTACTCCCGCCGGCCGCGCACCTTCGACGAGGCCGCTCAGCGGGCCGGCTGGATCCTCGCCTCGCACGCGGCCGTGGCCTTCTCCGCGGCCCGTACGCATCAGCAGCTCGGTGACGCCCTGGAGACCCGTCACGAGATCGGCGAGGCCATGGGCATCCTCATGGAGCGCTACGCGCTGACCGAGGACTCGGCGTTCAAGCTGCTCAAGAAGGCGTCCCAGGACCACAACATCAAACTGCGCGACATCGCCCGCCGCATCTGCGAAACCGGCGAAAAGCCCAGCTGACCGCTCCGGGCGCAACGGGCGGCGATCCGGCACGGGCGACCCGGCAAAGGCCGTCGAAACCGCCGCCGACCTGCTGTGACTTCGGCCACCCCCTCTTGCCCCGGCAAAGAAGGCATACCTAAGTTTCGTCTCATGGCCCCACATACCCCCCCGCCTCCCGACGGCACCCCCGCGCTGGTCGACTTCTCCGTCGACCTCAGCGCACAGGAGGTGCAACGACAGGCCCAGGTCCTGGCCGCCCTCGGCCCCGACTGGGACCCGATGGAGGTCATGCGCGGCGAGGAGGCCGCGTACGACCTGCTGTACTCGGGTCTCGACGAGGAGCAGCAACGCCTGTACGACGACCTGGTCGCGGCCGGCGTGCTGCCCCCGCGCGGAGGCGGCCATGCTGCCGCTTGACCCGCAGGCGGACCGTGGGCGTCGTGCCTGGGTGAGCTGTCCGAACTGCAACGACAGTCGCGGCTGCGCACCGTGCGAACAACGGCGCGCCTGCTCCGACCACTGGCGCTATCTGCTCTCCAACACCGGCAGCCTGCTCCACCTTCAGTGCCCGTCGTGCACGCACGTGTGGGTCCACGAGAGCGGCTTCGGTGCCACCCGCTCCTTGTGGAACCGCATCACGAGCGGCCGCCCGGATCCTCGCTGATCGATCCGTCTCAGAGCGCGTGCGGGTCGGTGGGTGCCCGCGGTTCGTCAGGGATGTAGCAGGCGATGAGTGCGGCCGTGTCGTCGTTGAGACGGTTGTCGCTGTAGGCGAGCAGATCGTGGTGGAGCCGGTCGAGGAGTTCCCGGGGCGGGAGGACGCCCCAGGAGCGGACGCGCTGGACGAGCGGGTAGAAGGCGCCGTCCCGGTCGCGTGTCTCGGTGACGCCGTCGGTGTACAGCAGGAGTTGATCGCCCGGCCGAAAGGGATGTTCGTCGGTCCGGTACGGCTCTCCGACGAGCACGCCGAGATTGAGGGGCGGTGAGGACTGGTCCGTCTCCAGTTCGGTGACTTCGGCGGCGCTGATGAGCAGAGGGGGCGGGTGGCCGCAGTTGACGATCCGCACGACACGGTCGGGGCTCACGATTTCCGCGAAGACCGCGGTGACGAAGCGCTCGGCCATGTCGCTGCTGGCGTAGTCGGCGGCCCGGCGGCTCACGCTGGTCTCGACCCGTTCCGCCAGGGCGGCGAGGTCGGGTTCGTCGTGGGCGGCCTCCCGGAAGGCGCCGAGCAGGGTGGCGGCGGTCTCCACGGCGAACAGCCCCTTGCCCCGGACGTCGCCGATCACGAGGCGCAGGCCGTACGTCGTGGGCACCGCCTCGTAGAGATCGCCTCCGACGCGTGCCTCCGCGTCGGCGGAGAGGTAGAAGCTCTCCACCAGGATGTCACCGACGCGGTGCGGAACGGGCCTGAGCAGGACGCGCTGGGCGATCTCGGCCACGAAGCGCACGGTGGCCAGCGTGCGCTCCCGTCGCAGCCGGCTGACGGCCAGGATGGTTCCCAGGGTGCCGATGAGAACGGTGCAGAAGTAGGCGGCCACGTAGTGGCGGTCCCACAGGTAGCCGACGGAACGTCCCGCACAGCACGGGGTACCGGCCAGAACCCCTTCGAACGCCACGGCGAAGACGGTGACACAGACGACCATCACGGGGCCGTGGGCGAAGGCGGCCACCAACGGGAGAGCGATCAGCAGGAAGCTCACCGGCCACTCCACGGGCGTGATGGGCTCGATCAACAGGACGGCCGCGACGTAGGGGAGGGGGAGCCAGCGCATCCACATGGGGGGTGCCGGCAGTGAGCGGCCCGTGCTGTTCGGGTGCGGCCCGGCGCTCGCCGCCTCCGCGCCACGCCCCCGCCACCTCACGGTGTCCCGCGACGCTGTGCGAGGGGCGGGAGTTCGGACACCAGCGAGGCAGGGGGGTGCACCGAGGGCGGGCCCGCGAGCGGACGACACGACTGACGGCTCGTTTCATGCAGCCTGTTCACACGGAACTCCTGGCACACGGTTTCGGCAGGACCCCAGCCTGCTGCGCCTCGGCACGGCGTACCCGTCATTGCTCCACTCAGCGGCATGTCAGGCACCGGACGGTGCCTACGACACACCCGTCACCGTCTCTGCCTCGGGGGGCGCGCTTCAGAGTGCCTGGAGCTGGGTGAGCAGGCTCAGGGTGTCGGTGTTGACCCAGTACTCCGCGAACCTGCCGTCCCGCATGCGGAGTGTGTCGGTGCCGGTGAAGGTGACCACGGTCCCCGGCTGGGCCTTGGCGCCGGGGAAGCCGCCGGCGTAGGTGCCGGTGGCCGTCCAGCGCACCGATGCGTAGCGGCCGTCGACCAGCGGGGGGACCTCGATGGTGAAGCGCAGGTCGCGGAATGCCGCGCGGGTCTGGCCGATCCAGGCCACCAGGCCGTCGACGCCCCGGATGGAGCTGCCGTCACCGCCGTCGAGGAGGGCGGCGTGGACCCGGAAGCCGGGAGAGATGATCCCCGGGGCCTGGGCGACATCGCCGTTCCAGAGCCGCAGCCACGCGTCGAGCATCGCCTTCGGCTTCTGCTCGGACGCCCCACGGTCGTGAGCCGTGGCCGTCCGCTCGGCCGCGGTTGTCGGTGAGGTGTCCGCGGCGGCGGTCGTGGCGGTGAAGGCGAGGACGGCGATCGCCGCGGGGACGAGCAGCCGCGCCCGGTGACGCCTCGGGGTGGCGGCGGGGGTGGTGGGGGTGGCGGACATGGCGGTTCCTCGCGTTTCGGGTGAGGGAGGGATGGCAGGGGCAAGGTGTGCGACCGGCGGCAAGGTGCGCGATGGGACGGCTGCGGAAGTACCTGCTACGGGTTCAGCACGACCTACGGGTTCAGCACGACCTTCCCGGCGACGGTGCCGGACTCGGCCAGTCGCAGGGCGTCGGCGACGCGGGTGAGGGGCAGTTGGGCGGCGATCTGGGCGGTGACGTCACCGCGCTGGAGGGCTCCGAAGACCTGGGTGAGGTCGGCGCGCAGCTGGGCCCGGAACCGGTTCTTGGCCAGCGCCCGCCCGGCCCAGACGTTGAAGAAGTAGGCGCGGCGGCGGTTGGGCAGCGCGTTCCACAGCCATACCCGGCCGAGCAGCTTGAGCACGGGCCACTGCTTGGAGCCCTCGTCGTCCCGGGTGGAGGCGCTGCCGTACGAGACGAGCGTGCCGCCGGGCGCGAGGAGGTGCCAGGAGTCGACCGCGCTGCGGCCGCCGACGTGGTCGAAGACGGCGTCCACCCCGGCGGGGGCGAGCTCGCGGACCCGTGCGGCCACGTCCTCGGTGCGGTAGTCGACGGGGATGACGCCCCGCTCCCGCAGCGCGTCGTGGTGACGCGCGGACGCCGTGCCGATCACCTTCACGTCCGCGGCCTGGGCGAGCTGGACCAGGACCGAGCCGACACCGCCGTTGGCTCCGTGGACCAGGATGGTCTGCCCCGCGCGGACGCGTGCCTTGCGGTGCAGCATCTGCCAGGCGGTGATGCCGTTGACCACCACGGTCTCCGCCTCCGCCGCGCCGATCCCGTCGGGCACCGGCACCACGTCCGCCGCGTCGACGAGCACGTGGCTCGCCCAGCCGCCGACCTTGACCAGCGCGGCGACCCGGGTGCCGGCCAGCGCGGGCTCGACGCCCTCGCCGGTCGTGAGGATGGTGCCGACCAGGTCGTAGCCGGGCACGAACGGGAACGGCGGCTGGTCGTAGTACCGGCCGCGGCGCATCTGCTGCTCCGCGAAGGAGACCCCGGTCGCCTCCATCCGGATCACGACCTGGCCGGGGCCCGCGGCGGGCACGGCTCCGTGCCGGATCTCCAGCCCTTCCGGCTCCACCTTGCCCGGCAGTACGACCTCGACGAGTCCTTCGGCGTTCATGACGACCTCCACTGCGCTCCGCGTTGGTTACTCACTTCTGCGTTCGTTAGAAGTTATAACGCAACACGAAGGAGAGAGTCAAGAAGTTTAGTGACACCCTATAACCGCCAGGATATGGATGAGCCCGTTCCGCATCGACACCATTGACATGCACGCAACACGCTTCCAACCTGAACCCCAAAGGTCCATACCTTCTCCGGCAGTTGAGAATGGAAGGGGTTCACCCATGCGACGTGTTACGCGTCTTCGCTGGGGCCTGTCCGTCCTGTTGGCTCTCGGCACGTGCACTCTGGGGCTGTTGCCCGTCGACACGGCGACGGCACAACCGTCCAGTCCCCGCCCCCTCTCCCCCGGCCTGGTCACCGCCATGCAGCGGGACCTCGGCCTCACCGCGTCGCAGGCCCGCACCAGGGGCGAGCGTGAAACCGCCGCCGCCGAGCTCGCGCCGCGGGCCGAACGGGCGGCGGGGCGTACGTTCGGCGGTTCCTGGTACGACCCGGCGCGCGGCACCCTCGTCGTCGGAGTCACCGACACGGGCACCGCGACGGCCGATGCCGTACGAGCCACCGGCGCCACGGTCGTACGGGTCGCGCACAGCGCCCGGACGCTGGACGGGGCCAAGGCCGCCCTCGACGACACCGCCACGTCGGACGGCGCCCCCACAGCCGTCCGCAGTTGGCATGTCGACCCGCGCACCAGCAGCCTGGTGGCCGAGGTCCGAAAGGGCGCGGAACACAGCGCCGCGGTGACGGCGTTCCTGGCGCCCGCGCGCGAGGCAGGTCTGCTCACGGTCCACACCTACGCCGCCGCGCAGGCGCCGCGCACGTTCTCCGCGGGCACCGTCGGCGGCGACCCGTACTACATCAACGGCAACACCCGCTGCTCCATAGGCTTCTCCGTGGTGGGCGGCTTCGTGAGCGCCGGACACTGCGGCTCGGCCGGCAGCTCGGTGGCGGGCTGGGACGGCTCGGCGATGGGCACCTTCGCCGGATCGTCGTTCCCGGGCAACGACTACTCGTACATCCGGATCGGCAACGGCTGGTGGACCGTACCGGTGGTGCTCGGCTGGGGCACCGTCAGCGACGTACTGGTCCGCGGCTCGGCCGTGGCCCCCGTCGGCTCGTCCATCTGCCGCTCCGGCTCCACCACCCACTGGCACTGCGGCACCGTGCTCACCCAGAACGAGACCGTCAACTACAGCCAGGGATCCGTCTACGGCCTGACCGGCACCAGCGTCTGCGCCGAACCCGGCGACTCCGGCGGCTCGTTCATCACCGGCGACCAGGCCCAGGGCGTGACCTCGGGCGGCTGGGGCAACTGCACGAGCGGCGGCCAGACCTGGTTCCAGCCCGTGAACGAGATCCTCAGTACGTACGGACTCACCCTCGTCACCGCCTGACCGCCACGGGCCGCGGGCCGAGCGTTCCCCGCTCGGCCCGCGGGCCGCGGAGAAACGCTCCGGCGGTCACCGGCAGGTCACTGCTGACGGAGGTCCTTCACCCGGCGGAGCTTGCCCAGCGAGCGTTCCAGGGTCTCCGGGTCGACGATCGCCACCTCGACGGTGACCCCCACGCCGTCCTTGACGCCCTGGGCGATCGTCTTCGCGGCCGCCTCCCGCTGCTCGGCCCCGGCCCCGGGACGCGCCTCGACGCGGACGGTCATGTGGTCCATCCGGCCGCGCCGGGTCAGCTGCACCTGGAAGTGCGGGGCGACTGCGGGTGTGCGCAGCACGATCTCCTCGATCTGACTCGGGAAGACGTTCACACCGCGCAGGATGATCATGTCGTCGGAGCGGCCGGTGATCTTCTCGATGCGGCGGAAGGCGGGCCGGGCGGTGCCGGGCAGCAGCCGGGACAGGTCGCGGGTCCGGTAACGGATGATCGGCAGGGCCTCCTTGGTGAGGGAGGTGAAGACCACCTCGCCCTCCTCGCCCTCGGGCAGCACGGCTCCGGTGAACGGATCGACCACCTCGGGGTAGAAGTGGTCCTCCCACACATGCAGCCCGTCCTTGGTCTCGACGCACTCCTGCGCCACCCCAGGGCCGATCACCTCGGACAGGCCGTAGATGTCGACCGCGTGGATGTCCATGCGCTCCTCGATCTCACGGCGCATCGCCTCCGTCCACGGCTCGGCCCCGAAGATGCCCACCTGGAGGGAGGTCGTGCGCGGGTCGACGCCCTGCCTCTCGAACTCGTCGAGCAGGGTGAGCATGTAGGACGGGGTGACCATGATGATCTCGGGCTCGAAGTCCTGGATGATCTGCACCTGGCGGGCCGTCATGCCGCCGGAGGCGGGGATCACCGTACAGCCGGCGCGCTCGGCGCCGTAGTGCGCGCCCAGGCCCCCGGTGAACAGGCCGTAGCCGTAGGAGATGTGCACCTTGTGCCCGCGCCGGCCGCCGGCCGCACGGATGGAGCGGGCGATCATGTCGGCCCACATGGAGAGGTCGTTCTCGGTGTATCCGACGACCGTGGGGCGGCCCGTGGTGCCACTGGAGGCATGGATGCGCCGCACGTCCGCCATCGGGACGGCGAACATGCCGAAGGGGTACGTCTCCCGCAGATCCGCCTTGGTGGTGAAGGGGAACCGCGACAGGTCCTCAAGGGAGCGGCAGTCGTCGGGCTTGATCCCGGCCTCGTCGAACTTCCTGCGATACAGCTCCACGTTGGCGTACGCATGCCGCAACGTCGCCCGCAGCCGGTCGAGTTGGAGCTCCCTCAGCTGCTCGCGGGTGAGGCGCTCGCCCTCGTCCAGCAGATCCTGGGGAAGCGGCTCTCCCCGGCGGGCCGGGCGGGGTCCCGTGGCCGCGCCGGCCGTCGCTGCGGTGTTCATCGCGACTCCTTCGTCGTCGTGCCTCTGATACTGCGGCTGCGTCCGCGGAACTCCGCGATCACCTCGTCGCCGCGCAGCACGCTCACGTCGTAGATGCCGCTGCGGCCGAACCGGGTGCGCTCCCGTGCCGTGGCCACCAGGGCATCACCCTCGTACGCCGGGGCGACGAAGTCGATGTCGGCCCCGGCCGCGACGGTCACGGGTCCGTGGCTGTTGCAGGCGCAGGCGAAGGCGGTGTCGGCGAGCAGGAACAGATAGCCGCCGTGAGCGATCCCGTGTCCGTTCACCATCGCCGGCGTCACGGTCATCCGGAGCACGGCGGTCCCTTCACCCTGCTCGAGAAGCTCGATGCCGAGCGCCCGGGACGCCTCGTCCGCGGCGAACATCGCCTCCGTGGGCGTCGCCCCGGCCGATGTCACTCCTGTGGCCTGCGTCACCTTTTTCACCACCTTGTGTCCCGACCGAACATTCGGTTAGCGTGCGGCACGGCCTAGTAATCCAGCATCACCACTGCCTGTCAAGAGGTGGAACGCATGCCCCAGAACCTCCCCGAGCGTCCGGACTTCTTCGCCCGTCACCGCGCCCTGCTGGAGCAGGCGGTCGCCGCCACCGCGAGCCGCGGCCACTGGACCCCGTATCCGGAGTCGCCCAGCAAGTCGGTGTACGGGGAGGACGCTGCGAAGGCCGGGGAAGCGGCCTTCCATGAGCGGCTGGGCGGTCATTTCGAGCTGCCCGGCCACCCGGCGAGCGGCACGACATCCGCCACGGAGACCTCACCGTACGGCTTCCCGCTCGGTGTCACCTACCCCCGCCTCACGCCGGACGAGGCCGTGGCCGCCGCGCGGGCCGCCACCGGCCCCTGGCGTGCCGCGGGCCCCGACGCCCGGGCCGGTGTGGCGGCGGAGATCCTGGCCCGGCTGAACGCCGCGAGTTTCGAGATCGCGCACGCCGTGCAGCACACCACCGGCCAGGCCTTCGTGATGGCGTTCCAGGCGGGCGGACCGCACGCCCAGGACCGCGGTCTTGAGGCGGTGGCGTACGCCTGGGCGGAGCAGAAGCGCCATCCGGGGGCGGCCCGCTGGAGCAAGCCGCAGCGCAAGGGCGGTCCGCTGCTGATGGAGAAGAAGTTCACGCCGGTCGGCCGCGGGGTGGCGTTGTTGATCGCCTGCAACACGTTCCCGACCTGGAACGGCTACCCCGGTCTGTTCGCCAGTCTGGTCACCGGCAACCCTGTCGTCGTCAAGCCGCACCCGGGCGCCGTCCTGCCTCTGGCGATCACCGTGCGGATCGCGCGCGAGGTGCTGGCCGAGGCCGGGTTCGACCCGAACCTGGTGATCCTCGCGGCGGAGGGCGCCGAGGAACGTACGGCTGCGGCGTACGCCGTCCACCCGGACGTACGGATCATCGACTTCACCGGCTCCACCGCCTTCGGGGACTGGCTGGAGACCCACGCCCGCCAGGCCGCCGTGTACACGGAGAAGGCGGGCCTGAACACCGTCGTCCTGGATTCGACGGACGACTACCGCGGGCTGCTGGGCAACCTGGCCTTCTCGCTGTCCCTCTACAGCGGGCAGATGTGCACCACCCCGCAGAACCTCCTCGTCCCCCGCGAGGGCTTCGCCACCGACCAGGGCGTGAAGACCGCCGACGAGTTCGCCGCCGACCTCGGCGCGGCGCTCGACAAGCTGCTCGGCGACCCCGCCCGCGCGGCCGGCACACTCGGGGCGATCGTCAACGACGGGGTGCGGGAGCGACTGGAGGAGGCGGCCGGGCTCGGTCGTACGGTGCGGGCGTCGGCGCCGGTCGAGCACCCCGAGCACCCGGACGCGGTCGTCCGTACGCCGTTGGTGGCCCGGCTGGACGCGGAGGCCGACCGGGAGACCTACACGCGCGAGTGGTTCGGGCCGATCTCCTTCGTGATCGCCACCGACTCCACCGAGCACAGTCTGCGGATCTTCCGGGAGACCGTGCGCTCGCACGGCGCGCTGACCGCCGCCGTCCACTCCACCGACGAGGACGTGCTCGCCGCCACCGAGCTGGCGGCCCTCGACGCGGGAGTGCACCTGTCGGAGAACCTGACCGGCGGCGTCTTCGTCAACCAGTCCGCCGCTTTCAGCGACTTCCACGGCAGCGCCGCCAACCCGGCGGCCAGCGCCACTCTCTCCGACCCCGCCTTCGTCACCGGCCGTTTCGCCACGCTCCAGTCGCGTCGGCCCGCCACCGCCGAGGAACACACCGAGGAGTCCGCAGATGCCTGACGAGGTCTTTCTGATCGACGGTGCCCGCACCCCGCAGGGCCGGTACGGGGGCGCGCTGGCCTCCGTACGGCCGGACGACCTGGCGGCCCTGGTCGTCGGCGAGGCGGTGCGGCGCAGTGGGATCCCCGGCGAGGCCGTGGACGAGGTGGTCCTCGGCGCGGCCAACCAGGCCGGTGAGGACAACCGGGACGTGGCCCGCATGGCCGTGCTGCTCGCCGGCCTCCCGCACACCGTGCCCGGTTACACCGTCAACCGGCTGTGCGCGTCCGGGCTGACGGCGGTCGCGAACGCCGCCCAGGCGATCCGGTCCGGGGAGGCCGACCTCGTCGTCGCCGGCGGTGTGGAGTCGATGACCCGCGCGCCCTGGGTGATGGCCAAGCCCGGCACCCCGTGGGCCAAGCCGGGCGAGGTGCACGACACCTCGCTGGGCTGGCGCTTCACCAACCCGCGTTTCACGGCCACCGACCGCGCCGTACCGGCCGGCGCGGGTCCGCAGACGGCCAAGGTGACCCTGTCGATGGGAGAGACCGCCGAAGAGGTCGCCGCGCTCGACGGCATCACCCGCGCCGACTCCGACGCCTTCGCGCTGCGCAGCCACCAGCGGGCGGTGGCCGCGCAGGAGGCCGGCCGCTTCGACCGCGAGATCGTGCCGGTGCGGGTGAAGGACGGCGAGGTCACACGCGACGAGGGTCCGCGCCCCGGCACGACCCTGGAGAAGCTCGGCACCCTGCGGACCATCTTCCGGCCGGACGGCATCGTCACGGCCGGCTCCTCCTCGCCGCTGTCCGACGGCGCCGCCGCGCTGGTGGTGGCGAGCGCGGCGGCCGTCGAACGGTACGGGCTCACCCCGCGCGCCCGGATCATCACCGCCGCCTCGGCCGGCGTACAGCCCAACCTGATGGGGCTCGGCCCCGTCCCCGCCACCGAGAAGGCCCTTGCCCGGGTCGGCCTGGAGAGCGGGGACCTGGACGCGGTCGAGCTGAACGAGGCCTTCGCCGCGCAGGCACTCGCGGTGATGCGGCGGTTGAAGCTCGACGAGGAAAAGGTCAACGCCGACGGCGGTGCGATCGCGCTCGGCCATCCCCTCGGCTGCTCCGGCGCCCGCATCCTGCTCACGCTGATCGGCCGGCTGGAGCGCGAGGACGCCCGCCGGGGCCTGGCCACCCTGTGCGTGGGTGTCGGCCAGGGCGTCGCGATGCTCGTGGAGCGCGTATGAGCGCCGCGGACGAGTCCCCCGCTGATCGAGGCGCGCCTATGAGCGGCATGTACGAGACGTTGCTGGTCGAGGAGCGCGACGACCGGGTCGTCGTCACCCTGCACCGCCCCGAGGCCCGCAACGCCATCAGCGGGCTGATGATCCGCGAACTGCACGCCGTGTGCGACCTGCTGGAACGTGACCCGAAGTTCCTGCTGTTGACCGGGCACGGCGGTGTCTTCGCGGGCGGCGCCGACATCGCGGAGCTGCTGCGACGCGGGCGCGACGAGGCCCTTCAGGGCATCAACAGCCGCCTGTTCGAGCGGGTGCGCAGACTACCCATGCCGACCCTCGCCGCCGTCGACGGCTGGGCGCTGGGCGGCGGCGCCGAACTCTCGTACGCCTGCGATCTGCGCGTCGCGGGACCGGACGCGGTGTTCGGCAACCCCGAGCCGGGGCTCGGCATCCTCGCCGCGGCCGGGGCCTGTTGGCGGCTGCCCGAGCTGGTCGGCGAGTCGGTGGCCAAGCAGGTGCTGCTCGCCGGACGGAACCTGGACGCGCGGGCGGCGCTGGCGGCCGGCCTGGTCATCGATGTCGTACCGGCCGACCGGCTCCTCGACGAGGCGCACGCGCTGCTGGACCGGATGGCCCGCTCCTCGGCCGCGGCCTTGCGCCTGACCAAGCTCGTGGTCGACTCGCCGGGCGCCCATCCGGTCGCCGACGACCTGGCGCAGGCCGTGCTGTTCGAGGGACAGGACAAGCGGGAGCGGATGACTCGCTTCCTGGAGAAGAGGAGCAGCGTATGAACACCGCCGTCACCGGCACCGCGTCCGCGCCCTCCGTCGTGGGTGTGATCGGCGGCGGCCGGATGGGCGCCGGTATCGCCCAGTCGTTCGCGGCCGCGGGCTCGTCCGTGACCGTCGTGGAGAGCGGCGAGCACGCCGCGGCCGCCGCGCTGGACCGGATCGCCACCGGGCTGACGCGGGCCGCCGAGCGCGGCAGGCTCGACGCGCCCGCCGAGGACGTGCTCGGCCGGGTCACCGTCGTCGGCTCGGTCGACGAGCTGCCGCGGACGTCCGATCTCGTCGTCGAGGCCGTCCCCGAGGACGCCTCGCTCAAGGCCCGGCTGCTCGCCGCCGCCGAGCGGGCTTTGAGTCCGACGACCGTCCTGGCCAGCAACACCAGCTCCCTGTCGGTCACCGACCTCGCGTCGGCGCTCTCCCGCCCCGGGCGCTTCCTCGGCATGCACTTCTTCAATCCGGTACCGGCCTCCGAGCTGATCGAGATCGTCGTCGCCCCGGAGACCGAGGACGCGACCGTACGACTGGCGCTGGCCTGGACGCACGCCCTCGGCAAGAAGGACGTCGTCGTCAAGGACTCCCCCGGGTTCGCCAGCAGCCGCCTCGGCGTGGCGCTGGGCCTCGAGGCGATCCGCATGGTCGAGGAGGGGGTCGCAGGGCCGGAGGCCATCGACGACGCCATGAGTCTCGGCTACAAGCACCCCATGGGCCCGCTGCGCCTGACCGACCTGGTCGGGCTGGACGTACGCCTCGCCATCGCCGAGCACCTGCACGCCACGCTCGGGGAGCGCTTCGCACCGCCGCGACTGCTGCGTGACAAGGTCGCGCGCGGCGAGCTGGGGCGGAAGACGGGACAGGGTTTCTACCCTTGGCCCTGAGCGGCCCCGGCCGCGCCTCGGCCCCGGGCCCTGCCCGGCCGGACGAAGGTCATGCCCGTCCGCACGAAGGTCATGCCCGGCCGGACGAAAGTCTTGCCCGTCCGGAAGAAAACCGTCACACTGAAACCGAACGAATGGTCGGTAGGGAAGCTGGTATCGATGACCACGACACACTCCGCCGCCACCGGCGCCGACGGCGTCGGGCCGGCGGCCGAAGAGCGGCTCCAGGAGCACTTCGACGCGACCGTCGCGCGTGACCAGCGGGTCGAGCCGCGCGACTGGATGCCCGACGGCTACCGCAAGACGCTGATCCGGCAGATCGCGCAGCACGCGCACTCGGAGATCATCGGCATGCAGCCGGAGGGCGAGTGGATCACCCGCGCGCCGTCGCTGCGCCGCAAGGCCATCCTGTTCGCGAAGGTCCAGGACGAGGCCGGGCACGGGCTGTATCTGTACTCGGCGGCCGAGACCCTGGGCGCGGACCGCGCCGACCTCACCGAGCGGCTCATCGAGGGCCGTCAGAAGTACTCGTCGATCTTCAACTACCCCACCCTGAGCTTCGCGGACGTCGGCGTGATCGGCTGGTTCGTCGACGGCGCCGCGATCTGCAACCAGGTGCCGCTGTGCAGGAGTTCCTACGGTCCGTACGCGCGCGCCATGGTGCGGGTCTGCAAGGAGGAGTCGTTCCACCAGCGCCAGGGGTACGAGCTGCTGCTGACCATGATGCGCGGCACCGACGCCCAGCGGGCGATGGTGCAGGACGCGGTGGACCGCTGGTGGTGGCCGTCGCTGATGATGTTCGGGCCGCCCGACGACAACTCCCCCAACTCGGCCCAGTCCATGGCCTGGAAGATCAAGCGGCACAGCAACGACGAACTGCGCCGGCGCTTCGTGGACATGACCGTCCCGCAGGCCGAGAA
This sequence comes from Streptomyces sp. NPDC111656, assembly GCF_055656965.1. Classification (NCBI taxonomy): domain Bacteria; kingdom Bacillati; phylum Actinomycetota; class Actinomycetes; order Kitasatosporales; family Streptomycetaceae; genus Streptomyces; species Streptomyces sp. NPDC111656. Next base: position 172,996 of record NZ_JBVKCA010000003.1, read on the forward strand.
GCTGGGCGTCGTCCTGCCCGACCCCGAGCTGCGCTGGAACGAGGAGCGCGGACACCACGACTTCGGCACCCCGGACTGGGACGAGCTGATGCGGGTCATCAAGGGCGACGGACCGTGCAACGCCGAGCGGATCTCCCGGCGGCGGACGGCCCACGAGGAGGGCGCCTGGGTCCGCGAGGCGGCCACCGCCCACGCGGCCAAGCAGAGCGAGCGAGCCCGGAAGGAAGCGGCGGCATGAACGACATCGACGGCAAGAAGGACGGCTGGCCGCTGTACGAGGTGTTCGTACGGGGCAAGCGCGGACTGAACCACGTACACGTCGGCTCGCTGCACGCCGCCGACGACGCGATGGCCCTGACCCACGCCCGTGACCTGTACACGCGTCGCAACGAGGGCGTGAGCATCTGGGTGGTGCGCTCGGAGCACATCGCCGCCTCCACCCGCGACGAGAAGGACCCGTTCTTCGCGCCGAGCGCCGACAAGGTCTACCGCCATCCGACCTTCTACGACATCCCCGACGACGTCCCGCACATCTGAGGAGCAGGGCATGAGTGACGACCACGTCTACCTGACCCTCGCCGAGGGACACGAGGACGACACCCGCTGGGCGTACGGCACCGGCTTCGAGGACCCCCTGCACGGGGTCGACACCACCGTGCCGGACGGGCTGGACGCCGCAGAACTGGCGGCCTCCTGCGTCGTGCTCGCCGACGACGCACTCGTGTCCGCCCAGCGACTGGCCGAGTGGACCACCCGTGCCCCCGAGCTGGAGGAGGAGGTGGCGCTCGCCAACATCGGCCTCGACCTGCTCGGCCAGGCCCGCCTGCTCTACGCGCGCGCCGGCCAGGTGGACGGCACGGGACGCGACGAGGACGCCTACGCCTACTTCCGCGACGCCGACGACTTCCGCAACGTACGCCTGGCCGAACTCCCCAACGGGGACTTCGCGTTCTCCGTCGTGCGGCTCCTGGCACTGTCCAGCTGGCGGCTCGCACACTTCGAGCGGCTCGCCGCGCACCCCGACCCGGTGCTCTCCGCCATCGCCGCGAAGGGCGTCAAGGAACTGGCCTACCACCGCCAGTACGCGGCCGAGTGGGCCGTGCGACTCGGCGACGGTACGGCGGAGTCCCACCGCAGGATGCGTACGGCGCTGGAGCGGGTCGCCCCGTACCTGGGCGAGTTGTTCACGGCCTACGACGTACGGGACGAGGTCGTCGCCGTGCTGCGTCAGGTGACCGAGGCGGGCGGACTGCCCATGCCCGTGTACCGGCCGTTGCCCGGCTGCGGACGCGCGGGCGAGCACACCGAGCATCTGGCGCCGCTGCTGGCCGAGTTGCAGAGCGTGGCCCGCGCCCACCCGGAGGCGACATGGTGAGCGTACTGACCGATGTGCGACGGGCCCGGCACATCGCCGAACAGGTGCCCGACCCCGAGCTGCCCATGCTCACCCTCGCCGACCTGGGCGTGCTGCGCGAGGTGTCGCTCGCCCCCGACGGCACGGTCGTCGCGAGCCTCACGCCGACCTACTCGGGCTGCCCGGCGATGGCGGAGATGCGCGCCGACGTGGCCGCGCGGCTTGCCGCCGCGGGATACGAGCGCGTCGAGATCCGTACCGCCCTCGACCCGCCGTGGACCAGCGACTGGATCACCCCGGCGGGCCGCCGCAAGCTCACCGAACACGGGATCGCCCCGCCCGGCGCCGTGCCTCGGCGCCCGGCCGGTCCGGTGCCGCTCGTGCTCACCACCACCCGGCGGGCCGCCGTGCCCTGCCCGCGCTGCGGCTCGGCGGACACGGAGGAGACCTCCCGCTTCGCCGCCACGTCCTGCAAGGCGCTCTGGCGCTGCCGCGCCTGCCTGGAACCGTTCGAGTACGTCAAGGAGATCTGATGGACGACCTGATGGAGTCGGCCGCCCCCGCCCCGGCGGTACGCTCGCGTGCCCGCCGTCGGCCGGCCTTCCACTCCCTGCGGGTCGCCGCCGTGCAGCCCCTGTGCGAGGACGCGGCCGCGGTCAGCTTCGACATCCCGGCGGAGCTGGCCGAGGAGTTCACCTTCGCCCCCGGGCAGTCGCTCACCCTGCGGCGCGAGATCGACGGCCGTGACGAGCGCCGCTCGTACTCCATCTGCTCGCCGGCCGGATCGGTGCCGCGCATCGGGGTGCGGGTGGTGCCCGGCGGTCTGTTCTCCGCCTGGCTGGTGCGGGAGGTGCGCCCCGGCGACATGGTCGAGGTCATGGCCCCGACCGGCGCCTTCACGCCCGACCTCGCCACCCCCGGCCATCATGTGCTGATCGCCGCGGGCTCCGGCATCACCCCCATGCTGTCCATCGCCGAGTCGGTGCTGGCCGCGGACTCCCGCTCGACGGTCACCCTCTTCTACGGCAACCGGCGCACCGACACCGTGATGTTCGCCGACGAGCTGGCCGACCTGAAGGACCTCTACCCGGCCCGGTTCCAGCTCGCCCACGTCCTCTCCCGCGAGCCCCGCGAGGCCGAGGTGCTCTCCGGCCGACTGGACGCCGAGCGGCTGTCGGCGCTCGTCGGCTCGCTGGTCGACGTGGCGGGCACGGACCACTGGTGGCTGTGCGGCCCGCACGGCATGGTCCGCGACGCCCAGCGGGTGCTGGCCGGGCTCGACGTGCCGGCCGACCGGGTCCACCAGGAGCTGTTCTACGCCGACGACGAGCCCGTGCGAGAGGTGCACCACCAGGACACGGCCGCCGTGGGCCCGGTCAGCGAGGTCACCATCACGCTCGACGGCCGCTCCACGACCGCCGCCCTGTCCCGCGGTCGGAGCATCCTCGACGGCGCCCAGAAGACCCGCCCCGACCTGCCTTTCGCCTGCAAGGGCGGCGTGTGCGGCACCTGCCGTGCCCTGGTCACCGACGGCAAGGCCGACATGCGCCGCAACTTCGCCCTCGAACCCGCCGAGGTCGACGCGGGGTATGTCCTGACCTGCCAGTCGTTCCCGGTCACGGAGACGCTCGCCGTCGACTACGACAGCTGACGCGGTCGTCCATCACCATCGCGATCTCCATCGTCGGGAATGGTTGTGGCAGCTCGGCGTGACATCCGTCACGCCGAGTTCGCGTATCAACGTGGTGCGGTAGTACATGGCGCCTGGGCGATATAGCCAGACTTGCCACCCGCAATCCGACATACGTGCGCATGTTCCTCTGGCATATGCCAACCGTGGTCGCGTCACGCCGCCCGCCGGGCACATGAAGCCTCCTGACGGATCGTCAGGCCATGCCGCGCTCCGGTCAGCCGGGTCTGCACACCGATACGCCCGATTCAAGGACTTTCGGGGTCTACGAGGCCGGGTAGTAGTCGCGCTCGTTGCCGCTTACTCACGCAGGTTTTAACAATGGCGGCCCCAAACGGCGTCACCACAGCTCAGGCACAGTCTTCGTGCGGAGCCGGCCCACCGGTGGCGCCCCCGCGACGACCGAGCGAGGCCCGCATGAGCAAGCACCGCAGGAAGACGCGCCACCGGCAGATCACCATCGCTGCCGTCGTGCTGAGCGCGCTGGCAGTACCGACCGCCGCCATGGCGTGTATGAACGACCAGAGCGCCCCGGACGCCAGGTCCTCCGGTCAGCGGCAGAGCTGGAAGAACTGGCAGAACGCGTCCCTGCAGGAACGCGCGTCTCTGAGGGAGCGGTGGAAGGGTGGCGGGTGGACCGCGCATCCCCAGAAGCCGACTGCGCAGGCCACCACCGCCCCCTCCGCGCCGGCCGCGCCCTCCGCGCCTGAAGCGCCGGTCGCGACGGCGCCCGCCGCGCCCGAGGCACCCGCCTCCACGACTCCCGCCGCACCGGAGGCGCCCGCTTCGGCGGCACCCGCCGCGCCCGAGGCCCCTGCCTCGTCGGCACCCGCCACACCCGAGGCACCCGCCTCGTCGGCACCCGCCGCGCCCGAGGCCACCGCCAGCGCGTCCCCGAGCACGACGGCCCCGGCATCCGCCGCAGTGACTCGTGTCGTGGCCCTGGTCAACAGTGAGCGCGGCAAGGTCGGCTGCTCCCCGCTGACCCTGAACGCGAAGCTCTCGAAGGCCGCCCAGGATCACAGCGCGGACATGGCGAGCCACCAGAACATGTCACACACGGGCTCCGACGGTTCGGATCCCGGTCAACGCATCACGACCGCCGGCTACACCTGGAGTGCGTACGGCGAGAACGTCGCGTTCGGATACTCCACCCCCGAGGCGGTCATGGCGGGCTGGATGTCGAGTCCCGGCCACAAGCGCAACATCCTGGACTGCGACTTCAAGGAGATCGGCGTGGGTCTCGCACAGCCCGGCAGCTACTGGACGCAGGACTTCGCCGCCGCCCGTTGACCTACGCCTCGCGGCGGCCTTCGTCAGCCTCCTCCGTTGCGCCCGCACGGTGTGAAGAAGCCGAGCGCGACACCCGGGTCCGCCGGTTCGCCGACCCGCTCGGCGAACCGGATCCGGCCGCCCCGGGACGGGACGGAGCCGGGGCAGCCGTCGCGACCGGTCTCGGCCACCGGTTCGGGACCGGCCGAGTATGGAACGCCCGGGTAAGGAAGGGCCGGGTCGGAAACTGCCGGGTCGTGCACCGCCGGGTCGGAGACTGCCAGGTCGGCAACTGCCGGGTCGTGCACCGCCGAGCCCTGGACCGCCGGGTCCCCAACCGCCAGACCGGCAACCGCCAGGCCGCGAACCTCCGGATCGGCAACCGCCAGACCGGAAACCGCCGGGCCGTGCACCGCCGAGCCCTGGACCGCCGGGTCCCCAACCGCCAGACCGGCAACCGCCAGGCCGCGAACCTCCGGATCGGCAACCGCCAGACCGGAAACCGCCGGGTCGTGCACCTCCGGATCGGCAACCGCCAGGCCGGAAACTGCCGGGTCCTGGACCGCCGGATCGGCAATCGCCGGATCCGCAACCGCCGGCTTGTGGAGCAGCAGCAGCGCCGCGTCGTCGTGCAGTCGGCCGCCCACATGCGCCAGCAGTTCATCGTGCAGCGCGGTGAGCGTGCGCGCCGGCTCGTCGCACAGGTGGCGCGCCAGCCCCTCGGCCAGCGGGTAGAACTCACGGCGATGGTTGCGGGCCTCGGTGACCCCGTCGGTGTAGAGCAGCAGCTGATCCCCGTCGGCGAAGGGCAGCACCTGGAGACTGGGAGTCTCGCCCGTGAGAGCGCTCAGCCCGAGCGGCGGAGCGGGGTGGGTGGGATCCACCGGCACGACACCCCCGGACGCACGCACCAGCAGCGGCGGCGCGTGTCCGCAGTTCACCACCTCCAGATGCCCTGCCTGCGGGTATCCGGCCACAACGGCGGTGACGAAGTCGTCGGTACCGAGGTTGCGCGCCAGGCTCCGCTCGATCCTGGCGACGACGGCGAGGAGGTCGGGCTCGTCGTAGGCGGCCTCCTGGAAGACACCCAGGACGAGTGCGGCGGTGCTCACGGCCGGCAGCCCCTTGCCGCGCACATCCCCGACGATCAGCCTGACGCCGTACGGAGTGGGCACCAGCGCGTAGAGATCCCCGCCGATACGGGCCTCCGCCGCCGCCGCGCTGTAGCGGACCGCCACCTGAAACGGCCCGACCGTCGCCGGTACCGGCCTCAGCAGCGCGTGCTGGGCGGCCTCCGCGACCGAGCGGACGGCCGCGAGCACCCGCTCACGACGCCCCCGCAGCGCGCCGGACAGGCCACTCGCGAGAGTGACGGCCGCCAGCGCGGACAGCACGGCGACCAGTTCGCGGCCCGGCACACCGTCCCGCATGCCGAGCGCGGCACCCAGCACCGCGGCGAGGAGACCGACGCAGAAGACCCCGCGCGGCCCGCTGGTCGTGGCGGCCAGCGCGGGCCCGGCCACGAGCAGGGAAAGCCAGATCATGCCGGCTCCGCCGAGGAGGTCGACGAGCACGACGACGAGAACGATCAGCACGGACAGCACGGGTGTACCGGCGGCCAGGTGCGCGGCGGCACGTGTCCGGGCCGATGACCCGGGACCGGCCACGCGGTTCCTGAACAGCCTTATCGGCCAGGGGGCGCCGCCATGGTCTCGGGCCTGACTCATGTTTCGTCCGCAGTCCTCACCGTGCGCCACCCGCACTACCGAAATGTCCGTTTCATCCAGGAAACGGGTTCGGGCCGGACGCGACAAGGACAGGGATTTCAAATAGTGAGCGAGAGGCTCCTGGTCACGCGGTTCGCGGTCGGCGTCAACCGCTCCAGAACCTCCTCGAACCGGGAGAGCCGGTTCACCGGCAGCGAGACGCCGAGCGAGCCGAGTGTCTCCCCGCTGTACACCGGCACCGCGACACACACCGTCCCCAGCGCGTACTCCTCCAGGTCCGTGACGGCCGGAGCCATCGGCGAGGAGTCCAGCCGCCGCAACAGTTCCCACGGACTCGTGATCGTCCGCGGCGTGAGATCCGCCAGGGGATGCCGCGAGAGGTAGTCCTCGCGCGACTCGTCGTCCAGCTCCCGCAGCACACACTTGCCCAGCGCGGTCGCGTGCCCCGCGTCCTCCATCCCCACCCACAGATCCACCCGCGGCGCCCGGGGACTGTCGACGATCTCCGCGACCCGGATCTCACCGTCCTCATAGAAGGTGAGATAGGCGGCAGCCGCGATCTCGTCCCGCAACGCCGCCAGCGTGGGGCGCACCCGCCCCAGCAACGCCTGCCCGCGCCCCGAACTGTGCAGCGACTGCACCTTGTCCCCCAGCACGAACCCGCCGTCGTCCAGCTTCCGCACATAGCCGTCGTGCACCATCGTCCGCAGCAGGTGGTACGCCGTGGCCAGGGGCAGCCCCGTCTCCCGTGCGAGATGCTTCGCCGGCACACCGTTCTCGTGCGCGCCCACCGCCTCCAGCAGACGAAACGCCCGCTGCACGGACGTGATCAGCGTGGGGCCGTCACGAACACCCATACGACCAGAGTGCGCCGGTCAGGCCGCACGAGCAAGGCGGCACCGCCCCACCCGACTCCGCGCGCGGATCCGGCGTACGGCCGATGCCCTGGCTTGAGGGCGGAACGGCGCCGCGGGAGGCTGGAGACGACGCCCTCGATGGGCGCCCGGTTTCCTCCGGGCGCTCCTCAGGGCTCCGCCGAGGCGAGACGAGGGTAAGAACCCATGGATAGCGAGCATGTCGCATCCGGAGGCAAGGTGCCGACGCCCGTACCGGAGGACTCCGCGGTCGTCGTCGACGCCCGGGGGTCGGTCATGGTCTGGAGTGCCGGAGCCACGCAGCTGCTCGGCTACGAACCCGAAGAGATCGTCGGCCGCCACGCCACCGACCTGCTCGCCGCCGACCTGCCCGCCTCCGCGCGGCGCCACATCGCCGAGGGGCGTCAGTGGGCCACCGAGGTGGCCCTTCGGCACCGGGAGGGGGGTCGTGTCGTGGTGCGGCTGCGGGGAGCGCCGCTGGTGGACGCGGCGCGCCGCAGGCTCTGGCTGGTGACCGGCGCGGCGCTGACGAACCCCGCCGGACCGTCCGACCCGAATGCGGCCGCGATGTGGGGCCGCACGCTGGCGCAGCTCCCGCTGCCGGTGGCGGTCTACGACCTCGATGCGCGGCTCGTGGCCGCCAACGAGGTCATGACGCGGGTGATGGGCAGGACCGAGGAGGAGATGCGGGGCCTGACGCTGTGGGAGATCGAGCCGAGCTGGCCCTTCGACGAGTACGACCGCCTCCAGCGGGAGGTACTGCGCACCGGTGAGATGATCTTCCATGAGCAGCACGGCCAGGCTCCCGGCGAGACGCGGGAGCATGCGTGGTCGATGTTCCTGTCGCCGTTGAAGGACGAGAACGGCACGGTGCGCGGGCTGTCGGCGGCCGTGTTCGACACCACCGAGCAGTACTGGGCCCGACAGCGTCTGGCCGTGCTCAACGACGCGAGCCTTCGCATCGGCAGCACCCTGGATGTGACCCGAACGGCCGAAGAGCTGGCCGAGGTGGCTGTGACCGGCTTCGCGGACTTCGTCACCGTGGACCTGCTGGAGTCCGTGGCGCAGGGCGAGGAGCCCCGGTCGGTGCCGCCCGGCGAGTCGGTCACGGTCCGCCGCGCCGCGCAGCGATCGGTACTGAAGGGATGTCCGGAGTCGGTGGTCGCCTCGGGCGGCACGAGCCTCTACCCGGCGGATTCGCTGCCGGTGCTGGCGCTGGTCAGCGGCCGGGGCACCCGGCACCGGTCGGACGATCCGGCGCTGCGGGCGTGGGTCGAATCATCCCCGGCCCGGGCCGCGACCGTGGGCAAGTACATGATCCACTCGGTGATGATGGTCCCACTGCGGGCCCGGGGGGTGACCCTGGGCATGGTGCACTTCCTGCGGCACCGGACGCCGGAGTCCTTCGGCGAGGACGACCTGCTGCTCGCGGAGGAGATCGTCGCCAGAGCGGCGGTGAGCGTGGACAACGCTCGCCGCTACACCCATGAACGCCGCACGGCGCTGGCGCTCCAACGCAGTCTGCTGCCCGAGCGGCCACCGGCTCTCACGGCGGTGGAGGTCGCCTACCGCTACCTCCCGGCCGGTTCCGGAGCCGACATCGGAGGGGACTGGCTCGACGTGATCCAGCTGTCCGGCGCGCGGGTCGCCCTGGTCGTGGGCGATGTGGTGGGCCACGGCATTCAGGCCTCGGCCACGATGGGGCGCCTGCGGACCGCCGTACGAACTCTCGCGGACGTCGATCTCGCCCCCGACGAGTTGCTCACCCAGCTCGACGACCTCGTCATCAGGCTCGACCGGGAAGAGGGTCCGGAGGCGCGCGGACGGGCGGAGGAGACGTCGGGCGAGGTCGGGGCCACCTGTCTGTACGCCGTCTACGACCCGGCGTCCCGCCGCTGCACCATGGCCCGCGCCGGGCACCCGCCACCCGCCCTGGTCACCGCGGACGGCACCGTGCGGTTCCTGGACCTGCCCGCCGGGCCGCCGCTCGGCCTCGGCGGTCTGCCGTACGAGTCCACCGAGGTGGAGCTCGGCGAGGGAAGCCTGCTCGCTCTCTACACCGACGGCCTGGTCGAGGCCGCCGACCGGGACATCGGCGTCGGGCTCGAACTCCTGCGCCGGGCGCTCAGCAGTCCGGCCGACACGCTGGAGGAGACCTGTGACCAGGTGCTGAGCACCGCATTGACCAGCCGTCCCGCCGACGACATCGTCCTGCTCCTGGCCCGTACCTCCGCGCTCGACGCCCGGCAGATCCGGACCTGGCACCTGCCGCTGGATCCCGCGGCCGTCGCCGGGGCCCGCAAGGTGGCGGGCGAACAGGTGGCCGCGTGGGGGCTGGACGAAACGGCGTTCGCCACCGAACTGATCGTCAGCGAACTGGTCACCAACGCCATCCGCTACGGCGAGGCGCCGATCCGGCTACGCCTCATCCGCGCCTCCACGCTCATCTGCGAGGTCTCCGACGGCAGCAGCACCGCCCCCCATCTGCGCAGAGCCCGCGTCTTCGACGAGGGCGGGCGCGGGCTGCTGCTGGTCGCCCAGGTCGCCGAGCGCTGGGGCAGTCGCCAGACCCCCACCGGCAAGACCATCTGGGCCGAACAGCCACTGCCCGCCTGACACCAGCACGCCCCCGCGCCGCCACCGGCGCCGACCGTGACGGTGCTGGCGGGCTCACGGCACCGGTCGTCCCTCGGGCGGACGCCGCCGGGCGGAGTTCACAAGGCGGTCGGCGAGCGCGACGACGAGATCGCGGAGCTCGTCAGGTCGCTCGATCACGAAGGGCAGATCGAGCGACGCGAGCACCGGAGGCAACCAGTCGAGCCGTTCCACACGCAACCGGACACGCGACCAGAGCTCCGCATCACCGTCCGCGCGTCCCCAAGCCCGCGGCTCCTCGACGATCGCGACGCTGGCCGGAAGCCGGACACGGATCTGCTCGACCGTCCCCCGGATCGACAGGATCACTTCGTGCCGGTACGGAGCCTCGGCGAACCCCGACACCACGCGCCGCGCCGGATCGAGTCCCGCGGGCGGCTCGAAGGAGCCCGGCAGGGACCTCGCGTCCGCGATGCGGTCGAGCCGGAACGTGCGGTCCGCACCGCTCTCGGGCTCCGCACCGGTGACGTACCACCGGCCCGAGTGGACGACGAGCCCGTACGGGTGCACCGTGCGGGCGCTGTGCCTGCCGTCTCCGGCGGTGTACCGGATCGAGAGGGGCCGGCGATGGCGGATCGCGTCGGCGATCGGAAGCAGGACCGCGCTCTCCGCTGCGGCTGTCTCGTCGGGCGGAGCGGTGAAGGTGAGGGAATCGAGCACGGCGTCGAGCCTTCGGGCGAGGTGCTTGGGCAGGACCCGCCGGATCTTGGCCGTGGCCGTCTCATGGGCGGTGCCCGTGGTCGTCGGCAGCCCGGCTCGGCGGCCGGCGATCAGGCCGAGCAGCACGGCCAGCGCTTCGTCGTCGCCGAGCATGAGCGGAGGCATGCGATGGCCGGGGGCGAGCCGGTACCCGCCGTAGCGCCCGCGCACCGATACGACGGGCACATCGAGGTCGACCAGGTGGTCCACATACCGGCGCACGGTGCGTTCGTCGACGTCGAGCCGCTCGGCGAGTTCGGCGGCGGTCCTGATGCCGCCCGACTGCAGGAGCTCCAGCAGGGTGAGCACGCGAGCTGTGGGCCTGGGCATGCTCAGAAGTATCCCCGCAATACCGGGCGGAATGTGTCCGCTATCTCTCCTAGCCTCCGTGAGTACGCATCCCACCGAACTCACCGGGAGATCATCGTGAACCTCGTCTCGATCCGCGTCATCACGGGCGATGTCGCACGCCTCGTCGACTTCTACGAGCGCGCGACCGGCACCCGGGCGAGCTGGTCCCACCAGGACTTCGCCGAGCTCAGGACGGCGTCAGCCACTCTCGCGATCGCCGGCGTCCGCACCGTGCCGCTGTTCGCGCCCGACGCCGCCCGTCCGTCCGACAACCGTTCCGTGATCATCGAGTTCCTCGTCGACGACGTGGACGGCGTGTACGAGAACCTGACCGGCTTCGTGGAGGACTTCGTCAACAAGCCCACCACCATGCCTTGGGGCAACCGTTCGCTGCTGTTCCGCGACCCCGACGGCAACCTCGTCAACTTCTTCACCCCGGTCAGCCCTGACGCCGTCAAGAAGTTCGCTTCCTGACGACGCCGAGGCGGAGCTGTCGGACTGGGCTACGCCGCGAAGGTGACCCCTCGCGCCGTGGTCATGAGCGGCGTGCGCGGCGGGACGCGTACACCGCCCCGGCACCGAGGGCGACCACCAGGGCCGCGCCGCCCGCGAGGGTGCCGACCGGCGCGCTCGCACCCGTCTCCGCCAGCGGCGGCCCGCTGTCGCTGGGCGACGGCTCGGGGGTGGCGGGCGGCGTCGACACCAGCGGGGGCACGTCCGGCGTCGTGGGAGGCGTGGTGGAGGGCTTGGGGCTGGTCGGCGGCGGGGTCGTCTCCTCGGCGGGAGGCTGTCCGCCCGCGGGAGTCGTGGGCGTGACCGGGGTGGCGGGAGTGGTCGGGGTCGACGGCGTCGGGGTGGGCGAGTCCGACGGGCCGGGGGTGCACGGCTGTTCGCCCCCGTTCCACGCCGCTATGAGGTGGTAGGGGGTGACGACGTTGTCGGGCTCGTAGGGCACGGGGCCGTGTCCCTCCCCCGTCTTCCCGTCGTAGGTGATGTCGTCGCCGTACAGGTCGATCTGGCCGTAGCAGTCCGGCGACTTCACGGTGAGCTTCTGCCAGGTCCGCTTCGCGTCGTCCGTACCGGCGACGTCGTCGGCGGTGAGGTAGACCGTGGCCTTGTCGACCAGGCTCTGGTGTCCGGAGACGTACCAGTTCGGCCCCTCGGTGGTGTATTCGGCGAGGGACACGGGGTACTTGCAGCCCTCCCCGACCGTCTGACGAGCAGCCAACCGGACCTGGACGCTCCCGGGAACGGTGTCCCACTGATGGAACCCGCCCTGCGACGTCCAGTCGGCGCCCACGACGTTTCCGTCGGCGCCGACGATGCGGTACTGGACCGTGGCGGACTCGCACGCCCCGGCGGTCGTGGCACTGGCCGCCCCCGCGCCGAGCAAGGGCACGGCGGAGGTGGCGAATGCGGTTACGGCGAGCACAGCCAGAGTTCTGGAGTGTTGCGAACGCGACAAGATGAGCCTCTGTGGAATCGAAAGTGTGGGAGGTGATGGCGCGCGAGTGACCGACGCGGACGGCAGAACTGGATGACCCGACGCAGGAACCGGCGGCAGGCATGCCGCCCGAGCCACTCGTGTCGCTTCGCTCGCTTCAGACGCGGCGAAGCGAGCTGGATTCTTGCAACTTCCCACAACTCCCGTCAATCCTTCACGGGTTGAACACTTTCCCCACGGAACACACCCCGGCAATAGGGGCCTTACGACACGAGAAGGCCCCCGGATGGTTCCGGGGGCCCTCACTCGTGTGGCAGGTCGGGTCAGCTGGGGACGGCGACCCGTCCGCTCGCGGCTGCCGTCACCGGCTTGGGGTTCAGCAAGCGCTCGGCCAACTCGCCGAAGACCAGGCCGAATCCGCCCCACAGGACGGTCTGGATGGCCAGTGCGGAGAGACGGAACCGCCACAGCAGGGTGGCCGGGAAGTCCTTCGGCACCTCGTTGATGACCGGCAGGAACGCGTACGCCAGACCGATCACGACGGCGAAGGCGGCCACCGCGCCAACGGTGGCGTACCAGGTGCCGATCCTGGGTGCCAGCCGCTTGCCCAGGATGGTCGCGGCGATCGCGAGGAGCACGCTGAGCACCATCATCAGGAAGTACAGGGTGGTCCGCTTGCCGATGGTGTCGGGGTTGCCGACCGACGGCGGGTTGGCCGGGTACTTCAGGAACGGCACGACGTACACGGCCAGCAGCGCGCAGCCGGACAGCAGCAGTGCGGTCGCCCGCGGGCTGAAGCGGCCGACGCGGCCGAGCGCGAAGGAGAACGCCAGCGCGGCGATACCGCCGAAGGCGACGCCGTAGACCAGAACACCGGTGGCGAGTCCGGCGGTGGACTGCAGAGAGCGGGAGACGATCTCCATCTCGTGCTCGTGGGAGTGGGCTTCCTCGAAGCTGATCGCGCTGTCGACGTTCGGCTCACCGAGGAAGTAGGCGGCAACCAGGGCGAGCAGGCCGGCACCGAGGCCGGCCAACATGCCCCGCACGAGCAGATTTCTTACCGTTGCGGAGTTCATGGGAGTGCTGGGGTTCCCCTCGGTCAGTGGCAGGGGAAGCCGAGAAGGTGGCGGGCGTCGTGTACCCACTCGTGGACGTCCGAGCCGGAGACGACGGAGGTGGCGCCCTGTTCGGCACCGACGAAGTACAGCAGGACGAGCATCAGAATGCCGAAGAAGACCGCCCACGGAGCTATCGCCTTGAGCGGCAGCTTGGCGGGAACGACGGGGGTGGTGGTTGTCGGCTGGGCGACGGTCTGCGCCATGGCAGGGCCTCCTCGGGAGTTCGCGTCCCATCTCGGTGGTGCACTGGACGACGGCTACGGGTCTGACTCACAAGGGGTCCAGCGGGCTGGAGCCTCTCGTTCACAGTGGCGCGACCGTGCCGGTTTCCCACCGGCTTCCGTCTTGCCGTCATCGATATCGCACCGACCGTACCGCGTGTCGGGTGTGGGGCCAAGACCGCGCCACCTGGCGTGATCTTCCTCTCGCACCAGGTGGGCGGTCCCCTGTGAACAGCGGGTCAGCGGTGGCGGAACCCGGCTGAGTCCGGGGCCCCGGCCTCGCTCTCAGACCGAGGGGGACCGGTCCGCGTCCTGGGACTCGGGCGTGTCCGTCGTTCGACCGAGCTTCTGTGCCTCCTCCAGCGTGCGAGCCCCGCGGAGGGGGGAGAACGTGAGCCAGAAGGAGACGACGAGGTAGGAGACGCCGACGGCCCACAGGGCCGTGCCGGGTGACAGGGCGTCAGCCAGCGCACCGCCGACGAGGGCTCCCAGGGGCAGCGTCCCCAGGGCGACAAGGCGGTAGCTCGCGGTCACCGCGCCGATCTGGTGCTCCGGCGGAATGGCCTGCCGCAGGCTGACGGCGAACACGTTGAACAGTGCGACGCCGAAGCCGTTCACCATCATGGCGACCGACGCGAACACGGCGACGTACCCGCCGACCTGGCTGACGGCGGGTACGAGGAGCAGACCCACCGCGGCCAGCACCGCACCCAGGGCCAGCACACCGCCGACGGCCCACCGTCGGGTGAGCCGGGTGGCGCAGAGCGAACCGATCAGTGCCCCCACACTGCCGATTCCGGTGATCACGCCCACGGTGGTGCCGCTCATGTCGAGGTCACGGACGGCGAACACGAGGAAGACGGTCAGGAAGGCCTTCTCGTGCAGGTTCGACAGGCCGGCCTGAACGCACAGGTCCCGGATCGGGCGCAGGGACCACGTGTAGCGGAGCCCGGAGCCGATCGCCTTCAGCGCCGACTCACGTGGCTGTTCGGGGGCCTTGACGCCCCGCAGCAGCAGTCCGCTCACGGCGGCACCGGCGGAGCATGCGGCGGCCACCGTCAGGGTCGGCGACACCCCCAACTGGCCGACGAGGAAGCCGGCCGCGGCCGGACCGGCGAGGGTGCTGACCGAATACGTCGCCTGGTGCAGGCCGTTGGCCGCGGCGATGGAGTTCAGCGGCAGGAGCCTGGGCAGCGTGGACTGGTAGGCGACTTCGTAGAAGACGGTGGCGACACCGATCACGGCGGCGACGACGACAAGTTGGCCGAAGTTCAGCCCGTCGGCCGCCTGGAACGCGGCGAGCACCGCAAGCGCCGCGCCCTGGGCGACACTCGCGGTGACGAGGGTGCGGCGCGGCGGATACCGGTCGACCATGACACCGGCGATCAGCGAGAGCACCACGACGGGGACGAACTGCACCGCCGAGACGAGTCCCACGCCCGTGCCGTCCGCATGGAGGTAGGTGACCGCGATCAAGGGTAGGAGAAAACTGGTCAGCTGTCCGCCGAAATGCGCCGAGGTTTCTCCGAGCCAGATGTTGCGGAAGTCTTTGTTGTCCGCGATCAGGATTCGAATATCCTTGTCGAATATGGCCACCGCAACCCCCGGTCAAGTCTTCATGAAAAAAATCACGGCAACGCTAGCATGGCGCACCATGGTCCGCTAGCGTGCGGATGGATGTCGCTGTCGCACCCCATTCACGGTAACAGGAGTCGCGGAATGTACGACCATTCAGGACTTACCGCCGAGGAAGTCGAACTGCTCCCGTCCGAGAAAGATGTCCGGCTTTATTCGGAGCGTGGCTGGTATTTGTCGGAGAAGCTGCTCACCGACGCCGAAGTGGACGCCCTGACCGACGCGAGCGAGCGCTACTACGCTGGTCAGCGCGATCGGGAGCTTCCGAAACAGCCGGACCGGCTGGCCGACTGGACCCCCGCCGACGGAGACGTCCAACGCAACAACGACTACATCCACTACCAAGACGAAACGATGAGGAAAATCCTGAGGAAACCCATTATCGGGGCGGTGGCCGCCCGCTTGGCACAGACGCCTGGAATACGCGTCTTCCAGGCCACGCTGATCTACAAGCCGCCCATCGCCGAGGAGAAGTCGAACATTGTCTCCTGGCACTTCGACAAGTATTTCTGGCCCACCTGCTCGTCGGACGAAATGCTCACCGCCTTCATTCCGTTCCACGACTGCACCGAGGAGTCGGGCACGATCACCATGGTGAACGGAAGCCACCGCTGGCGGCATCGGCACGGCGCCGCCCGGCCGGTCGGCGATCCTCAGGATGTGGGGCGCGACTATCTCCTGAACGGTGACGCGGAGCAAAACGGCGCCGTGGTCGAGAAGGTCCCGGTGCACATTCCCAAAGGACACATGACCTTCCACCACTGCCTCCTCTACCACGGCAGCGGCGCCAACCGCAGTCCCCGGCCGCGCCGGGCCATCTCGTTCCATCTCCAGGACGGGACGAACACCTACCGCGACCACACCCTGTCCGACGGCCGGCAGGAGCCCTACAAACACGATTTCCTGGTCCGCAGGACTGCCTCCGGTCAACCGGACTACTCCGACCCGGAGTTCTGCCCGGTGCTGTGGCCCGTCCGCGAGCCCGGCGGCCCGGAGGCCTCCCTCACAGGGGAGTGACGCGGGTCAGGTCCCACTCCTCCTCGCTCATGCCGGCGCCCGCCTCCTCACGGACCGCGTCGGCGAGAGCCTGGTCCGCCACCGTGTCCCGTCGCAGTCCGGCGGGCGCGGTGGCCGGCAGGGGAACGACGGCCGCCCACAGGGGGTGCAGCGAGGCCCCCCGGTGAACCTTCGCCTTCAGGGCGGAGGGCCCGAGGTGGAGCGTGGTCATCGCGTTGCGTTCCATGTGGTGGAGCGGTTCGTAGTACACGGCGTTGAAGTACTCGTAGGCGTTGCGCGTCCGCTCGTAGTCGAAGCCGGCCACCCGGGCGTAGAAGGTGTCCCGCCAGGCGAAGCACAGGCTGGCTCCGACCAGTTCCCCCTTCTCGTCGACGCAGCGGAACACGGTGCTCAGGTCGTCCAGGCAGTTCGCCTGGACCGTGAGGAACGTGTGGATCTCCGCGAGGTCGAGGGAGGCGTTGTACCGGTCCATGGTCTGGCCGACCAGTGGCGCGAACTCGTCGACGCACGCGGACAGCGGGGCCGTCTCCACGTGCAGCCCGGAGTCCGTGAAGCGCCGGATCTCGTACTCGCGCTTGCGGACGTTGCGGCCGAGCAGTTGGCGGTAGGACTCGAAGGTGGCGCCGTCGTTGTGCACCACGGCCTCGGCGGCTCGCAGCTGCGCCCGCACCCCGAACCGGCCCGATAGCAGCCGCAGGCTGTCGGTGGTGAGGAAGTCGAAGAGCAACGCGTCGCAGCCGAGCGCCGCGGCTCTCTCGGCGGCACCGGCGACCAGGGCGTCGAGCGCCTCCCCTGCCGTTCCGGGATCCTTCGGCAGCAGAAACTCGTTGTGGTAGCCGGTACGGGTACCAAGTCTGAGCACGGCGTGGCCCTCGGACACGTCCGGCAGGGGCGGTGCGTTCTCCGACGGGAAGTCGTAGTACGGCGTCCCGGCGAGGAGTTGGCCGTCGGCCTCGACCGTGAGGTAACCCGGGGTGGCGAACTCGGGCCGCTCCTGACCCCGCAGCCAGGCATGGCTCTGGTAGAAGCAACTGCCCGGCGCGAGCGCGTCCCAGGCCTCCCGGTCGATGTCGTCGATCGTCTCGAAGTGCCTCACATCAGGCATGTGCCTTCCTCCCCTTGCTCACAGCAGCCAGTCGTCGGTGTTCAGCCCACCCACCACGTACTGGCCGTACTCGGCGCCGAACGCCTCCGCCTCGGCCCGGTTGCGTTCGCGGACCTTCGTTTCGTCCGCCGCCAACGGCCGGTCCACTCCCACGAACACGCTGTACAGGGGATGCGGCTGGGCGCCGCGCGCCAGCTTCGCCTGGAAGGTGCCCAGACCGAGGTGGATCGCCCGCACGGTACGACCGGCGCCCGACTCGATGGGGTGGTAGAAGACCAGGTTGAAATAGTCGGCCATGTTGGGCACCGAGTAGTCGAAACCAGCCACGCGCGCGTAGAGCGTGTCGCCGTGCCGGTAGCGCAGCGCGAAACCGATGGGCTGCCCGGCGTCCTCGTCCAGGAGGAGCGTGCTGCGATCGCCGAGGTGGCGGCCCTGGCGGTCGTACACCGCTGCCGCGCGCTCCTCGCCGTACGCGTGTCCGTGCTTGCGCATCAGCGCGCTGTTGAGCGGGGCGATCTCCTTGACGACTTCGGGGAGGGAGACCTCTCGGATGGTCCGCCCGCTGCGGCCGAAGTCCCTTCTCTCCCGCCGGGCCCGGGGCCGTCGGCCGGAGGGCAGCCAGGCGAAGTAGTCGTCCAGGTTCTGCCACAGACCGACGGGCAGGACCGTCTCCACGTCGTGGTAGAGGACCACCGCCCCGTCCTCGGCATGGGCCTCGGCGACCTCCAGCGCCTCCGCCCGGGGCAGGTAGTAGTACCCGAGCACGTCCGCTTCGGTGCTTCGGGCGAAGTCGAGGGTCCGCGCGGTGAGCGCCCGCACCGCCTGCGCGCGCTCCTGTGCCGTCGCTCCCTCGCGGCCCGGCAGTTGGCCGCGGAACTCCGACCAGCCCGCGCCGAACACCATGGGCCGGGCGGCGAGTTGGGCGTGCCGCTCGTCGTCGATCAGACCGGCGAGCAGGTCGGCGGGGGTGTAGAGCAGGTGCGGCGGACGGGTGAACGCGTATGCCTCGGCTCCCGCGACCGGCGTTCCCTGCGCGTCACACGCCAGCAGATAGCGGGCGGCGGCTCCGGGCGGCAACTCCTCCGCCCGTACACCGGCGAAGCCGCTGCTGGAGTAGATCGTTCCGCCGATCACCAGAGCATCCCATTCCGCCGCCGGCAGCTGGTCAACGGAGTCGTACGAGGAGACGTGCATGGGGGAAACTCCAGAAAAGGTGGATCGGATGAGTGTAGGGGGAAACGGTGCCGGGGTTCATTTCAGCAGAGAGCGCACATCGCTGTCGCGCGTGTGCAGGAGCAGGATGCCGGTGTCGCTGAGCTCGTCGAACAGCCTCTGGTTGGCGAGCCGTTGGGAGTTGCGGACCTGCACGGCGTACCAGAGGATGGACCGGGGGCCGACGACGGTCCAGAACGTTTCCCGGACGCCGCCCCAGAGTTCCTCACGGCGTATCCAGCGCCGTACGGTACGGCGCAGCAGGCGCGGCCAGGTGACACGCAGCGGCGGATCCGTCCACACCACGCAGTCGGCTCGGTGGGCGAAGGCCTCGACGCTCGCGGCGAACTGACCGTCGACGACCCAGGTGTCGGCCGTCAGTTCCCCTTCGACACCGGCGAGGAAGACCTCCGTGGGCACCGGTGTCCAGGCCGGTCCCCAGAAGAGGGCGTCGAGCGTGACGGGCGGGATGCCACGTCGTTCGGCGAGGGCGCGGGCGAGGGTCGACTTGCCGCAGCCGGGACCACCCACGATCCACACCCGGCGGGCCTCCGCAAGGGTCTTCACACGTGGCACAGACACATTCCCTCCAACCAGGCGGCCACGCCGTCGTCGTCATTGCACGCGGTGAGGGCGTCGGCGGCCTCGCGTACGTCCGCGCTCGCGTTCGCGACGGCCACGCCGAGGCCCGCGGCGGCGAGCAGCCCCGTGTCGTTGGGCGCGTCACCGAAGGCGACGACCCGCTCCCAGCCGATGCCGAGGCCGGCGAGGACCGAGGCCACCGCGGACACCTTGTCCGCCTCCGGGGCCGACACCTCCAGCAGTCCCGGCCCCGAGGAGGTCCACCGCACCGCCCCCCGCACCCCGAGTGCCGCAGGCGGAGCGGCGGAATCGAAGTGCACCATCAGGCACAGCACCGGCGAGCCGTCCGGCACGTCACCGACGCGCAGGGCCGTCCCGGCACCGCTCGCCAGGATGTCGGGCCAGCCGGGGCCGATCAGTCGGTCGTGCTCCCGGTCCACGGCCCAGGGGCGCTGCCCCAGCGTCGCGATCTCGGCGCGGACGGTGGCGGGTGTCATCGCCCGGATCCGTCGTACGCCCCCGCCGTCCAGATCGCTGACGACGGCGCCGTTCGACGACACCAGGAAGGCGCCCAGACCGGACGCGGCGGACAGCAGCCGGCGGGCGGACCAGGCCGGGCGGGCCGTCGCGAAGACGACGCGGGTCCCCTGTGCGGCGACCGCGCGCAGCGCCGCCACCGCGCGCTCGCTCACGCTGCCGTCGGACAGCAGCAGTGTGCCGTCGAGGTCGGTGACCACGACAGCCGGGCGGCTGTCCCCCCGGATGCGGGGACAGCCGCTGAGATGCGTTCCGGTCACGAAGGTCACTTCTCCCGAGCGGGCTCACGGGGCGGCGGCATGCGGTGGGCGATGGCGGCCGCGTACCGGTGGTAGTGCCACTGCTCGTAGCCGAGGTGGCTCTCGCCGCGGATGCCCAGGTCGGCGTTCTCGAACAGCTCCCAGCCGGGCCGGGTGACGATCCGCTCCATCTCCGTGGCGGTCGGGTAGTAGCCGCAACTCCGCTCGTCGTCGTTGAGCCCGATCAGGTACTCGCCGAAGAAGAGTCCGCCCGGAGCGACCATGTCCATCGCGTGGTGGACGAGGGCTTCCATCGTGTGGGCCCGGTTGGGCGGCATCGACCACAGGCCGCTGCCCAGTACCAGTTGGAAGTCGCCTTCGGCAGGCAGGGTCATGTAGTCCTGCTCCACCACGGTGCACCGGTCCTCCAGGCCCTCGGCGGCGAGCCGTTGGCGCAGGCCCACGATGTCGTGGTGGCCGTCGACGAGGTCCAGTTCACCGCCGTTGAGGAAGAGGTCGTCGCTCTCCACGCCGACGACCTGCCAGCCCGCGCGCAGCAGGGGCAGGGCGAACTTGCCGTCGGAGACGCCCAGGACGCAGGCGCGCGGCTGGACGCGCCGGGCGTATTCGCCGAGCGGGATGTAGCGGGCCAGGGCGGGGAAGTAGGAGTAGTAGTCGCCCCAGTAACTCTTGCGATCGACGTCAAACACGCGCCCTCCCAAGGCTGTTGTCGGTGATGGTGGTCATCTGGCCGCCTCGGTCAGTGGCTCGGCCGCGCTGTTGCGGACGGTGCCCCAGCGCTCGGCCGCGGACTTGTGGATGTACCAGATGTCGTCCTCGGTGAGCAGTTGGGAGACGACCTCCGGATAGGCCTCCTCGAAGTACGTGTACGGGGGCCTGTTGTCCTTGCGCGAGTGATAGTCCAGTCGGTCCTGGCCGTGTGCGGCGGTGATCGCCGTACCCGGATGGTAGGTGAGGATGTTGGGGCTGGCCATGACGAGCAGTTCGTCGTCGATCAGTCGGCCGATCTGCTCGATCGTCTCCTCGATGGTCTCCCGGCTCTCGCCGTCCAGACCGAAGAGGACCGAACTGCCGACCCGGATGCCGTGGCCCCGGATGATCGCGAGTGCCTCGCGCACCTTGCCCACCCAGGCCTCGGGGTTGCGGCGCAGCAGGTTCTTGCCCACGTGGGCCATCACGCTCTCGGCCATGCTCTCGATGCCGATGTAGATGTAGGTGCAGCCGCTGCGGCGCATCAGTTCGAGCGCGGCGTGCACCTCGTCGGCCTTGGCACGGTTGAGCACCACGTCGACGGTGAGCTGTCCGCCCCACTCCAGGCGGGTGCCGCCGGGCAGGTCCGTGCCCTGGCGCAGCAGGTCCTGGCAGAACTCGCTGATCGCCTTCCAGTTCCCGCCCCAGAACACCGGGTCGTCGAAGAACACGGCTTCCGCGCCCCAGTCCATGAGCCGGCGGACGCGCCGTGCCACGTGCTCGGTCTCGCTCACCGCGAAGCGGGTGGGCCGCTGGGAGACCTGGATGCTCTCCGAGCAGAAGGTGCATTTGAACGGGCAGGAGTCCAGCGTCATCATGTGCGCCGTACGGCTGCCGAGGGGGTGGCTGCCCGCCTCGGTGAAGACGCCGAAGCGCGCGCGGATGGAGAACGCCTCGTACGGCGAGGGGAGTTCGGCCGAGCCGAGTCGCTCGCCCCGCACCGGCACCACCACGGCCTCACCGGGGCATAAGCCCACGATCGTGCCCGAACCGCGGAGTGTTTCCTCGGCGTCGGCGACCAGCGCAAGGGCGTCGAGCACCGCCGCGTTGTCGCTCGGACCGAAGCCGGGCGTGACCGTCAGGGACAGGGCGCGCAGCAGCAGGTCGAGCAGGGGTGCGCCGTCACCGGCGACCACGAAGTCGACGACCTGAGCCGCGCGGCCGTCGCGCACGACCTCCACTGTGCTGCTCCAGGAGAAGTCCGCCGAGCCGTCGGCATCGCGGTACTTCATCGTTTCGTCGGCGTGCCGGCCGCCGAGGACGACGACGCAGTGGGGTGCGTGGACCTTGGCCAGCTCGGCCATCTCCAGGGCGTACCGGTGGGCCGCCGACACCGCGCTGAGCAGGAGGACCTTGGGCTGGAGCGCGCGGAGCTCGGCGATGAACCGCTCTTGGGCCACCTCGTCCCAGATGCGGGGGTCGAAGACGTGGCCGTCGGTGGTCCGGCTGTCGGCGATCAGCGTGGTCCGTGGCCCGTTCGCCGTGCGGCGGTAGTCGTCGTCCGGGCAGTGCCCCCAGTCGGGGCAGACGTCGTCGAGGGACGGCTCCTCGGGCAGCCCCGCACTCAGGCGGGCCACCGAGCGCTGGATGGTGAGGGTCAGTGCCGAGTACAGGCACATCGGATCGCCCGGATAGGCGACCTCCCCGCCCCTGCTGGTCGCCACCGGGACCAGGGCCGCCATGACCGGATAGGTGAACCGGGCCTCGCCCGGGTGCGCCGTGAACAACCGGCGCCGCCGGACGACGAGTTCCGTCACTTTCCCGTCTGATGTCGCCGCGTCCGGACGGTGCGGCTTCAGCGGGGTACGAATCGTTGTCCTCACGTGTGATTCCCCGGCGCGATCAGATCGCGGCGATGAGGTTCGCGACGCCACCGTTCGACGCCGGGCTGGTCACGAGCGACGTCGTGTCGCCCAGCTTGCGGTAGGCGTGGGTGGCCAGGCAGGCCCGGGCCACGTCGGCGAACTCGGTGTTCGCCTTGTGCGTGGCGATCTCGTCCACGGTGGAGACGTCGCCCGACTGTGCCGCGAGCCGAAGCCGCCGCTCGAAGTCGATGAGTTCGCGCGCGGTCTCCCGGCCGCCGTCCGGGGTGCCCGGGAACGCGGGCAGCGCCACGGCCTCCACCGGCGCTTCGGTGACCTTCCGGGCCAGCTCCACCTCGTTCTCGTAGAAGTGGAAGGTGCCCGACTGGTGTATGTACGGGCCGCTCGGGACGTTCAGCAGCGAAGCCGCGTACTGCTGCATCCCCATGAAGAGGAAGGCGTCGTACGGCAGGACCGTCAGCGCCTGCTGGGCTCGCATGACGGTGATCCAGGTGAGCGCGCCGTCCCGGAGGAAGAGGTGGACGCCCACGGCGCACGGGTACTCCCGCGACTGGCGGAAATTGTCCTCGGGCTGCAACACCAGGGCGAACGCACGCCGGTGGGCGGGGTCGCGCTCGATACGGCCGACCACTTCCTCCAGCTGGTTGCCCCTGGAGGTCAGCAGCCGATGGCCGAAAGCACCACTCAGCGTGTGCTGGTCGTCCGAGTACTCATGGGCGCCGCGGCGGTAGTACGCCGGGGTGTCGACGTCGTTGCGGCCGTCCAGGGACCAGGCGAGCAGACCGAAGCAGTAGGAGAGATTGACCGGAAGGTGCGGGGTGACCGCGAGACAGGAGGTCGGGTCGGCGATACGGCTCTGGTAGGCCAGGAGCTCGCGATACGGACGGTCGTTCTGGCCGAATCCCGAGGCTTTGGAGAGCGGATCGCGCACCGAGTCCACGTCATTGCCGTCCGCGAGTACGTCGCGCAGCCCGGCCGTGTAGGAATCCGCAAACGACTGGTAGATGGCCATGACATCTTCCCCGTTTCCACTGATAGACGAAAAACTCGCCACCTGCCTTCAAACCGGACAAAGCGACATCCGCGGCGAGCTCGGTTTCAATCGAGTAGAGCGTTGGAGATCTTCGTTTGTCAATGACGTTTTCAATTCCCTGACGAAGGGAAATACGTCCCCGTCGGGCGGACGCGAGTCGGTGTTGACACCGACGACTCGGCCTCTGCATGATGACCGGCGGCCAATGGGGCCTGCCCACACACGGGGGTGGCAGATCAAGTGACAGGCCGGATTTTGTTAAACCCATGGCGCCTCTCTCCACGCTGGCGTATCGGGATAGGCGCGTTAATCGTCGCCATCACTTACGGAGGGCTGATTTCAGCCAAACCCGATTCCGTGCACGGCGGCGTGGGCGGCCCGGCCGCCCTGCTCGCCCTGTGCGGTTACACCCTCGGGGCGATGCTGATCGTCTCCGGCGCGGTGGCAGGGTTGCCGACGACGACCGTGGCCCTGCTGCCGGTGGCGATCACCATCAACATCGTGATGGGAAAGATCGTCTACTTCAGCGGCCTGCCGCTCCAACTCGACTCGATCGGCACCGTGCTCGTCGGCGTCCTGGCCGGACCGGCCGCGGGCGCCGCCACCGGGGCTCTGGCCAGCATCGTCGTCGGGATGACCATCACTCCCGGAGCTCTGCCCTACGCGGTGACCGCCGCCCTGATCGGCTTCATCGCGGGAACCCTGGCGCGGGCCGGCTGGTTCCGGCGCCTGCCGACCGCCCTGCTCGCGGGAGGTGTGATCGGCGTGGCCGCCGGCATCGTCTCGGCCCCCATCACCGCCTTCGTCTTCGGCAACGCCGGCGGCTCGGTGGGGCAGTCGGCCGTCATCGCGACGTTCCAGGCCTACGGAAACAGCATGCTGAAGGCCGCCAGCCTGCAAGGGCTGGTCGCGGACCCCCTGGACAAAGCGCTGACCGTCGCACTGGCCCTGACCCTGCTGGCAGGCCTGCCCTCCGGCTATGTGCACCGTTTCCCCTTTGTGCAGCAGCATCGGGTACTGGCGGTTCACCGCCTCATGCCGAGAAGGACGTGACCCGCATGGACATATCCCCGCACGCGACCGACGACTCCCCCGTGCACCGGCTGAATCCGCTCACCAAGCTGACCTTCGCGGTCACTGTCACCGTATCCGCATTCGCCCTCACCATGACCTGGTGGCCGCTGCTGCTCTTCTGTGCCACGGTACTTCCCATGGTGATAATTTCAGGAACCCTTCGTAAATTCGTCCCCATGCTCCTTGCCCTGTGGGTGCCCGTCGCGCTCACGGTTTACCTGATTCAGGGCTTCTTTTATCCGGACACTCACCGGGTGGTGGCTGAAATCGGCCCCCTCGAATTGAAATATGAGGGCCTGGTCTTTGCCACGCAGACCGCACTGCGTCTCCTGGCGCTCATGGGGGGATTCTTCCTGCTTCTTCTCACCACGCAACCCGGCGCGCTGATGAGCGCGATGACACAGCGCGGCATGTCTCCGAAGACCGTCTACGTCGTCTCGGCCGCCCTGCAGATCGCGCCCGCCCTCACCACCCGGGCCCAGGGCATCATGCACGCCCAGCAGGCGCGCGGCCTGCCGGTCACGGGGCTGCGCGGCCGGGTCCGGGCCCTGGTTCCGATGGCCGGGCCGCTGATCCTCGGTGCCCTCACGGAAGTGGGGGACCGTGCGGTGGCCATGGAGACCCGGGGTTTCGGCACCACCCGCCGCCCCACGTATCTGACCGAGGTGCCGGACACCGCGGCACAGCGGGGCGCCCGGACCGTCATGGGACTGTGCGCGCTCACCGCCGTCGTCACCAACGTACTCGGAGTGCTCCGGTGATCGAATTCAGGGACTTCTCCCTCACCTATCCGACCGGCTCACGACCCGCCCTCCAGGGCATCGATCTCACGGTGCCGCGTGGCCAGTTCTGCGCCGTGGCCGGTGCCGACGGCGCGGGCAAGACCACCCTCGCGGGAGTCATCAGCGGCGTCGTCCCGCAGATGACCGGTGGCGAGACCACGGGATCGGCACGGGTGGGTGGGCGGCTGTTGGCGCAGACGCAGCCGTCCGAACTCGTCGGCGAAGTCGGCCTGGTCATGCAGAATCCGTTCAACCAGCTGTCGGGAGCACGGTTCTCGCTGCGCGAGGAGCTCGCCTTCGGTATGGAGAACCTCGGCGTCGAACAGGCCGAGATGATCCGACGCGTCGATCGGGTCATGGCCGACCTGAGACTCACCGCCCTGGCCGACCTCTCCCCGTACGAAATCTCCGGTGGGCAGCAGCAGCTTCTGGCCATCGGATCGGCGTTGGTGATGAGGCCGGCCGTCTTGGTGCTCGACGAACCGACCTCACAGCTCGACGCGGTGGCGACCGGCATGGTGTTCGAGGCGCTGGAGACCCTGCGGGCGCAGGGCGTCACCGTCATCCTGTTCGAGCACCGGCTGGAACGGCCGGCCCGGTGCGCGGACCGCGTCCTGATCCTGAACGAGGGGCGGATCACCGCAGACGGGCCGCCGACCGAAGTCCTCACCGACCCCCGGCTCACGGAGTGGGGAGTGGCCCCGCTGCGCTACACCACGGCCGCACGCCGCGCCGCCGGGCGCGGCCTGTGGGAGTCGGACCGCCCACTGCCCGTGACCCTGGAGGCGGCAGCGGAAGGATTCACCGCTTCGCTGAAGAGCACGAGAACCGCCGGAGGCATGTGATGGTGCTGCGCGTCGACTCCCTCTCCCATCGCTATCCGAACGGAACGACCGCGCTCGCGGACGTCTCGCTGACCGTCAGGGCCGGCGAACGTGTGGCGGTCGTGGGTCCCAACGGGGCGGGCAAGAGCACGCTGGCCCGGCATCTGATCGGCATCGCCCGCCCCACGTCGGGGACGGTCACGGTGGACGGTCGCGATGCCGCCGGGCTCGAGATCGCCGAGCTGGCCCGCAGCGTGGGCTTCGTGTTCCAGAACCCGGACGACCAGCTGCACGCCGCCACGGTGGCCAAGGAAGTCGGCTTCGGCCCCCGCAACCTCGGCTTCCCGGCCGACCGCCGGACCGCCCTCACGCAGTGGGCACTGCAGGTCACCGGTCTGACCGGGGAGGCGAACAGCCATCCCCGTCATCTGTCGTTCGGCGAGCGCAAACGGGTCGCCTTCGCCTCGGTCCTCGCGATGGACACCCCGATCATCGTCCTGGACGAACCCACCACCGGCCAGGACCACCGCTCCCTCGTCCTGCTCGAGGAACTCATCGAGGAGCTGCACGAGCGGGGAAAGACGATCATCGCCATCACCCATGACACGGACTTCTGCGCGGAGAACTTCGACCGGGTCGTCGTCCTGGCCGAAGGCCGCGTGCGGTGGGACGGTCCCGTGGAGCGCTGGCTGGAGGGAGACAGGAGTCCGTCCATGTCCGCCTTCGAACAGCCCCAGATGGCCCGACTCGGCCGACGACTCGGCTGGCCGGCCCCCGTCGCCACGGTCGACAGCTTCCTGGACCGGCTGACCGACCACGCCGCGGCTCGGTGAAGAGGAACGCGGCGAGCCCCGTCGGGCGCCGTCCGCGACCTTCTCCACACGCGCGGCCTCGCCGACGAACTCGACTGCGCCTCGGCGGCCGCGCCTCGGAGCCGGTGAGCGCGGAGGTGGCCGCGCGGGACGTGTCGTCCACCTGCCCCATCACCCACCGACACGTCCAATGTCTTTGCCAGCACCACTGAGTTGCCGGTGGGTGGAAAGCCCTCGCGCGCGCCGGGAGCCGAGTCCGCGACCGACCGTGCGGCTCAGATCGCCGCCGCCGCCGCGCGTCCTGCCTGGCGTCCGGAGAACAGACAGCCGCCGAGGAAGGTGCCTTCCAGGGAGCGGTATCCGTGCACCCCTCCGCCGCCGAATCCCGCGACCTCACCAGCCGCGTACAGACCGGGAACCGGGGCGCCGGAGGCGTCCAGAACGCGGCCGGAGAGATCGGTCTGCAGGCCGCCCAGGGTCTTGCGGGTGAGGATGTTGAGCCGCACCGCGATCAACGGTCCCGCACTGGGGTCCAGGATCTTGTGGATCGCGGCGGTGCGGCTGAGCGAATCCCCCGTGTAGGCCAGCGCGTTGCGGATGCCCATCACCTGGACGTCCTTCGTGTACGGGTTGTCGATCTCCCGGTCCCGCGCCTCGATCTGCCGCTGGAGATCGGCCAGTTGGATCAGGCCGTCGCCGGTCAGCTTGTTCATCCCGGTGACGAGTTCGGAGAGGCTGGAGGCGACGACGAAGTCGACACCGTTCTTCTTGAACTTCTCGATCGGCTCCGGCGTCTGCCAGATGCGCGAGAGAAGCTTCAGGATGTCCTTGTTGGTGAGGTCCGGGTTCTGCTCGGAACCGGAGAGCGCGAACTCCTTCGCGATGATCTTCTGCGTGGTGACGAACCAGGAGTAGTCGTAGCCGCTGTCGGTGATCGACTTGAGGGTGTGCAGCGTGTTGTAGCCGGGCATGTCGGGGGCGGAGAAACGCTTGCCGATCGCGTCGAACCACATCGACGACGGTCCCGGGAGGATACGGATGCCGTGGTTGGCCCAGATCGGGTCGTAGTTCCTGAGGCCCTCCGTGTAGTGCCACATCCGGTCGGGGTTGACGATACGGGCGCCCGCCGCCTCGGTGATCCCCAGCATCCGCCCGTCCACATACGCCGGCACACCGGTGACCATGAACTTGGGCGGGGTGCCGAGCCGGGCCGGCCAGTTCTGCCGTACCAGATCGTGGTTGGCGCCTATCCCGCCCGAGGTGACGATCACGACCGGAGCGCGGAGCTCGAAGTCGCCCACCACCGTGCGGGAACTGGCCTTGCCGCGCGCCGCCGTACTGGGCTCGAGGACCGCGCCGCGCACGCCCGTCACGACACCGCCGGTGCGCACGATCTCGTCGACGCGGTGCCGGAACTTGAAGGTCACCTTCCCGCTCGCGACCGCGGCCCGCACCTGCTTCTCGAACGGCTCGACCACGGCCGGACCGGTACCCCAGGTGACATGGAAGCGGGGCACCGAGTTGCCGTGTCCGTCCGCGAGACCGCCGCCGCGCTCGGCCCAGCCCACGATCGGGAACCAGCGGATCCCCAGTCCGTAGAGCCAGGACCGCTTCTCCCCCTCGGCGAAGTCCACATACGCCTCGGCCCACTTGTGGGCCCAGTAGTCCTGACCGCCCGGGTCGTCGACACCGCGGTCGAAGCCTGCCGTGCCCAGCCAGTCCTGCCACGCCAGTTCGCGGGAGTCCTTGATTCCCATCAGCCGCTGTTCGTCGGAGTCGATCAGGAACAGACCGCCGAAGGACCAGAACGCCTGGCCGCCCAGGTTGGACTCGGGTTCCTGGTCCAGGAGCAGTACCTTGCGCCCCGCGGCGGCCAGTTCGGCCGTCGCGACCAGACCGGCGAGGCCACCGCCGACGACGATCGCGTCGGCGTCCGCCGACCCGGCCGCGAACGCCGGTAACGCCTGCGCGGCGAGGGCGGCGCCGGCGACCACACCGCCGGCCACCGTCAGGGCTCTTCGTCTGCTGATCACCGTGGGGGACGCCGAGTTCTCCATGAGGTGCCTTCCGGAAGAGGTACGGGAGGTGCGGGAGGTGCGCCAGACACACGAGGGTGTGCCGCGACACTTCTGTTGTTACCGCCGGTAGCACCCAGGGAAACCAGGCCGCGCGAGCGAAGTCGCGACCGACCCCCGAACAGGCCGCCGTGGGCCTACCCCCGGCCCGACTTCGGCCCCATCGGATCGACAGGGGCCGGTCAGCCACGGCAGCCTCTACCCGGCCATCAGCCGCCTGACCGGAGCGGGCCCGCTGAAGCGGCGCACCGAGCCCGGCGCAGCCGACCACGAGATCACCGACTTCACCCGCTTCTTCACCGTCCTGGCGTTCCTGGAGGAACCGGCGGGCTTCTTCTACGACGGCGACCGGCCCCTGCACGCGGAGGAGGCCCCCGACCCCTACCGGCGAGGCATGCTGCTCATCGCCCGCTCCACCAGCCGCGCCGAGCGGGCCTGGCTCCGCGAGGTTCTCGGCGAGGACACGCCCGAGGCCGGCGCCGCGCGCACCGGGAACACTCCCCCTACGCTCGAAGAACCCGCGAGCTGAGAGACGACGGAGGTCCCACGTGCTTGCGTCCTGGTACGACGAACAAGGCCCGGCCGCGGCCGTGCTGGGGGTCGGCGAACTGCCCGACCCCGAGCCCGGCCCCGGTGAGGTTCGCGTCCGTGTCACCGTGTCGGGGGTGAATCCCGGAGACACGAAGAAGCGGCGCGGATGGCTCGGCTCGTCGATGCCGTATCCGCGGGTGATCCCGCACAGCGATGCCGCCGGGGTGGTCGACGCCGTGGGGGACGGTGTCGACACACGCCGGGTCGGACAGCGGGTCTGGGTCTACGGCGCCCAGTCGTACCGGCCCTTCGGTACCGCCGCCCAGTACACCGTCGTACCCGAGGACCTGGCCGTTCGGCTGCCCGACCACCTCGGCGACGAACTCGGCGCGAGCCTGGGCATTCCCGGGATCACCGCGCACCGGACCGTGTTCAGCGACGGGCCGGTGGACGGGAGGACCGTGC
Organism: Streptomyces sp. NPDC111656; assembly: GCF_055656965.1. NCBI lineage: Bacteria > Bacillati > Actinomycetota > Actinomycetes > Kitasatosporales > Streptomycetaceae > Streptomyces > Streptomyces sp. NPDC111656. The sequence continues at coordinate 202,919 of NZ_JBVKCA010000003.1, forward strand.
TGGTGCACGGAGTGCTCGGCGGGGTCGGCTCGCTGGCCGCTCAGCTCGCCCGCTGGGGCGGAGCCACCGTGCTCGCCACCGTCCGCCGCGGCGACGACCTGGACCGCGTCGACCCGGCCGTCGTGTCCCACGCCGTCGCCCTCGACTCCGCCGACCCGGCGGCGGCAATCCGCACGTACACACCCCAGGGCGTGGACCGCATCATCGAAGTGGCACTCTCCGGCAATGCCGACCTGGACACCGCCGTCGCCGCGACGGACGCGGTCATCGCCGCCTACGCCACCCGGGCCGACCGGACCGAAATCCCCTTCTGGCCACTGCTGTTCAAGAACGTCACCCTGCGGCTGCTCGGCAGCGACGACTTCCCCGCCGAGGCCCGGCGCCAGGCCGCCCGCGACCTCACCGCCGCGGCCGCCATGGGCGCCCTCACCATCGACGTCGGCGACCGCTACCCGCTGGAGGACATCGCCAAGGCCCACGACCGCGTCGACGCCGGCGGCCGGGGCAGGGTGCTGGTGACCATCCCCCACTGACCGTCCCCGACCGACCGGGCCACCGTCGCGGGACGGCCGGCGGAACAGCCGACGGGACGGCCGATCATCAGGCCGTCTTCACCACCTTCATCGTGAAGTGTGAGGTGACGTTCTTGATCCGCGGGATGGTCATCACGTGCCCGCTGAGGAAGGCCTCGTAGGCGGACAGGTCCGCGACCGCCACGCGCACGAAGTAGTCCGGGCTGCCGAACAGCCTCCTCAGCTCGATGACCTCCTCGGCCTGCGCCATGGTCTGCTCGAAGCGCTCGACCGTCTCCGCGTCCTGGGCTTCGAGACTGAGGTCGATGAGCACCTCGAAGGAGCGGCCTACGGCAACGGGGTCGACGACGGCCCGGTAACCGCGGATGACACCGTCGGCCTCCAGCCGCTGCACGCGCCGCAGACAGGGCCCTGTCGTGAGCCCCACCCGCTGCGCCAGCTCGACGTTGGTCAGCCGCCCGTCCCGCTCCAGCTCGGCAATAATTGCCAGATCGATCGCATCCACGTCAGAAGATTGCACTCCAGGCCGCCGAGCGCGCAATCTTCGCAACCACATGGCGCGCGTTTTCCGGGACGATAAACACATGCACCACGACGTTCCGTCCCGCACGGCCACACCGGAAGCCGCCCCGGTCGCGGCCCGGGCTCCCGCCGAGCGGCGCCGGCAGATCACCCTGGGAGTCCGCGACTCCTTCTCCGCAGGCCTCGGGATCTTCCCCCTGGGTATCGCTCTCGGCCTGCTGATCATGCAGGCCGGTCTGCCCTGGTGGCTCGCCCCCGCCCTGTCCCTGGCCGCGTTCGCCGGCTCCCTGGAGCTGCTGCTGGTCGGCATGATGGCCACCGTCACCCCGCCGGCCGCGGTCGCGCTGACCGTCCTCGTGGTCAACTTCCGGCACGTCTTCTACGCCTTCTCCTTCCCCCTCCACCTGGTCAAGCACCCCGTCGCGAAGGCCTACGCCGTCTACGCCATGATCGACGAGGCCTACGCCGTCAACGCCTCCCTGCCCGAGGCGGAACGCTCGGCGCCCCGGCTGCTGGCGATGCAGATCGCCTGCGAGACCTACTGGGTCGGCGGCGGTCTGGTCGGGGTCGCTCTCGGCGCCGCGCTGCCCGCGCCGATCAAGGGCCTGGAGTTCGCCCTGTGCGCCCTGTTCACCGTGCTCACCCTGGACGCGTTCCGCTCCCGCAGCGAACTCCCCTCCGTCCTGCTCGCCGGTGCCGGCGCCGCGCTCGCGCTCGTACTGACCCCGGGCCTCGCCCTGTTCACCGCGCTGCTGATGTTCGTCGGCCTGCTCCTGGTGCGCCACACGCTCACCACGCGCAGACCCGCCCAGGAGACCACCGATGCCTAGCACCTCGTATCTCGTCACCGTCCTGGCGATCGTCTTCGCTCTCACCTTCGCCCTGCGCGCCCTGCCGTTCGCGGTCCTGCGCACCCTGCGCGGCTCGGCGCTGGTGCGGCAACTGTCCATGTGGATGCCGGTCGGCATCCTCGCGATCCTCGCCGTGACGGCCCTGCACGGCACGATCACACGCGACCCGCACGGAACGGGGTACGCACTGCTCGCGGTCGCCGTCACCATCGGTGTCCACCTGGCCTTCGGCCGCCGCACGATTCTGAGCGTGGGTATCGGCACCGCCGTCTACGTCGTCCTGCTCAATACTCTGTGATCACCGCTGTGATCAGCAGTTTGAACAGCCCCGCGAACCTCCCGAGGAGAAACGTCCGTTGAACACCGGCACCCCGGTCCCCGACAGCTACTACGAGCGCATCGACGAGCACCGCTACAAGCCGACCGCCCACGTGGGCGGAGCCTGGGACCCCGACGAACAGCACTTCAGCCCGCTCGGCGGCCTCGTCGTCCATGCCATCGACCGTCATCTGGCCGAGCGACCGGACACCGGCCTGGTCCTGGCCCGGATCAGCTACGACATCCTGGGCCGTCTCGCCCTCGACGAGTGCGAGATCCGGGTGGAGACCATCCGCCCGGGCCGCACCATCGAGTTGCTCGAAGCCGTCGTGCTCATCGCCGACCGGCCCGTGGTCCGTGCCCGTGCCTGGCTCCTCGCCACCGTCGACACCTCCGCCGTCGCCGGGGGCCCCGACGACCGGCTCACTCCTCCCCAGGCGCTCACCCCGTGGCCGATGGCCTCGGTGTGGCCGGGCGGATACATCGCCTCCCTGGACGTCCGCCCGCTCGCACCACCCCAGGCGGGCCGTACGACCGCCTGGATCTCCACCCGCCATGCCCTGGTCGCCGACGAGCCCAGCAGCACGCTCGCGTCCTACCTCGCCCTCGTCGACACCGCCAACGGCATCGCCGTACGGCAGCCGCCCACCGTCTGGATGTACCCCAACGTCGACCTGACGGTCCACCTCCACCGCCGGCCCGAAGGCCCCTGGACCGGCCTGGACACCACGGTCACGTTCGGCCCCACCGGCCAGGGCCTCACCAGCACCGTCCTGCACGACCTCAACGGCCCGGTCGGACACGCGCAACAGATCCTCACCGTCCGTCCCGTACCCGGCCGGTGAGCACGGACGACGCCTGCGGGGCGGTCACTTGTCGATCTGGAGTACCGCCATCATCCCCGCGTCCTCATGGTTGAGGACGTGGCAGTGCAGGACCGTCTTGCCCGGATAGTCGAGGAACCGGATACGGACGACCATGTTTCCGCGTGGAGGGACGTCGACGGTGTCCCGCAAGCCGTAGTTGACCTGCGGCTCGCCGTTGATGCTCATCACCTGGAAGTCGTTGGTGTGGATGTGGAACGAGTGGACCTCGTCGCTGTCGTTCTTGATCGTCCACTCTTGGACGGTGTTGAGCTCGGCCCGGAAGTCGATGCGGTTGTGGTCGAACTGCTTGTGGTTGATGTAGAAGAGCGTGCCCGCCTTGTTCTCCGTGAAGATGACCGTCTTGCGTGCCGCGACGGCCTCCTTCGCGAGGTCGTCCACCGGGGCGAAAGCTGTGGGCAAGGCTGCTGGTCGCATCGGTTCGCCCGCGGACTGGACCGTGGCCAGTGTCGCCTCGGGGAACTGGTTTCCGGCCTTGCCGGAGTTGTACGGCAGGGTCCGCAGTTCCGACACGCCGGCCTTCGGGCCCTGTACGAGCACGTCATAACGGGCACCGGCCGGGATGACCATGGAGTCGACGGAGTAGACCCTGTTCACCGGGTAGCCGTCCTGGGCGACGATGTGGAACTTGGTGCCCGGCAGCGACACCTTGTAGAAGATGTTGGCCCCGATGTTCGCGAGGCGCCACAGCTGGGTCTCGCCGGGCCTGATCCGGATCCGTGGGTTGAGCTGCCCGTTGACGGTGCGTGTCGTGGGTGCACCGATCTTGAGTTTCGAGGTCTTGATCCGGTCGCCCACGAGTTGGAAGTCCTTGAGTGCGACGGCGTGTTCTGTGATCCCACGGAGCGGCGCGGGCAGATACGTGTCGAGGCCGTCGACCACGATCAGGCCGGACATGCCGCCGGCCGTCTGAGGGGCGGAGAGCGTGTGCGGGTGCGGGTGATACCAGTACGTGCCCGGCTCCAGGCTCTTGGGGAAGGTGTACTCGTAGGTGAACGTCTTCCCTGGCTCGACCTTGAGGAAGATGTTGTCCGAATGGCCGACGGGTGAGACGTGCATGCCATGGACGTGCAGATTCGTCTGATGGTCGAGCTTGTTCTCGAAGGAGATCTCCATCCGGTCCCCCGGCCGCAGACGCAGCGTGGGCGGCATGTACATCCCGTTGTACGTCAGGGCCCACAGCTCGCGGCCTGCGAGGCGCACCTTCTTGCGTTCGACGACGATCCTGGTCCTGAGCAGTCCGTTCCTGCTCACGATCTGCGCGGGGTCGCGCAGATCGTGCGTTGCCCGCGCGGTGAGGGCCGGCGACGGGGACACGGTCTGCAGGGGAACCGTCGACAGCTCCGGGTGGCCGAGTGCGCTCATCTCGGTATGCGTGGTACACCCCGCAGCCAGTGCGAGTGCGGCAAGTGCGGATCCGCTGACGGTCCGGGTGCGACGGGCATGTGCGGACAAGCTGAACTCCCATGCACTGCACATAGGGAAAACGGGCGGCCGTGAGCTGCCATCGTGCATCGGTACATCAGGCGAAATCGGTCACGACCCGGAGGAACGGGGCGGGCATCACCTTGATGAGCGAGCCCGTTCCCCAACTTCGGCTCAGGGCCGCATGGTCAGACGGTCAGTTCCGTCTGGGCCGGGGCCGCGGCCATGGAGGCGTGGCGGATGTACCACTCGGTGGCGAACAGCCGCTCTCGTGCCTCCGGCGAGAGACCGGCGATCACCCCCGGCAGAGCTCCCCGGTCGACCTCGGAGCGGTGCGCCAGTACGGCGGCGATCTTCCGCTCCATCCAGGGGCCGACATCGACAGTCGCGGTGACCTGTTCGTCCGGAACGCTGTACACCGTCTTGCGCGCACCGATCACGTCTCTCAGCGCCGGCACGGCCGAGTGCGGGTGCGTGGCCAGGTAGAGGGCACGCGGCTGCCAGGGGGCACCGGCATCGGGGTAGAGCTGCCCAAGCCCTGCCGCTTGGGCGGCGAGCACGGTCACCCGATGGGTGTGGACGTGGTCCGGGTGACCGGGCAGCCCGCCGTAGGCGTCATGGGTGACCATGATGTCCGGACGGAATGCGCGGATGTGCGTCACCAACCGCCGCACCGCCTCGTCGAGCGGCGCATCGCAGAACCGCACACGGCCCGGGGCCGACTGCGGTACACGCGCATCGGCGTAGCCGAGCATCCGCGGTGTGCCGGCGCCGAGGATCCGCAGCGCCTCGGCCAACTCCGCGGCCCGCGGGGTGTCCGCGGCCCAGGTCGCCGTGATCACCGCGGTGCGCGCACCCGCAGCCGCGTGACGGGCGAGCACTCCGCCGGCCGACAGTGACTCGTCGTCCGGGTGCGCGAAAACCGCGAGCAGGCTCGGCACGGGCACGGACAGACCACCTTCCGGGATCGAGCCTTTCGGTGTCAGTCGCCGACCGGCAGGGACGGAGCACCCGGTGGCATGTTGAACGGCGTGACCACCTGGATGGCCGAGGGCAGCGACGGTCCGTCGTCGGGCAGTGCCTTGTGGGCGCGCATGATGATCTGGCAGGCGCGGCGCATGTCCTGGCGCAGGTCATGGTGGAGGACCGCGGACAGGCGACGCTCGCGCAGCAGACGGGTGTTGTCGTGGTCGAGGTCGTGGGCGATGAACGCCTCGCATTCCCGCCCGAGCGCGTCGAAGGCGTCGAGAGTGGCGAGGTTTCCCCCGCCCGCGGAGTAGACGGCGATGATGTCCTCGTCCCGCTTCAGTGCCTCCAGGACGAGATCGTGCTGGGTGGCGTCCAGGCCGTCGCTGTCGGTGACCTCCACCAGGGATCGTCTGGGGTCGGCGAGGCGCATCGCGCTGCGGAAGCCCATCTCGCGTTCCTCCTCGCCCCGGAAGGAGCCCCGGCTGATGGTGGTGAGCACGTTGCCGGGCCGCTTGCCCAGCCACTGTCCGAGCAGGTAGGCGGCGGTGGCCCCGGCCGCCCGGTTGTCGATGCCGACGTACGCCAGGCGTGCGCTGTGGGGCAGGTCGGTCACCAGGGTGACGACGGGGATGCCGGCCGCGACCAGCCGACCGACCGCGGCCGCGATCTCCGGCTCGTCGGGGGCCTTGAGGATCACGCCCTGCGTACCACGCTTCGCGATCTTGTCCAGGGTGGCGATCAGTTCGGCGGGAGGGCAGGTCTCGCGGAAGTGGAAACGCGAGCGTACGAGAGCGGGATGCAGGGAGGGCAGTTCGGCTTCGAGTGCGTCCCGTACCGCGGTGGAGAACCGCTCCGGAGTCTGCATCACGATGTCGATCATGAAGGTGCGGCCACCGAGCCGGACCTGGCTCTGCTGACGGTCCAGGTCCTTGATGGCTTCGTGCACCTCCCTGACGGTGCTCTCCGTCACGTTGCCCCGCTCGTTGAGGACGCGGTCGACCGTGGCCGTACTCAGTCCGGCCTGCCGGGCGATTTCCCTGATCGGGTAGCGGTGTCGCATGACTGATCCCAAGAGCCGATGATGCACTTTTGATGTACCGACAAGCATTGAATGATGGGTTGAGGTTCTCAAGACTGGCAGAAATGCACGGACTGCGAAAGGACCCGGATGTCTCCCACAGCCGCAGGAGCGCGGACTTGGCTGACCGAGGCGGACTGCGATCTCGACGTGTTCCGCTCGCTCGTGGAGCAGCGCACCGACCCCGCCGACCACCCCTCGGCCGAGCGCATCGAACAGAACGTCCCGCTGTATGACAGCGATCGGCTCCGCTCTCTGGCGATCTCCCCTGAGGGCCGCCGGAGCGTGCAGGACGAGTTGGTCCGGGCTCTGTCGGACGGGCCGGGCATCGTGGTCCTCACGGGCGCCTTCCCGGACGCGGCCGTGGTGGACGCGGCGTCCGAGGCCTTCCGCGCGCTGATCGAGGAGGAGCGCGCGAGCGGCACGGCCCGCGGCGACCACTTCGCCAAGCCCGGCGCGAACGACCGCGTCTGGAACGCCCTGGACAAGGTGGCCGTACGGGCGCCCGAGGTGTTCGCCGACTACTACGCCAACGACATCCTGGAGCTGATCGCCGAGGCCTGGCTCGGCCCCGCCTACCAGGTCACCTCACAGGTCAACGTGGTCAACCCGGGCGGAGCGGCGCAGAACGTCCACCGCGACTACCACCTCGGCTTCCTCTCCCAGGAGCGCGCCGCGACCTACCCGGCGCACGTCCACCGGCTCTCGCCGGTGCTGACCCTGCAGGGCGCGGTGGCCCACTGCGACATGCCCGTCGAGTCCGGCCCGACCCTCTACCTGCCGCACTCGCAGAAATTCGAACCCGGCTATCTCGCCTGGCGACTCCCGCGGTTCGTCGAGTACTTCGACGCCCATCACGTCCAACTCCCCCTGGAGAAGGGCGACGCGGTCTTCTTCAACCCCGCGCTCTTCCACGCCGCCGGGCACAACCGTTCGGCCGACATCAGGCGCATGGCCAATCTGTTGCAGATCTCCTCCGCCTTCGGCCGCGCCATGGAGTCGGTGGACCGCGAGGCGATGGCGAACGCGCTGTTCCCGGTGCTGCTGCGCCGTAAGTCCGAGGGCGTCTCGGAGGACTGGCTGCGCCGCGTGATCGCGGCCACCGCCGAGGGCTACCCCTTCCCCACCAACCTCGACCTCGACCCGCCGGTGGACGGTCTCGCCCCGCCCTCCCAGGCGGACACCCTCCGGCAGGCCGTCGCCGAGGACTGGGACCCCGAGCGGCTGCGCCAGGAACTGCAGGCGGCCGCCAAGCGCCGCCAGAGCTGAGAGCGACGTGGCACTCATGGGACTCCTCGAGGACAAGGTCGTCCTCGGGAACGGCGGCAGCCCGGGCGTCGGCGCGGGCATCGTGCGGGGGCGCCGCGAACGCCGCCCCCGCCCGCGGGCGGAAGGAGCACGAACCTCATGCGCAGAGGAACCATGGGGCTGGGCCGCATCGGCGCCGTCCCTGCGGAGAACTCGGCCCTGCGTGAACACCGGCCCGTACGACTCGACGAGGTGCGCAAGTGATGACGGACGAACCCCTGCGGATCGGAGTCCTGGGCGCGGCCCGGATCGCCGAGCTGTCGATCGTGGGACCGGCCCGGACGACCGGCCACCGCCTGGTCGCGGTGGCCGCCCGCGACCGCGACCGTGCCGAGGCCTTCGCCGGCGCGCACGGCGTGGAGCGGGTGGCGGACTCCTACGCCGAGCTCGTCGCCGACCCGGAGATCGAGGTCGTCTACAACCCGTTGGCCAACAGTCTGCACGGGCCGTGGAACCTGGCCGCACTCCAGGCCGGCAAGCACGTCCTCACCGAGAAGCCGTCCGCGAGCAACACGGCGGAGGCGGTCCAGGTCCACGAGGCCGTCGCCAAGGCGGGCACGGTGTTCATGGAAGGGTTCCACTACCTGTTCCACCCGGTCACCCGGCGCCTGCACGAGCTGCTGGACAGCGAGGGGTTGGGCGACCTCCGGCACGTAGAGACCATGGTCGCCATGCCCGCACCGCCTGACGACGACGTAAGGTGGCAACTTCCGTTGGCGGGCGGCGCGTTGATGGACCTCGGGTGCTACAGCCTGCACGCCCAGCGCATGCTCGCGCCGTGGGCGGGTGGGGCGCCCCGGTTGGTCGCCGCGCGCGGCGGTGAGAAGGCTCGGGCGGCGGGAGTCGACGAGTGGCTGGACGTCGATCTGGAGTTCCCGGGCGGCGCCACGGGCAGCGCCCGCTGCCACATGGCCCACCACACATGGCAGATGAGCTGCCGCGTCCTGGGCTCGCGCGGCGAAGCCACGGCGGTGAACTTCGTACAGCCTCATCTGGACGACCGGGTCGTCGTCCGTACGGCCGCCGGTGAGCACACCGAGGAACTCGGCCGCCGGTCCTCGTACACCTACCAACTCGAGGCCTTCGCCGCCCACCTGCGGCGCGGGACGCCGCTGACGCTCGACGCCGACGACGCGCTGGCCACGATGCGGCTCATCGACGACGCCTACCGGGCGGCCGGGTTCCCGGTACGGCCGCGTACGGTCCTACCGGCCGCGGCATGACGATGAGCGAACGGGAGAGGGCGGTACCGGTCCGGTACCGCCCTCTCCCGTTCCGTGTGCGGCCTACCGGTAGAAGGCAGGCCGCTCGATCAGCTCGACCTCCACACGCCGCCCCTCCCGCTGAGAGAGCACGCCCGCCTCGCACACGGCCGCGGCCGCGTAGCCGTCCCAGACACTGGGGCCGGTGATCTCGCCGCGTCGGGTCGCGTCCCCCCAGCCCTGGACCTCACGGTCGTACGCGTCCTCGAAGCGCTCGACGTAGTCCGGTGTGATGCGTCCGCCCCAGCGGCCGTCGGTGCTCAGCCGCGGCCCGTGCTCGTCACCGATGCGTACGGTGCCCCGCTCGCAGACCGCTTCGGCCTGCACCTGGTAGCCATAGCCGCAGTGACCGAAGATCTCGACGTCGACCAGCGCGCCCAACTCGGTTTCGAGGAGGACGAATTGGGGGGTCGTTCATGCCAGCAGGAGCGTGCGACGTCGGGGCCGGCTTGTGCACGGTGACCGCTGTGATCTCCTGGTCGAGGAGCCAGCGGGTCACGTCCATCTCGTGCACCACCGAGTCGTTGATGAGCATCTCGTTGGTGAACCACGGCGGCATGGACAGTTTCCGGTGCCGATGGTGCAGCATCAGTGCCCTGCCCAGCTCCCCGCCGTCGAGGAGCCGTTTCAGCTTCATGTATTCGGTGTCGTACCGCCGCATGAAGCCGACTTGGATACGCCGGTGCCCGAGCCGCTGCTCCGCCGCCAGGACGCGCAGGGCGGAAGCCGCGTCGGGGGTGAGCGGCTTCTCGCACAGCACCGGCAGGTCACGGCCTAGGGCCTCGAGCAGGGCCGCCTCGTGGGCGGGTCCCGGGGAAGCGATGAGGACGGCGTCCACGTCCTGCGCCGCCATGGCCGCCGCCGGTTCGGTGTACGCCGTGCAGCCCTCGATGGCGTCCGCGAGCGTCTTCGCCCGTTCCGCCTCGATGTCGACGATGGCGGTCACACGTGCCCCGCTGACGACGTCGTGGAGTCTGCGCACATGATCCGCGCCCATCTTGCCGGTGCCGACGACGGCAACACCCAGTGCTCGCTGAGGTGGCATGTTCGTGATGTCTCCGTTGCTGGTGAGGGTCGAGGGTGATCTCGCCGCGCTCCGCGGACAGTTCCATGGCGCCCGGGCGCAGCACGCCGAGGACGCCGAGGGCGACGGTCGGCTCGTCCAGTCGTCATCTCGGAGCCGAGGAAGAAGTGGCGCCACACCGGCATTCGCCCTCGGTGTGCTGGCTTCGGGCCGAGCGAACAGCCGGATGGTCGGCGGCCGTTCGCCCGTCTTTACCGGGTTCCCTTGGCGGCGAACTGGGCGACCTTGTCGACGTTGGACTTGTCGACGAAGGCCGGCCCGGTCAGCACGGGAGCCTCGCCGCCTCCGCTGTAGTTGCCGTTCGTCCTGTAGAGCCACAGGGAGTCGATCGACAGGTACCCCTGGAGATAGGGCTGCTGGTCGACGGCCCACTGGATCTTGCCGGACTTGATGGCGCCGACCGCGTCCTTGTTGAGGTCGAACGTGGCGAGCTTGGTCTTGGTGCCGGCATCGGCGATGGACTGAATGGCGGTCATGGCGAACGGAGCCCCGAGCGTCGTCACATAGTCGATGGAGCTGTCCTGCTTGAGCTTGGCGATGATGGTGGACTTCACCGACGGCATGTCGGTGCCGTTGACGTAGAGGATGTCGGTCTTGCCCTCGAACGTCTTCTTCACGCCCGCACAGCGGGCCTCCAGGGCCACCTGCCCCTGTTCCATGATCACGCAGACGGTGTGCTTGGCCCCGGCCTCGTTGAGCCTGCGGCCGAACGCCTCTCCGGCGATGCTCTCGTCCTGGCCGAAGTACTCGAGCAGACCCTGCTCCTTCCAGTCCTGCACGCCGGTGTTGAAGCCGACGACGGGGATACCGGCCTGCTCGGCCTTGGCGACCACGGCCTTCATGGCGTCCGGCTTGGCGAGAGTGACAGCGATGCCGTCGACCTTCTGGTCGATGGCGTTCTGGACCAGGTTGGACTGGTTGGGGCCGTTGGCGTCGCTGGCGTAGACCAGCTTGACGCTGTCCTTGGCCGCGGCGGCCTCGGCACCCTTGCGAATCGTGTCCCAGAAGGTGTCACCAGGGGCCGCGTGCGTGATCATCGCGACCGTCATGCGGGGAGTGCCGGCCTTGCCTGCCGAGACAGCGTTCCCGCTCTCTTCGGCCTGCTTGCCTCCGGAGCTGCTGGAGCATCCGGCCGCAAGCAGTGCGGCGGTGGCTGCCGCTGCGACGACGGGGACGATTCTGCGGGAGCGGGGGTGGGAGAAACGGTCCATCTTTTCCGGCACCTCACTGTGCTACAGGGGAAGGGGAGAAACGGCTGACCGAGCGAAGACTGCCGATCAAAGGCCGTTAATACCGCTGTTGCTCATGACGAGATGGAACCCTCAGGTCAACGCTCGTGATGACATCATTTATCCATCAGGAAATGCTGTCTCAACAATTACTCGACGCCGATTTTCCGTGCTCTCTACACCGAAATGCGCGTGGCCTTTACTTCACCAGCGTCGCGGCACTCCGGTACGCCGCCGCGGCCGCCTCCCGCACCGGCAGCGCACGATGCGTGTCCGAGAGGATCTCCACGCCCCAGGGGCCGTTCCAGCCGGCCGCACGGAGCGCGGTGATGATGCCCGGGAGGTCGAAGGAGCCCTCTCCGCACAGCCGACGGCGATGGACGGTGTCCTCGAAGAGAGTGCCGACCATCCGGCTGTCGGCGTCGTTGAGCTCCACTCCCACGATCCGCGACCCGGGTACGTCCGCCAGGTCGGCGGGTGGGGTGTGAGCGCGCTCGGTGTGCCAGACGTCGATGATGAGCCCGCCCGCCGGGTGGCCGGCGGCCTCCACGAGCCGGAGTCCGTCGTGCACGGTCTTGAGGTTGGACCAGGGCAGGAACTCGATCCCGAGCCGGGCGCCCACACCATCGGCCTGCGCCGCCAGCGTGGCGAACTCCTTGGCCCACACGTCGAGGTCCCAGGGCTCGTCCGCCACATCGGGGCCGATCTTGAGGGTACGTGCGCCGAGCGCCTCGACGGCCCTCAGAAGTCCGCCGCGGACCGCATCCGACGCGGTCCGCCGGGGTCCGTCGGCCCACCAGTCGGTCAGCAGCTCCAACTCGACGTGGCTGATTCCGTTGTCCTCGAAGAGAGACCGGACACCGGCGAGCCCGTACTCGCGCTCGGCCTCCACCAGGTCCGCGTACAGCAGCCCGAAGCCCGTGAATCCGGCGTCGCGCGCCGCTTCCACGCGTTCCCGCAGGTCCAGTGGACTGCGCTGGTCCTCCTCGTCGGGAGCGGCGTCACCCGCGGTGGTCCAACACGTGGCCAGAAATTCGTCAGCGGTCATTTATGTTTCCTGGATTCCTCATGTTCGGAAAAACGCGGCACCCAATAGCCTCGGCATTCTTGGGTGCCCCGCGCATGCCGGTCAATCCCTCAGAAGACATCAAAAACACATCAGATCGATATACGGCTACGCGACAGCGCGCAGCACCGTGCGCAGATGCTCGGCGCTGGCCCACACATCCTCGACCGGCCCCTTTTCCTTGGGCTCCTCGGTCAGGATGGTGTCCTGTTCCAGGACGTACCACCCGTCGTAGCCGCGCGCGCTGAGGTGGGTGACGATGGCCTGGACGTCCACGTCCCCCGCACCCAGTGGGCGATACATGCCCTTGCGCACGGCCTCGGTGTAACCGAGCTGTCCGGACCGGACCTTGGCTGCGAGGGAGGCGTCCACATCCTTCATGTGGGTGTGGGCGATGCGCTCGGGCGCCTGGCGGGTGAGCTCTGCGGGGTCGGTGCCGCCGATGAGCAGGTGCCCGGTGTCGAGGCAGAGCGAGACCGCCGAGTGTTCCAGGACGCGTCGGACCTCGTCGCCGTTCTCGATCATCGTGCCGACGTGCGGGTGCAGGACGGCACGTACGCCGCGTTCGGCGGCCAGCGAGGCGAGCCGGTCGAGGTTGGACAGCAGCAGCTTCCAGCCGTCGGCGTCGAGTTCGGGGCGGGAGTCGTAGCCGTCCTGGCCGGTGACGGCCGACAGGACGAGGACCTCCGCCTTCGCAGCGGCGTAGCTCTCCAGGAGCTGTTCCACCTCGGGCAGCGGGTCGTGTCCCGGCACGTGCAGCAGCAGCGGGGTGAAGCCGCCGACCGCGTGGAGGTCATGGTGGGCGAGAACCCGGGCCATGGCGTCCGGCTCGCCGGGCAGGAAGCCTTCGGGGCCGATCTCGGTGGCGGCCAGGCCGACTTCGCGCATCTCGTTCAGCACCCGTTCGGGCGTCAACTGGTAGCCCCAGCCGGGGACTTCGCACACACCCCAGGAGATGGGCGCGCCGGCGATCCTGTTCAAGGGCGAGTTCGTGGATGAGTTCGTGGGTGAGGTGGTCATGGCGTTGCCTTTCGGTGGTTCCAGTCGGGGTTGGCGACCGCGGCCGGCGAGCGGCCCGCGAGGACGTCCGCGACACCGCGGGCGGCGTCGGCGAAGGTGAGCGGGCCATCGCGCGGGCCGGTGCGGACGGGGCGCGCGTCCTGACCGGCGGCGAGCGAGACGGACCGTGGTGACCCCGTCCGTCTTGGGCGCCCGCGGCCAGTTCGAGATCGGCGTCGGGCAGGACGACGAAGGGGCAGGAGGCTCCCCGGTCGAGGGAGAGCTTCTTCACCCCGGCGACGCGTGCGAGGTGTTCGCCCGTCGCGGTGGCGCCGGTGAAGGAGATCTTCCGCACGCGGGGGTCGGTCACGAGGGCGTCGCCCGGCACCGCGCCGGAGCCGACCAGCGCCGAGAGCACGCCTTCGGGAAGCCCGGCGTCCACGAAGCACTCGGCGAGCTCCAGCGCGGTCAGCGGTATGGAGGTGGCCGGCTCGAGGACGACCGCGTCGCCCGCCGCGAGTGCGGGCGCCAGTTTGTGCAGCACGAGCAGCGGGGGGTGGTTGAACGGCGTGCTGGCCACCACGACACCGCACGGCCGGCGCAGCGTGAAGGCCACCTCATCCTGGCCGGTGCCGCGGTTGACATCCAACGGCAGGGTCTCGCCATAGAGTTGGGCGCCTCGAAGGCCGCGACTCCGCGCTGATGGTCCGCGCGATCTTGGCGGCTCGCCGATCGGCGAACTCCGCCGCACGCAGCAGGATCGTCATCCGCTCCTGAGCGGGTGTACGCCGTCATACCGCGGCACCCCGCTCCGCCGCCGCGAGGGCCACCTCGACGTCCTCGGGGCCGCCACCCCGACGGTACCGACCGTCGAGCCGTCGAAGGGCGAGGTCACGCCCCGGGTCCGTCCCGACCCTGCCGACGCCTGCCATCGGCTTCCGATGAGTAGTTCCACAGGCGCCATCGCCTTCTCCCTCCAGAAACCGTCAAGGCTGGTCAGCCAACGGCCAGGCCGTCGCATGGCCGCAACGCTAGGTGGAGCGCGGGGCATTTCTGAAGGGGCAGAATCCATCATTACCACATCATTGGACGCATCTTGTTTCCATCACCGGCGCCGCCCAGCTTCAGCGGTACCGTCGGGAGCGCGGGCAGGGGGCCCTTGCGGCCCTCTTCGATGTCCCGCCGGGAACGGCCGGCCCGAGTTGTGCCAACGCACCGCCGACCGACTCGCGTGATCGGTCGCGGAAGACTGAGGGTTCGCGTGGTCCGCCGAACTGCTCGCCCACTCCAAATACTTGACGATTACGTGTACACGACGAAGAATGAGCGCGCTCCGCGCTTGACAACGTTGTCTAGGCTTCGAGGAGGCATTCCCGCCCATGGGATGGACTCAACGGCTACGCGATGCGGGGATGGTGGTGGCGACCACCATCCTCCTCGGCGGCTCCCTCGCGGTTCCGGCGGCTCGGGCGGCCCTCCCGCCGAGCGCCCCGCTCACCGATCTGGTCAACCCGTTCATCGGAACGGAGAACGAAGGCAACACCTACCCCGGCGCAGCGGTGCCCTTCGGCATGGTGCAGTTCTCGCCGGACACCGGCCACAACACCGGCTACGACTACTCCCAGAATCACATCCGCGGCTTCTCCCTCGTCCACCTCTCGGGCGTCGGCTGCGGCCTGGGCGGCGACCTGCCCGTGCTGCCGACCACGGGTGACGTCACCGAGACGGACTACGCCAAGTACGAGGCGGAGTTCAGCCACGACAGCGAGCGGGCGAGCCCCGGCTCGTACCGGGTCGGCCTGAAGACCGGCATCGAGGCCGAGCTGACCGCGACCGCCAGGACCGGGGTGCAGCGCTACACCTTCCCGGCCACGGACAAGGCCAACGTCCTGCTCAACGCGGGGCAGTCGCTGCACAGGACGATCTCCACCAAGGTCGAGATCCTCGACAACCGCACGGTGCGCACCGCCATCACCGGCAGCGGCTTCTGCCAGGACACCAAGCCGTACACCGTCTACACGGTCACCCGCTTCGACCGTCCGTTCACCACTTCGGGCACCTGGAACGGCGATACCGTCACCGAGGGTTCCAAGGAATCCGTGAGCGCGGGACGCAACGGCGCCTTCGTCCGCTTCGACACGACCAAGGACCGGACGGTGGAGGCGACCACCGCGCTCTCGTACGTGGACGCCCGCGGCGCCGCCCTCAACCTCCGCTCCGAGGGCGGCCGTTCGTTCGACGCCGTCCGGAGCCAGGCGCACCGCGCGTGGGAGGACCGGCTCGACGACGTACGCGCCCAGGGCGGCGGTGACACCCTGCGCCGCACGTTCTACTCGTCGCTCTACCGGTCCTTCCTCGCGCCCAACATCGGCAGCGACGCCGACGGTCGCTACACCGGCTGGGACCAGCGGGTCCACCGCGCACAGGGCTTCACCTACTACCAGAACTGGTCACTGTGGGACACCTACCGCACCCAGTCGCAGCTCCTCTCCCTGCTCGCGCCGCGTGAGGCCAGGGACATGGCGATCTCCGTCATCAAGATCGACGAAGACAGCGGCTGGCTGCCCAAGTGGGGCTACGGCACGGTCGAGACGAACATCATGACCGGCGACCCGGTCACCCCGTTCCTGACCAACGCCTACCAGCAGGGCCTGCTCAAGGGGGCCGACAGATACGCCGAACGGGCCTACCGCGCCCTGAAGAAGAATGCCGACGGGGTACCGCCCGCCGATTCGCCCGCGGTGGGCCGCGAAGCCAACAAGGAGTACATCGCGAACGGCTTCGCGCCGTACGTCAAGGACCGCCCGCACGCGAAGCCGGGCGACTCGGACTACGACCACGGAGCCTCCGCGACCCTGGAGTACGCCCTGTCGGACGCCATGCTCGGCGCGATGGCACGGGATCTGGGCCACGACGCGGACGCCGCACGCTATGCCGCGCGTTCCCAGAACTACCGGAAGATCTACGATGGTTCGACCGGCTTCTTCCGCGCGCGGGATGCCTCCGGCACCTTTACCGGACCGGCGGACCCGGCCCTGAGTGAGGGTTTTCACGAGGGCACGTCCTGGCAGTACCAGTGGCTCGTGCCGCAGGACCTGCCGGGCATGGTCGACCTGATCGGCGGCAAGCAGGCGGCCAACGACCGGCTCGACTCGTTCTTCGCGTACGAGCAGCTTCTGAAGGACCCGGCGAAGACCGCTCGAGAGGTGTGGGTCAACGGCCCGTACGACTACTACAACGCGGACAAGTACAACCCGCAGAACGAGCCCGACCTGATCGCCCCGTACACGTATCTGTCGACCGGTCAGCCGTGGAAGACGACCGATGTGGTGCACGCCGCGCTGACCTTGTTCACGGACGCGCCGACCGGCATGACCGGCAACGACGACCTCGGCACGATGTCCGCCTGGAACGTGCTCTCGTCCATCGGGATCTTCCCGGTGCAGCCCGGCTACGACACCTGGGGCCTGTCGACACCCGTCTTCGAGCGGGTCGATCTGACGCTCGACCGGCGCTACTACCCGCGCGGCGCCCTGACCATAGCGGCCACGGGCACCTCCGACCGTGACCGGTACATCCAGTCGGCGAGGGTCGACGGTTCCTCCTACGGCCGTACGTATCTGACGACCGAGTCGCTCCGAGGCCTGCGGTCGCTCTCCTTCACCGTCGGCGCCGAACCGTCCGGCTGGGGGACGTCCGCCGACGCCGCCCCGCCCGCCCTGGGGCCTACGCGGTGAGGGGGTCATCGTGCAGTGCGTCGACGCCCAAGCCTTGCAATCCACGACCACTGATCATCGCGACAACGGACGAGGCGCCGTTCACCGACCAGGTCTCCGGGCCGACCTGACGCGGGCACGCAGACCGCGGCCACCAGCAGGGCGACGGTGATCATCGGGGCGGCGTTGGACGGTACCGAGGATCTCCGGCCGTTCCCCGATGAGAGGCGTCACCAAGCTCGGTCGATCTGTCCAGCACGACCCTGCAGTACCTCTCCGGCCTGTTGACGGCTCGGCGTCGAGAGCGGAACACGCGCCGGCGCCGACTGACAGCGGGCCGGGAGGCCCTGCTGGTGCTGCCTCACCCGCGGTGCGGGCATACCTACGCCCGGCTCACGGCCGGGTTCGGCGTTGGGATCGCCACCGTCTACCGCTACGTCGCCGAGGGCGGCCGACCGTCCTGGCCGGAGCGGTCCACGACCTCAAGGCCGCTCGCGCCCACGGCGTCATCGAGCCCTCGACCATCACCAGGAACGTCCCTGACTAGGCAGGCGCCGGACGACACCGCCCTTGTGCGGAGGTGCCGGGCTGCGGGCTCGCCCGTAGTTCGCGCGCCGGCCTGGAGGGAATGCCTGCATACAAGCGTTCGAACTGTTTCACTGGACGTCCGGGTGGGGGAGGCACAGGTCATGAGAACACGGTGGGGTCGGCGCCGGCTCGATCGCCACCTCAGGGAGCACTGGGAGCAAGCGACAGGCTACAAAGACTGGGGCGACGACCGTATCGGCACGGCACTGGAGAGCCTGGGACTCAGTCATCAGGATTCCCTCGATGCCCGGCGTCTGGCGGCTGTCCCCCCGGGCGTCGAACTGGCCGTGACCGAGGTCAAAGAGGCCTGGGGCGATGCGGACACCGGACCATCCGGCTACATCCACGACGCCCTGGGCCTGCTTGAGGACTTCCATCGCGTGGATCTCGTGCGCATCACCGAGGCCGACGACGGCAGTCGGTGGCTGACCGTCCCAGAGGCCCTGCACGTGCGCTTGAGGTCGCGCTGGTCGGCGGACGAAGCGGCCGACTGGCACGCACGGCTCATGGACAACGCCCTCGCACTGCTGAAACCCGGTGACCCCTGGTCGGCTCTGCCCACCTGCGCCGGGTACTGGTGGCGGCATCTGGTGTGGCACATGCAGCACTGCGACCCGGCTCAGGCCGCCGGACTCGTGGCGTCTCCAGGCTGGCAGATCGCCAAGATCCAGCGGTTCGGTGCGCAGGGCCTGCTGGCCGATCTGACGCTGGTCGACTCCCCGGAGTCCAGGGCCACCGCTTCAGTGATCAACGAGGTCATGGGCGGGGAGGACCGTGGCTCCCGGCTGGATCCGGGGAAGCAGAGGCCCAAGCAGGTGCGCGGGATGCTCTCGCGCCCCTGCTATCCAATCCGGACACGGTCCGTGCCGCCGATGAGATCTACCGCACCTGGCTCGCCTCGGTGAGCCGGAGGACGTGCCCTACCTCAAGGTGAAGTCCTACCGCCCGTTGATGCCGGGCAGGTAGACGCCGTAGAAATCCAGCATCCTGAGGGTCCGTGCCCGCGTCCGCTCCTTCATGTACGGCCAGGAGTCCTCGATCAGGGTCCCGGCGTTCAGGAGTTGTTCGAGTACCTCGAAGTAAACAGCGCCTCCCACGTGTGCCGAGGAATGGTCCACAATCGGCTCCACGAAGTCCCAGCATCTCTGGAGGAGTTCCGTGTCGGGGGCGGGACTCTGCAACTGGGACATCAGCACCGCTTCCGTGAAGCACTCGGACAGTAGTCCGTACAGGCCCACGATTGCGTCCTCAGTCAGTACTGCCTGTTCCGCCGGCAGACCGTACTTCTCGGCAATGAACTGCGCCGATTCAGGCACCGTGCGCAGCAGGAGAGCGGGGACGTCGTGGACGGGGATTTCACTCATGTCTTTGCCGGTTCGGTGTCTGGTGGTCATGACGTGCGGTACAGGCATGGGGCCTGCCACGCGCGGTGCGCAACAGGCCCCCATGGTCAGCTGGGCGAACGGTCAGGCACAGTTGCCGCTCGACGGGTCACAGATCGATGATCCTCCACCCTGGTCGCCCACGAAGTCGTGGGCCCCGACCGGGTCAACGATGTCCTTGAACATCTCCCAGGCGCCGCCGCCCACGCCGTACTCACTGACGTAGGAAGGAGCCTGGGCCACCTGCAGGAGGCCGCCGGCGACGCCGAGGGTGCGGGAGAAGCCGCGCAGGCGGGTGGGCTGACCGACGGGCGCGGGCCCCTTGAATTTCGTGGGCGGCGTGAAGTCCTGACCCGTGAGGTCCTTGACGCCGGGCGTCTTCATCACGGCGTCGAAGTTCGTCTTGATGGCGGACTTCATGTTCGCGTCGCCGTCCATCGTCTTCTTGATGTTGCCCGTGACGTCGCGCGAGTTCAGCGCCTCCCACAGTTCCGCCGCCTCCGCCTTGGCGACCGCCAGGTCCTTGTCGGACAGGAGGAACTTCTTCGTGTTCTTCCCGGTCTCCCTTGCTTTGCGGTCGTTGTCCAGGATGTCCGAGAGGCCCTTCATCGTCGCCCAGCCCTTCTCGGCGTGGAGTTCGGTGTGATCGTCGAGGGACTGACGTGCCCCACCTCTCAAGTTCCAGTTCTGGTGGCTAACTGACGGCCTTCACGAAAGGCTGCCGGCATGCCCCGCGCCTATCCCGCTGAGTTCCGGGTCCGTGCCATCGCGCTGGTTCGGGCAGGGAAAGAACAGAAGCAGACCGCCGTTGAACTCGGCATCCATCCGGTCACGTTGTCGAAGTGGTTGCGCCAGGACGACATCGACAACGGCCGGCGCCCCAGGACTTCCTGCCGCTCGGAGCGAAAGCCGTTCGGGCCGTCAGACCATCTACCTGCGGTGGCTCGCGCCAACACCGGGCGATGCATCCGCGCAGTCAGCGAGGCGCCAGCCTCGTCAGCCTGCGTCGGTCTCAAACTCGCGAGCAGCGGATTCAGTCCGCTGAGCCGGAGTTGACACTCCGGCACCCCACAAGGAACGTTTTCACAGGTCAGGGCATGCTTCTGGTGGGGCGGGTGGGACTCAAACCCGCGGCCGACGGATTATGAGTCCGCTGCTCTGCTTTACGCCGCAATCCGCCCCCTCATCACGTCCCAGTCGTCGGCATGCGGCCAGCCGCAGCCAGACGGGGAATGCCCTCGCCGCACGCACCGAGCCTTGCCATGCAAACGACAGATTGCGTCGGCAAGCCCGTTGTTGAGCTGGACGTCCGGGACCCGGTCTGGGTCTCGCGCCCGAGGCCAAGATCCGGGCCATTCCCGGAACAAGTCGCCATCCGCCGCCGGCAACGGTCCCGTTTCCACACGCCGGAGCAGGCACCTCGCGTGTACCACCATGAGACCAAGAACCTGCTGGCTGCCGTTCACCTGTTCTGAAGCAGAGCCTGGCTTGCCGACAAGCCGCTTCCGAGACCCCTCGCTGCAGCCATAGCCTCCCCATGGCGGTCCGCCCAAGGGGTGAGTACGGCAGCAGCGGCGCGCCGGGGCATTGGGGGATTCCCACAAAAGCCCCCTCGTCACGGACTTCTCCTTCCCTTCGTCGCCCAGGTAATCGGGGGCGCCTTGCCCCAGCACAATTCACCGAAGTCAGCATCGGCCTGGCCTACACGCGAGCGGTAGCTCCGGGGCGGACGCTCCAACAGCTGCGACACAAACGCAATGACACTGACACTCCGTCAGGAAAGTCAGCATTGGGTCAGCATCGGGCTGACTAAACCCGCCCACATATGGCCAGACATGAGAAGGCAGCGCTGCCCGTCGATGGACTTCGCAGGAGCGATCGACCTCTCGGGGAAACGGGGTGTCGAGCGGGGACAGCCGCGTCCCGCGAGAGGCCTGCACTAGAGCTGGAACCCCAGTTCAGCGCACCCTTCCGCGCGGTTTCAGTGGTACAGGCGGGAGTTCGGGAGCGCGCAGTGGGACCCCGTCGTACCCCACCACCTCACCGAATCGGGAGCCCGTCATCCAGTCCGAACGGGCCTGTGCGATATCGTCGGTGGACCGTCCGATGAAGTTCCACCACATGACCAACTCCTCCTCGAACGGCTCGCCGCCCAGGAGCATGAGGGACGCGTCCGACTCTGCGCGCAGGGGCAGTTCGGTGCGACCGCAGCCGAGGTAGAGCATGGAGCCCGGGAGCACCGGCACGCCGTCGACGTGCGCCTCGCCGGACATGGACAGAACGGCGTACTCGAAGTCGGGCTCCAGCGGCAGTCGTACGTCGGTGCCGCTCGCGAGGGACAGGTCGGCGCCGACGATCGGGGTGTACGTCGTGCCGGGCGAGGTCATGCCGTCGACGGTACCCAGGATGAGCGTGGCCTTGAGGCCGGCGGCCGTGACGAGCGGCAGCTCGGCGTGGTGCTCGAAGCGCGGGTCGGTGTGGCGGTGGCTGTCGGGGAGGGCGACCCACAGTTGCGCGCCGTGCAGGAAGCGGGCGTGCGACTTGGGGCTCTCCTCGGAGTGGCTGATGGCCCTTCCGGACGTCATGAGGCCCAGTTCGCGCGGGCGGATCGTCTGCAGGCTGCCCGTGGAGTCGCGGTGCAGCACCTCGCCCTCGTGGAGCCAGCTGACGGTCTGGAGTCCCATGTGCGGGTGCGGCGGGACCTGCATACCGGGCTCGTCGGAGATGTCGTCGGGCCCGTAGTGATCGACGAAGCACCACGCGCCGATCATGCGGCGGCCCAAGTTGGGCAGCAGGCGGCGGACTTCGGTGGACTCGCCGAGCTTGACCCGACGGGGACTGAGGAGTTCACGCACCGGCTCGGCCACCACGAAACCGCGGCCACCGCACAGCGCGGGAACTGCCTCGCGATCAAGATTGCTCATGGGCCACAACCTAGCCCCGTCGGGGACCGTCCGTCAGGCCGTCCTCCCTCCCCCGGGCTCCCGCGGACTCCCCCGGACGGGGGTACGTGGGCCGGAGTCGGTGCGGTCCTAGGGCTACGGGCGGAGGTCGGTAGGGCGTTGGTCGGGGACAGCCGAAAATAGTAGCCATGGACATAGTAGCCATGTATGGTTTTTCTCATGAGTTCGACATCCGCGCACGCGACCCCCGGCTTTCTCGTCTGGCGCCTGTCCACGAAGTGGCGCGTGGCCGTCGATCGGGCGGTCGCGCCACTGGGCCTGACCCACGCCCAGTACTCGCTGGTCGCGTCGCTGTACGGGATGCACAGGGCCGGGCAGCGGCCGAGCCAGCGTCAGCTCGCCGATCACACCGGACTCGAACCGCTCTACGTCTCGAAGCTGGCCCGCGCTCTGGAGGCGGCCGGTGTCGTCGACCGGACGCGGGATCCCGCCGATCCACGTGCGATCCGGCTGTCGCTCACGGAGGACGGACGCGTGGTCGCACGGCGCGCGACAGGGGTGGTCCAGGGGCTGCTGGAGCAGCTCCTCGAACCACTCGGCGGGCTCGGCGGCGAGCGCACGAAGGCGTTCAGCCGCGAGCTGGCGACCCTGCTCGACGTACCGCTCGATGCACCGATCGATGCACCGATCGATGCATCTCTCGACACACATCTCGATTCACATTCTGACGAGGAGTAGTCATGAGCATTCCCACCCCCCCGGTCGGCGGCCAGGTCGTCGGACTGGCCCACTACGCGAGCCGCGCGGCCCTGGAAGCCGCGCTGGCGCGCATCGGAAGCAGCTTCAACCAGTCGGTGGCCCTGCGGGCCGTCTCGGACCAGGGCGGCACCGTCGAGCGCGACCGGCTCGTGGAGCGGCTGACCGGGACACTGAAGATCGAGGAGTCGGTGGCCGAGGAGGCCGTCACGGAGATGACGGCCCTCAAGCTGCTGACGGAGACGGACACCTCGCTGGTGTCGCTCACCGAGCACGGCCGTGAGGTGTTCGAGGAGATCCGCACGGCCGGGAACGAGATCGCGGCCCGGCTGTACGCGGGCATCCCGGCCGAGGACCTGGCGACGGTAGGGCGCGTGCTGACCCTGGTGACGGAGCGGGCCAACGCGGAGCTGGCCGGCGGGTGACGCCCACGGGCCGAGGTGGTGGAATATTCAACCATCAGGTGAGGTTCTGGCACTCGAAGGAGGTCAGCAGTGGACACGAAGTACTACGACCAGGGGACGGCCGCGGAGCGCTGGGAGCGGGCGCAGCTGTTCTTCGACGCCAAGGACTACGCCGGTGCGGCGCGCGTTCTGGGCGGCCTTGTGGACGAGGTGCCGGAGCAGACCGGACCGCGGCTGCTGCTGGCCCGCGCGTACTATCACTCGGCCCAACTGCACCGCGCTGAGACCGAGTTGCGCACGCTCGTCGAGCGTGACCCGGTGGAGCACTACGCCCGGCTGATGCTGGGGCGCACGCTCCAGCGCCAGGGGCGTCACGACGAGGCCGAGTCGCACCTGCGCATCGCCTCCGCGCTCGCGGGTGACTTCGAGCAGGTGTGACCGCCCTTGCGGGTGCGACCATCCCTGGGGGTGCGACCGCCCGCCGAGGACGTGCACGTCGCCCGAAGGCATGAACGTCGCCCGAGGACGTGAACGTCCCCGGGAGCAGGACGAAGAGGCCGGGTGCCGGAGCGCCGTGGCCGGTCACCGAGGTGACCGGCCACGGCCACGGCACCCGGCCTCTGCCGTGTCACGCCGCGCGCGGCTCCATCAGCCGGGCCAGCAGGTCGTCCAGGCTGACCAGGCCGGTCAGCCGCCCCGTGTCGTCGCGTACGACGGCGAGGGAGGCGCGGTGCAGGCGGAGCTGTTCGACGGCGTGGGCGACCGTGTCGTGCGGTGACAGCTCCGGGACGGGGCGGGCCAGGTCGCGGGCGACCGCGGCCCGGCCCTGCGCGCGGGCGACCAGGGCGTCACGGGCGTGCACCGAGCCGAGAACCGTGACGCCGTCGCGGACCAGCAGGCGGGTGCGGTCGCTGTCCCCGGCGACGCCCAGTACGGCGTCGATCGCCGCGTCGGCGGGGACCGAGGTGATCCGGTCGGCCGGGATCTGGAGGTCCCCGACCGGGTGCTGCGGTGCGGTCAGGGAGCTGGTGATCAGCTCGGAGTCCTCCTTGCTGATCAGCCCGAGCCGCTCCGACTCCTGGACGAGGTGGGTGAGTTGCTCGCGGTTGTGGACCGAGGCCAGTTCGTCGCGCGGAGCGACCCGGCAGAGCCGGACCAGCGCGTTGCTCACCTTGTTCAGCCCCACGATCAACGGACGCACCGCCCGGGTCAGGGCCCGGAAGGGCGGCGTGAGCAGCATGGCGGAACGCTCGGGGTGCGCGATGGCCCAGGACTTGGGGGCCATCTCGCCGACCACCATGTGCAGGAAGACGACGACGAACATCGCGAGCGCGAAGGACACGCCGTAGCTCAGGCCGCCGGGCAGGCCCGCCCTGTGGAGCAACGGGTCGAGTTCGTGCGAGATCGCGGGCTTGGACACCGAGCCCAGGCCCAGCGTGCACACGGTGATGCCCAGTTGGGCGCCCGCGAGCATCAGTGACAACTCGCGCATTCCGGCCAGCGCGGCCCTGGCACCGCGTTGCCCGGCCGCGGCGGCCTGTTCCAGCCGGTGCCGCTTGGCGGCGACCAACGCGAACTCGGCGGCCACGAAGAACCCGCTGCCGATCAGCAGCAGTACGGTCACGAAGAGCGCCATCGAGAAACTCATGCCTGCTCCTCCGCACCGTCCACACGGTGGACAGGGTGGACACGGTCCGTGCCGCCCACACCGTCCAGGCCGTCCGTACGGTCCGTGCGGTCCGTCGCCGGCAGGCGTTCCAGGCGGACCCGTTCCGGTACGTGGCGGTCCAGTGCCTGTACGTCGATCGAGACGCGGCCTCCGTCGGACAGTTCGACGTTGACGCGGTCCGCGATGGCGGGGAAGCGGCCGAGGCGGTCGACGATCAGCCTCGCCACCGTGTCGTAGTCGTCCTCCTCGGGCAGGTCGATGCCGGTCGCCTCGGCGACCTCGTCCAGTCGGCGGCCGGCGTCGACGAGCCAGCCCTCGCCGTCGGCGACCGCGATCTCCTTGACGGTGTCGGTCTCGTCCGCGATGTCGCCTACGAGTTCCTCGGCGATGTCCTCGTAGGTGACGACGCCCGCCACGCCCCCGTGCTCGTCGAGGACGACGGCGAACTCGTCGTCGTGGGCCCGCATCTGTGCCACGGCCTCGGGCAGCGGCAAGGTGTCGGGCAGCAGCAGCGGTGCGCGGCCGAGCGCGCCGGCCGTCGTGCGGGTGAGCCGGTCGGCGGGCAGCCGCATCAGCTCGCGTACGCCCAGGACGGCGGTGATGTCGTCCGGGTGGTCGCCGAGGACGGGGTAGTTCGAGTGTCCGTACTTTGCGATCAGCTGGACGGCCTCCGTGGCTGTCGCGTCCTTGCGGACGAAGACGGCGTCGGCGCGCGGCACCATCACCTCGTCGAGGGTGCGGTCGGAGAACTCCAGGGCGTGGTCGAGGAGCTCGGCGGTTTCGCGCGGCAACTGCCCGTGCTCGTGCGACTCGCCGATGAGGTGGCCGAGTTCCTCGAGGGTCGCGCCGTGATGGAGTTCCTCGACGGGCTCGATGCCGACCTTGCGCAGCAGCTTGTTGGCGGCGCCGTCGAAAAGCCGTACGACCGGGCCGACGACCTTCAGATACGCGAGCGTGGAGCCCGCCAGGGCCTTCGCGAGGCGCTCCGGGACGGCCAGGGCCAGGTTCTTGGGGGCCAGTTCGCCCAGCACCATCTGGAGCACGGTCGCGAACACGAAGGCCAGCACCACCGAGATGCCGGTGACCGCGCCGTCCGGGATGCCGATCCCGGTGAGGGCGGGCTCGAGCAGGGCGGACACGGACGGCTCGGCGAGGAAGCCGACGACCAGACCGGTCACGGTGATCCCGAGCTGGGCGCCCGACAGCATGAAGGACAGCCGCTCCAGCACCTTCAGGGCGCGGGTGGCCCGTCGGTCGCCCGCTGCCGCTTCCCGCGCGAGCGCGAGGCGGTCGGCGGCGACGTACGCGAACTCCTGGGCGACGAAATAGCCGGTGCCGGCGGTCAGGACGAGCACGGCCGACAGGCCGAGTGCGGCACTCATCGAACACCACCCCACTGTGTGCCGCGATCAAGAGAAATCAGGCGGGGTGGTTCGGGACTGTGTCCCGGGGGGTCCGTCGGTCTGGCGGACAAGGAAGCGCTCCTCCGGAGTCGGTCTGTCCCTGGGAAACGATGCTGTTCGCAAACGAGTTCCCATGCCACCGAAGTTCTTTCTACACGGCTGTAGGAACCCCGAGGAGTGGTGGCGGAGCGACTGAGGAGTGGTGGCGGAGCTACAGCGGCGTGGCCGCGCGGAGGATCAGGACCATCGTCACGGCCGAGTTCGCCGACGACATCGCGGAGACGAGCGTGCCGACCGCGGCGCCCCAGGCGGCCAGCCCCACGGACGTGAACACGGACGGCCAGCTGCGGGCCGCCGGCGCGGGGCGCAGCAGGGCGGCGACCCGGCGCGGCACAGGACCCGCGGACGCGAATCCGGCGAGGCCGGTGAACGTGGCGAACCCCGGCACCGGGCCCCCGCCCGACAACAGGGCCGCCTTGCCGATCGCCCGCGCCACCACCGTGCGGTTGCCGACCGTCCGGGCCGCGTCCTCGTCCGCCCACCGCTCCGTGGTGTAGACGACGGTCGTACGCAGCGGCCGCAGGAACGGATTGGCGCGCGCCGCGAGTCGTACGGCGAGCAGGTGGCGGTGGTGAGCGGCCGTCAGGTGGGCCCGCTCGTGCGCGAACAGGGCACGTCGCTCGGGCGAGGTGAGGCCGCGCAGCAGAGCCGTGGTGACCACCACGCGGCCGCGGTGTCCGCCGGGCAGAGCGTAGGCGTAGGGCTTCTCCTCAGGGAGGACGACCACGCCACGGCTGGGCAGCGCGGCGAGCGCCCGCCGCGCGCGCCGGACGACCCGGTGGTGGCGCCACAGGGTGCGCCCGCAGACCGCGAGGACCAGGACCAGGGCCGGGATCGCCGCCTTGCCCGCGATCTCGTCGTACGGGACGGCCGCACGGACCTCCGCGTCGGACCAGCCGTCCGGAAGCGGGTTGCCGGGCAGCTGCGCGGTCC
This sequence comes from Streptomyces sp. NPDC111656, assembly GCF_055656965.1. NCBI lineage: Bacteria > Bacillati > Actinomycetota > Actinomycetes > Kitasatosporales > Streptomycetaceae > Streptomyces > Streptomyces sp. NPDC111656. Next base: position 230,261 of record NZ_JBVKCA010000003.1, read on the forward strand.
CGACGACCATCAGCAGGGCCAGGCAGAGTGTGCTGCACAGGGCCATGACGGTGGCGACCGCCGTCAGCAGCCGGGTGGCCGTACGCGGATGCAGATGCAGTTCGGCGAGGCGTGCCACCGGCCAGGCGCTGAGTGGCAGGACGAGCGGCAGAAAGACGAAGACCCCCATGAGACGTCAGTCTTCCGTACCGTCGGGCAACCCGTCGGCCCCGCCCACCCCGTCGGCCCCTCCCGCGACATCGGCCCCGTCCGTCGCATGGGCCGTCTCCAGGAGCGCGCGCAGGACCTGTTCGTCGTCCGGCGGCAGCGCGGTGACGAAGCTGGCGAGGACGGCCTCGCGGTCGCTCTCGCCGTCGAGGAGCCGGCGCATCTTGAGCGCGGCCAGGCCCGCGACGTCGGCGGTGGGCCGCCACACGAAGGAGCGTCCGCGTCGTTCGCGGGCCACCGCGTCCTTGGCGAGCAGCCGGGTCAGGATGGTGACGACCGTGGTGTAGGCGAGGCCGCCGCCGAGTCTTTCCTGCACCCAGGCGGCGGTCACCGGGGCCTGCGCCTCGCGCAGCGCGCCGAGCACCTGGCTCTCCAACTCGCCCTGCCCGCGGCGCCTGGAAGGCCGGTGCGGGTCCTCGCGGTCGCGCTGCGCCATGTCCGTCTCCCTCCGGCGTTCCCCTACCCGATCACGCTACCTGGCCTCCCTGGGTGCGCTTGCCACGGCGGTACGCGATCTCGCCGAGGACGACGTCCACGGCGACGAACACCGCGAGCGGGATGCCGAGCAGCGGGACGAAGTAGCCGAGCACGGCGACGGCCGCCATGAGCGGGACAAGGATCTGCGGCGGGACCTGCTGCCAGGCGCCGCGCGGGATGGGGCGGCCGAACGCGGAGGCACGGCCGCGCTGCCACCACATGCGATAGCCCCACACGATCAGCAGGACCAGGCAGAGCGCGAGGGCCATCAGGGCGATCTGGTTGACGAGGCCGAAGAGGACACCGCTGTGGGCGTCGATGCCCCAGCGCGTCAGTTTGGCGAGCAGCGGGTAGTCGGCGAAGTGGAGTTCGTCGGTGACCTTGCCCGTCGTCGGGTCCACGGCGACGGAGTCCTGCTTCTCGGGCCAGCTGCGCTGGACCTGCTTGACCACGTACGCGGTGGAGGCGTCGGCGGGTACGACGATCTCGACGGGGTCGCCGAGACCCTCGGCGCGGGCGGCCGCGAGGATCTTGTCGAGGCCCTGGGGCGTGGACGAGGCCGTGGTGCCGCCGGACCCGGAGCCGGTGTGACCCGCGTGCTCGCCGCCGGCCGCCACCGACGCGGACACCGAGGGGGTCGCCTGGCCGAGTGAGGTCCTGAGTTCGTCGATGTTGGCGCCGGCGTAGGTCGACCAGGTGAGTCCGGTCGCCGACAGGAAGAAGAACCCGGCCGCCGCCCACACACCGACGGTGCCGTGCAGCCCGAGGGTGCGACGGCGCCCGGACGTGCCCCGCAGCTTGCGCTGGGCTCGCCGTCGGCCGAACCACAGCACCAACCCGCCGGCCGCGATGACCCACAGCCAGCTCGCGGCGAGTTCGCTGTAGAGGCGGCCGTTCTCGCCGAGGTGCAGGTCACGGTGGAGTTCGTCGATCCAGGTGCGCAGCGGGAGCGCGCCGGTGGAGCCGTACTGCTCCAGCGATCCGCGCACCTTCGCGGTGTACGGGTCGACGAACACCGCGAGCGTGTGCCCCTCGCCGACGCCGGGGACGCCGGAGAGCAGCACCCTGGTCGTCGCGTCCGCCTCCGGCGACGGTCGTACGGCGGAGACCGCGCCCTGCGGGTGGGCCTTGTGGGCGGCGGCCACCTGCTGGGACAGCGGCAGCTTTTCGTCGCCCACCGGGACGGTCATTTCATGCGCGTACACGATCTTCTCGGCCTGGTACGAGGCGGCGTACAGGAAGCCGGTCAGGGCCGCGACCAGCAGGAACGGGGCGACGAGTATTCCCGCGTAGAAGTGCAGGCGCAGGATCAGGGGGCGCAGGGCCGCCTTTCTGGTGGGGGCCGGGGCGACGGGTTCGGGGGACTCGTCCGTCGTGGTCGTGGGAGCGGTGGACATGGGCGGGCTTCTCCGGTCGGACGGTGATGGGAATGCGGACAGAAGCGGGGAGAGGAGTGGAGACGGGGACGGGACGAGGAGGGGACAGGGATGGACTCGGGCCGTGGGCCGGGGAGTTGGCCCCCCGGCCCGGAGTGGTCCGTGGTGGTCCAGAAGTCGGGTCGCGGAGTCGTCGAGTTCCCGGGGCGCCACGTGGTCTGAGTCACACAGAGAGGCGCGTGGAGACCCGGCAGACGCCCCTGGCGCCGCCTCGCTTGACGCGATCGGTCTTGGCATCCTGGCGCGATGGCATCCGAACGTGACCCCAGCGCCTCCCGCCCCCTGAGCGAGCTGGTCGAGGAACTCCTCGACCATGAAGGCCCGTTGCCCATCGTCGCCGCCGGGCACCCGGTGCTGCGCCGCCCCGCCGAGCCCTTCGCCGGCCAGCTCGACCCGGGGCTCCTGACCCGCTTCGTCGCCGCCCTGCGCGCCACCATGCACGCGGCGCCGGGCGTCGGCCTCGCGGCACCACAGGTCGGCGTGCCCCTGCGGATCGCGGTCATCGAGGATCCGGCGCCGGTCTCCGAGGAGGTGCGGGTGGTGCGCGGGCGGGTGCCGCAGCCGTTCCGGGCGCTGGTGAATCCGTCGTACGAGGGGGTGGGCGCGGGGCGGGCCGTGTTCTACGAAGGGTGTCTGAGCGTGCCGGGGTGGCAGGCCGTCGTGGCCCGGCACGCCGAGGTGCGGCTGACGGCCCTGGACGAGCGGGGCCGAGCGATCGACGAGGTGTTCACGGGGTGGCCCGCGCGGATCGTCCAGCACGAGACGGATCACCTGGACGGCATGCTCTACCTCGACCGTGCCGAGTTGCGCTCGCTGTCCTCCAACCAGGCGATGGCCGATCGCTGGACGCAGCCGACTCCTGCGGAGGCCGCCGCCGCACTGGGCTTCGCCCTGCCCGACTGAGGGCGCGCGCCGCGGGACCCTGGGGCGACGGGTGTCCGGCGGCGGGAGTGACGGGTGCCGCCTTGCGGGCGGCCCCGACGGTCCGGGCGCGACCGACCTGCCTGAGACGGGACGCTCTCCGGGCCGGGCGCCAGGCCGGGCGGCAGGGCCGGGGCCAGGGCCAGGGCCGGATGACGCAGCCGGTCGGGACATCGACTGCCTGCCCCGGAAGGCCCGGGCCCGAACGAACCCGGAGCCCGAACGACACCGACCCGGAGCCCGAACGACACCGGTCCGGGCCCCGAACGGCCGGACCCGTCGGCCTCAGCCGCGCCGCCTCGGTCGGCCCGGGCCCGGCGCCGCCGAGGCTCGGACGGCTGCCGTCGGCCCATCGATCCCAGGTTCCCGAAGCCCCATACCCGGGGCCGAACCGCCCAGGCAGGAACGGCCGCCCCAGCCGGTCAACCTCAGCCGGCCGCACCCGAAGCCGCCGGGGACCCGAACCTCCGCCATGCCCCAGCCGCCCCAACGACCAGGTCCAGCCCTCCGATCCCGGACGGCCGCCCCCCAACGCGGTCGAACCCCGAATCGACGAACCCCAAGGCCACCGCCGCAACTCGAGCGCCGCCAGAACCCAAGTGGCGGACGCCGAACGGGTGAATCCGGCCGGTCGGTCCCGGAAGGCCGGGGCCCACGCCCGCGGCGCTCCAGCCGCCGACGTGCCAACCGCCGTTCCTGGCCCGTCGATCTCGGGCGGCCGTACCCGAACGACCGGCGTCGGCTACGCGTCCCGGTACATCTCCAGCAGCCGCAGCCACACCTCGCTCACCGTCGGGTACGACGGAACCGCGTGCCACAGGCGGCTGATCGGGACCTCGCCCGCGATGGCGATCGTCGCCGAGTGGATGAGTTCGCCCACGCCGGGGCCGACCAGGGTGAGGCCCACCAGGATCTCGCGGTTGATGTCGACGACCATGCGGGCCTTGCCGCGGTAGCCGTCCGCGTACAGGCCCGCGCCCGCCACGGAGGACATGTCGACGTCGACGGCACGGACGCGCAGGCCCGCGCGCTCGGCCTCGGCGAGGGAGAGGCCGACGGCCGCGGCCTCCGGGTCGGTGAAGACGACCTGGGGTACGGCCCCGTGGTCGGCGGTCGCCGAGTGCGCGCCCCAGGGATCGGTCTCCAGGAGGGGCACCCCGGCGGCACGGGCGGCGATGGCGGCGCCCGCGATCCGGGCCTGGTACTTGCCCTGGTGGGTGAGGAGCGCGCGGTGGTTCACGTCGCCGACCGCGTACAGCCAGTCACTGCTGGTGACCCGCAGGCTGTCGTCGACGTCGAGCCAGGAGCCCGGCTCGAGGCCGATCGTGTCGAGGCCGAGGTCGTCGGTGCGGGGCACACGCCCGGTGGCGAAGAGGATCTCGTCGGCCTCGATGCGGTCACCGGTGTCGGTGAGGGCCACCACGGTGGAGCCCTCGCGTGTCACCGCGGTCACCGAGGTGCCGGTGCGGACGTCGGCGCCCGCCTCCTTCAGCGACTCGGCGACCAGCTCGCCGGCGAAGGGCTCCATGCGGGGCAGCAGTCCCTTGCCGCGGACGAGGACGGTGACCTGGGAGCCGAACGCCTGCCAGGCCGTGGCCATCTCGACGGCGACGACACCGCCGCCCACCACGATGAGCCGGCCCGGCACCTCGTGCGCGCTGGTGGCCTCACGGCTGGTCCAGGGCCGGACCTGGTCGAGCCCCGGCAGGTCGGGGAGCAGGGCGCGGGTGCCGGTGCAGACGGCGACCGCGTGCCGGGCCGTGAGCACCTGCCGCTCGCCGTCGGGCCCGTCGACGGTCACCTTGCGCGGCCCGGCCAGGCGCCCGTGTCCGCGATACAGGACGGCGCCGATGCCGTCCAGCCAGCCGACCTGTCCGTCGTCCTTCCATTGGGAGGTGTAGTAGTCGCGGTGAGCGAGGACCGCGGGGACGTCGAGGGGGCCCTGCACCGCCTGGCTGAGGCCGGGTACGTGGCGGGCGTCGGCGCGGGCGATGACCGGGCGCAGGAGAGCCTTGCTGGGCATGCAGGCCCAGTACGAGCACTCACCGCCGACCAGTTCGCTCTCCACGACCGCGGTGGAGAGGCCGGCCGCGCGGGCGCGGTCGGCGACGTTCTCCCCCACGGGCCCGGCCCCGAGCACCACGACGTCGTACACGATGGATTCCGTTTCCGTCATGGGCACAGTCTGGTTGTTGGTGTGCTCGGAGGCCACACGGGTACGTGCGCGGAATACGCCGCCCAGGGGTGGCGTTGTGCACACCGGCTTCGCCCCGAGGCCCGACATCAGGAAGAGGTAGTCACGCCATGAGCAGCACGATGGAGCTGACCAAGGAGAACTTCGACCAGACGGTCACGGACAACGAGTTCGTCCTGATCGACTTCTGGGCCTCCTGGTGCGGGCCGTGCCGTCAGTTCGCCCCGGTCTACGAGAAGGCCGCGGAGGCCAACCCGGACCTGGTGTTCGCGAAGGTCGACACGGAGGCGCAGCCCGAGCTGGCCGCCGCCTTCGACATCCAGTCGATCCCGACGCTGATGATCGTCCGCGACCAGGTCGCGATCTTCGCCCAGCCCGGGGCGCTGCCCGAGGCCGCCCTGACGGACGTCATCGGACAGGCCCGGAAGCTGGACATGGACGAGGTCCGCAAGTCCATCGCGGAGCAGCAGGCCAAGCAGGCTCCGCAGGGCGAGTAGCTCCACGGGGCCGCACGGCGAACAGGTCCACCGGACCGCGGGCGGGTAAGCCCCGCACCACCCTTCCCTCAGAACGGGTAAGGCGCCACATCTCCGCGCACCGTCGTCCAGCGCACGTCGGTGAAGGCCTCCAGGTTGGCCTCACCGCCGAAGCGGGCGCCGGTGCCGGAGGCGGCGATCCCGCCGAAGGGGGCCACGGCTTCGTCGTTGACGGTCTGGTCGTTGATGTGGGCGATTCCGGTCGGGATGCGCTCGGCCAGGTCCAGGCCGCGCGCGGTGTCCCGGGTGACGATACCCAGTGACAGGCCGTAGGGTCCGGCGGCGGCGAGGGCCGCGGCCTCGTCGGCGTCCGCGAACGACCGTACGGGCGCCACCGGGCCGAAGACCTCCTCGGCGTAGGCGGGTGTGGCGTCGTCGACTCCCGCGAGGACCGTCGGACGGTAGAAGAGCCTCTCGTGCGTGCCGCCGGCCGCGAGCTTCGCGCCGCGCGCCGTGCTGGACTCCACCAGCCCCTGGATCTTGGCGAGTTGGGCGCTGTCGATGATGGGCCCGAGGTGCACCTGCGCACGGTGCGGGTCGCCGACGGCGAGCGAGTCGGCCTTGGCGGCGAGCCGCTCGACGTACTCCTCGTAGAGGGAGGCGTGGACGAGGTGGCGGCCCGTCGTCATGCAGATCTGGCCCTGGTGGAAGAACGAGCCCCACGCGGCCGTGGAGATCACCGCGTCGATGTCGGCGTCCTCCAGGACGATCAGCGCCGAGTTGCCGCCCAACTCCAGGTGGGCGCGCTTGAGGAGGCGGCCCGCCGCCTCGCCCACCGCGCGCCCGGCGGCGGTCGAGCCGGTGAAGGAGATGACCGGTACGTTCGGGTCGGCGACCAGCGCCTGGCCCGCCTCCGGACCGCCGGGCAGAACGTGCAGCAGGCCCTCCGGGAGCCCCGCCTCGGCGAGGACAGCGGCGAGCGCGAGTCCGCCGCAGACGGCGGTGCGCGGGTCCGGCTTCAGGACGACGGCGTTGCCGAGCGCGAGCGCCGGCGCCACCGAGCGGATCGAGAGGATCAGCGGGGCGTTGAAGGGGGAGATCACGCCCACCACACCGACCGGGACGCGTCGGGTGTAGGACAGACGCGGCGCCTCGGAGGGGAGGATCTGGCCGCTGGGGCGGGAGGCGAGGGCGGCGGCCTCGTAGCACTCCTGGGCCGCGACGTGCAGTTCGAAGTCGGCCTTGCCCGGGATCGAGCCGGACTCGCGCACGATCCATTCGCGCAGTTCGTCGGCGTGGGCGGCGAACAGGTCGCCGGCCCTGCGCAGCACGGCGGCGCGCACGAAGTGCGGTGCCTTCGCCCACTCCGCCTGGGCGGCACGGGCGTCCCGCGCGGCCGTGGCGACGTCCTCGGCGGCGGCGAGCGTGACCGTGGCCAGTGTCTCGCCGGTGGCGGGTTCGGTGACGGCGTACTCACCGCCCGCCAGGGTGCGGGACTGCCAGGTCTTGGGGTCGAGCAGCGGCATGTCGGCTCTCCGATCGTTCACTGTTCACCACCGGGACTCACGGTCCCAGCGGCAGTCCCGTGTAGTTGGCGGCCAGTTCGGCGGCCGCGTGGCGGGATGCCGTGATCCGGCGCAGCCGGGCGAGCTGGATCCGGTGGTCGAAGACATCCCCATTTGGTTGAGCGTGCAACATCCTAGTCATGTCGTACGAGAAGCGGGTGGCCTGCCATACCCGCGCAAGACACAAATCCGAGTAACGGTCGAGGAGTTGGGTCGATCCCGTGCGATGCGACTCGATGAGTGCGCGGGCCAGCACCCGTACGTCGGAGACGGCGAGGTTGAGCCCCTTGGCCCCGGTGGGCGGCACGATGTGCGCGGCGTCCCCCGCGAGGAAGAGCCGGCCGTGACTCATCGGCTCGTGGACGTAACTCCGCATCGGCGTGACCGACTTGGCGGTGATGGGGCCGCGTTCCAGGCGCCAGTCGCCGTCGACCGCGAAGCGCGCCGCGAGTTCGTCCCAGATGCGCTCGTCGGGCCAGTCGGCGACGTCGGTACCGTTCGGGACCTGTAGATACAGCCGGGACACGGTCGGCGAGCGCATGCTGTGCAGAGCGAAGCCACCGGGACCGCGCGCGTAGATCAACTCCGTGCCGGAGGGCGGCACATCGGCGAGGATCCCGAGCCAGGAGTACGGGTAGTCGTGCGCGTACGTGCGGCTCCCGTCGACGGGGAAGGCGTTCCGGGAGATGCCGTGGTAGCCGTCGCAGCCCACCACGTAGGCACAGCTCAGGGCCTGTTCGCGACCCTCGTGCACAAAGCGCACGCCCGGCGCGTCGCTCTCCGGACACTCGACCGTGAGGGCCTCGGCCTCGAACAACAGCGGTGTCCCGGCGGCGAGTTGGAGGGCGATCAGGTCCCGCACGATCTCCGTCTGGGCGTAGATCGTGACGGTACGGCCACCGGTGAGGGCCGGAAAGTCGATGTGGTGGCGCTCACGGTCGAAGCGCAGCTCGATGCCGTGGTGGATCAGGCCCTCGGCGTCCAGCCGGTCGGCGGCTCCGCACGCGCGCAGGGCGTCGACCGTGCCCTGCTCCAGCATCCCTGCGCGCTGGCGGTGCTCGACGTGGGCGCGCGACCTGCTCTCCAGCACGGCGCAGTCGATGCCCTCGCAGTGCAGCAGCCGGGCCAGCAGGAGCCCGGCGGGGCCGCCGCCGATGATGCCGACCGTGGTCCGCATGGCGCGCCTCCCGTACCTGATCGAGCCGCATCCGGTCCGGACGGGTCACATCCGGTCCGAACGGGTCGGATGCGGCCGGGGACCAGCTACAGCCTCTCTCAGGTCGAGTCGCGGTGCACCACCCGCGCGCCCAGTACCTCGTGGCTCTCGGGCGCCCCGCCCGGTTCGCGCACCACCCGGTCGACCAGTTCCGCGAGGTCGCGTCCGGACGGCAGTTCGATGTGGACGGTGCTGAGGCGGGGCCGCAGCAGTCGACCGAGCATGAGGTCGTCGGCGCCGATGACGGCCGTCTCGCCCGGGATGCCGACGCCCTCCTCCTGGAGGGCGCGCATCAGCAGCATGGCGTACTCGTCGTTGTAGGCGAACACGGCGTCCAGGCCGAGCGAGCGCCAGCGCGCCGCCAGCCGGGCGGCGGCCCCCTCCTCGTACGCGAGCGGCAGTGCGGTCGCCGTGGCGTCGGTACCGGTCAGGGACCGGCGTACGCCGTCGAGCCGGGACTTGGAGAAGATCTCCAGGCCGGGTTCCTCGGGCACCACGACGCCGATCCGGCGGCGGCCGCGGGCCAGCAGGTGGACGCCCGCGCTGTGGCCGACCTTGTCGTGGTCCATGAGCAGCGCGTGCGCGCCCTCGACGCGCTCGGGGCCGAGCGTGACGACGGCCCGGGCGCCGGAGCGCTTGAGGACGGCCACGCCCTGCGAGCCGAGGTCGCTGCCGGGCACCAGCACGGCGACCGGTCGCAGCTCCGCCCAGGCGCGGGCGGCCTCGTCGCCGTGCAGGCCGACACTGCCGTACTGCACGACCGTGTAATCCAGACGGCCCAGCGCCCACTGAAGTTCGTTGAGGAACTGGCTGTAGAGCGGTCCCACGGGCACGCTCGGCGTGGGCATCAGGACCATACGGCTGTGTCCGGCGCGCAGGGAGCGGGCGGCGGCGTGCGGAACGTACCCGAGTTCCTTGGCCGCCTCGTGGACGCGGCGGCGGGTGGGCTCGCTGATCCGGACGGCGCTGGTGTTGTTCAGTACGTACGAGACGGTGGCCCGGGAGACGCCCGCCAGGCGTGCCACATCGGCACTCGTCGGCACGGGTCGTTGTGCGGGCGTCGGCGGGACGGGCTGCTTCGGTATCTGCACCATGACGTCTCGCATCCTTGCAGAAACCCCGGGCGTCCCCTCGCGCCGGGGGAACCTCGTGGGCCCGCCCTGCCGGAACACCCGCTTCCGCGAGGGAACTTCCGCATCTCGTGCGGGATGGCCCGTGGTGCGGTTACCGTGCGGTAGACGACGTGCTCCGGAGGTGGTCACGTATGACTCACGACCGTGCCGCAGGTCTGGCGGAGTGTGCGCGCGCCCTCGCCCACGGGGAGGTGAGCGCACGCGAGCTGGTCGAGCGGGCGCTGACCCGTATCGAGGCGACGCAGCACTCCCTGAACGCCTTCCGGGTGGTGCGCGCCGAAGCGGCGCTCGCCGAGGCCGACGCGGCGGACAGGGAGCTCGCCGCCGGAGTGCGCGGGCCGCTGCTCGGGGTGCCGGTGGCGGTGAAGGACGACATGGACGTGGCGGGCGAGCCGACCGCGTTCGGCTGCCGGGGTGTTTTCCCGCCCGAGGCCGAGGACGGTGAGGCGGTACGGCGGCTGCGCGCGGCCGGCGCGATCGTCATCGGCAAGACCAACACCTGCGAGCTCGGCCAGTGGCCGTTCACCGAGGGGCCCGCCTTCGGCGCCACCCGCAACCCCTGGCACGCCGAGCACACCCCGGGCGGCTCGTCCGGCGGCTCGGCGGCGGCGGTCGCAGCGGGCCTCGTCCCGGCGGCGCTGGGCTCGGACGGCGCGGGTTCGGTCCGCATCCCGGCCTCCTGGACCCACCTCATCGGCATCAAGCCGCAGCGCGGCCGGATCTCGACCTGGCCGCGCGCGGAGTCCTTCCAGGGCATCACGGTCAACGGCACCCTCGCCCGTACGGTCGCGGACGCGGCCCTGCTCCTGGACGCGGCGAGCGGCAACCACGACGGCGATCTGCACCGCCCGCCCGCGCTGCGGGTGTCCGAGGCGGCGGGTCGCGACCCGGGCCGACTGCGGATCGCGCTGTCGCTGAAACCGCCGTTCACGGCGCTGCCCGCGCGCCTGGACCCCGTCGTACGGGCGCGGGTGGTCGCGCTCGCGGAGCGGCTCGCGGCGCTCGGCCACACGGTGGAGGAGGCCGAGCCCCGGTACGGGCAGATCGGGCTCACCTTCATCCCGCGCGCGACGGCCGGGATCGCCGAGCGGGTGCGCGACCTGCCGCATCCGCACCTCCTCGACCGGCGGACCCTGGGCGCGGCCCGGCTCGGCCGGCTGCTCGGCGGCGCGCCTCTGCGGGTGGCCCGGCGCGCCGAGGCGTCCCTGCACCGGCGGATCGGCGCGCTCTTCGACACGTACGACGTCCTGCTCGCGCCGACGACGGCCGCTCCCCCGCCGCGCATCGGCTCGATGGCGGACCTGAGCGGCCTCGGCACCGACCGGGCCATGATCGCCGCCTGCCCCTTCGCCTGGCCGTGGAACATCCTGGGCTGGCCGGGGGTGAACGTCCCCGCGGGGTTCGTCGACGGCGGCCTGCCGGTCGGCGCCCAGCTTCTCGGTCCGGCGAACAGCGAACCGCTGCTCGTCTCCCTGGCCGCCCAGTTGGAGGCCGACCAGCGCTGGCACGAACACTGGCCGCCGCACGGGGCGCCCGCGGACTCCCCGGCGGTGTAGACGAGTTCACCACACGTGCCGGGGGGCGAGTTCGGGGCACGTGCCGTGAGCGAGTTCGGCGCGAAGGCACTGACCAGGGGATTCGGGCCGTACGCTGGGCCCATGGACGATGCGTCGATGGTCGGGTTGATGGGGCGGGTGACCGGCACGGTCGGACCCGGGCTCGTCGGTGAGGTGATCGTCCGGGTCCGCGGCGGCGCCGAGCACTTCCTCGCGTACCCGGCCGCCGCGAAGGAGCGGATCGAGCGCGGCACGGTGGTGATGGTGGTCGAGTACCTGCCGCCGCGCACGGTGTACGTATCGGCCGCGTACGACAGTTGACGGCTCGTCTGTGCACGCTCCGCCCCAGGTGAGAGCGGTATGCGTCAAGATTGCAACAAGGATCCGTCAGCGTCTGTACCCCGGTCTTGCACAGGAGCACACTCCCTTCGTTCGGTGCCGATAGGGCACCATCAAAAGGGGGCGTATGCCGATGGTTGTCGGCGTCGTGGCGGGGGCGGTTGTCCTCGCACTGATCTTCATCGTTGTGGTCTTCAAGCTCATGTGGCGTGTCGCGGAGCCCAACGAAGCACTGATCATCTCCGGTTCGAAGCATCGGACCGAAGGCCTTGAAGAGGGCATGGGATTCCGCATCGTGACGGGGCGCGGCACGCTGGTGCTGCCGGGCGTGCAGGCGGTACGGAAGATCTCGCTCGATCTCAACGAGACCGAGCTGCACGTGGACTGCGTGACCACCCAGGGCATTCCGCTGAAGGTGCGGGGCGTGGTCATCTTCAAGGTGGGCGACGACTTCGTGTCGATCGCCAACGCGGGGCGTCGCTTCCTCGACCAACAGAAGATGATGTCGGAGCGGGTGCACAACGTGTTCGCCGGTCATCTGCGGTCCATCGTCGGTGGGTTGACCGTCGAGGACATGATCCGCGACCGGGAGAAGCTGACCGGCCAGACCCGGGCCGCGTGCGGTACGGAGATGGAGAAGCTCGGTCTGATCGTCGACTCGCTGCAGATCCACGAGATCGAGGACCCGACCGGGTACATCAAGAACCTCGCGATGCCGCACGCCGCCGCCGTACAGCGGGACGCGCGCATCGCGCAGGCGGAGGCGAATCGTCTCGCCACCGAGGCCGAACAGAAGGCCGCGGCCCGGATGTCGGAGGCGACCCGGGACAGCGAGATCCTCCAGGCCGGCTACCAGGCCGAGCGCGACAAGGCGGCGGCGAAGGCGCGGCAGGCCGGACCGCTCGCGGACGCCGCGGCCCGGCAGGACGTCGTCGTGCAGGAGACCCGGATCGCCGAGCTCGACGCCCTCCGTCGTGAGCAGCAGCTCCAGGCGGACGTCCGCAAGCCGGCGGACGCGCAGGCGTACGAGACGCGGGCCCGCGCCGAGGCCGAGCGTGACGCGCGTATCTCGGCGGCCGAGGCCAAGGCCAAGGAGACCGAGCTCGCGGCCGCAGCGGAGGCGAACCGGGTCAAGACGGCCGCCAACGCGGAGGCCGAGGCGACGAAGGCCCGGGGTGCGGCCGCCGCGACGGCGACCAGGGCCACGGGTGAGGCCGAGGCCGCGGCGGCTCAGGCCAAGGGTCTCGCGGCGGCCGAGGCGACCCGGGCGCAGGGTCTCGCGGAGGCGGAGACCATCAAGGCGAGGGCCGCGGCCCTCGCCGAGAACCAGGAGGCGGTGGTCGCCCAGCAACTCGCCGAGAACTGGCCGGAGATCGTCCAGGCGGGCGCCAGCGCGTTCGGGAACGTCGACCACATGGTGCTGCTCAACGGCGCCGACGGCATGTCGGACATGTTCGCCAAGGCGCTCACCATGGGCGGCACGGGCCTCGGCCTCGCCCGTCAGCTGCTCTCGTCGATGAACCAGGACGGGACGGCCGGCAACGGTACGGGGAACAACGGCGTCGCCGGGCTCAACGGGGCCGTACCGCCGCGCACGGAGAAGGTGCCGGTGGAGGGGGACGGCAAGCAGTGACGCCGAAGGAGAACGCCCGGGACTGATCCCGGCGGGGCGACGAGGGTGTTCCAGTCCCTCGTCGCCCGCTCTGCGTGGGCGCCGCGGCCCTCCGCCCCGACTGCTCGGCCTACTCGGCCCGCTCGGCCGCGGCGCCGACCAGACCGTCGAGCCAGGCCTGGTGGCCGTTGAGCATCGGGTTCGGGCGCTCGGTGGCCAGCGCGGCGGCGGGCCGACCGATCTGGGTCTCCTGGGTGAGGACGCGGACCCGGCCGCCGGGCAGGTCCTCCACGAGCCAGGCGTGCAGGACGTCGAGCCGCTCCTCGGGCGTGCCGTCCTGCTTCGCCGTCCAGGACAGACGGCCCGGAGTGTCTTCGCCGGGCGCCTGGAACTCCACGACGTGCGCGTCCAGCGGCGGGAAGCCGAAGGTGCCGAAGCTGAAGTGGATGCCGTCCGTCAGCACGGGGCCACCGCCCCGGGGAAAGCTGATGTCGGCGACGTTGTCGTAGTACGACCCCCACCGCGAGGTGTCGACGAGGTGGCGCCAGACGGCGACGGCGCTCGGGCCCGCCACGACGACCTCGTTGGAGACGAAGTTGTCACCGGTGCCCGGCAGATAGCGCTCGGGCCAGGTGATCGCGTTCTGGGTGGTCACGCCGAGGATCCGCCCATCGTGCGCCGGTACTGGCGCAACGTCTTCGGCAAACAGCTCTCGGCCCGGGCCGCAGTCACCGTGCCCAACCTGTACGCCGTCGTCTCCGCGGTCACCGCGGGCGCCGGCTACAGCGTGCTGCCCCGCTCCCTGTGCGAGGAGCACCTCGCCGACGGACGCCTCGCGCTGCTCCACGAGCCGGTCGAACCGCCCCTCAACACCCTCTTCCTCGTCCAACGCCCCGGCGCCGACGCGAACCCGGACGTCGTACGGGTCCGTGACCGCCTCCAACAGGCCGCCCGGACCTGGTAGTCGACCATCTCGGCCACCCGCTCGGCGGGTTGGACAGGGCAGGCTCTAACGTGAGCCGCGTGACTGCCTTTACCGATGACACCGCCGAAGACGTTCCCGGCCGTTACGGCCCTTCCGCGACCACCGAGGCCGAACCCCGCGAGGTGGGACGGGTGCGGACGGAGTACGCGCCCGCGCACGACGGCGACCCCGATCCCGGCGAGATCGTCTGGACATGGGTGCCGTTCGAAGAGAACGACGGGCGGGGCAAGGACCGTCCGGTGCTCGTCGTCGCCCGCGAGGACGCCGGCACGCTCCTCGCCGTCCAGCTGTCGAGCAAGCGGCACGACGGGGACCGGGAGTGGGTGCCGATCGGGAGCGGGCCCTGGGACCGGTCGGGGCGGGACTCGTGGGTGGATGTGGACCGGGTACTGCGGCTGCACGAGGACGGGATGCGGCGGGAGGCCTGTGCGCTGGATCGGATGCGGTTCAATTCGGTCGTGCGCCGCTTGCAGGAGCGGTACGGCTGGCGTTGAGGGCTCGTACGTAGGCGAACGTCTGCTCGAAGGAGCCTCGCGTCGCCTGATCCCTCGTGCGGTCCAGGACGCCGAACACGACATGGTCGAAAACACCCGCGAAGCGGCCCTCGACCAGCAAGTCGTGGAACGCGCCCGCCACCTGCGCCGGATCGTTCCGGAAGACGCCGCAGCCCCACGCGCCCAGCACCAGCCGGCGGTAGCCGTGGGCCGCGGCGGTCTCCAGGACGCGCTCGGCGCGAACGGCCAGGGCGGGTCCCAGCTCGGGCGCGCGCTCCGGGGCCGTGCGCAGGACGACTCCGGCGTTGGGGGCCGCGGCGGTCAGGAATCCGGCCGAGTACGGCTCGTCGAGCAGACCTCCGCGGTCGTCGCGGAAGACGGGCACGGCGGGTGAGTGGATGACACGGTCCGTGTAGAACGGATCCCGGTGAGCGCGGTGGTGGTCGTAGAACTCGCGGGCCCCCAGCAGACACGTGTACAGCGCGGAAACCCGGCACAGGGCCTCCTCCTGGGCCTGCGCGCCGTTCAGGAAGCCGCCGCCCGGGTTGCGCGCCGAGGCGAAGTTCAGGACGGCGACCGGGTCGGCCGGGCGTCCCACATCCTTGCGCACGAGCCGTCGGGCGGCCTCCAGGCTGCTCTCGCCCGTCACCTCGAACCGCGTGCTCCCGCGCGGTGCGCTCGCGGGGCCGGCGGCCGGTGCCCCGACCGGTTCAGGGCCGTACATGCGTGTTCCCGCCCGCGCGGCCTCGATGGCCGCGGCGATCGACACCGGGCGTCCGTCGGACGCGCGGTACCCGCCCGCCGCGACGATCTCCTGCGTCTGCTGCGCGAGCGCGCGCAGGCGCGCACTCATGGCGCGACCCCCGTACGCGCCACGAGGACGCCCCTCGCGATCTCCCCCGTCGCTCCCCCCGGCATTTCCTGGGCGAATTCCCCGGCCGATTCCCCCGTCGTGCCCATGAACGCATCGTGAGCGATGCTGGTCCTACGGCGCAACGGAATTTCCCAGCCTCGTAAACAGCGTCTCGCGGCCCGGCAAACAGCGCCTCCGGAACCCGCGAGCCACGAATTGCACCCTTGTGCGAACCGCCAAGAGGGTCTTGGGTGGGACGAGCGATGCCGGTCCGGCACCACAGACGTCGGGCCGGCGGCATGGTGGAATCTCAGGAGGATCCCGACATGTCCGATTCGGTGAGTGACTGTACGGAGCGCCGCTCCGCCGTCACCGAGGCCGAGGTGGAGGCGCTGGTCCGAGGCATCTGCTTCAAGACCGGACCGCCTCGCACCCTCGGTGTCGAAGTGGAATGGCTCGTCCACGAGCTGCGGCAGCCGCAGCTCCCGGCATCACCCGAACGACTCCAAGCGGCGTACGCCGCACTGCGGACCCTGCCCCTGCGTTCGGCGCTCACCGTCGAACCCGGCGGACAGCTGGAGCTCAGCTCCCTTCCCGCCGCCTCCCTGATGGAGTGCATCGGGTCCGTCTCGGCCGACCTCGACGCGGTACGCGCGGTACTGCGCGAAGCGGGTCTCGGCCTCAGCGGGTACGGCCACGATCCCTGGAACCCCCCGAGCCGCTTTCTCCATGAGCCGCGCTACGACGCCATGGAGCAGTACCTCGACCGGGCCGGCCCGGAGGGGCGGGCCATGATGTGCTCCTCCGCCTCCGTCCAGGTGTGCCTGGACGCCGGATACGAGGAACCCGGCCCCCTGGGGCACGGGCGCCGCTGGTGGCTGGCGCACCAACTGGGCGCTGTCCTGGTGGCCGCGTTCGCGCACTCGCCGGTGGCCGGTGGCCGGTACACGGGCTGGCGCTCCACGCGGCAGTCCCTGTGGGCGGCCATGGACCCGGGACGGTCCGCCGCGCCCCCGCTGGGCGGCGATCCGCGCGCCTCCTGGGCCCGGCACGTCCTGGACGCGCCGGTGATGTGCGTCCGGGCGCCGGACGGCCCCTGGGAGGTACCGGAGGGCCTGACCTTCCGGGCGTGGACCAGGTCCGAGACACCGCCCGACCGGGCGGATCTCGACTACCACCTGACGACGCTGTTCCCGCCGGTCCGCCCGCGCGGACATCTGGAACTGCGCATGATCGACGCGCAGCCCGGCGACGACGGGTGGATCGTGCCGCTGGCGGTGACGGCGGCGCTGTTCGACGACCCGGAGGCCGCGGAGGTCGCCTACCGGACCGTCAAACCCCTCGCGGAACGCGCCGAGGCACGGCCCGCTCCGTGCAACCCGCTGTGGAACGACGCCGCGCGGTACGGCCTCACCGACCCCGAGTTGCGTGAGGCCGCCGCCACCTGTTTCGCGGCCGCCGCCGAGGCCTTGCCCCGGCTGGGCGCCACCGCCGAGGTGCAAGAGGCCGTAGCGGAGTTCACGGACCGCTATGTGGCCCGGGGCCGCTGCCCCGCCGACGATCTGCTGAACCGCTTCCACAGCCGATTCCACGGTCAGCTCGACGGGAAGGACATCCGCACATGACCGCCCCCGCATCACCCACCGATCCGGAGTCGCTCCGGGAGCGCGCGCTCGACGCGCTGACCACGGCCCGCGACCGCACCGCGCTCCTGACCTCCTGCGTGGAGGAGCCCGAACTGACCGCGCAACACTCGCCGTTGATGTCCCCGCTGGTCTGGGACCTGGCACACATCGGCAACCAGGAGGAACTGTGGCTGCTGCGCGCGGTCGCCGGGCGGGACGCGATGCGGCCCGAGATAGACGGGCTGTACGACGCGTTCGAACATCCGCGATCCGAGCGGCCCTCGCTGCCGCTGCTGCCGCCCGCCGAGGCCCGTCAGTACGCCGCCGAGGTACGCGGACGGGCGCTGGACGTCCTGGAGAGCACCGCGTTCCGGGGCACGCCGCTGACCGAGGCGGGCTTCGCGTTCGGGATGATCGCTCAGCATGAACAGCAGCACGACGAGACCATGCTGATCACCCATCAGCTCCGCAAGGGGCCCGCCGCCCTCACGGCGCCGGACCCCGCTCCCGCGCCGCCGTTCACGGGACCCGCCGAAGTCCTGGTCCACGGCGGCCCGTTCACGATGGGCACCTCCACCGAACCGTGGGCCCTGGACAACGAGCGCCCCGCCCACCGGCGCGAGGTCCCGCCCTACTTCATCGACACCACTCCGGTGACGAACGCCGCCTACCAGGCCTTCATCGAGGACGGCGGCTACGACACCGAACGCTGGTGGAGCCTGGAGGGCTGGTCCCACATCCGCTCGCACGGCATCGAGGCGCCGCTGTTCTGGCGCCGCGAGGGCGGACAGTGGCTGCGGCGTCACTTCGGCATCACCGAGGTCGTACCGCCCGACGAACCCGTGCTGCACGTCAGCTGGTACGAGGCCGACGCGTACGCCCGCTGGGCGGGGCGCCGGCTGCCCACCGAGGCCGAGTGGGAGAAGGCGGCTCGCCACGACCCGGCGGCCGACCGCTCCACGCGCTACCCGTGGGGCGACGCCGACCCCACCCCCGAGCACGCCAACCTCGGCCAGCGCCATCTGCGTCCGGCCCCGGCGGGCAGCTATCCGGCGGGGGAGTCACCGCTCGGCGTACGGCAGTTGATCGGTGACGTGTGGGAGTGGACGTCGAGCGACCTGCACCCCTATCCCGGGTTCGCGGCGTTCCCGTACAAGGAGTACTCGCAGGTGTTCTTCGGCCCGGAGTACAAAGTGCTGCGCGGCGGTTCGTTCGCCGTGGATCAGGTGGCCTGCCGCGGGACCTTCCGCAACTGGGACTACCCGATCCGGCGGCAGATCTTCTCCGGATTCCGCACGGCCCGCGACGGGGCCGTCTGATGTGCCGTCACCTGGCCTACCTGGGGCCGCCCGAGCCGCTCGGCCGACTCCTCGTGGAACCGCCGCACAGTCTGTTCCGGCAGTCGTGGGCGCCGCGCCGGCAGCGGCACGGGACGGTCAACGCCGATGGTTTCGGGGTGGGTTGGTACGCCGAAGGGGATCCGGTGCCCGCGCGGTACCGGCGTCCCGGGCCGATCTGGGGCGACCAGTCGTTCGCGGACCTGGCCCGGGTCGTCAGGAGCACGGCGCTGCTCGGCGCCGTACGGGACGCCACCGTGGCGGGAGCTGACGGGGAGGCCGCGGCGGCGCCGTTCACCGCGGACCGCTGGCTGTTCAGCCACAACGGCGCCGTACGGGGCTGGCCGGGCTCCCTCGCCCCGCTGGTGACAAGCCTGCCCCCGGCCGAACTGCTGTCCCTGGAGGCCCGCTGCGACTCCGCGTTCGTCTGGGCGCTGCTCCTGCACCGGCTGCGCTCCGGTGACAACGAGGGCCAGGCGCTGGCCGACACCGTCCTGGAGGTCGCCGAGGCGGCCCCCGGGTCCCGGCTCAACCTGCTGCTCACAGGCGGCGACACGATCACCGCGACGGCCTGGGGCGACACCCTCTGGTACCTCGCCGAGCCCGGCCGCCGCACCGTCGTGGCGTCCGAACCGTACGACGACGACCCCCACTGGCAGGAGGTGCCGGACCGCACGCTGCTCGCGGCGAGCCGTACCGACGTCCTGCTCACCCCGCTCAAGGACCCGCACGCGCAGGAAGGCGCGCACGCCCCCTTGGCATCCGCACGCACCAAGGAGCCCAGCACGTGAGCCCGTTCCTTCTCACCCGCACCCTGCCCGAGGACGCCACGGACGCCGCGCTGCGCGCCGACGTCCTGCACGGCCTCACCCACACCCCCAAGACGCTGCCGCCGAAGTGGTTCTACGACGCCCACGGCAGCGAGCTGTTCGACCAGATCACCGAACTGCCCGAGTACTACCCCACCCGGGCCGAGCGCGAGATCCTCATCGCCCGGGCCCCCGAGATCGCCGCGACGACCGGTGCGCGCACCCTCGTCGAGCTGGGGTCCGGTTCGTCCGAGAAGACCCGCCATCTGCTCGACGCGCTGCCGGGGCTGCACACGTACGTGCCGGTCGACGTCAGCGAAAGTGCCCTCACCCAGGCCGGGCAAGCACTGATCGCCGAGCATCCGGGGCTCGGCGTGCACGCGTTGATCGCCGACTTCACGGGCGGCCTCGCGCTGCCGGGAACGCCGGGGCCGCGGCTGGTGGCGTTCCTCGGCGGCACCATCGGCAATCTGCTGCCGGCCGAGCGGGAGACGTTCCTGGCGTCCGTACGGGCGCTGCTCTCCCCCGGCGACTCGCTGCTGCTCGGCACGGACCTCGTCAAGGACGAGTCGGTGCTGGTCGCCGCGTACGACGACGCGGCGGGGGTGACGGCGGAGTTCAACAAGAACGTGCTGCACGTCGTCAACCGCGAACTCGGCGCCGATTTCGACCCCGACGCGTTCGCCCATGTCGCCCTCTGGGACGACGCGCACGAGTGGATCGAGATGCGGCTGCGGTCGCTGACCGACCAGACGGTGAAGATCCCCGCGCTCGACCTCGCGGTCGAATTCGCCGACGGCGAGGAACTGCGCACCGAGATCTCGGCGAAGTTCCGCGAGGAGGGGATACGTCGCGAACTCGCTGCCGCGGGGCTCGACCTGGCCCATTGGTGGACGGACCGGGAGAGCCGTTTCGCCCTGTCGCTGAGCGTGGTCCGCTGACACCCGCCCGGGTGGCCTGCCTCGACGGTGGGCCACCCGGGTGAGGGCCTGTCGTTCGGATCAGGTCGACCGGCCCTGGGTCACCCACGGTGCCCCGACATCTCGCGCACCGCCGCGCCGTGAGGCACCGTGGAGTGACGCGTGGCGCACCCGCCACGGCGGAGAGGAGCACCCGCATGTCCGACCACACGTATCGGGTCACCGAGATCGTCGGCACCTCCCACGAGGGCGTCGACCAGGCCATTCGCAACGGGATCTCCCGGGCCTCGCAGACCCTGCGCAACCTGGACTGGTTCGAGATCACCCAGGTCAGGGGGCAGATCGTGGACGGGGAGGTCGAGCACTACCAGGTCGGCCTGAAGGTCGGCTTCCGCCTGGAGGACGGCGCTTGAGCCCCGGGGTCTCCTGAAGCCCGGGAGACCCCTGGCCACCCCGCCCCGGGCCCCTCGAAAGCGGGGCCCCAGGCAGGGCTGCCCATGGGGAAAGCGGTGTCTCGGGCGGACCGGTCCGCGTCACCCGACGGGCCGAGCCTGGCCGGCGTGCGATGGCCCACAACGGCGGCGCCACCGCGCGCCGAAGCCCCGGCCGGAGCAGTCGGCCAGGCCGTGCGCGGCCCGGACCGGGAGCCCTCGGCGACGCCGAGCCGCGTCAACTGCTTCCCCGCCTCTCCGAGGAGTAGGACCCGCCCCGCCCACCGTGGGGCAACTCCTGAGCGCCTCCTCGGCTCCCCTGACGGACCCCTAGGTCCGTCCCTCCCGCTCCTGTGCGTCCTTCAGTGCCGCGGACGCCGTGGCCCAGCGGGCTCGGACGACCCTGAAACCGGCCCGTTCCGCCTCGTCGCAGACGAGTTCGTCGTCGTCGACCAGGACGTGGATCTCGCGGTCGCGCGCGAGCCGGCGCAGGACGTCCAGTTTGGTGTGACGGGCGGGCCTGCGGTCGTCGTTGCGTCGCATCCAGACGCGCCCCTCGGGCAACCCCTGCGCGGCCAGCCACTCGACGGTGTCACGACGGCAGCGCTCGGGACGGCCGGTCAGATAGACCACCTCGCACTCCTCCGTGCTGCGCAACGCCAGGGCCACTCCCTCCGCGAGTGGCGGATCCTGCGGTGCGGCGGCGAAGAACGCGTCCCAGTCCCGTGGTTTGCGCTCCAGGAACCGCTGCCGGTGCGCGCTGTCCGCGAGCGTGCCGTCGAGGTCGAACACGGCGAGCGGTCTGCTGGTCTTCTCCCTGGTCTTCTCCCTGGTCTTCTCCGTCACGCGGACCACCCTAGACAGGGCCGCCGACACCCGGCACACCACAGCCGCCGCCCGCCCCTGTGAACCCGTGGCCCTCTCGCGCCAACTTCCTTCACCACAAGCACTATTCACATCACCCAGCAAGCCCTTACCGTGATGCCTCGCACTGCATGTTGCACAGCATGTCGCACAACATTCGGTATTTCGAACGAGAGCGGGGCGGTGAAGGGACACCACCGCCCGGTTCTTCGGCATGCGGAGGTCGTTGTGAACCCCCCACTCGACAGACGTCACTTCCTCGCCGTCACCAGCACGTCCACGGCCGCCATGACCCTGGCCGCGGCCTGCGGCACGGCCCACGCCTCGACCGGGACCAACACCTCGGGCGCCCCGGTCGCCCACGACGCCAACGCCCCCGTCCGGCCGTTCCCCCTCGGCTCGGTGACCCTCCTGGACAGTGCCTTCCGGGCCAACCAGCAGCGCAACTCCGCCTATCTGCGCTTCGTGGACATCGACCGGCTGCTCCACACCTTCCGTACCAACGTCGGCCTGCCCAGCAACGCCCAGCCGTGCGGTGGCTGGGAGGGCCCGAGCGTCGAGTTGCGCGGCCATTCGACCGGCCATCTGCTCTCCGGGCTCGCCCTCGCCCACGCCAACACCGGGGAGCGGGCCCTGCGCGACAAGGGCCACCGGCTCGTCTCGGCGCTGGCCGAGTGCCAGGCCGCCTCTCCCGCCGCGGGCTTCGGCGTGGGCTATCTGTCCGCGTTCCCGGAGAGCTTCTTCGACCGCCTCGAAGCCGGGACCGGCGTATGGGCGCCGTACTACACGATCCACAAGATCATGGCCGGGCTGGTCGAGCAGCACCGGCTGACCGGCAGCGGACAGGCCCTCGACGTCGTGCTGCGCCAGGCCGAGTGGGTCGACCGGCGCACCGAGCCGTTGTCGCACGAGCAGATGCAGCGGGTGCTGGAGACGGAGTTCGGCGGCATGAACGACGTGCTCGCCGATCTGCACGCCCTCACCGGCGACGCCCGGTGGCTCGCCGTCGCCGAACGCTTCACGCACGCCCGCGTCTTCGACCCGCTGGCCAGGAACGAGGACAAGCTCGCGGGGCTGCACGCCAACACCCAGATCCCCAAGATGGTCGGCGCCCTGCGCCTGTGGGAGGAGGGTCTGCCCGACCGTTACCGCACGATCGCCGAAAACTTCTGGCAGATCGTCACCGATCACCACACCTACGTGATCGGCGGGAACAGCAACGGCGAGGGTTTTCACGAACCGGACGTCATCGCGGGTCAGTTGTCCAACAGCACCTGCGAGAACTGCAACAGCTACAACATGCTGAAACTGACCCGCCTGCTGCACTTCCACGCGCCCCGGCGCACCGATCTGCTCGACTACTACGAGCGGACCCTGTTCAACCAGATGCTCGGTGAGCAGGACCCGGACGCGGCGCACGGCTTCAACATCTACTACACGGGCCTGGGCCCCGGCGCCTTCAAGCAGCAGCCGTCCTTCATGGGCACCGACCCTGACGCGTACTCGACCGACTACGACAACTTCTCCTGCGACCACGGCACCGGCATGGAGACGCAGGCGAAGTTCGCCGACACGGTCTACTCGCACGACCGACACCGGCTGCTGGTGAACCTGTTCATCCCGTCGCAGGTCAACTGGCGGGAACGGAACATCACTTGGCGGCAGACCACCTCCTTCCCCGACCGGTCGTCGACCGTGCTGACCGTCACCGCCGGACGGGCCGCGCACCAGCTGCTCGTCCGTATCCCGTCCTGGGCCGCGGACGCCCGCGCGACACTCAACGGCCGCGCCCTGCCCGACCGTCCGGAGCCCGGCAGCCGGCTGACCCTCGACCGGGAGTGGCGCGCCGGGGACCGGGTCGAGGTGTCGCTGCCCATGCGCACGGTCATCGAGCCGACGCCCGACGACCCCGACGTACGGGCGGTACTGCACGGCCCGGTGGTCCTGGCAGGGGCGTACGGGGACAGGGCGACGCCGTGGCTGCCGCGCCTGGACACCGGATCCGTACGGCAGGAGCCGCAGGAGCCGCTGCGGTTCACCGCCCGCGCCGACGGCGAGGACGTCTCACTCCTGCCGATCTCCCGGGTGCACCACCAGCACTACTCCGTGTACTGGCAGACCGGTGAACCACCGCCACCGCCACCGGAGTTCGCCGCCTGGCACCGTTTCGACGAGACCTCCGGGACCACGGCCGCCGACGCCACCGGGAACGGGAAGGCGGCCCAGCTCGTCGGCGGTGCCGCCTGGACGGCGGGCGGCGCCGACGGTGGCGCGGTGGCGCTCGACGGCACGGACGGGTACGTACGCCTGGCCGACGACCTCCTCGCGGGCGCCGCCGTCTACACGCTGGCCACCTGGGTGCGGCTGGACGGCCAACCCGGTGTCTGGAGTCGGGTGTTCGACCTCGGCACCGGCGTCACGGCCAACATGTTCCTCACCCCGCTCAGCGGCGACGGCACCCTTCGCTACGCCATCACCGCCGCAGGCGCGGGCGCCGAGCAACGCATCGACGCCGCGCCGCTGCCCACCGACCGTTGGGTGCATGTGGCGGTGACGTACGGCGGCGGGACCGCCGTCCTGTACGTGGACGGGCAGGAGGTCGGGCGCAACGCCCAGGTCACGGTGGATCCGCGCTACTTCGGCAACCACATCCGTGCCGGGTACCTCGGCAGGTCGCAGTACGCCGACCCCTGTCTGAGGGGTGCGGTCGACGACTTCCGTGTGTACGGCAAGACCCTCACGGCCGAGGAAGTCGTCGCCCTGGCCCAGGCCTAGGCGACGCCACCTCGACGTGTGCGCAGGACGGGTGGGGACGCGGAGCCGCCGCGCCCTCACCCGGATCAACAGAAACAAGGAGAGCCGCAAAAAATGATCACCCCCGACCGGAACGCGTCCTCGACGCCGCTCGACCCGTCCCGCCGCAGTCTGCTGCGCGCGATGGTGGCGATACCCGCGACCGCACTCGTGCTGGGCGAACTGCCCGGCCTGCTCGGCTCGGCCGCGGCGGCGGCTCCCGCGCACGGCTCCGCCACCCGCTACACCATCGTGCCGTTCCTCAACAGCGACGACGGCACCGTGAACGTGTACCAGTCGGACGACGCCACCGACTTCCGGCTCGCCAAGTCCTCCGCCTACACCCCGCCCAGCAACCGCATCCGCGACGCCAGCGTGTTCAAGCACACCGACGGCTACTACTACATCACCTACACCACCCACACCTGGCAGGACGTCAGCACCACCATCGGCTTCGCCCGCAGCTCCGACCGGGCCAACTGGACCTTCCTGTACGACTACACGGTCCCGATCACCGGTCTGTCCCGCGCGTGGGCGCCCGAGTGGTTCGTCGACAGCGACGGCAGCGTGAACGTCATCGTGTCCTGCTCGACCACCGACGACGAGTGGATCTTCACCCCGTATGTGATGAATGCCGCCAACTCGGCCCTCACCGCGTGGAGTTCACCCGTGGCCCTGTCCGGCATCGGCGCCAACCACATCGATACGTTCATCGTGAGGATCGGCTCCACGTACCACGCGTTCCCGAAGAACGAGACGACGAAGTACATCGAGTACGCCACCGCGTCCAGCCTGACCGGGCCGTACACCATCACCCGCACCGGCGACTGGGCCGGCTGGGGCGGCACCCGTGAGGGTCCCTCCGTGATCCAGCTCGACAACGGCGCCTGGCGGATCTTCTTCGACGGCTACGGCGACAGCAGTTACTACTACAGCGACAGCTACGACACCTTCGCGACCTGGACCGCCCCGAAGAAGCTGCCGGGCATCTCCGGAACGGCCCGCCACTTCACCGTGATCAAGGAGACGGTGTCCGGCGGTGTCGACCTGGCCACGGGCGTGACCCGTTCCTTCCGATCGGGCAACTACTCCACCCGCTACTGGCAGGAGCAGTCCGCCTTGCTCAACCTGCCCGTGGTCAGCAGCTCCAGCACGACCGCCGAGAAGCAGGCCTCCACCTTCACCGTGGTGCCGGGCCTCGCCGACGCGAACGCCTACTCCTTCCGGGACGCGGCCGGCAACTACCTGCGCCACTGGGACTTCCGGGCCCGCTTCGACGCGAGCGACGGTACGTCGACGTTCGCCAAGGACGCCACGTTCGTCATCCGCACGGGCACCCCCGACGGCGCCGTCCGCTTCGAGTCGTACAACTACCCGGGCTACTACCTGCGCCACTACAACTACCAGCTGCGCGTGGACGTGTCGGACGGCACCGACCTCTTCCGCCAGGACAGCTCCTTCGTACCCGTGACGGCCTGGGCATGAGCGCCGCAGCCGCAGCCGCATCCACAGCCTCAGCCCAGGAACACAGGGAGAAGAACCCGATGAGCGACAGCCCCGGACCCCTTGAGCCGTCCCGCCGCACCGTGCTGGGGGCGATGGCCGCCCTCACCGCCTCCTTCGCGATCGGCGTTCCGTCCGCCCGCGCCGCGACCGGATCCGCGTACGTGATGGGCTACTTCACCGAGTCCCCGAACGGGCTCGGTGACGACTACGGCCTCCATCTCGCCGTCAGCACCGACTCGCTCCAGTGGATGCCGCTGAACCAGAACAACCCGGTCGTGACCCCGACCGGGGGCACCGGCGGCCTGCGCGACCCGTTCATCCTGCGCAAACAGGACGGCACGTTCGTCGTGCTCGCCACCGACCTCAAGGGCACCGACTGGAGCCTGCAGAGCCAGTACATCCATGTCTGGGACTCCGCCGACCTGCGCTCCTTCACCGGCTACCGGCGGCTGAAGCTGCACGACATGGCCACCCACAGCTGGGCTCCGGAAGCGTACTGGGACGCGGGCCGCGGGCAGTACGGGATCATCTACTCGGCCGTCAACTCCACGGGCCACAACGTCATCATGGTGAACTACACCACCGACTTCGTGACCGCGTCGACGGCGCAGGTCTTCTTCGACCCCGGCTACGACATCATCGACGGCGACCTGGCCGTGGGCGTCGTCGGGGTCAACTACCTCTACTTCAAGAAGGACCAGACGCTGGTCGGCGCCAAGTCGAGCTCACTGGACCCGGGCAGCTTCACCGTGTTCAGCACACCCGTCGCGCACGGCGGCACCGAGGCCCCGATCCTCGTCAAGTCCCAGACGTCGGCGACCTGGTACCTCTGGGGGGACACTTACACCCCCAACGGTGTCTTCTACGCCTGGCAGAGCGGCGACCTGGCCACGGGCACCTGGACCGCGGTCGACCAGCGGCTCTACACCCAGCCGGTCAACTCGAAGCACGGCACCATCCAGCCGATCACCACCACCGAGTACGACAACCTCGTGACGGCGTACGGCAAGCCGGGCTGGAACCGCATCAAGTCCTACAACTACCCGGACCGGTACGTCCGTCACGCCGACTACGTCGGCCGGATCGACGCCTACCCGTTCGACCCGTACACCGACGCGGAGTGGAAGCTCGTGCCGGGGCTCGCCGACAGCTCCGGGGTGTCCTTCCAGTCCGTCAGCTACCCCACACGCTATCTGAGGCACTACAACTACCAGCTGCAACTGGACGTCAACGACAGTACGACGACGTTCGCGCAGGACGCCACGTTCTACCGGACCGCGGGCCTGGCCGACACCTCCTGGTCATCTTTCCGCTCCTTCAACTATCCGGACCGTCACATCCGCCACGCAAACTACGTCCTGCGCATCGATCCCATCTCCACCAGCACCGAGAAGGCCGACGCCACGTTCACGGTCGGCTACTGACGCCCCGTCATCCCTCAGTACCCAGTCCCCAGGAGACACCCCCATGTCACCTCTCCGAAGAGTCCTCGCCACCATGGCCGCGGCAGCCGCGGCCCTCGGCGGACTCACGGCGACCGCCCCCGCCGCGGCGGCCGCCGACTCGGGCACCTTCAACGTGCTCAGCTACAACGTCGCCGGACTCCCCGAGATCATCTCCAGTGCCTCGACCCCGCGCGACACCAGCACCACGGCGATAGGCCAGCGGCTCGGCCCGTACGACATCGTCCACGTGGAGGAGGACTTCAACTACCACTCCTATCTCTACGCGGGCGACACCACGCACGCCTACCGCACGCCCACCAGCGGTGGCGCCGGGATCGGCAGTGGGCTCAACACCCTGTCGAAGATCTCCTACGACACCGACGACTTCGAGCGGGTGCACTGGAACTCCTGCCAGATCGACTCGGGCGACTGCCTGACCCCCAAGGGCTTCACGTTCATGCGGGAACGGCTGGCCGAGGGCGTGTACGTCGACTTCTACAACCTGCACACCAACGCGGGCACCAACGACGGCGACCTGGCCTCGCGGGCGGACAACCTCAACCAGCTCACGGCCTTCATCCAGAGCCACTCCAAGGGCAACGCCGTGGTGGTCATGGGTGACACCAACACCCGCTACACGCGTGCCGGCGACACGATCGCCGAGTTCGGCGCGGCCAACGGCCTGACCGACGCCTGGGTCAAGCTCATCCGCGGCGGCACCCCGCCCGCCAAGGGCAGCGACGCGCTGGTCTGCGACCAGACCGGCGCCACCGTGCCCAACACCTGCGAGGTCGTGGACAAGATCCTGTACCGCGGCAGCAAGCTGGTCACGCTCAACGCCACGAGCTACAACAACGAGCACGCGAGCTTCCTGACCTCGGACGGGCTGATGCTCTCCGACCACGACCCGATCACCGCCAAGTTCACCTGGTCGCGCAACCCCTCCTTCCAGCTGAGCGACCAGTTCGGCGGCCCGCACGGGGACTACTTCAACGACATCGACAGCGTGCCGGCCGGGGCCAGGGCGACCGCCCTCACCCTGCGCAGCGGCTCGCGCGTCGACCAGATGGGCTTGACGCTGAGCAGCGGCACGACGCTGACCCACGGCGGCACGGGCGGCACCGCGTCGTCGCTCACGCTCGGCAGCGGCGAGTACGTCACCTCGGCGCAGCTGTGCCAGGGCGTGAAGGACGGCAACACCCGGATCTTCTACGCCAAGTTCACCACCAACCTCGGCAACAGCCTGGCGGGCGGTGCGTCGACCTCGGACTGCGTGACCCGCACGGCGCCGTCGGGCTGGCAGATCGCCGGGTTCCACGGCCGCACGGGCGACGAGGTCGACAAGATCGGCTTCATCTACACCCAGCGCTGACCGGACACGACCGAGCCCGTGGCTCCTGGTGTGCGCACACCAGGAGCCACGGGCTCACTTGCTCACTTGCTCAGTCACGAGGCTCGGCTCACTCACGAGGAAAGCCACTCGGTGGCGTTCAGGGCGAGGGCGGCGTTGGTGGCACCGGTGTCGTTCCAGCCGTCGTAGAGCGTGTTGCCGGACTGGCCGGTGCCGTCGTCGATCGGCGAACTGTCGCCCCAGAAGGCGACCTTGCCGCTTCCGAAGGTGCTGGTGGCGAAGAAGGCCCCGGTGTTGCCCGAGTAACCGGAGCGGTAGAGCAGGCCCTTGGCCGCCGAATTGTCGGCGGGCTTCAGCGTGACCGTCGTACCGTTGGCGATGAGGCTCTTGGTGACGGTGCCGAACGAGCCGTGCAGGACCGCGTTGGTGCTGTCGCTGATCGCCGCGGGGTAGCCCGAGCTGATGTTCAGCGAGTCGACGGAGAAGCCGAACGGGTCGGTGGAGTCGACGCTGTTGTTGGTCATCAGATCGTTGAGGATCTTCACCGCGTCGTAGCCGTCGCTGTTGCGGTCGGCCCCGGTGTGGTCGGAGATCATGAACAGACCGCCGCCGTTCTTCACGAACGTCATGATCGCGGTCTTCTCGGCCGTGGTGAAGAGCGTGTTGGGCTCGGGCAGCACCAGCGTGTCGAAGTTCGACAGGTCGGTGGCCGAGCTACCGCCATACGTCAGCTTGGAGCCCGAAGGCAGCGTGTCCAGGCTGTAGTCGCCGGTCTTCTGCAGGGCCACGCCCCACGAGGAGAGCGCGCCGGTCCAGTCGGTCTCGGAGGACGGCGAGGAGTCCTCGCTCAGCGGGTTCGGCTGGCTGGTGGAGATGATCCAGTCGGCGTTGCCCGCCGTCTCGGCGTGGCCGTTGTCGAACAGGACGCGATGGGTGGTGGCCGCGTGCGCGGGGGCGGCGGTGGTCGTCTGGAGCGCGGCTCCCGTGAGCAGCACGGCGAGCGCGGTGAGGGCGACGGCGAGTCTGTGGCGGGGCCTTGTGGGGGTGAGCATCCGGCGTTCCTCCATGGGTGGGGGCGGGGGAAGAGGCGGTGCGGGGCGCCGATCTGCGCGCGTAGAACGGCCGTTGAACGACTGCCGTTCGACACAACGGTGGACAGTACAGACGTGATCGAGGCCGCCGGGAGACCCTGCCGCGACTTATCATCAACCTCTTACCTTGCGCCACAACCGGCACGGGGTTCAGGCCAGTTGACTGCTCGCACCGTGGTTGACCGCGGCAGGTGGCCGCCGCCCCGTCAGGACGCGCCGCCCCGTCAGGACGCGTCGACCAGCCAGGGCCTGATCTGTCTGCGCGCCTCGTGCAGCCGGGACTTGAGCGTGCCGAGCGGAATGCCGACGCGCTCGGCGACCTCGGCGTACTCCAGCTGGCAGATGTCCCGGTAGACCAACGGCGCGACCAGATGCGGGTGTTCGCGCTCCAGGCGCTCCAGCGCCTCCAGGAGGTCGATGCGGGATCCGGCGATCACGCTCGTGGTGCGCGGGTCGACGTGCTGCGAGGCGTCGATGACGTCCGGCTGCTCGGCGGCCCGCCGCTTCAGCTCGCGGTACTTCTGACGGGCACAGTTGGCGACGACCGTGTACAGCCAGGTGCTGAACCGGCTGCGCCCCTCGAACGAGGTGATCTTCCGCGCCACCTGGAGCAGGACGTCCTGCGCAGCCTCCTCGGCGTCCTCGCGGCAGGGCAGAAAGCGCCCACAGCGCCGCACGACCTCCGGCCGGATCCCCTGGAGCAGCAGGTCAAGCGCTGCCGGATCACCCGAGGCCGCGCGCAAGGCAAGCTCCTCGGTCGCCGCCGCGTCCTGCACTGGGTGCTCCCCTCGGTGTCGATCAGAGGCCAGGCATCATAGCTCCGCTCCCACGGGTGCACAGACCGGCGGTACGGGTGTGAGGGGTGTCCGTCAGCCCTTGAGGGTGACGCGGTCCGCCGTCTCCAGCGCGCAGACAGGGAGTTCAGCCCTGCCTGCCCCGGTCCAGCAGGGAAGGTCACTGCCCCGTGCCCGCCTCTCGGTCGTCCACGGCGCCCACCACGACGTCCTCAACGACCTCCAGCACCGCTCGGTGGCGGCCGAGGTCGTCACCTTCCTGGAAACGCTGCGCAACGAACTGCGGCCGCTGATCACGGTGCGGTCGAGCGCCTGGTGAGCAACCGCCCGCCCGCTCCGTACGTCTGAACCCCGATCCCGGAAGGTCCCGTCATGGCCTCGATCCTCTCCGTCTCCGGAAGCCCCTCCCCCACCTCCCGGCTACTGGGACGTCGAGGTCGACGACGACGGCACACTGATCGTCGCGCCCGCCACCGCCACGGCGCTGGAGCAGGTCACGGACCACTTCTCCGCCGCGTTGGGAGGCCGTACGACCGTACTCGCGCCCACGGGGTGAACCGCCACCCATGCCCTGTCGTACGAGCACGCGGCCCGACAGGGCATTGACTCCCCCGGGATAACTTAGAGTAGCCTTACCTAAGTTGGCCGGTTTCCGGAGGGTGGCTGGTGAGAACAGGGGAACCATCGGGGCGGGACGTCCTGACACGCTCGATCAAGGGGCAGGCGCGGCGCGTCGGTCTCGGTGCGGCGCTCGGGTGTGTGCATCAGCTGGGGGAAGCCCTGGTACCCGTCCTCATCGGTGTCGTCATCGACCAGGCCGTGGCCGGGCGGGACGCCGGGCGACTGGTCCTCTGGCTGGCCGTCCTCGCCCTCATGTACGTGGCGCTGTCGTGGAGCTTCCGGCTGGGCGCGCGGGCCGGTGAACGCGGCGCGGAAGAGGCCGCGCACACACTCCGCCTGGCGATCGTGCGCCGGGTGCTCGACGCCCGCGGGGGCGCCGAGGAGGGACGGCTGCCCGGCGAACTGGCCAACGTGGCCACCGAGGACGCCAAGCGGGTCGGCGCGGTCAACATGGCGCTGATGAGCGGCATCTGGGCCGTCGCGGGCGTCACCGTGAGCGCCGTGGTGCTGCTCCTGACGTCCGTGCCGCTCGGGCTGATCGTGCTGCTGGGCACGCCCGTCCTGCTGTGGCTGGGACATCTGCTGAGCAAGCCGCTGGAGCGCCGCAGCGAGGCCGAGCAGGACCGGGCCGCCCACGCTTCGGGGGTGGCCGCCGACCTGGTGGCCGGGCTGCGGGTGCTGAAGGGGCTGGGCGCGCAGCAGGCGGCCGTCGAGCGCTACCGCCGGACCAGCCGTGTCTCTCTCGCGGCCACCCTGCGCGCGGCACGTGCCGAGTCCTGGCAGACCGGGCTCGTCCTGGCCCTCACCGGTGGGTTCATCGCGCTGATAGCCCTGGTGGGCGGGCGGTTGGCGCTCGACGACTCCCTCACGCTGGGCCAGTTGGTGTCCGCGGTGGGTCTCGCGCTCTTCCTGCTCGGGCCGTTGGAGACGCTCGCCTGGGTCAACGCCGACCTGGCGCAGGGCCGCGCCTCGGCCGCCCGGGTCGCGGAGGTGCTCGCCTCGGCACCCGCCGTCGTGGACGGGGACACCCCGGTGCCGGACCCGGTGCGTGGGGAGCTGCGGCTGCGCGGCGTACGTCTCGGTGGGCCGGACGGCGTGGACCTGGATCTGCCGGCCGGCCGGCTGACCGGGATCGCCGTGACGGATCCGGCCTGCGCCGAGGCCCTGTTGCGCTGCCTGGGCCGGGAGACGGACCCGGAGTCGGGTTCGGTCGAGCTGGACGGCGTGCCGTTGACCCGACTCGATCCGGCGGAGCTGCGGGCGGCGGTACTGGTGGCCGCCCACGACGCCGTACTGTTCGACGGCTCGCTGGCCGCGAACGTGACCCCGGGCGAGGAGTCGGCGAGCGACCTGGTGGAAGGAGAGCCGGTTCTCCGGACGGAGCGCGCCATGGCCGCCGCACACGCCGACGAGGTGGCCCGCTCCCTGCCGCACGGCGCCGCCACCGGTGTCGGCGAGGGCGGCCGGTCCCTGTCGGGCGGGCAACGCCAACGCGTCCTGCTGGCACGGGCCCTGCGCGCCGGGTCACCCGTCCTGGTCGTGCACGATCCGACGACGGCCGTGGACGCGGTGACCGAGGCACGCATCGCCGACGGGCTGCGCAAACTCCGCCGGGGACGCACCACGGTCGTCGTGACCAACAGCCCGGCGCTGCTCGCCGTCACCGACCGGGTGGTCCTCCTCGACGGCGGCCGGGTCGGGGCCGAGGGCACGCACGCGGAGCTCGTACGAGCCGACGCGACCTACCGGACGGCGGTGCTGGCATGACGGCGGAAAGCGAGCGGACGGATTCCGAGCGTGCGCTGCTGCCCACGGCCAGTCCCGCTCGTACCCGGGCGGCGGTGCGCGAACTGCTGGGCCCGCACCGAGGGTTGGCCGCCGCCGGGTTCGGCCTGATGGTGCTCGCCACCTCCGTCGGACTGCTCACCCAACCGCTGCTCGGCCACATCGTCGACGTGGTCACCGAGCGGCGCTCCCCCGACGCGCTCACACTGCCCGTGGTCGCGCTGGCCGGGGTGGCCGTGGTGCAGGGCGTCACGACCGCGCTGGGCATGTCCCTGGTGTCCCGGCTCGGCGAGACCGTGCTCGCCCGGCTGCGCGAACTGTTCGTGGAACGTGCCCTGTCACTGCCCCTGAAGCGGCTGGAGAAGGCAGGCTCCGGCGACCTCAACGCGCGCGTCACCCGTGATGTGTCCCGGGTCGCCGACGCGGTACGCGGCGCCCTGCCCGAGCTGGCGCGCTCCGCGCTGTCGATCGTGCTGACCCTGGGCGCCCTCGCCCTGCTGGACTGGCGGTTCCTGCTCGCGGCGCTCGTCGCCGTGCCCGTGCAGGCGCACACGGCTCGCTGGTACGTGCGCAACGCCGTGCCCCTGTACGCCAAGGAGCGCATCGCCACCGGGGCACAGCAGCAGCAACTGCTGGACACCATCGGCGGGGCCCGGACCGTGCGGGCGTACGGGCTTCAGGCCGACCACACGCGACGGGTCACCGAGCGCTCGCGGGCGTCGGTGGAGCTGACGATGAGGGGGGTGCGGCTGGTCCTGCGCTTCTACGGCCGGCTGCACATCGCCGAGTACGCGGGACTCACCGCCGTCCTGGTCACCGGGTTCCTGCTGGTGCGCTCCGGCTCCGCCTCGGTCGGCACGGCCACGGCCGCCGCGCTCTACTTCCACAGCCTCTTCGGACCGGTCAACACCGCGCTCGTGCTGCTCGACGACGCCCAGTCGGCGACGGCCGGGCTGGCTCGCCTGGTCGGGGTGGTGGACGAACCGGCGCCCGCGGCCCCCGCGTACACGGGCGACCGTACGACCGCCGCCGGTGCCCCGTCCGTGACGCTGACCGCCGTCTCCCACGCGTATGTGCCCGGCCGCCCGGTGCTGCACGGCGTCGACCTGGAGATCCGGCCCAAGGAACGGGTCGCGCTGGTCGGCACCACCGGCGCGGGCAAGACGACCCTCGCCAAGCTGGTCGCCGGACTGCACCGCCCGGAGGAAGGCCGGGTCGACGTCGGCGGCGCCGAACCGGACGAGTCCGGGGGGCTGGTGGGGCTCGTCACGCAGGAGGTCCACGTCTTCGCCGGGCCGCTCGTCGACGACCTGCGGCTGGCCCGCCCGGCGGCGGACCACGAGGAGCTGCGGGAGGCGCTGGCCACGGTGGGTGCCCTCGGCTGGGCCGAGGCGCTGCCGGCGGGCCTGGACACGGTCGTCGGCGACGGCGGCCACCGGCTGACCGCCGACCGGGCCCAGCAACTCGCCCTGGCCCGCCTGCTGTTGGCCGACCCACCCGTCGTCGTGCTCGACGAGGCGACCGCGGAGGCGGGCAGTTCGGGCGCCCGCCAGCTCGACGAGGCCGCCGAGCAGGCCCTGCGAGGCCGCACCGCGCTGGTCGTGGCGCACCGACTCAGCCAGGCCGCCGCCGCCGACCGGGTGGTCGTCCTGAGTGACGGCCGGGTCGTGGAGAGCGGCACGCACGACGAACTGCTCACCGCCGGGGGCCCGTACGCCGCCTTGTGGCACGCGTGGTCCGGCAGCCGCTCCTGGGGCGACCGCCCCTGACCCCGTCCCCCTCCACTCCTCCTCGACCCGGCCACCTCCGTCGAACCGACCGCGACGAACCCACCGCGACGAACAGAAGGATCATCCGATGACCCGCGCCACCAGAGCCTCACGGCTGTCCGGCCTGCTCGCCTCCGTACTCCTGCTCACCGCCGCTGCGGTCGGCTGCGGCTCCTCCGACTCCGACTCCGGCTCGTCCCCCTCCGGCGCGTCGGGGGCGGACTCGAAGTCCGTCGCCGGCGCCTATCCCGTGACGCTCGACCACAAGTTCGGCAGTACGACGATCAAGTCCGAGCCCAAGCGGATCGTCACCGTCGGCCTCACCGACCAGGACGCGGTCCTCGCTCTGGGCAACGTGCCGGTCGCGACGACCGAGTGGCTGGGCGGCTACAAGGGGGCCGTCGGCCCGTGGGCCCAGGACAAGCTGGGCGGCGCTGCGGCGCCGACCGTCCTCAAGGACACCGGCACCGGCCCTCAGGTGGAGAAGATCGCCGCTCTGAAGCCCGATCTGATCCTCGCCGTGTACTCGGGGCTGACCAAGTCCCAGTACGAGAGCCTGTCGAAGTTCGCGCCGGTCGTGGCCCAGCCGAAGGCGTACAACAACTACGGCGTGCCGTGGCAGCAGCAGACCGAGGAGATCGGCAAGGCGCTCGGCAAGGAGACCGAGGCCAAGGCGCTGGTGTCGGGCGTCGAGGACAAGTTCGCCGCGGCGAAGAAGGCCAACCCGGCGTTCGCCGGGGCCTCCGCGGTCATGGCGACCCCGTACGAGGGCACGTTCGTGTTCGGCAGCCAGGACCCGCGCTCGCGGTTCCTGTCCGACCTCGGCTTCTCGTTGCCGAAGGACCTCGACAAGGTGATCGGGGACCAGTTCGGTGCCAACATCAGCAAGGAGCGCTTCGACCTGCTCGACCAAGGCGTCGACGTGTGGATCGTGCCGGACACCACCACGGCGGTCACCAAGCTGCACAACGACAAGATCTACGCCGACCTGAACGTGGTGAAGCAGGGGCGCGAGGTCTTCGTCAAGGAGACGAGTGACTACGGCAACGCGGTGTCCCTGTCGACCGTGCTGAGCATCCCCTACGTCCTGGACCGCATGGTGCCGCAGCTCGCGGCGGCGGTGGACGGCAAGGCCGCGACGAAGGTGGAGCAGCCGGCGTCCTGAACCAGCCGTACGGATGGGGGGGGGGGGTTCAACGGGGGGTCCGCCCCCCCCCCCCGCCTCTTTCCCCCCCCCCTCCAAGACCCTCCCGCCTCCCGCCCCTCCCATTTGTTTTCCTTT